>NZ_CP141050.1:0-600000 GCF_034627025.1 Microvirga lotononidis | reverse complement strand
ATGCTGAGACGTCGAGAGATGGGCGCGAACGCCGAAGACGTTGGCGATCAGCTCTTCCGTCAGGACGGCGGCGGGCTCGCCGGATGCGACGAGGCGGCCGTCGGCGAGTACAGCGATCGCATCGCAGAAGCGGGCCGCCAGATTGAGGTCGTGGATCGCCACGATGGTCGTCAGCGACAGCTCTGTGACCAGCCGCATGAGCTCTATCTGGTGTTGGATGTCGAGGTGATTGGTTGGCTCGTCGAGAATGAGAATGGCGGGCGATTGCGCCAGAGCCCTGGCGAGTTGCACCCGCTGACGCTCGCCGCCGGACAGTGTGTGCCAGGACTGTTCACGACGATCCGCGAGGCCGACCCGCACCAAAGCGTCGGCCACGATGCGGTCGTCCTCGTCGGTCCAGGGCGACAGCGCGGAGCGGTGCGGGGTGCGGCCGAGGCGGACGACGTCCAGGACGCTGACATTGGCGTCGGTGCTGGAATGCTGCTCGACGACGGCCACCCGTCTGGCAAGCTCACGCCGGCCGAAGCCAGCGATCGGCTTGCCCTCGAGGACAACCTCGCCGGAAGCAGGAGCCCTCAGTCCTGCCAGTAGCCGGATCAGAGATGACTTGCCGGACCCGTTCGGTCCGATGAGCCCAAGCGTCTGGCCCGGCTCAACCGAGACCGTGACGTCGTCGACGATCACCTTGCGGCCGGCGAGCCAGCGCACGGCCTTGGCTCCGAGGATCATGCGGCCCTCCTCAAGCGGTAGAGAATGATGGAGAAGAACGGCACGCCGACGAGCGCCGTCACGACGCCGATCGGCAGCACCTGTGGGGCGATGATGATCCGCGACACAATGTCGGCCAGAACCATGAACAAGGCCCCGGCTAGGGCACAGGCCGGCAGAAGCCGGATGTGCCCGGGACCGACGACGAAGCGCGCGGCATGCGGGATGACGAGACCGACGAAGCCGATCGCCCCCACCATGCTCACCATGGTGGCCGTCATCAGTGCCGTGAACAGGAGCAGAACGACACGAACCCTGCGGACGGCAATACCAAGAGACCGGGCCGCGTCCTCGCCGAAGGTGAAGGCATCGAGTGCCCGAGCGTGCCAGAGGCAGACGGCGAGGCCGATGGCCACCACGCAGGCCGACAGCATCACCTCGGGCCAGCGGACCCCTGCGAAGCTGCCGAGCATCCAGAACATGACGCTGCGCGCCTGCTCTGCGTTGGCGGATGTGGAGACAACGTAGGATGTGAGCGCATTGAAGAGCTGGGAGGCCGCCACGCCCGCCAGGATCGTCCGGTCCGCTGTCTGGCGGCCGCTCGACAGGAAGACGACGAAGGCAAAGGCGGCCAGCGCCCCGGCGAAAGCTCCCATCGACAGAGAGACTGCGCCGGCCCCGAACCCGAGCAACATAACGCCAACCGCCCCTGTCGAGGCCCCGGCCGAGATACCGAGCACGTAGGGCTCAGCCAGCGGATTACGCAGCAGCGATTGCAGGATCGCTCCGGACAAGGCTAGGCCCGCTCCGCAGAACGCCGCGACCAGGGACCGTGACAGGCGGTAATCCCAGATCACGGATTCCTGGATGCGCGGCAGCGCGACATTGGTCAGACCCAAGCGGTTGGTCACGGCCGTGACAATGGTGTCCATGGGGATGGTCATCTCGCCGATCGAAACGCCCGCGGCGATCGCGACGACAAGCGCAGCCAGAACCGCGGCGACGCCCCCGATGCCGACCACCCATGCCCTGCGGTGGGATCGCCTCACTTGAGAAGTCCGTACTGCTCAAGGGCAGCCGCCACCGTCTCAAGGCCCGTGATCGTGCGGATCGTCGGGTTCATCGCCTGCGCATCTAGCTCGACGATGCGCCCCTTCTCGACAGCATCGAGCCTGCTCACGACCGGGTCGGTGGTGAGGAACTTCCTCTTCACGACGGGATCGTCTGCCCCTTGCGTGCGACGGTCCATCGTGCCGATCACGATCACGGTCGGATTGGCTGAGGCAATCGTCTCCCAGCCCACCAGCGGCCATTCCTGTTCGGAGTCGACGACGTTGCGCGCGCCGATCACCTTAGTGATGTAGCCGGAGGCTCCATTCCTTCCGGCCACCCAGGCATCGCCGGCGACATCGGGCGAGGAAAACCAGTAGATCAGGCGGACGTCCTTGGCCTTGCCGGCCACTCGCTGGCGCACGGTGTCCTCTCGCTCCTTGAGTTGGGTAATCAGAGCCTGCCCGCGGTCGGCCACGTCGAAGATGCGCGAGAGCTCGTCGATCTCCTGGTAGAGCAGGTCCATGGTCAGCATCTGCTTGCGGGTGCCGTCCGAGCGGGTGTTGTCGGTGACGGCGCAGTCGGTCGGCGAGATGTAGCTCGGCACGCCGAGGTCGAGGAATTGCTGGCGCGTGCCGACGCGCCCCTGCGGCCCGACCGTGGTCAGGAACTGGGCGGCGATGAAATCGGGCTGGCGTGCGACCACGGCCTCGAAGGTCGGGGTGTTGTTGGCGATCCGCTGCACCTTGGCGTTGTCGGCGGCCAACTGGGACAGCACGGGCGAAACCCAGACCGCAGTGCCGGCCATTCGGTCGGCCAAGCCCAGCATCAGCATGATCTCGCTGCTGTTCTGACCAAGCCCGACGGCCCGCTGGGGCGCCTTCTCGATGGTGACCTTCGCGCCGCAGTTCTCAATCGTCAGCGGATACGTCGTAGGCTCAGCGCAAGCACTTATGGTCATCCATCCCAGGGCGATGATGGCGAAGGGCAGGCGTGCAACTGTCATAGGCTCGGTCTCCGATCAGAAGGGATGAAATGATCGGGGTGTCGACAAGACAGAGTACGACCTTTGACAGGCGCAGATGGGCCTGATGCGCGAGAGGCGCCGTAACGGCAAGGTTCATACGCTTCCTCCTCGGGCATCCCCGCCCGCGATAGGGAATCAAACTGTGACGGCAGGTCTCCTGGCTTGCGGGTCGTCGCCTTCCACGGCCTTCCCGGCGCGAGGCCGCGCCAGTGGCTGTTGGTGTGGAAGGCTCTCCGCTTACAGTTGCGGGGGCAGCCGCGGCATTGGCGAATGATCGCCGCACCGCGTTCCCTTTTGATCCTCGGGTGAGGAACCGTCGCCGGCAAGCTAAGGACAAAAATCCGGGTTGGCAAGGGATAGGCTAGCCGCCCCCTCCATTGGCGAGATTGGCCGGCGTGCCCTCGACAGGGAGATCGAGACCCTGCTGGAGGCTTCCGAGGCTGTACTCTCGAATGCGCTTGTTGACGGGATCGCTGACAAAGGCGTTCTCGCCGACAATCGCGAGAGACGGCGTAGGCGTCCTGGCGCCGTACGCACAGTCGAAGGCCGGGACAGCATCGAACTGAGCGACCTGCTTCCATGCCGGAGAGCTGTCGTAGATCCTCAGCTTGCCGTCAGCGGTGAGATTGGCCACGCGCTTGCCATTGGATGCGACCTCGAACTGGCACACGGCTTGCCCATCCGGGACTTGGAAGATGTCCTCCGTCTTCAGGGTAGCAGCCTTAGGATCGATGCGGATCAAGGCATCGTAAGGACCCTTGTTGCCATAGTTGGCGATCAGGTACTGACCGCCCTCACGGGCCTTGATCGTAGACATACGACGATTGTCCGGATAGGCCACCCGGCGGGCCCTCCATTGGCCGTGATCCTTCCGCAAAACGAGAACGCCGCCAGCCTTGGCGTCATCGTCCGGTCCTTGCGCGCAGCCGAAGACATGGACGTTGTTGAGGGACGCATGGCCGTGGAACTCCTTGCAGGACTTCTGCGGATCAGACAGGTCGTCGAAGGACGACACGACCTTCGAATCCTCGCCACTGACGACCCGGAAGCCGTTCGAGCGCGAACTCGCCTTCTGGTCGCCCCTGGCATAGGGTTCGTTATGGGTAGAGACGAGCCACTCGTCCGCGCCGAGCGCAAACGCGATGCCGTGCTGGGGCGCGGGGCTCTTCCAGCTCCGCGTCGTCGGCTTTGCCGTGTTCAGGGTATCGAGCTTGACGAAGGTTGCGCCTGGTTCGCTCGCCCGCTCCCACGGCCGGTGACCATCGAAGAACACGGCAATCCAACCATTCTTCGAGACGACATGGCCGGGTTTGTCGCCGCGCAGGGTATAGTCGAGCAGCCTGACCTCACCCTTTTCGACATCGGCGTGGTCACCATGGGATTCGTATGTCAGGCCTGTGTCGAGGAAGCGAACGGTGCCGGCATCGTCGCCTGCCTTGATGACGGTGTAGCGGCCATCCTCCGTCGTCGCCAGCACAGGATTCGGCTTCGGCATCTCGAAGTCATGGGTCACCTCGCCGCTGTCGAGATCGAGAATGCTGACCTTCGGCTGCTCGTGGTCGGCAAAGACGAGGCGGCCACGGGAGACCGCATGATCATGGGCGACAGCAGCTCCTGCAAGCACCGCTAGGGATGGTCCGATGACCAACGTCAGCTTCGTCATTCTGTTCATGCAACTGCCTCCTTGTTCGCATCGGTGGACTGCGCCCTGGAGCCCGGCTCCCGCTCGGGCTCTGGCTACGTATAGTATACTGTACGTACAGCCACCGTATAATATACGTCAAGCGGCGATATGCATTTTCATGGGGTGGAAGGGCGCTTGCCCTGAAGGCTGAAGTCAGTATCAGGGTATGGACATCCAGGGCTCCGGCCCTGGGTCTCAGCAATCCGATGAAGAGCAGCCGCAGGTGCCCACGGCCGCTATCGATGCCTACGCGTGTGCAACAGCACCGTACTTTGGTTCATCCGCAAGGAGTAAAAGTGGGGGACCTGAGCCACCATGGCGCACACGAAGAGTCGCTTCGGGAAGCTCAACGTATTCTGCTTTGAAACCTTCAAATATCATTTCGTCCCATACATTCTCCGACGGGGTGGAAATAGGCACATCGTGGCCTCTGTCGAGGAACCGCGGCGTTTTCGCGGAACGGAAGCTTATAGAACCCAAGTGATTTAGGTCCCTTGCATCCCCGAATGCTTGCCGCGCGTTTCAACGTAGCCCCTAGGGTTCGATCCCTAATGAATGGAGGCTCGGACTCATCGTTTATGCTCGGGCTGGCGCTCCTTCGGCTGCACGACGATGGTACCAGCGTTTGGGTGGCGATTGTCCGCCTGCTCTTCTCGCCGGACACCATCACCTTTCATCCGTCCATCGAACAGGAACGGCTGTGTTCCAGTCGTCCGACTTAGATCACGTGCCGGCAGTCTGCCCGTTCACATGGTCTTTCAACTTGTGGGATGGCGTGAAGGTCACAACCCGCCGAGGCTCGATCGGCACCTCAACGCCGGTCTTCGGATTGCGGCCCACGCGTTGCGCCTTCTCCCGAACCACGAAGTTGCCAAAGCCGGACAGCTTCACGTTCTCCCCGCGCTCCAGCGTATCGCAGATCTCGGTCAGCACCTGCTCGGCTAGGACGACGGCCTCGTGTTTCGGCAGGCCGAGGGCATAGGCCACGGCTTGCGCCAGATCAGCACGCGTGACGTTCTTGCCGGTCATCTAAAATCCCATCATCCAGAGGTGCCCTCGCAAAGGGCGTGCCCTACGGGGAATATGTCTCCTCATGCTGGAGCACAAGAGCTTTAAGTTACTCTGGCATGTCGGCCTCCATCCCACCGTCGTACAGCCTCCTTAGGGAGTTCCCGATGAAGAAGACCACTTGCCGACGATGTCACTTTAACCAAGACCGGATGCATTGAGGCAGAGTTCGCCGCTTGAGCCACTCAGGCAGCGAGGTTGGCCGCGCCTTTCCATTCCGCCATGGCGGTGCGGCGGTGAAGATGGGTAGCAAGGGCGGAGCGGCGGGTGCGGGGTGGAACGAAGAGGTTTCGTACAGCGGAGAACACGCTGACGTACTGCTGCAGGCCTCCCACAAACCGAATGCCCTGCATCACTCTCTCCCGCTTTCGCAATGGAACGTGCGAATTCTCGGCCCGGCTATTCAGGCCCTTGTGAGCGCGGGGCTCGACTGAAGGCATGATCTGACGCCGGGCCGACGCGTAGGAGCCCAGCTTGTCGGTGATCAATCGGCGGGGCGGGCAGCCCTGCTTCTTCAGCAGCCGCTTCAGGATGCGCTTGGCCGCCTTGGTGTCGCGCCGGCTTTGGACGATCTCGTCAAGTACATAGCCGTCCTGATCAACGGCCCGCCACAACCAGTGCTTCTCGCCAGCAATGGTGACCACAACCTCGTTGAGGCGCCAAACGTCACGGCGGCTCGGCCGTTTACGCTTGAGGCGACGGGCGTAGTCTGGCCCGAACTTCAGAGCCCACCGGCGAACGGTCTCATACGAGACGATGATGCCGCGCTCGAGTAGCATCTCCTCTACCAGTCGCAAGCTCAGAGGGAACCTGAAATAGAGCCACACTGCATGAGCGATGATCTGAGGTGGGAAGCGGTGACGTTTGTAGCTGACAGACTGGTTCATGCCCGAACTATCAAGCTGAAAGCCGCTGCCCAAAAATTACCGTGACATCGTCCGCGCGGCTCCTAATAGTGCAGCGATACCCTACCGGCCCTAAATGATCTTGAAGTCGTACGCGCTGAGCCAGAGCCATTTATCGATCTTGGCGAACTGGACCGCCTTGCCGGCCCCACTGCCATCGGCGTCATAGTACAACGCTCCCTTAGCGATATCATAGATGATGCGATCGTTGGCGTCAGATGCGGCCTTACCCCACGTGAACGCGTCGAGGCCGAGCGCTCCCTGCTTGCCGAGCGCCTTAAAGACCGACCGGTCCAACCAGATCGTATCCGCGCCGACACTAAACGATCGGATCGTGTCGACCTCACCCTTGCCGGGATTGGTGTCGAAGACAAAGGCGTCTCGACCGGCGCCGCCCAGCAGTTGATCGGCGCCCTTGCCACCGGACAGTACATCGTCGCCAGCGCCACCGTTCAGGGTGTCGTTGCCGTCTCCACCATAAAGGCGATCATTCCCGGATCCACCGTCAAGCCGGTCCTTTCCGTCGCGACCATAAAGCTTGTCGTTCCCTGAGGAGCCATAGAGACGGTCGCTGCCCTCATCCCCGGTGAGGACGTCGTTCCCTGACTTTCCGTCCAGGAGACTTCCGATGCTCGAAGCGTGGAGCTTGTTGGCGAGCGAGTTGCCATAGCCGCTCGTTGCCTTGCCCGTTAGAAAGAGGTTTTCCACGTTCGATCCAAGCCTGAAGCTCACGGAGCTGTACACCGTGTCCGTGCCGCCTCTCACACTCTCCAGAATCCGGTCGCCGGATGAGTCGACGATATAGGTGTCGTTGCCGGTTCCCCCGATCAGCAGATCAGCTCCGCCGGCGCCATCGAGGCGATCGTGCCCTGCGCCGCCGGAGAGCGTGTCGTTTCCTCCTCCGCCCGTCAGAACGTCATTTAACGCACTGCCGATGACGTGAAGATTGTCAGGCCTGACAGGATCAGGTTCGGTCGGGGTGGGATCAACCGGCCCCGGATCAACTGGTCCTGGATCGACCGGGCCCGGGTCCACCGGGCCGGGATCAACGGGCCGCTCGCCAACGACAAGGTTGCTGTTGGCCGCCAGCGATCCCGACGTTCCCGGGGCACGCAACGTAAGGTCGGCGCTGTTCCCCGAAAGGCCGACGATGGCGCCCCCGTTCGAACGGAGAGCGCCACTCTCCAGATATTCCAGATCGTCTGACAGGTCGCCTGGCTGCACCGTGTAATGGAAGACGAGGATATTCGTCCCCGACCCAGACACGAACGACGCGAAGCGGTCGGTCAGGCCAGTTTCGAGCGCAAGCGTTGGTAGGCCTGCACTTGTATCCACCATGACGGCCTTGCTGAACTCCACGGCGATCGCAATCTGATCCCCGGCCAAATAGGTGCCGGCTGCTGTGCGAGCGGCAACGTTAAGAACCTTTGGCCGAGCGGCATCGACGGTCCAGGTATAGGTGGCCGGTGTCGCGTCCATGTTGCCGGCGGCATCGATTGCTCTCACCGCCAAAGTATGGCTGCCGTCGACGAGGCCGGTGATGGAAAAGACGTCCGAGGCTGCGGCAAAGCTCGATCCGTCGAGGCTGACCTGGAAGGATGCGCCCGGCTCACTGGATAAGAAGGTGAAGACCGCGTTGGAACTCGGTGACGTGCCCGGCGGGCCCGCGGAGATCGTTGTCTCTGGAGCAACCCCGTCGACGAGCACGTGCGCGGTCGACCCGACCCCGTTAAGGATCGTTTCCGCGTCCAGGCCCCCCAAGCTTTGGATCGTGCCGCCTTTCAGGGCCAGGGCTCCGATTGCGATGCCGTTCGCGTCCAGGTCTCCGGTTGCCGCGACATAGCGGAAGGTCAGCGCTCCTGTTCCTGAACCGCCAACGTACGAGGCCTCGACGACCTTCGAGCCGACAACAAGGGCAATGCTGGGGACCCCGCTGACAACCACCGCCTCAGTAAAGGCCACGGTAAAGTCCAGGGTATCCCCGGCCTTATAGGTCCCATTGGCAGGCACGGCGACGGACGAAACCTGCGGGACACTCGCATTGTAGATGATCGTATTGCCCGAGAGCGCGATTGCCCCGGTAGCGCCCTTGAGCGTCAGGGCGTAGTCGACATCGTCCACCCGGAATGTCAGCGTCTCACCGGAGAGTGACGCGCCCTGAAGTGTGCCAGTAGTGATCCGGATGCTCTCGCCATTCTCGATGTCCGTGATGACGTCCCCGTCGAGTTCACTCGCTTTGCCCTCGAAGAGATCTCGTCCTCCGCCACCCGTGATGGTATCGTTGCCGAGACCGCCGTTGATCGTCGATGAACCTAAGTGAGCGGTGATCTTATCGATCCCCGTTCCGCCGATAATGGTCTCGGCGTTCAGGATCGTATAGGTGCCGCCGCGGTTGCCGAGGCTGATCCTGTCGTTCCCCGCACCAGCATCGAGGGTCTCAACGCCCACCGTGATGAGGACGTCGTCGCCATCGCTCAGGAACACCTGATCGACGCCGCTGCCGCCGACGAGGATTTCGACATTGTGCAGGGTGACGGCGCTTCCCTGGTTCCCAAGGGTAATGGTATCGTCACCAGCCCCAGCATCAAGAAACTCGATCCCAGTCATAAACAGGGTGTCGTTCCCGGTGCTGAGCGTGATCCGATCAGTCCCAACCCCGCCGATGAGTGTCTCAACCTGTCTGACGGCCACGACGTTGCCGCCATCGCCAAGGGTCACGACATCGTAATTAGTCCCGCCGATGATGGTCTCGGCGTTCAGGATTGTGACCGTATTGGATGTGTCGCCCAGGCTGATCGCGTCGTTGCCGGCGCCCGCATCGAGGGTCTCGACCGCTCTAAAGATGAGGGTGTCATCCACCTCACTGAGGATGACATGATCGATCCCAGCGCTGCCGACCAGGATCTCGACGCCTCTGACAGTGACCGTGCCCCCGGCACCAGCCAATAGAACAACGTCAACCCCGTCCCCGCCATTGATGCTCTCAATGCCGCTCGCAGTGAGCGTGTCATTGCTCTCACTCAGTGTAATCTCGTCGACGCCGGCACTCCCGATCAACGTCTCGACGTTGCGGATTGCGACAATCCCACCTTAGCCAATGAGCGTGACGCTATCGTCGCCCAGCCCTCCATCGATGCTCTCGATGCCACTGGCTGAGACCGTGTCATTGCTGCTGCTCAGAGTAATGTGATCAACCCCGGCACCGCCAATGAGCGTGTCGATCAATCTGACGGCCATCACGTTGCCGTCGCCTCCAAGGGTCACAACATCCGAGCCCGTTCCGCCGATAATGGTCTCGGCGTTCAGGATCGTATAGGTGCCGCCGCGGTTGCCGAGGCTGATCCTGTCGTTCCCCGCGCCAGCATCGAGGGTCTCAATGCCCACCGTGATGAGGGTATCGTCTCCATCGCTGAGGGTGATCTGATCGACGCCGCTGCCGCCGTAGAGGATTTCGACATTGTGCAGGGTGACGGCGCCGCCCTGGTCCCCAAGGGTGATGACATCGCTGCCAGCCCCAGCATCGAGAAACTCGATCCCGGTTAGGGAGAGGGTGTCATCCCCGCCGCTAAGCGTGATCCGATCAGTCCCAGTTCCACCGATGAGTGTCTCGACCTGTCTGACCGCTACGACGTTGCCGCCATCGCCAAGGGTCACGGTATCGGATGATGCCCCGCCGATGATGGTCTCGGCGTTCAGGATTGTGACCGTGTTGGGTGTATCGCCCAGGCTGATCGCGTCGTTGCCGGCGCCCGCATCGAGGGTCTCGACCGCTCTAAAGATGAAGGTGTCATCGGCCTCGCTGAGGATGACGTGATCGATCCCAGTGCTGCCGACCAGAACCTCGACGCCTCTGACAGTGACCGTGCCCCCGGCACCAGCCAGGAACACGACGTCCATCCCGGCCCCGCCATCGATGCTCTCGACGCCGCTCGCAGTCAGCGTGTCATTGCCGCTGCTCAGGGCAACCGAGTCGAGACCAGCCCCACCAATGAGCGTTTCGACTTGGCTCACGGCCACCAGGTTGCCGCCATCCCCTAGGGTCACGATGTCATTGGATCCTCCACCGATGATGGTCTCAGCCTTCAGGATCGTAAGAGTGTTGCCGGAACCCCCCAGCCTAATCGTATCGTTGCCTGCCCCTGCATCGAGAGTTTCGACTCCTCTCATGAGGATCGTGTCATCTCCTTCACTGAGGATCACATGATCGATTCCCGATCCGCCCACCAGGGACTCGACATTTCTGATGGCGATTGTGCCCCCGGAATCACCTAAGACGACGAGATCCCCTCCTGCCCCACCGTCGACACTCTCGATCCCGGTTAGCTTGATAGTGTCATTGTCGCTGCTGAGGGTGACCAGATCAGTACCAGCCCCGCCGGTCAGCACCTCAACGCCGGTGATCGTCAGGGTGTTTCCGGCATCTCCCAGGGAAACACGATCGTCGATGGAACTTCCGATGATCTGTTCGATACCCTCGACATAGAATTGATGGGGTATTCCGCCATTCTGAACGATGGTGAGACTATCGACTCCAGACCCGCCGGCGAGGGTAGTGATCCCAGAACCAGACACAGGTTTGACCACGAAAGCATGGCCTGCAGCAGATCCCAGGATTGTTAGCGGGGCGGTCGTGAGCCCTACCGCGTCTATCGACAGGACGGGCTCTGATCCCCCATCGACGGGAACATTACCTCCGTTCAATGTAACAATGACGCGCCCGGCCTCGTCGTACCGTACTTGGACGCTGTCTTCGGCTGCGCCTCCGGAAAGGAGCAGAACACCGCTAGAGACGGACGCGGAAAACGTCATGAGAGGCTCCGAGGAGACGGCATAACCGCAATCAGGTGGGATCAGGCGGAATTGGGGAAACCCAACTTGGAAAAGCCCAGCCCTAGGACTGGAAATTGAATAAATACCTTAACCGCTCCTGATCGTCACGCCCGCCTTTGCGCCTAGATTGGCGAATGCCGGCTTCCCATACTGCTTAATTCTCCCCGGACAGCGTTCTCCAACAGGGTTCAGACCTTATCCGAAGCCCTGCGACCATACCTGACTTGCCGGGCCTCCCTAATCACAACGCCGGTGCTCTGCACATGGCGGCGCATCAACAACTCGGCCAAAGGACCGTCCCCAGACTGAATTGCCTCAAAGATCCGGACGTGCTCGATGTTGCGTTCCCCGTCCCTTCCATCTTTCTGGCCCCAGTGCACCCGGTAGAGGATCCGATTATACCGCCAAAAGTCATTGTTCATCAGGCGTGCGAATTCCCGGTTGCCTGAGATCTCGATGATCTTTTGGTGGAAATTGATGTTAGGCTCATCACCAGCAGGTTTGACCTGCTCGCCCTATAGGCGCACGACGAGGCCCCTGTTCCCTCCTCATCCTTGCTGCGCGGTTGCAACAGAACCGGTGTGAGCGATCTCTACATATCCGAGCAGGTGGCTTGCCAGCGCTCCGATCTCCAGCTCGGAGGTGTTCTCGGTCAAGCCTGCGACGGTGAACTCGTCGAAACCTTTGTAGCGTTCTGAGGCGATGGTTCCGATCTGGAAGGCGCAATGAACAATGTCGCTCAGAAGGCGAGAGTGACGCTCGTACAGGGGTTTGCAGGCTTGGGCTTTAATCAGTGAGACCGCGTGCAAAAGCGCGCGGGTGCGATGCCCGTTCCCGAGCTTGAAGTCATGTGTCATGGGATCCTCCGGTCAACGCTGTGCCGGTAAAGGTGGGTTGCGGTTCGATCGACCCTGCGTCGAGCCCGCACCGTCGAGATTCTTCTTCTGGGGATTGAGAAATGCCGACTGGCAGGTGATCAGAACTGAAAAAGAAAAAGGCTGACCCGAACTCAATCGGGACCAGCCTTGTGACGTCTCAGGTATCGAAGGACTAGGCGCCCGCCGGAACCTGGTCGAGGAAACCCACGACCTCCTTCAGGCGCCCATTGTCCAGGGTGGCGAAGTCCGTACCTTTGATCGGCCCGTCTGCGCCCTCGGGGCCGAGCTGCCATGAGAACCGGACCCTGTCGCCGTAACCGTCGGCTTGGCCGACCAGCGCGAAGTGGAAGCCGGGGAAGCGCTCGTGCACCGCGCTGATGAGGGCGTCAATCTGGCTACGCCCCCTGCCCTGCATGAGTGGATCGATATAAGTCCCGTCCTCGGTCCAGAGATCGGCCAGCAGTGCCCCTCGGCGGTCGGCATTGATCTCATTCCAGAGAGCGATGTAGCGGTTGGCGATTGAGGTGGCGTCGGTCATGAGATGTCTCCTGGTGGCCTGGGGCAATCCCAGTATGAGGACCATGGAGAAGACGCGGCATCGGGTCGATTACGCCGGAGGTAATGCTTTACGTTGAATGGACTCAATGCGCCATTGAGAATGACTTTCTGTCATGGTGGCTGCAGAAATATGAATGGCAGACGCGCAGGCGTCCAGATGATAGTTCAGAGAACCCAGACACCCGCCAGGTAGGTCGACCATGCCACAAGCTGCACGCCCCACATTCATCCGAAACTATCAGGAGATCCAGAATGAGGACACAGTTATACTCCGCGGCACGAATGAGCGTCGGAGTATCGGTTCTCCCTTCTCGAAGGCGCTTGGTCTGACAAAACTCGGCATTCACCATGAACTCCTGCCGCCAGGGCGCCGGACCTCTCTTCCTCACGCCGAAAGCGCCGAAGAGGAGTTTGTCTATGTGATCGAGGGAACTCCAGATGTCTGGATCGATGGCGAACTCTTCCGGCTTGCCCCTGGTGATGGAGTTGGCTTCCCCGCCGGGACTGGGATTGCACACAGCTTTCTCAACAATACGGACGAGCCAGTCCGGCTCCTTGTTGTAGGCGAGCCAAACAAGCCGGAGAACCGCATCATCTATCCGGTCAATCCCGAACTCCGCGAACTTCGTGAGGACTGGTGGGACGACGCACCCATGCGTCCGCTCGGACCACATGACGGTAAGCCCCGCCCGGCGGAGTGAAGGTACTCACCGAACCTAATCCAGCAGCGCGACGGGAAATGGTCACGGGCCGGCGCGGGAGAAAGCTAAGCCCTACGATCGAACTCCTTGGGGATCCTCAGCGGTTATGGCGCCGATATCGTCGGCTGCTGTCTCCGGGGAATGGCCGGTCTCGTAGTAATCCCGAGCCTCGCCATAGCGGGCTTCGGGAAGCTTTCGCTTGGCCAATCCCCCGTTCAGCGCCAGCCACCACGGCGAGAATTCGGTGTTGGTCTTCGTTGATGCCGTCTCGAGAAGGCGAAGGCTGGCATTGGTGAAGTAGGTCACTGATCCTCCTAGGAGCCGATAACGAAGGGTGTGAACATGCCCATGCGCGCTCGATCCACGAGCGGAATGAATAGTCGGCGCATCATGTGAGATCGGGGGCAGAGCGTACGCGCGGCAGGCGGCGAGACGCAAAAGAACGCCTTGGCAGAGGTGCTGTCTTGGAAACCTCGACCAAGGCGTTCGTGGTCCAAGGGAATGACACCACACCTGGGAGATAGGCAGCAGACGCAATTCCGTCAACGCTGCTCAAACGAAAACGCCCTGACAGAGTTAGCCGTGCGGAGCTCACTGTCAGGGCGAATTGTTGTGATGCCGGTTGCAACACCACGGCAAGATAATACGCCAAGTGCCTCGTCGGTTCAACATTAGTCTGTGCATAAACAGGATTGCCCCGGCAGGAGGCTGAGCACCAGACCTCCCACCAGGGCGCTTGCGATGTGTTCCGGCATCGCAAGATCTTTGTAGATGCATGCGCGAAGCACCACTGTGTGGCGGCGCACATCATCAGTTCCGAGCGCGATCATCAGAGAAGACAATTCAGCCAAATCGCTAATCGGTCCGGCTTCTGTCGACGCCTATGTCACGCAGAATGTGAGGGCTGAAATCCCGTTTCAGCGCCTCGACAAAGTCGAAGGTCAGTACGGGTTGCTTGTGATCGTTCGCGGGCTTGCGCGGCACGCGAAGAAGTTCAAAGCGGAAGGCGAACCCTACGAAGGGCAGAGGGAACACGGTCGGTTTCATGGGAGCCACCAGCAGCGAGAGTCATGACGAGGAGAGCGGCGCGTTCGTACGTGCAAAGTCGCATGGACATGTAACGCCTCCTCTGGCTGTGGCTGTGAACCGAACGGAAGACCCGCGGGGCAGGTTCAATACCAGAATTCGTCTGTCGTTTCTACCCCTGAGAGGCACAATCGTTGATCTCGCCTGCGTGATTACTGCAGGGCGATGGGTTCAAGCGGTAGTGGGTGGATACCGATGTGCTGTTTGCGGGCACGATCAGCCCGTGTCCTTTCAGTTCATACATCGTCCTAATGCCGATACTGCGAACCATGCGACCAGAGGCGGTCTTGAGGGATCTGTTGCAAACCCTTCAATAACCCAGTTCGGCTTACGCCTCCGACACATTCCGGGGGTGCACGATGTTCAAAGGCCGTCATTTCGATCGATCGGTGATCTTGTTGCGTGTCCGGTGGTATCTGGCGTACAGCCTGAGCCTGCGCGATCTCAAGGAGATGATGGCGGAACGCGGCACCTCCGTTGATCACACGACCATTTATCGCTGGACCGTTCACTATGCTCCGCTCCTGTTCGAGCAATTCTATCGGCGCAAGCGCCTGGTCACCGGCAGATGGCATGTGGATGAAACGTATATCAAAATCCGCGGGCGTTGGATGTATTTGTACCGCGCCATCGACAGCAATGGTAACACCGTGGAATTCTGCTTCAGCGAGCGGCGCAACCTGATTGCTGCCAAGCGGTTCCTGCGCAAGGCACTCAAGCGGCATGGACGACCTGAGCGGATTGTGATCGACGGCAGCCAGACCAACCGCGAGGCGATCCTGGCCTGCGATGCGGAAAGCCGGCTCCAGGACGGATCGAGGCGCAATCCGAAGCCGATCCGGATTCGGCAGAGTGCTTATCTCAACAATCGCATCGAGCAGGACCATCGTGCTATCAAATGCCGGGTTCGACCGATGCTCGGATTTAAGTCGATGGCGTCCGCTCGAGCGATCCGGGACTGCATTGAGATGATCCACATGATGCGAAAAGGACAGGCGAAGTATGCCTGCCGTTCGCAGCGATCTCTCGCCGAGCAGTTTGACCTGCTCGCCCTATAGGCGCACGATGAGGCACCTGTTCCCTCCTCATCCTTGCTGCGCCTTTGCAACAGAACCCTTGAAATCGGCGAGGCTGCGAATATTCACGTTTGGCATTGTGACCTCATGACAAGCAAAAGCGCCGCCCGAGGTATCGGGGCGGCGCTTCAGAAGTTTCTTGGGGATTTAGATTGTCTCGTTCCTGGAGGAACAGTTCAGGATCTGGATTGGATTCCCTGCACTAAGCTGCTCTCTGCTCGGCAAGGAACTCCAGCACCGCATCAACATCCAGGATGATAAGAAGACGGCGGTCGACCTGGTACACGCCCTTGGACAAACTGGCCCAGCGGCGGTCGAGATGCACAGGATTGGGTTGGAGGTCGACCGGGTCGAAGCGCAGCACCTCCCCGACGTCATCAACGAGAAGTCCAAATGCTTCACCCTGATGCTCGATGCCTATAGTCATCCGACGGTCAACGCCAGCGGCCTCGTTGAGCCCAAGTCGCCGGCGCAGGGAGATTGCGGTTACCACACGGCCGCGGAGGTTCAGGAGGCCGGCGATCTCGGGCGGAGCCAGCGGCACGGCTGTGATGTCATTGACCAGGTAGACATCATGGACGCGGCTGATCGGCAGCCCAAGCAACTGACCGGCAACAAGGACGGTGACATACTCGACGCTGCCTGCAGAGGACGTGACGTCATGAAGGGAGGAGATGGCGGAAGCGGTCATGGTTATGCGGCCTGTGCCAGTGCATTGGTGGCTTCTGAGAGGGCGTTAAGAAGCCCGCGGCGGTCGATCTTGGCTACCAGTTCAGAGATGTCGAGCTTGCGAGCCAGCTCGATCGTCTCGCGATCGTGCTTCACCGTCAGGCCGACGACCGGCAGCTGGGCATAACCCGGCAGGGCACGAAGCTTGGCGATGAAGTCGAACCCGAGTCCCTTGTTGTCGATCTCGCTGACCAGTACATCGATCTGGGTTCCCGACGAGAGGACCTGCAGGGCCTCCTTCACGGTACCAGCCGTCACCACCTTGTAGTGGCTGGCCTTCAGGACCGGCGCGAGCGTGTCACGGAAGAAGGCTGACCCGTCGAGCAGCAGAACCGTTTTGCTGGTGCGTGTCGCCGGCGAGGAGCGCATCCAGGCCTCCGCAACGAGCGGCAGGTAGTGAGCGACGTTGACGATCTCGGTTGTGCGACCCCGGATGACAGCGGACCCAATGAGATCAGAGCGGTCTGCGACAAGCTCGATATTGAGATGATCCTCGACAATATCGACAATCTCCTCGACTGCGAGCCCAAGGGTCAGTTCCCCATCGGAGAACACGATCAGCGATTGGCTGCCCTCGCGTTTGATGGTCATGGTCTCATCACAGGGGATGATCGGCATGAGCTTGCCACGGTACTGCAGCAAGGGACGTCCGCCGTTCGACTCGATAGAAGCGGCATCGATGGTCTCGAGACGGGTGACCAGTGAGAGCGGAAGCGCCTTCAGGGCCTGCCCGCCGCCCCGGAAGACCAGCATGGTGGTCGTGCTGTCTTCCCGACGGCCGCCCTGATCCTGGGCTTCGTCGGTGCCAAGCTGTCCCTCTTCCGTGCCCGAGCCGACCATACGGGCAAGTCCGTTCGGCTCGATGATCAGCACAACTGCACCGTCACCCAGGATTGTGTTGCCGGAGAACAGCTGAATGTGACGCAGTTTCGAGGACATCGGCTTAACCACGATCTCCTCGGTGTGGAACACGCCGTCCACCATGATGCCGAAGCGCTGGCGTCCGACCTGGGTCACGACGACGAAGCCGTCGTTTGCAGCTTCCTGATCCGAGAGCCCCATGACCTTGGCCAAGGGCACAATCGGCAACAGGCGCTCGCGCAGCCGCAGGACAGGGGTACCGTTGATGCGCTCAATCGTGTTGTCGGAGCCGGCTCCAACCCGCACCAGTTCCTGAACCGCCCCTTGAGGCACAGCAAAGCGCTGATCCGTGGAGGCCACGATCAGGGCCGAAACGATGGCGAGCGTCAGCGGGATCTTGATCGTGAAGATGGTGCCTTTGCCTTGCTCCGAGCGAATGTCGACGGTTCCGCCGATCAGTTCGATGTTGGTCTTGACCACATCCATGCCGACGCCGCGGCCGGAGACGGAGGTGACGGCAGCAGCGGTGGAGAACCCGGGGTGGAAGATGAACTTGGCGACCTGCGCCTCGCTCATCTTCTCAACGTCGGCCTCGGAGGCAATCCCGCGCTCGACAGCCTTCCTGCGGATGGCGGCAAAGTTGAGCCCCTTGCCGTCGTCGGCGATCTCGATGGTGATCGAGCCACCCTCGTGGAAGGCATTCAGGCGGATTGTGCCCTTCTCGGGCTTACCGGCGGCTTTCCGATCGGCCGGGCTCTCGATGCCATGATCGGCGGAGTTGCGCACCATGTGGGTGAGCGGATCCTTGATCACGTCGAGAACCTGACGGTCGAGCTCGGTGTCGGCGCCGAGCATCACAAGGTCGATCTTCTTGGATAGTTCGTTCGACAGGTCGCGTACGACGCGGGGCAGCTTCTGCCAGGCATTGCCGATCGGCTGCATACGGGTCTTCATGACACCGTCCTGCAACTCGGCGGTGACCTGAGACAGCCGTTGCAGCGGAACCTTGTAGCCGTGGTCTACTGTGCTGCGGCGGGCGATTTCGAGCAGCTGGTTACGGGTCAGCACGAGCTCAGACACCATCGTCATCAGGTGCTCCAGCGTGTCGACGCTCACCCGGATGGTCTGCACCTTGGCAGAGGAAGCCTCTCCACCCTCCCCTTCGTCCGAACTCACTTTCGCTGGGGCCGCACGGGTCTTTGTGGGTGGCGGCGCCTCGGGAGCAGCGAGTGAGGTGGGCTCGGGCTTTTTGATTTCCAGACCAGGAGCTTCGCGGAAGGCCCGCTCCAATTCGTCGAGAGAAACCTCCCCTGGCTTCAGCGGCCGCTCCAGTACCTGATAGGCGAGAGTGCCGGTGGCCTTTGCCGCCTCGGGGCCGGGAGCCTCCTGAAAGGCGCGTTCCAATTCATCGAGAGACACTTCGCCGGGCTTCAGTTCGCGCTCAAGAACCTGAAAGGCGAGCGTTCCAACCGTGGCCGGCTTAGCAGGCGTACTCGGTGCTGGAGCAGGTGCTGGCTCTGCCGACGCCATATGTTCCAGAGCTTCAATGAGGTCGCGATCCGAGCCTTCGGGTTCTGTTCCGCTCTGGCCGAGGTCGGCAAGGATTTCCTTAATCCGGTCGAGCGTCGTCAGGATCAGAGAGACGGCCGCACTGGTGACGGGCATGCCATCGCGGAATTTACCCATCAGGGTTTCAGCGGCGTGAGCCAGCGCTTCAAGACGAGGCAATCCCAGGAACCCGCAGGTTCCCTTGATCGTGTGGACCAGGCGGAAGATGTTGCCGAGAATGGCTTGGTTGTTGGGATCCTGCTCGAACCGGACCAGTTCCACGTCGACAGTATCGAGATGTTCTGCAGTCTCGGTGAGAAACTCTACTAATAGGTCATCCATAACGGATATTCAGCCCCCGCTGATACGCATGACGGGCGGAGCACTGTCGGCTAACAAAATGCCGATGATACGCCTGCCCATTTACTTACACTTTTGGGAGGGCGCCTGCCTGTGTGCCAGATCCTTCCTTGTGAGAAGTTAACGGGCTGGCTCGTTAAAATACCTTCAAGAGAACGATGGAAAGACGTGGCTGTTGGTAGATTTAGGATCTGTGATCCGTCAGCCGAGATAGGTGTAGCCCTCAAACCGCTTGGATATGATCGGGTCGTAGCCCAGGCGCATCCGCAGCTTCTTGCGCAGCTTGCTGATATGACCTTCGACGACGGTTTCGGAGACGTCCGCTTGGCAGTCCTGATAGACCGCACGGAAGACCTGAGCTTTGCTCACGGAGCGCCCCCGATTGCGGACGAAATACTCCAGGATGTTGAGCTCACGGCGCGGGAGCGTCAACGGCTGTCCGTTGACCTCTGCATCCTGACCATTGAAAAAAACCTTCAAGGGGTCGGTGGACTGGTCCGGCTGGCTTTCACGGTGGCGCCGCCAGATCGCCTCGGATCGTGCGAGGATCTCTTTGACGTGGATTGGCCGACGGACCACATCGTCAATACCGGCCGTCAGCAACTCGAGCGTTTTCTCCAGAGAGCGGGTTTCGCTGAAGGCGATGATCGGCGCCGGGGTGTGCTCGCGAATTGTCCTCGCGAACGTAAGCGGCACTTCGCCTTCGTCGATCAGGAAGCCGCGAGCGTCTTGGAACTTGGTCTTGGATGAATCGTCAAGCCATGTCTTGAACTCATCGGAGAACAGTCCAATTGAGGGAATTCCCTCATGCTGGAACTCAGACACATAGGCAGCCGCAGCCGATTGCTGCGAAGCAACGACGATAAACATTTGATAATTGCCCCAACCCAGAAACTGCTTCGAACGTTTGGTTCTCTATCCTCGGCTCCCTAAAGCCACTTACTCAGCTTCGGGTCCGTTCGTATTTCTTTTAGAATAGACGGTACTCGTTCGTAGGCATTGGCGATCCGACGAATCACCTGAACCTTGTGTGAAGATGTCGTTCGGACGGGTTAGGGTCAATCATGAACACTCCTTTAGTTCATGACTGACTCAAGGTGTTGCATCTGGATGACAGCTTAGGGCGCATCCAAGCGTAAGGTTAACAAATACTTAACGGTTGCACTCATTCAGGAATACTGACGGATGCTTTTGACATTGAGTCAGTGCCTTGGATGGTGTTGTTACGTTAACCCGCACCGGGCACATCGAGGCAAATTCGGCCGCGTGACAGTTTCAAGCGGCGACGTTCGCCGCGACTTTCCACGCTGCCATGGCGTTGACGCGGTGAAGGTGGGTCGCGCGGGCAGAGCGGCGGGAGCGAGGCGGAACAATGGTGAGGTCTGAGGCGAGCACCAGGAATGGCCTGGGAGTGGCATCGAACAGGGCCCGGAAGTCGGGTGATAGTTCGGTGACGCCGATCACCTCCTGCAACCGCCGCTTGCTCTCCCGCCAGGCAGCCTCAGCCTGTGCTTTCGCCGTGGCATTATCCGGCATGGCTCCCGTCCGGTGCGGGCGTGTCGCCCAGGCGCTCCTGCCGACGGTCCTGCTTGTCGAGCAGGCGCAGGGCGGCGCGGACGACCTCGCTGGCGCTGCGGTAGCGGCCGGTAGCGAGCTTGGCGGCGATGAAGGCGGCAAGTTCGGGCGTGAGGGAGACGTTCAGGCTAGATTTTGAGGGCATTAAGTTATGCGACTGGCTAGATAGCAATAATTGTCACCTGTGAGGATTGGTTCCAAGGCCCAGCTTGGGATGTCGTACTCAGGACTGATCGACCATAGCCGAGCGCCAACGATAAGCGGAAGGTCGGCTTGGGGTCAAACATTCACCTTCCGGCCGCTCAACAAATGTCGGCACTTGAGTGTGGAAGCGGACCGAACGCTTACTTCTCAGGAGTGCCAGGGTCAGACCTTACGAACCTTACAGATACCTCTACAACATCGATGATCCCAAACCAGAAGGCACGGTCCGCGTGCACATGTGGGCCGTGCTTAACGTCCCTTATAGACAAGCCGAATGCGCTACGTTTACCTGACCCGCCTAGAATTTTCTAAAGGCCGGAACCGGCACGAGCAAGGATGAAGCTGCGACACGGACCACAGTCCTGCTCGCAACGAGGCCGTGCCTCGAAGACCTCATCCTAAGGAGCAGGGAACGAAGCCTGCATCTCGAAGGAGAATCCAGTACGTACTAGAGACTCCTCGCCATCGAGACGCGAGCAAGCTCGTTCCTCAGGGTGAGGCTGCGACACGCTTTGGTCACGCGACACCCTCGATCATCAGCTCGAAGGTCACGCAAACAGGATTATCACCATGGACGAGATCTCCTGAGAAGATCCGCCCATCCGGATCGACCACGTCGACATGGAGAGGGCCTCTGAGGCGGTCGTGGGATAGCTCCACCTCGCCCTCCCGGATCAAAACCTCCGTCGCATGGGACTCCACGCGGCTCCCGTCGGCGAAGCGCACTCCGTTCAGGCTGCCGATCCCATGGACTCTGGCCTTTGTGATCCCGTGTCGTGAACAGATCTGCTCGAGAGCAAGGCTGATATCCTCGTTCGGGCGGACCTTGGTCAGCAGCACTCGGTGGCTACCATCGACCTGCACGGGTTCGCCCACCTGCACGGGTTCGAAAAGGGTAAAATTCGTCTCAGGATCAGGCAGAGCCCTGAATGTCGCGGTTCTCACGCCAATCCCCGTCACCTCGATCGGCTCCGCCACCACCGTGTCCGGGGCCAGCATGTGGCCCATCTGGACGCCCTCGGAGCTTGCCCAGACACCGTGACAGTGGATGAAAGGCTTTCCGTCACGCTCTCCGACGATGGCGCAGCCGCGCCTGATCTCGACCGGGCCCGCGGGCGCGAAGGTGTCGCTGTACCAAGCCGCGTGAAGCGCATCCGGGGATGCTGCCGGCATGACGAATCGGAAGGTTTCGAAGCGACCGCCCTGGAACGCCACGATGCCGCCGATACAGCCGGAAGCCGCGAATCCTTTGGCGATCGCCGCATCGACAGCCTCGCCCGGCTCGAGCGTGAAACGCAGCGGAACCGGCGCGGCGGCAACGGCCGTCATACGCTCCGGGGCAACCGCACCCGGATGGAGAATATGTCTCATCGTGTTGTCTCCTGCCCTGTCTTGGCCTCCGTTCCGGTCATGTGTGCCCTCCCGTGCCTTGGGCTAGGGACACCACCCCTCAATCCGCGCGCATGATCTGGCGGGGATCAGCCCGGGGGTCGCGCGGCCCCCAGCGCCCAGCCTCGACCTGGGCAATGAACTCGGCCACCATGCGGTTGAACAGGGCAGGTTCCTCCAGGTTCAGGGTGTGCCCGGTTTTGGGGAACATGACGAGGCCGGAGCGAGGCACGGTCCGCTTCAGGAAAATGCCCGGCTGAATAGAATGGTCGTCCTCATCACCCACGACTACTAGCATAGGCACCTGCATAGCGGATAGCGCATCCTCAAGATCATAAAGAGAGGGCCGGCGCATCTGGACCCCGCGCATGGTGTTGGCCGCCCCGCGCACGGGATGCTTCGCGAGCCTTTCAGCAAACAATGCCCAGCCGCGCGGGTCCTTCTCCTGGAATTGAACGCGGGATGCGCTCTCTGCGTAAAGACGAGCGAACCCTTCCGCCCCCCGTTCCTCAAATCCTCTCGCGACCTGCTCCGAATTCTTGCGGAAGGATTCCTGGTGCTCCTTCTCGGATCCGTACCCTGCTCCAGCGATGACGGCGGACAACACGCGTTCCGGATGGCGCAGCGCAGCATGCACGCACGCGAAGGCTCCCATGGAGAGCCCCACGATATGAGCCTTCTCGATGCCTGCCGCACTCATCACATCGATGATGTCGTCAGCGGCGCGCGCCTGTGAGTACTGTTCCACGCTCTCGGGAACATCCGACGGCGGGTAGCCGCGAGCCGAATAGGTGACACATTGATGCCGGCGGGAGAAATAGCCGACCTGAGGCTCCCAGCTCCAGTGGTTCCCGCCGAATTCGTGCGCGAACACGATGGGAGAACCCTGTCCGGTCACCTCATAGAAGAGCCGCACACGATCGCTCGTGGTTGCAAACGCCATCCCTGCCTCCTCTTGCCGCCTGTTTTCGATGCTTCAGTGGAATTCCGACACGGCGCAGCTCTGCCCGCCATCCACTGGCAGGCAAATTCCTGTGATGAACCGGGCCTCGTCGGAGGCCAGAAAAACGGCCGCATGGGCGATGTCCCACGCCGTTCCCATCCTGCCGAGCGGAACGGCGGCGTTGCGCGCCGCCACCATGTCCTCCACGGAGGAATATTGCCCGGAGATCTGCCTGTAGATCAGCGGCGTGTCGATCAGGCCGGGCATGATGCAGTTGGCCCTGATGCCACTGCGGGCATATTGCATGGCAAGTGCCACGGTTGCCTGGTTCACGGCCGCCTTGGTGGCGTAATAGGCGAAATACGGATAGCCCGTCCATCGAATGGCCGCGAGCGACGAAATGTTGATGATCGCGCCTCCACCCTGCCGCAGCATGTGCGGAATGACGGCCTTGGCGGACCGGTAGACCGGCCCGATGTTCAGATCGAGCGCGGCCCTGAACTGCTCCTCGCTGAGCTCGACGGGGCCGCCCATATGGGTAACGCCCACATTGTTGTGCAGAATGTCGATCCGTCCGAACGCGTCAATCGTTCGGTCCACGGCAATCTCGATGGAGTTCATGTTCGTGACGTCGGCTGCAAGCGCCAGGGCGACCCCGCCCTCGTGCGTGATGATCGCGGCAGTTTCCTCCGCGGCACCCTGTACGAGGTCGATGCAGGCCACCTGAGCGCCCTCGCGCGCATAGGCCACGGCCGCGGCCTTGCCATTCCCCCAGCCAGGTTCCGAGGAACCGGCCCCGAACACGATGGCTGTTTTGCCCTTCAGACGATCGACCATGTTCCGATGACCTATTGTCTCACGATGGAGGGCGCTGCCCCCCGTGCGGCCATGCCGTCAAGAATGCCAGCGATCGAGAAGCCGCCGTCGACGCAGATCGTTTGCCCTGTGATGTAGCTGGACTTGAGGTTATCGAGCAGGAAAACGGCAGTTCCGGCAATCTCGTTCGGCTGACCATATCGCCGCTGCGGTACGGTCGACATCCAGGCGGACCGCACCTCGGGCGTGTGCACGTCCTGGACGAGCGGAGTCTCGATCGGACCGGGTGCGATGGCGTTCACGCGAATGCCGAGCGACGCCAGTTCAACCGCCATCACCTTCGTCATCGTGATCACGCCGCCCTTGGATGCGCCGTAGGCGACGCGCCCCTTATTGCCCATGACGCCCGAGACGGACGCGATGTTGACGATGGATCCGGCCCCTCGCTCCCGCATTCTCCTGGCGGCCTCGCGGGACACCACGAAGCTGCCAATCAGGTTGACCTCCAGCATTGCCCGGAAGAGTTCAATGCTGGTCTCGAGCGCCGGCACGTCGCGCCCGATGCCGGCAGAGTTGACGACACCTGTCAGTGGACCAAACTCGGCTTCACAGGCCTCGATAACTCGGGTGACCGCATGCTCGTCCGCAACGTTCATCGACTCGAACCGCACGCGACCACCGAAGGACCCGAGAGAGTCCTTGCATCGGTCGAGGTTCCGAGGGTCCAGATCCGCCACGACGGCGCGCCAGCCCTCCGCCAGAACGGCTTCGACGACCGCCAAACCAATGCCCGACGCACCTCCGGTCACCAGTACCGTCTGTTCCTGAGCCATGATTTCTTCCCTTCCGGTGGGTGGCGGCATTCGGCAAAAGGCGCGTCGTCGGCGCGGAGAGTGCACGCCGACGTTCAGGCGGGGATCTGAGTCGGGTGGTCCAGCGGCAGGCAGCCTCGGACTTCGAGTTCCGCCCGGATATCTTTCTTGGTGATCTTGCCGTAGGCGGATTTCGGCAGGGCATTCCAGAAGAACACCCGTTTCGGAAGCTTGTAGCGGGCGACCTTGCCATCCATCCACGCCAGGAGCTCCCGCTCGCTGAGATTCGCCTGCGGCCGGAGAACGCAAACCGCCACACCAACCTCGCCCCAGGTCCTGTCGGGCACTCCCAGGATGGCAACCTCCGCAACGGCCTCGTGCGTCAGGATCTTCTCTTCGATCTCGCGCGGATAAACGTTGGAGCCGCCCGAGATGTACATGTCCGAAGCGCGTCCGGTGATGTACAGATAGCCCTCTTCGTCCATGTGCCCGAGATCGCCCGTCCGGAACCAGCCGTCGCGAAAGGCTTTCGCGTTCGCCTCCGGGTTGTCGTAGTAGCCCGCGAACACCGCTGGGCCGCAGACGCAGATTTCGCCCGTTTCGCCGGTCGCCAGCTCGCGTCCCGTCTCGTCCTGAATCGAGATCTGCATCCCAGTGCGCTCATAGCCGCAGGTTCCGACCCTCACGCCAAGGCCGTCCTCCGGTTCATGGAGCGCAGGCGGAAGCACCGTGATGTTGCCGGTGACCTCGCCAAGCCCGAAATACTGGACCAGCACCTTTCCGAGCTTCTTGAGCGCGTGCTTCTGATCCTCCCGGTACATGGGAGCGCCGGCATAGATCACGTAGCGTAGGGACGAGTGGTCGTGCGTATCCACCGCAGGATGCTCGGTCAGCATCTTGACGATGGTGGGAACGGTGAACAGGTTCGTGATCCGCCATTTTTCGACAAGCGCCCAGGCCTCATCTATGTCGAACCGGTCTCCCGAGAGCAGCACGGTCTTGACCCCGCGCGCTACCTGCGCGAGCTGGTGAACGCCCGCGCCGTGCGACAACGGCGCCACCACCAAGGAGGCATCCTCATGGGTTGTGCCCGGCATCAGGTCGCAGAGGTGGTTCGTCACCACGAATGCCATCTGACCATGAGTGAGAATGGCGGCCTTGGGGCGCCCGGTCGTGCCTGACGTGAAGAAAAACCAGCATGGATCGTCATGCTGGACGCCTGCCATCGGCACAGTCTCGGCGGAGTGCTGCGCGACAAGCGCATCGTAGTCCTGACCGAATTCAGACGCTCCGATGGAAATGACGAAGCGGATATCGGGAGCGGCCTCACGCACGACCGCAACATGCTCCGGAAAGTCGCAGTGGCAGATCAGGGCGGAGGCGCCGCTCGACTGAGCAAGGTAGGCTACCTCCGCCGGGGTCTGGCGGAAATTCGTCGGAACCCAGACTGCGCCAACATGGAAGCAGGCGAACATCGACTCGAACATCTGGTTGCAGTTCTTGGACTGCACCAAGACCCTGTCGCCTTTCTTTATGCCCCCGGCGGCGAGAGCCGCCGCCATGGCATTCACGCGCCGGTCCAGCTCGGCCCAGGTCAGGCCGGTGTCGCCCCAGACGAAGCCGATCTCCTTCCCATGCCGCCGCGCCGCCTGATGCAGAAAATTGGCCAGGTTCATGACCCGCTTGGAGACGGGCGTCACGCCGCCAGGAGGGGTCTGCACGATTGCGGTCATTTGCGGCGCTCCAGAATGGAAACGTAGTTGGCGACGGCCGCACCGCCCATGTTGAAGACGCCCACGAGCCCGGCATCCGGAATCTGCATGTCGCCCGCGTCGTTCATGAGCTGAAGGCAGGCCATGACATGCATTGAAACGCCGGTCGCGCCGATCGGATGCCCTTTCGATTTCAGCCCGCCCGAAGGATTGACGGGAAGGCGGCCGCCCTTCTCGGCGATGCCTTCCCGCACCACGCGGTAGCCCTCACCGGGAGCCGCAAGCCCCATCGCCTCGTATTCGATGAGTTCGGCGATGGTGAAGCAGTCATGTGTCTCGACGAGGTCGAGGTCGTCCAGCGTGACGCCGGCATCCGATCGCGCCTTCTCCCAGGCTATGCGGGCGCCCGCAAAGGTTGTCGGGTCGCGCCGCGACAGGGGAAGGATGTCGTTGACGTGCTGACGGGTGCGGAACGCGATCGAGCGCTGAAGCCGTTGGGCCGTTTCCTCGTCCGCCACCACGATGGCGGCCGCCCCGTCCGAGATGAGCGAGCAGTCGGTTCGCCGCAGCGGTGCCGCCACGTAGGGGTTCTTGTCCGAGACGGCGTTGCAGAACTCGAACCCGAAATCGCGGCGCATCTGGGCATAGGGGTTCGAGACGCCATTTCTGTGATTCTTCGCGGCAATACGGGCAAGCTCCTCGCTGCGGTCCCCGTAGCGCTGGAAGTAGTTCTGGGCAATGCGGCCGAACACGCCTGCAAAGCCGACTTCGGTATCACCCTCTTCCTTGCGGTAGGAGGCGCTCAGCAGGATGTCGCTCGTCTCTACCACCGATTTGGCGGTCATCTTTTCGGCACCGACGACCAAGGCCACGCGCCCCCGGCCGCTTTCGACAAAATCGAGCGCCGTGTAGAGAGCCGCGGATCCCGTCGCGCAGGCATTCTCGAGCCGCGTCGCCGGCACATGGACGAGTTCGGGCCGGCTCAGCGCCACTTGGGCCGCCTCGAAACCCTGCTTCGAGAAGCCGTTGTTCATGACGCCGACATAGATGCCGTCCACGTCCTCGGGGCCGATACCTGCATGGGCGAGAGCCTCGCCGGAGACACGTGCCATCAGGCTCTCGACATCGGGATCCTCGAGCTTGCCGAAGGGGGTGTGGGCCCAGCCCACGATGGATGCGCGTGTCATGTCCTCGTCTCCATGGTTGGCAGGTCCGCCGAGCGGTCCGGCTTCATTGCATCAGGCAATGTCCTCGCCCCCGTGGCCGAGGACGGGGCTCACGAGAGAAAGCCGATTGAGATCCACGGCACGGCCGCGACGATGATGGTGCCGATCACGAGCGCGAGCATGTAGCCCAGGATCGGCTTCATGCCCTCGGCCGGCTCGACACGGCCGATCGCGCAGGCGGCGTAGTAGCCGACCCCGAAAGGCGGAGCGAACAGGCCGATGCCCATCGCCAGAATGACCACCATCGCGTAGTGCACCTCGTGAATGCCAACGGCCCGGGCGATCGGGAACAGCAATGGCCCGAACAGCACGATCGCTGGGATGCCTTCCAAGACGGATCCTAAGATGATGAAGGCGACGATCGACACGGCCATGAACGTGACGGCTCCGCCCGGCAGGCCGGTCATGGCGGCCGCGAGCGAGCGTGAGAAGCCCGACTGTGTCAGGCCCCAGGCCATTCCCGTGGCTGTCCCGATGATGAGCAGGATCGCGCCCGACAGACAGGCCGTATCGATCAGCATCGGCTTCAGCTTCGTCCAGTCGAACTGGCGGTACACGACGAGCCCGATGACGATGGCGTAGACGATGCCAATCGTCGAGACCTCGGTCGCCGTTGCGACGCCCTCCACCACCGCGGCGCGGATCACGAAGGGCAGCGCGATGGCCGGCACAGCGACCACGAAGGCACGCCCGATCTCGCGCCGGCTCGCGCGCTTCACATGGCTGAGATCTTCCTTGCGATACCGCCACCAGACGACGAGGCAGAGGGTGACGGCGAGCACAACGCCCGGCAGAAGCCCGCCCGTGAAGAGGGCCGCGATCGACACGCCCGTCACCGAGCCAATGGTGATCAGGACGAGGCTCGGCGGAACGGTCTCGGTCTGCGCCCCTGTTGCGGAGAGCAGAGCCACGAGATCGCCGGGCTTTGCGCCGCGCGCTTTCATTTCAGGAAACAGTACGGGAGCCACCGCCGCCATGTCAGCCGCCTTGGCGCCCGAGATGCCCGACACCAGATACATGGCCCCGACGAGCACATAGTGGAGCCCGCCCCGAACGTGCCCCAAAAGGCTCGCCAGGAAGGCCACCATGGCACGGGCCATCCCGGTCATCTCGATCAGAAGGCCTAGGAAGACGAAGAGCGGCACGGCGAGCAAAATGAGATGCGACATGCCCTCGTCCATGCGCCCGACGAGGACCATGAGAGGGGTCTGCGTGGTCAGCGTCAGATAGCCGAAGATCGCGAGCCCAAACGCAAAGGCGATGGGAACCCCGACCAGAACTGACCCGGCGACGACGCCGATGAAGAAGATCACCAGGTTCAGATTGCCGAGCTGACGGAACAAAGGCTCGGCGAGCCAGAACGCTATGATGATCGCCGCGACGGCCGCGAGAGCCGTCGCAACGGTTCTGATCGATCCGATGCGCGACAACCGAAGCAGGGCGAAGATCGCCATGAGGCCAATGCCGACCGGGAGAGCCGCCGCGCGCCAAGCATTGGTAATCTCCAGCGCCGGGGTGGTGATAAAGGTTTCCTCCTGAGCGTATTCGAAAGCCGGCCAGGCAATGAGCAGGAGAAAGGCCAGCGCCGCTCCGGTCGCGAACACATCGAGGAACACTCGGGTCTGTGGTGATGCGCGGCTGACGATCGCCGTCATCCGCATATGCTCATTGCGCCGGAACGCGACGACGGCTCCCAGCATGGCGAGCCAGAGAAACAGGATCGACGCCAGTTCATCCGACCAGACCAGGGGCTGGTGAAGGACGAAGCGCGCGATCACGCCTGCAAACAGGATCACGATTTCGGCCGCGACGAGGATCGCGACCGGAATTTCGACGAGTGCGCCGAGGACGGCGTCGAGCAATGTCGTCCAGGAGCGCCCGCGGGAAGAGTTCGGGCGCTCCGCAATCAAGCTCGCCCCACCAGGATGAGACTCGATGCGGGCCATGGCCACTACACCAGCTTGCCGACGGACTTTTCTAGAATGGCCCAGGCCTCGTCGCCGTACTTGCCCTTCCATTCGGCGTAGAAGCCGGCCTGACGCAGCTTGTCCCGGAACGGGGTCGGATCGGGCTGATTGAAAATCAGCCCCTTGCTGGCGAGTTCCTGCTGCAGGTTCGCATTGAGCTTGGCGACGTCCTCACGTTCCTTCTCGGCCGCCGCGTTGATATGCTTGGCTACAATGGTGCGCACGTCCTGCGGCAGGCGCTCCCATGCGCGGCGGTTGGCCAGGAACCAGAAGCCATCCCACATGTGATTGGTGAGCGAGCAGTATTTCTGCACTTCGTAGAGCTTCGCCGTCGCGATGATCGCCAGCGGGTTCTCCTGCCCCTCCACGACCTTGGTCTGGAGCGACGAATAGACCTCGTTGAAGTTGATGGAAGCGGGAGCCGAATCGAAGGCCTTGTACATCGAAGTCCAGAGCGGGGAGACCGGCACGCGGATCTTGAAGCTCTTCAGGTCCTCGGGCGTGTTGATCGGCTTCGTCGACGAGGTCGTCTGCCGGAAGCCGTTGTCCCAGATCTTGTCCATGGCCACGAGATTGGCCTTCGCGATCTGAGCCCGGACATAGGCGCCGAGATCGCCGTCCATGGCCTTCCAGACCGCATCGTAATTCGGGAAGGCGAATCCGACCCCGTTTATCGACGCGGCCGGCACGAGCGTGGATAGGATCAGGCCGGAGAGCGTGAAGAACTCGACGCCGCCCGATCGCACCTGGCTGAGGGTGTCGGTGTCTGAGCCGAGCTGGCTGTTCGGAAAGATCTGGATATCGACGCGGCCGTTGGTTTCCTTCTTGATCGCCTCGGCCATTTCCCGAGCGCGGGCGTTCATCGGATGCGTATCGGGCAGATTGTTCGCATATTTGTAAGTGAACTCCGCCTGCTGAGCGCGTGCGATGAACGGAGCTCCAACGACGGCGCCGGCGAGAGCGGTGGAGCCGACAGTCAGCAGCCGGCGGCGAGAAAGAATCATTTAACCCTCCTGGTCGGTCCCGCGGGACCTTCACGTTCCCTTGCAATACGGGTCCATATGCCGGACCCGCTGGGTTCTTGTACGTCTCTGACGGACGCGTCCCTTGATGCTACAAGAAGGAACCCGGACGTGCCACTTGTCAAATGAAAAGTCCGCTCCTAGACAATAAGGATGCTGGCGAACCCAGAAGGTCCACATGCTGGAACACCGGAAGACCGTTTCGGCCAAGATCGCCTTACAGGGGATCGACGAAGCGGCGTCCAGCGGAGCGCAGGCGATTGACCGGGCAGCGACACTGCTTCTCCTTGTGGGGCAGGCGGGATCCGCGGGCGCCAGGCTGTCGGACCTCGTTGCGCAGTGCAGTCTCTCGAAACCGACCGTCCGCCGGATGCTGCTGGCGCTCGTGCGGGCGGGTCTCCTCGACCAGGATCTGGAGACGCGTCGCTATTATCTGGGCCCCGAGATCTATGTTCTCGGAACCCTGGCGAGCGCCCGTTTCGGCATCCATTCGGTTTCGCTCCGGTCCCTCGTCCGCCTGAGTCAGGAGACGGGCGACACGGCCTTCCTGTCGGTTCCGCGGGACGTCTATTCCATCTGCGTCCACCGCGAAGAGGGCCCCTACCCGATCCGGGTTCATGCTCTTCATGCGGGAGACCGCCACCCCCTCGGCATCGGAGCCGGAAGCTTGGCGCTGCTCGCCGCCCTGTCGGACAAGGAGGTAGATGAGATCCTGGCGGCCAACGCCGATGTGCTGGCAGACAAGTATCCGGCATTTTCGCCCGCGGTTCTCCGTAGGCTCGTCGCGGACACGCGGGCAAGAGGCTATGCGCTCAATCCCGGCATGATGTTGGCCGACTCGTGGGCGATTGGGGTCGCCATTCCCGGGTCGGATGGCCGTCCAGTCGGGGCGCTTTCCATCGCAGCGACAGAAACCCGCCTGACCGACGAGCGCCAGCGCGAGCTGGTCCCGCTGCTCAAGCGGGAAGCAGCCTGGATCGAAGCTCGTCTGCGGGGGGCGGACGGGACCGGCAAGCACCCGAATGGAAACGCGAAACGCACTCATCGCTGACGGATCCGTCAGGCCATACGCCTCATGCAGCATTGCCCAATGTTTACGCCAACAGTAATGCTTGCGCAGCCGTCCAAATGGAGGCAATGCGAGGGCTCGGAAGACGGATCTGTTCGTGCAGGGTAGGCCATGCCGCGCGGAATGTCTGCTGAGGGTCCAGCCTGTGTGGAAACGGGGATGTCACATTAACGGCGAATACTACCCTGTACTCGTCAAGGAAAAATCCCGCAGTGAGAAAAATCAACGACTTGGGCTGTGCAAAAACTGTCCTTGTCGGTCAGCCCAAGGACTATACTCAGTTAATGTGACATCTCCGGTCATGCGGGCCCGTCTCCCGCCTCTCAGTCAAACCCGAGTTAACGTGACAACACCGTCGCTGGTAGATAGGACTCCCTCTCCAGGATCCTAGAATGCACATGAGGCCCCTGTTGCTCGATCTCTCAACAGAGGCCTCAAAAACTATGCAGATGAACAGTCACTAATGTATGGATCCGCTCATCGCTACAGTCTCAGTTATGGTTACCGCACCTTGGTCTGGATGAATCACATGCCAGCCAGCTTCTCCGGATCGATCTTAACGCCGTGATATCGGTTGTAGATCTCCACGAGCTTCCCGTTCTTGAGATTGGCACTAACCCAATCATTTAACTTGGCCGCGAGCTTAGGTTCGTTCTTGCGGAATGCGATCCCGAGCGGGAAACCCTTCATGACGAACTTGGTCTCGAGGTCAACGTTCGGATTGTCCTTCTTCAGCTGATTGATAAGAGGCAGCGAGGACGCGAAGACCTGGAGCTGACCGCTGGTGATGCCCGTTACCGAAGTAGGGTCATCATCGAACCGAACGATCTGCACATTCGGAACATTGGCCGTGCCGCGGGTCAGCTCTTGATCGTTGACGGTGCCACGGGTCACGGAGACGCCCTTGCCGGAAAGATCGGCATAGGAGGAGATCGCCATGCTCTTGGGGGCGGCTACGACGCATTGCAGCTCGGCATACGGCCTCGTAAAATCGATAACCTTTTTGCGCTCGTCGGTGATCGATAGCGCCGAGATGACGACATCCGCCTTGTTGGCGAGCAGATATTGCACGCGATTGGGCGCCGTAACCTGGACGATCTCCAGCTCGACGCCGAGGTCTTTAGCGAGATTCTGGGCCGTTTCGACATCCGAACCTGTCGGCTTGAATGCTGCGTCCATCATGCCGTGCGGAGGATTACCCAGGTCAATCGCGACCAGGATTTTCTTTCGCTGCATGATGGTGTCGAGCGCGTCTGCCCAGCCGGGCGTCGTGATGAGGGTTGTCAAACCGAGAAGAGCTGTTGCGCCGATAGCGCGTCTAAACCAGGTGGCATTCATAGATGTTTCCTCTAACTTGAGTATGACTTTTCTTGGTTTTGCCCCCGCGTTCCGGCGAGGGAAGTGAGCGAACCGGAATTAGAGGCCGGTTCCAACAAAGCTTCGGAGCTCCGCAGTCGACGGGTTGCGCAGGATCTCACTGGTCCCTGTCTCGTGAATCTGGCCCTGATGCATGAAGATGATCCGGTTGGCCACACGAGCAGCGAATGCCATTTCGTGAGTGACGAGCAGCATGGTCATTCCCTTGCGAGCCAGATCCTCGATCACCTTGAGCACTTCCCCAGTCAATTCAGGATCGAGAGCGGACGTGACCTCGTCGAAGAGCATGACCTGAGGCCGCATGGCCAATGACCGTGCGATTGCAACACGTTGCTGCTGGCCGCCCGAGAGCTGCTCAGGATAATAGTCGATCTTCTCCTCAAGCCCGACCTGCGCAAGGACCTCCTGCGCAAGGTTGCGAGCCTTGTTACGATCGATCTTCTTGACCCAGCGCGGAGCCAGAGTGATGTTCTGCTCCACGGTCAGGTGTGGAAAAAGGTTATAGCTTTGGAAGACGATGCCAACATCCTGCCGGAGGCGTCTCAAGTTGATCTTCGGGTCGCTGACACGGTGTCCACAGACCGATATCTCTCCGCGATCGATGACCTCGAGCCTGTCGACACAACGCAGGGCGGTACTCTTACCTGATCCGCTGCGCCCGATTAAAGCCACGACCTCGCCCTTGGCAACATCGAAGTTCAAGCCCTTGAGTACGGAAAGCGTCCCGAAACTCTTATGAACATCCTTGAAGCTAACGATGTGCGACATTGAGGTTCCTTTCGAGGCGACGGCTAAGCCAGGACAGGGGATAGCAGAGAAGGAAGTACAAACCTGCGATCACGACATAGGTTTGGAACGGTTTGAAAGTGGTGTTGTTGATCATTTTGCCGATGTAGGTCATCTCAACCATGCCGATGACCGATGCAATCGATGTGTTCTTGATGATCTGCACCATGAAACCGACGGTGGGAGGGGTGGCTATTCGCAGAGCCTGGGGCAGAATGACCAGAAGCAGCCGCTCGACGCGCGACAAGGCTAGGCACTCTGCTGCTTCCCACTGTGCCTTAGGAACGGATTGCAGACAGCCGCGCCAGATCTCACCGAGATAGGCTGAGGAGAACAGCGTCATTGCGATGCTCGCCGCGGCCAAGGGCGGCACTTCAAGGCCGACAATGGGCAGGCCGAAGTACAGAACGAACATCTGTATCAGAAGTGGAGTGCCCTGCAAAAGAGTGACATAAGCCGACGAAATGCCGTGGATCAGCGGGTTGGCCGAAATGCGGGCCAGCGCAATCACGAAGCCGACAATGCCACCCCCAAGAAACCCTACGGCAGACAACACAACCGTCCAAACAAGGCCTTGAAGCAGAACGGTGAAGTGAACAGCGGACATTGGGATTCCTTCCGACCTTGCTAGAGGCTCGTGCCGAGGCGCCGGCGACGGGGGAAAGCAAACTGCCCCACAAGCCAAAAGAGCCCACGCATCAGGAAGGACAGGGCAAGGTAGAGTGCAGCGACCACAATGAAGACTTCAAAAGATCGAAACGTGTCGGATTGGATTCGACTAGCAGCCGCGGTCAGCTCCTCGGAGGAGATTTGGGATGCGATGCTGGTCCCGAGCATGAGCAGGACATACTGGCTCGTCAGGGCCGGATAGACCTTCTCGATCGCACTCGGTAGAATGACCGTCATCATTACTTGCCACCGCGTCAGGGCGAGACAATCCGCAGCCTCAACCTGGCCACGGTTGATGGAGGTGATTCCAGCCCGGATGATCTCGCTTGAATATGCGCCAATATTGATTGTCAATCCGATGACGGCAGATGTCGTCGCCGAGAGCTTGAGGCCGAGTGACGACAATCCAAAGAATACGACGAACAACTGGACAAGAAGAGGCGTGTTGCGGATGATCTCGACATAGGCTCCCACGATTGCGGATGCGATCCAGGAGCGGCCCGTGCTAGCGACGGCGCAGAGTGTGCCGACCAGGAAACCAAGGATCGTGGCCAGGATCGACAGCTGCGCCGTCAGGACAGCCCCTTTAACGAGCATCGGCCAATACTCGGCCAGGAAGCTGAAGTCGAATTCGTAATTCATCTCTCACTCGTTTGAGGCCTAGCACCAACCGGGATCTACGATGTCATGCCATGAACTGGCCGCCATTCACCTCGAGCACCTGGCCGGTGATGTAGCCGCTGAGGACATCCGAAGCAAAGAACAGATATGCCCCCACGCAGTCTTCCGGCGTGCCAATAATTCCCATGGGAATGGTCTTGCGCATACCCTCAAGAATCTCGGGGGTCGAGTAACGCTCATGGAAGGGAGTGGCAATGACCCCGGGTGAAACGCCGTTCACGCGGATGTTCGCAGCGGCGAGTTCCTTGGCGAGGTTGCGGGTCGCGTTGAGAACAAATGCCTTTGCGCCGGCGTAGACCAGAGCTCCGGGTCCACCGCCGTTTCGAGCAGCGACTGAGCTCGTGTTGATGATGCTGCCCCGCCCAGCATCCCGCATGTGGCGCACCGCAGCCTGAGATGCGAATACGACCGAGCGAACGTTCAGGTCCATGATGGCGTCATACGTCGCGTCATTGACCTCAGCAAGCGGAGCACGCTTGAGCAACGCGCCGGCATTGTTGACGAGAACGTCAAGCCCCCCCATTGCAGAGGCGGCCTCGTCGACGATCCGGATTGCTTCAGTCGATTGGCTCACATCCCCCCCAACAAGGTGCCCCGTTCCACCCGCGGCGCGGATGGAGGCGACAACCGCCTCCGCCTGAGCACGACTTTGATTATAATGGACGGTGACCTCTGCGCCGGCTTGCGCATAGGCTTGAGCGACAGCCGCTCCGATGCCGGTGCTGGAGCCTGTCACGAGGATGCGGCGACCTTTCAGATCATGAGTCACTTTTTCTTTCTCCTGATGTGAGGTTTCTCGTGCGCCCAGCTCAGGCGGCCACGCTGGGATATTGCGAGGGGAAGTCCTGGCCGGCGTTCTTGAGGGTGATACCGCCAGAAAAAGCCGGCGCTTCGCCCCATGGGCGAGCCATCGAGTCGGTCATTGCATTGATCTCGGCTAGATAATTGGCGCCTTCGTTTGCGAGAAGAGCCTCCATCGCAGCAACATCAGGATAGGCCTTCAGGAAGGATTGCCACCAAATTGCACGTCCAGCAAGGAAGCCGTTGGCTCCTGCCTTAAAGGCGTAATGAAGAACGCGGCGGAACTCCTCCATACCGGCACCAGCGCTCAGCATCACCCATGGCTTGTCGATGAGCACGCCCATGTCGTCAAACCATTTCTGGGCTGCATCAACTTCAGGGCCCGAACCACGCGGGTCAGGCAGATCTCCCGCAGCAAGCGGGCTTTCGAGCTTGTAGATGTCGACACCGTACTCGCTGCCCGCAAAGTCGCGTACACTCTGGAGCACAAGTTCGGGGCGCTTGTCGCGGTGTTCGATGTAGTCGGTGGTATGATCCGCCGCACCCGCGAACGGGTAGACGAGGAGCTCGAGCAAGAAAGCGAGGTCGTGCGCCTTACAGGCGGCTCCGACCTCCCGCACCAGCCGGTGCTGGTGTTCACGAACGTCCAGCGCCACATCGGGGCGGTACCACAACAGCAACTTGACGCCGTCGGCCCCTGCCCGCCTGATCTTCTCGACGCTCCAACCTTTCATCAGATGGGTCTTCCGCCCTCCTGCGCTCTCCTCGAAAGCGAAATCTTCGAGCGTCAGCAGGAGACCCGCCGAGGACGGAACGATATCGTAGGACTGGCTGTATCCATAATCAGGATCGATCAGCACGGCACTGCTGGCTGGCGCAAGGCTCTTCACCAGAGCGCGCTTAACTGAGCCGACCCGGTCATAGGACGCAGAACCGGCACCCAGCTTCTGATCGATGGCTTTGATGATCGGGGGGCGCTGATCGGCTGCCATCATCTTGAAGCGCCCATTGGCGTCGGCGAGGCGACGCAGGGAGCGAAACTTTCCGGCTGAGAGCGAATAGGTCATCAGATATCCTGCGGTCTAGAGTTATATTCACGGGCAAAGGTTTCGACTTCGTCGGTCGTAGGTATAGTGGAGCCGCCGCCCCATTGAGTACATTTGACGGCAGCCACGAGATTGGCGAAGCGGACGGACTCAGCTTCAGGGAGCGCCCGCGCCGTAGCGAGCGCATAGGCCCCGTGGAACACATCTCCTGCGGCAAGGGTATCGATGGCCACGATCTGAACCCCTGGCTCCTCGTGATATCCGGAGCGGTCGAGCCAAGCGCATCCCTTTTCGCCGAGAGTGACCCCCACAACGGCATGAGCGCCTTTCGCATAGACGAACCCAAGTCTATCGCGGATGGAGCCATCAGAGCCCGCAACCTGCTCCAACGCCGGCTCGGAAAAAAGGACATGGGTTGCCAGTGGAATCAGCTCAGAGAGCGCGGTTTTATCGGACGTCAGGTCCGCGTCGAGAACGACCGGCTTTCCGAGTTCGCGAGCCTTCGCCATGACCAGGCGCGCCGCTGCGGGCCAGCGAACATCTGCGAGCACGGCATCGAAGCGCGCTACCTCGTCAAGGGGCAGCCATGAAGGATCGGCGTCGAGTGTCGGGTCGGCAAAAACGAGCAGCATTCGCTCACCGTCATTGCTGACCGCAACAGCAGAAGTTCCGGACCGGGCACCCTCTACTCTCCGAACGCAACTGACATCGACCCCGTTCGATGCGAGATCTGCAACAATGCGGTCCCCCTGCATATCGGCTCCGATGCGGGCCCAAAGGGTCGCCTGGCCACCCTGGCGCGAGACAGTGATCGCAGCATTTGCTGCTGGACCGCCCACTGTCGCGGCAAAATTGGATGCGAAGATCTTGGTAGGCCGCTGTGGGATCTCGTCCAACGCGAAGATCTGATCATAAACGGCAACACCGATACAAAGGACGGACTTTACCCTTTGGTCGGGCGCGGCGCTCGTTGACGGGTTGCTCGGAGCAACCATCGAGGCGGCTCGCACCTGGCTTGGCAATGACGCTTCTCCCATTGCGTCTTCCTCTTTATGGATTGCTGTTCCGCATATCGGTACAGATGGCTTAGCAATTCCGTATAGCGGATGTCAATTCCTGTTTGCAGTTTGTCTGATGGCTGTGGATTTGTTAGGGATGACGATCTTGAACCCAAGGAGACAGGTATTCATGGATGCACCCAAACGGCCTTCCGGCAGGGCGCTCGAACCCCGGTCGGAGCGGAACTCGCTCAAATCCATGCACAAGGCCATGGCCGTCCTGGACTGCTTCTCACGCTATGATCGCGCACTGAGCCTGAGCGAGATCTCCGAGCGATGCAAAATGCCGAAGACGACCGTGCATCGCCTGGTCACGAGCTTGCGCGAAGTGAAGCTCCTCGAGCAGGACAAGGAACGAGATCGGTACCGCATGGGGATCCGCCTGTTCGAACTCGGAAGCATCGTGCTCGCGAACCTAGACCTGCATCGGGAGGCTCGTGCCCTTGTGGATCGTCTCAGCAGCATCAGCGGTGAAGCCGCTCATCTCTGCATTTTCGACGGGTCAAACATGGTCATTGTCGAGCATCGTGAGCCTGGCGGTCACAGCGTTAACTGGACGACGACTCTGTCGATCTCGCCATCCTATTGCACAGGTGTCGGTAAAGCCGCGTTGGCGTTTCAGGACAATGTCACGATCGAGAGAGTGATACGCCAGGGCCTCGTACCCTACACGCCGAACACCATCACTGATCCGAATGTGCTTCGGAAGGAGCTGAAGCTCACAAGGGAACGGGGTTATTCGATCGATGAGGCGGAGCATCAGCCTGATGTACGTTGCGTTGCAGCTCCGATCTACAATGCTGCCGGTCGGGTCTTCGCGGCTCTGAGCGTAACAGGTCCCGCCGATCGGGTAACTAAAGATAGAGTTCCCGGCCTCGCCGAGCTCGTTGTCGCAACGGCGAACCAGCTGTCGCGCCAACTTGGCTTCGATGCATCAGAGTGAACCCATGTCACGTAAAGTCTTGTTACCAAGCTCGTATGGATTGAGCGGCGTCATCGTCCCCCTAACAACCCCTTTCGACCAGGCCGGCGAGATCGACTACGATGCTTTCCTGCAGCAGATCGAATGGGTGCTCGGAACAGGCGTTCACGGTATTGTAGTCGGCGGCAGCACCGGTGAGGGTTATACCCTCACCGAAGACGAACTTTTCGAGCTGACCCGGAAGGCGCTCGATACGGTCAACGGCCGTGTCCCGGTCATGGCAAGCATCATCTCTGACAGTACGCGTGGCGCCTGCAAGCGGGCTGAGATGCTGGCCAGCCTCCCGATCACGGCGCTGCAGGTCGCTCCACCACATTATATTTTCTCACCCTCAGCGGAGGGGCTGTGCGACTTTTATGCAGATGTCGGCAAGACGGGAGATCGGCCCGTCATCATCTATAACGTCATCTCATGGGCGAACGTCTCCCCGACGGTCGCCGCCGCGATCATGGACCGCTCTCATTACGTTATCGGCGTGAAGCAAAGCGATCGGGACCTTGGGTCATTTATTGATTTGACCCGCACCATCGGGCCTGAGCGGGTGTTCGGGGCAATCGATGGATCACTCATGAGTTGTTACGACCTGGGCATTGCGGGCTCGATTGCTGCAATCGCAACTGCTGTACCGGCGCCAAGTGTTGCTCTGTGGAACAATTGTATTGCGCGGGAGAGCGTAGCTCGTGACATCAACGGCTGGCTCGCGGACTTCTGGATGACGCTCTCGACGTCCAATCTGCCCGCTCAGGTCAAAGCCGCTCAATCGCTTCAAGGGCTGAAGTCAGGGTTTCCTCGCTCTCCCATGCAGATGGCCACAGGAAATGAGGTCTCCCGCATAGAAACTGCTCTCCAGAGGAAGCTTCCGACTTGAGCATGCTGCTGAGTACCTACTGCTGAATCTGTAGTGTCTGAACAATGACGATGCTATGTGTGTCGCCCATCCAAAACGCGCTATGATCCGGTAAGGGTCAATATTTCACCGTCCCTCCGCTCAACGAACGTCGGCTCCTAGGTGCTTAAGTGAACCAACCGCTCACGTCTCAGGAGTGCCAATATGGGACATTCTTGATTGCGACTTGAGTTTCGCTGAAGGTTGCTCGTGGAACTCGTGCCCTATCACCAACTCCGGGGATTGTTCTAAACTATAGTGTGGTTGTACCTCTGACACCCTTTTCAGGTATCGCATCGGGATGGATGGAGTTGGCAGATGGACAAACCCCTGCTCGACCGGGAGCACTGGACACGTGTCGCAGCGGAATGGACTGTCTGGGGGTTCCGTTGGAACCCCTGACATAGGTCACGCACGAGCCGGAATGGACCTCAGGTCAAGCAGCCGTGCCGAAGAGCGCGGCAATGAAGTCGCGCTGAGCGCCCATGTCACCCGCTGGTGCACAGACAACCTGTTCCTTGCGGATCATCGCCATGGCCTCATAGCCCGCAATCGTCCGTGAAGCCGTCGCAAAGCTCTTGAATCCCAGCTCAGGGCGAACCAACCGCTTGATACGTCGGTGATCCTGCTCGACGATGTTGTTCAGGAATTTCACCTGTCGCAGTTTGGCGAAACGCCAGAGTTCTCCAGCCCGTTTCATGTTTCTCGCTGCCGTCGGGTAGGCGGCGTTCTTATCGACCGTGATGGTCCGCGGATTTACGGTATGCGGCTGTCCCAAGGCCTTGCGGAAGAACCGCCGGGCGGCAGCCGCATGGCGCCTGCAGGAGAGCAGAAAGTCGATGGATTGCCCTGCTGCATCAACGGCGCGGTACAGATAGACCCATTTGCCCTCTACTCGAATGTATGTTTCGTCCACGCGCCAGGAGCTGTTCGTCATACGGAGATGCGGACGGATGCGCTTCTCGATCTCAGGTGCGTAAGCCTGGACCCAACGAAACAGGGTGGTGTGATCCACCTGAACACCACGGTCGGCGAGCATGCATTCGAGATCACGATAGCTGATCGGGAATTGCAGGTACCAGTGGACCGCCCATAGGATGATCTCCGCCGTGAACTGCCGACCCTTGAACAGGTTCTTCTTGGTCCCTCGCTTCACTGTCAGCCCCTCTCACCCCCTCCTGTCTTGGCTCAGGCCGAGCAAGCTTCAAAGCTGCAACAGAACCCCCCTCTTTGTCGCTCACCTGGGCAATCACGGCTGAGCCGATCTTGCTCTCAAGCATTGCTACGGCCGAAGTTGCTCTTCACCGGTGGATTGCCCAGCCATTCGCACAGTGCGTCCAAATTGGGAAAGCTGTGTTCGATCTCCCTGAATGGCGCTGGCCACTTGCCTTGGGGTCTGTCCTCGAGCAACTCAGCAGTCCAGAAGGTGTTCTTATTACCCGTGCCGGTTCGGACGACGCTCCCCATGATCTCTCCCTCAAGGAGAAGATCATAGGCGCCCGGCGCCAATTGGATCAGGCTGTAGGTCATTCTGTGGCCTTGGAGCGATCATAACGGCGGCGATGCTCAGCATTGAGGAATATTGTGTTAGATGCACCTGGTTCTAAAGAGAACACTCCGAACGAAGAGGCATCTGAGCCCTCGGCTGGGACGTGAAGCACGGCACTGCCATCAGGTCGTGCTCCAGCCATAATCAAAAAGCACCCGCCATTCGGCAGTGTCACTCGCAGACAATCTCCTACGGCGACTTCAGTCACGTGACTGTCGCCGATTGAATGGAAGGTCAGGCGGTGGGGAGGCTTGGATGACGACTTCAAAACGAAAGTTCTCGTCCTTGGCGATGGTTGGAGTATCGGTCACTCGTAAGATATTGCTATAGCGATCTCAGGATCCAGGTCTATTGGATCAGCGTTCTACTCCTAAAGCTTCGTCGAGCTTGGCGACAAGGTCTTGACGGCTGAACGGCTTCCTCAACATCAAGGTATCTTGGAAGCGCGAGGGCAGGATATTGCTGTCGTGGCCAGAGTAGAAGACAAAGGGGATATTACGAGATCGCAGCATGTCTGCGACAGGATAGATGGATGAGCCGCCAACGTTGATGTCGAGCAAAGCCACGTCGATTGCGGATTGAGTTGCCAACAGAAGAGCCTGATCAAGACTGGTTACAGGACCAACAATACCGCAGCCCTGCTCGTGAAGCATGTCGTGGATGAGCATCGAAATCATCACCTCATCTTCGACGATGAGCACGTTGCACGGCAAGCTGCTTCCCAAGCCCATCTCCTCCACGGTCTGTAATGCGAAGGCCTATAACAGTGGACTTCCAGACGCAATCCTGTGGGGGCGAAGGCTGCTCACGACCCGGTGAGTGACACGGCTGGTGCCTCTGCTACCGATCATTCGTTGAAGTCAGCTGAGCCGCAATCCACTCCTTTGCCTTGGCGGTGACGGCCTCACGGTCGGGCGCCATGATCAGGGTCGGGCGCTGCTTGGGCCGCGCCACGAAAGCCATCCATTCCGACCCGCTCTGAATTAGGCGAATCTGGTAGCCGCAGTGTTCCAGGGCTTCGCTTTGTTGCGTAAGTTTGGCATCAGACATCTAGCAGCTTCCTGCCTCTACCTGGGATCACGACAAGGTTGGGGCGTCTGTTCGTGCTCTTGTTGTCCAGCGGGGAGACAACGCGGTTACGGCCCTTGCTTTTTGCCTCGTAGAGGTTCTGATCAGCCTCGCGCAGAATGTCCGTGAGCTTTATCTCCGGCCGCACAGGAGCGGCCCCAATGCTGACAGTGAGCTGATGCCGATCTCGACCAATCGGCCTGAAGTCTACCTGTTCGATCCGCTTTCGATAATGCTCGGCAATTTCAACGCCGCTCTCCATTGAGGTCCTAGGCAAGTAGACCGCGAACGCTTCGCCGCCGATGCGGCCGAGCAGGCTGTCAGGGACAATTTCAGCTCTCAGCTGCTGCGAGATCGTCGCTAACGCAAGGTCGCCGGCGGCATGGCCATAGCGATCGTTAATCCCTTTGAAATGATCGGCATCAACCAGAAGTAAGACACCCTCGGGCGCCTTCTTCCGGATCTCCCACAGGTGCTCCATGAACGTGTCTCTGTTGAGCACGCCTGTCATACCATCTATGGCTGCTCGCCTGCTCAACTCGGCATGAAGGGCCTTCAGTTCATTGAGAGCCCGGCGCAATTTGGCATTCTGGCTGAAGATGTAGAAGCTCGTCGGGAATGCAGTGAGAACCGGCAGGATCGAGTTCATCACGAACACAAAGAACGTAAAAGGCTGGCCGGCAGAATAATGGATCGAGAAAGACACAATCTGGCTGATACTGATGACTAACAAAGTCATAGCACCCGATTTCCAGATGATGCCCAACATCGCTCCGCCTTTCTATGGTGGGTGTTGTACTGCGCTGGGGTCTAGGAATCTATGGCTTTGCGGCAACACTACCAGCATATGAAGCTGTTCTACTGATCCTGAGATCGCCGTTCCTTCTGGTTCTGTTGCAGCTTTGAAGCTTCCCACCACCCAGGCTATGACGGGATGGGGTGAGAGGGGCTCATAGTGACGGCAGGTAAGAAGAACCCGTTTAAGGGTCGGCAGTCCACGGCGGAGATCATCCTATGGGCGGTGCGCTGGTATCTGCAGTTCCCCATCAGCTATCGTGATCTCGAGCGCATGTTTGCGGACCGCGGCATTCAGGTGGACCACACGACCCTGTTTCGGCGAATCCAGGCCTATGCACCCGAACTGGACAAGCGCGTCCGTCCGCATCTGCGCATGACCAACGGCTCCTGGCGTGTGGATGAGACATATATTCGGGTGAAGGGTAAATGGGTGTATCTCTATCGAGCCGTCGATGCGACCGGGCAGACCATTGACTTTCTGCTCTCACCCAAGCGGGATGCTGCCGCCGCCCGACGCTTCTTCCGGAAGGCCTTAGGGCAGCCCCACACGGTCAATCCACGGACCATCACGGTCGACAAGAACGCCGCCTATCCTATCGCGGCGAAAGCTATGAAACGTGCCGGCGAGTTCTGGCGGTTTGCCAAACTCCGGCAGGTGAAATTTCTCAACAATATCGTCGAGCAGGATCACCGGCGCATCAAACGGCTCGTCAGGCCGGGGCTGGGCTTCAAGAGCTTCACGACGGCCTCACGGACGATTTCGGGCTACGAGGTCATGGCGATGATCCGCAAAGGACAGGTTGTCAGCGCACCAGCGAATGATATGGGCGCTCAGAACGACTTAATTGCTGCTCTGTTCAGCGCCGCTGCCTAACCTGAGCCCTCGTCCGGCGTTCGATTGTCCTACGTTCGGGTTTGCAACGGAACCTCGAGAAGTGCCGCAGGGCGCTGGCCGCTTCCACTGGGCCGCGAGGCGTTGCGCAGGCCGCCTTCTGGGCGATGCTTGGGGCCGCCGACGCCCTGTCCCATGCCGCCGTAACCGGCGAGATTACGGCTCGAGAGGCACAGGACGAGCTTTTCGAGACGATCATATCGATCGTCAGCCGAAGCGTCGGACGTTGAGGTTAGGGTCCGATCACCGAATGCCGGCCTCTGGTTAAATAGATCTTTGCCAAAGCACTTGGTGCTCTTCGCAACCGAATGCCGGTCATTTCAGTCCCACAATCCACTCCTCCAACGCCCGTCTGATTGCCTGGTCGGGAGGCTCCTCACGCGTGAAGGCCCACCATGTATGGGCACCCTGCCAGAGGCTGGCCATCTGCCAACCGAGACGCTTGCCCTGCGCCGAATCCTGCGAGAGGCGGCGGCCGAGAGCCTCGGCCAAGCGATGGCCCCAGACGGCACCGCGCCTGCGCAGGACGGGATCGCGGAGATCCTCCCGCAGGAGCAGAAGGCCATTGGTGGCATCGCGTTCCGCGGTCTCGTGCGGCATCAGGCGCATCAGCAGGTTGATCGCGCCGACGGGGGTCGGGGCTTCCTCCGCGTCGGCAGCGCCAGTTTCCGCGTCGAGCCGGTCCCATGCACGCATGAGAACGGCCTGAACCAATTTCTCACGGGTGCCGTAGCGCTGGACCAGCGTCGCTGGCGAGAGACCGCAGGCCTTCGCGGCGCGGGCGAAGGTGAGCCCGTCGGGCCCGCACTCCATGATCGCGTTGAGGAGGGTGTCGAGTACCTGCTCGTCGGGAATCGTCTTGGGTCTTGCCATGAAAGTATATAAACGTTTATTCGTTTATTAATCAACGGGGACCACCATGGCTAGGATTCTGGGTTATATCGCCGTCAGCCTCGACGGGCTGATCGCCACCGAGGACGACAATCTCGACTGGCTGTTCAAGTACGACGACATGGACTTGGGCGAGCACGATTACCGCATCTTTCTCAGCCGCGTCCGTACCGTGGTGATGGGGCGCGGTACGTACGACTTCATCGCAAGGGATCCTTCCCCGTGGGCCTATAGCGACAAGCGTGTTATCGTCGTCACGTCGCGGCCGATCGACGACTCGAAGGGTCCGCTGGAGGTCCGCGGCGATATCGATGCGCTGATCGGCGAACTTCGCGGGCTGGACGACGGCGACGTCTGGATGCTGGGCGGCGGTCAGTTGCAGATGGCCTTCCTCGAGCGCGGCGCACTGGATGAGATCGAGATCTACGTCGTCCCGGAAATGCTAGGCGGCGGTCGGCCGCTCTTTCCACCAACCAGCCTTCGCACGAGCCCGACGCTCATCAGCGCCCAGGCGATCGACAAGGGCTGCGTGCGGCTGCACTACCAGTTCCGGCGGAATCCAGCCGGCACGCCGGAAGGGATTTGAGATCCCTCGTGAAGCGGGAGCACGTCCTATGGTTCACAGCGAATGTCGGATGGGACTGCAGTCAAACTGCAGTCATTTGTGCCAATGCTGTGCGGAACGCATGAGCGGCAGGTCCAAGCGGCTCATCCAGCCGGTGGGCGATATACGCCTCGGCTGACACCTGCCCCTTCCGGCCGAGCGCCGTTGTGGCCACGCGCACTAAGCTCCCTTCACTCAGATCACGTTCCACCTGCCAGATCGGAAGGCGGCCCCAGCCCAAGCCCGCCAGGATCATGGCATGTTTGGCATCCTGGCTGCTGACACGACAGGTCTGGGGTGACAGAGCACCGAAACTACGCCCTTCCGACAGGGGCGTGGGATCGCCCAGAACAATCTGAAGATGGTCGGCAAGATCGGGCAAGCTGACATCCCCGCTCCTGGGACGCAGGGCTAGCGGGTGCTTCGGCGAGACCACAGCCACCTGTTCTATGGAGGCGATGGCCTCCAGTGCAATCCGAGGATCGCGGAAGTCCTCGCCAACCAGGATGGCAAGCGAACTGCGTTTCTCGATCAGTGCCGTAATCGGGCCGCCCAGCGGCTCGACGGCCAGCCGGATCGACACTGCGGGATAGGTCACGCGCATCTCCGCCAGCGCCGCTCCGACGGTTGCGATCGGGAACAGGGTATCGACCGTGAGCGCGAGTTCGAGTTCGACCCCCTCACCGAGGTCCCGGGCTCGGGCCCGCATGGCATCGACCCTGAGAAGAATGTCACGGGCGTTGGCCAGCAGCGCCTGCCCCTCAGGCGTCAGAGCCGGCCTATGCCCGCTCCGGTCGAACAAAGTGACCCTGAGTTCAGCCTCCGCAAGACCCGGACGGCGCGGGCGGATTGGGCCCGGAGTCTCCTGGCCAAGAAGCCGTTCAAGGTGGTCGCCGTCGCCTTGGCCAACAAGATCGCCCGGATCGCCTGGGCGGTGATGGCCAGGAGCACGGCTTATGAGCCGGGAGCAAGGGAGTTGCCGTGTTGGCGGCCTCATAGACGACCAGCTCGCAACCATTCGCCCCTCAGGGCAACTCAGTTGGCACGGTGATGATGAGATGATGTGAAGCCACAGCGGACATGGACCGCCGAAACTGGGAAACCCGTGGTGTTGTCTTGCGCCAGTCGAGCGCGATAACGTGAGAGGGACCAGCTTCCAGCGTAAAACATCAGGGCCAGCGGTCATGTAGCACCGCGCTTACAGGCCGGTGACATGCCTGCACCCGCCCCGCGAGGCCGAAACGTCAACAACAATCACATTGCCAAACGGGCGCCATCCAGACATGACGGTGCCTATTAGAGCCCAACCACTCGGCCTAGTGCGCCAACGCCGGATCTCACCGGTGATCCTGACCCGTAAGGATTAGCGCTTTCAGCCGAACTTTGATCGTGAGGCGTATCGGGAGCGCAACAAAGTTGAGCGCCTGATCAACCGCCTCAAGCAGTTCTGCCGTATCACCGCACGCTAAGAGAAGCGCGACGCCAACTATCTCAGGGTGGTCAATCTCGACATGATCATGCTCTGGCTATAGCCCTTTGCAGACACACCCTAGCTGATCGTAGGATCCCCCCAGCCGGACACGGATTTCACGATCATGAACTCCTCTAAGCCCCAAGCCCCACCCTCACGGCCGCCGCCGGAGTGGCGAACACCGCCAAAAGGAGCTCCTGCTCCACGTGGCTGCCCATTCATTTCGACCATGCCCGAGTGCAAGCGCCGCGCGACGCGATTGCGCTTCTCAGGATCCTGGCTTTGCACATAGTTCGTCAGGCCATAGAGGGTCGAGTTCGCGATCTCGACAGCTTCATCCTCACTGTCAAATGGGATGATCGACAGGACGGGTCCAAAAATCTCTTCCTGGGCGATGGTCATACTATTCGCAACGTCCGCGAATACAGTTGGTCTGACAAAATAACCTTTGTTGAACTCAGACGGCCGACCTAATCCGCCCGTTACGAGCCGAGCGCCTTCACGAATACCAGTCTCGATTAAAGACTGGACGCGCTCGAATTGCCGAGCCGACACTACGGGCCCGAGATGGGGACCAGACATGTCAGATGCCCCAACAAGTGTGGCTTCCGCCACTTGCCGAGCTGTTTCAATGGCGTGTTCGTAGATCGATCGCTCAACAAGCATTCGTGTTGGTGCGTTACAGCTCTGGCCGCTGTTGGAGAAGCACTGCTTTACTCCGCGCTCAATTGCTTGACCGTCTGCATCAGCAAACACTACGTTTGCACCCTTGCCACCGAGTTCCAGAGAAACGCGCTTAAAGGTATCCGCAGCACCCTTGAGCACCTTTCTCCCTGCTCCAGTGGATCCTGTAAAGCTGATCATCGCGATATCGGGATGCGAGACCAAGACACTCCCAGCTCCTTCACCATCACCATGAACGAGGTTGAACACTCCGGCCGGAGCCCCGGCATCGTGGATGATCTCGGCCAGCAGCGAAGACGATAAGGGGGCGAACTCTGACGGTTTCAGAACCATCGTGCATCCGGTCAGCAGCGCTGGAATAACCTTCAGCGCAACCTGATGCATCGGCCAATTCCAGGGGGTAATCAGCCCAACAACCCCGACCGGCTCCATGAGAATCCGGTCATGAGGTGCATGATCGCCGAGGGGACGAATGAACCGAAATCTCTTCACCGCCTCAAGAAAGTTCGCCATATGTCTTTGGGCTGCGGGCGCTTGCCGGGTTCGGGCGAAATCTATCGGGGCACCCATCTCTGTGGATATTGCTTGAGCGATTTCCTCAATACGCGCCGAGTAGATTGAATGAATCCGTTCAATGAGCCTTACGCGTTCCTGTAGCTCGGCAGTTGCCCAAGCAGGAAATGCAGCCTTGGCCGCGGCAACGGCTGCATTGACATCGTCTGAGTTGCCTAAGGAGACAATGCCGACAGTCTCTTCTGTGGATGGGCTGACCAGCACGTGTTCGGCGGCCGACTGTGTCGACACCCAGTGACCGCCAATGTAAAACCGTCTTAGTTCATGCATATCGTTCAACTCCCCGGGTGCTGGCGTGAATGCGGGGCGCCCCATTGTCATCGAAGATGTGGATGAGATCAGAGGGCACGGTGAGATGGATCACCTCACCAGGCCGCACGAAGGTCCGGCCCCGTACCAGAATTCGAACGATCTGGCCGCTCATGCGCGCTGTGATTTGGGTTTCGGATCCAGTCGGCTCGACGACTGAGACCGTGGCCGGCCAACCTGCGTTCGAAAGCTCAAAATGCTCGGGTCGAACGCCGATCGTCACTCGCGCTTGCCCCCCGAGGTCCGTCATCGGCACGTTAAGCGTTGTCCCATCATCCAGACGGACATTCGATGCATCAACAACGGTCCCCTCAATGAAGTTCATTGGGGGCGAACCGATAAACGCAGCGACAAAGCGACTGGCTGGACGATCATAGAGCTCAAGCGGGGACCCTTGCTGCTCAATAATTCCTCCATTCAAGACGACGACCCGGTCTGCAAGAGTCATGGCCTCGATCTGATCGTGCGTGACGTAGACAGTCGTGGTCTTCAAGCGCTGGTGAAGCTCTTTGATCTCAGAGCGCATCTGAACACGCAGCTTTGCGTCCAAATTCGACAGGGGCTCATCAAACAAGAACACGTTCGGCTCGCGTACGATGGCTCGGCCCATGGCAACTCTCTGGCGCTGGCCGCCAGAAAGCGCTCGTGGCTTGCGATCCAGCAGGTGCTCGAGGCCTAGGATCCGGGCTGCATTATCAACCCGGCTTTCGATCTCCGGCTTAGGCATGCGACGTTGGCGCAGAGCAAATCCCATGTTCTCCCGCACATTCATATGCGGATAGAGGGCATAGTTCTGAAACACCATTGCAATATTGCGATCCTTCGGTGCGACATGGTTTACAACCCGGTCACTGATCACAATGTCGCCCTCAGTGACATCCTCAAGGCCCGCGATCATTCGCAATAAGGTTGACTTGCCGCAGCCGGATGGCCCGACCAGGGCAACAAACTCGCCGTCTTTGATGTGGAGCGCCACGCCATGTAAGACCTCGACGTTGCCATACGATTTTCGGACATTCCGAATATCGACCGTCCCCATTGCAGATTTCTCCTGTTATAGTTACGACCGCTCGCCCGAATCCGACGCACTTGTCAGACGCTTTCTGAGGCTCAGTCATCAAACTTCTGGATCGGGTGCCCTTGTTGCCGACGCATCCTTCATCGCCCGGATAAGGAAATCGCCGGTAATCCTCTCGTGCTCTCGAGCCATTTCGGCTGCAGCCTTAAACTCTCCGGACCGGAGAAGATCCCGGATCCGACGGTGCTCCTTCTGAGCCTCCTCCAACCGTGCGCGTTGTGGAGGAAGACCATGGCGCTGGCTCGACATCAGCCCGAGCATGTTATTCAAGAGCCTGTAGCACAGAGGTGATTGAGGGTTGTCGCAAAGGAGTTCGTGGAACTCATAGTTCTTGGACGCAAAGTACTGAAAGTCATCTTTGTTCAGTGCTTCGTCCAATGCGTCGATGACGTCGTCAATCTTCTGCAAGCGAGCTTCGGTGAAGTTGGGCGCTCCTAGTTCAATTGCGAGCTCGCAGATCCGCCCGCGCAATGCGCTGATCTCACGGATCTGATCCGGGTGGAGACCCTTTACAACAGCTCCGACATGGCTTTGGACTTCCAGCCAGCCTTCGGACTCCAGGCTTCGGATCGCCTCGCGAATTGGCGTCTCGCTTATTCCCAACGCGGTCGAGACCTCGCGCGTCGTAATCCGATCTCCGGGCCGGACTGTGCCGGACAACACCATCTCCTTGATGTGCCGCCGGGCTATTTCGGTCTTGGTGACGTAGATGTTTGGGTGTTCCATGAATATTCCAGTCTTGGCCAGTGTGGTTGATGGCCTAACCCTTCGTGGCGCCGTCCGCTAAGCCTCGGATCAGCCACTTTTGCACCAGAAGGGCGAAGATGACGACGGGAACCACGGTGATGGTTCCAACAGCAGTCAAGGCTCCCCAGTTTGCGCCGTTGATGGTGTCTCCAGCAATGCCGGCGATGGCTACAGGGATTGTTGAGGCCACCCGGTTCGTCAGAACCAGAGCGAAGAGGAGCTCTTCCCAGGCCAAGATCATGCTGAAGATCAGTGTTGAGATAAGGCCAGGTAAGGAAATCGGCATGATAATCTTAAAGAACGCTCCATACCGCGAACAGCCATCGATCATCGCGGATTCCTCAAGCTCCCGTGGCAGGGAAAGAAAGAAGCTACGCATCAACCACATGACATATGGAACAAGGAAGGTGCTATAGGCCAGGATAAGCGTGATGTGCTTATCCGTCAGGCCAAGCTGCCGTGCCACCAGAAACATGGGTACGGCGAGGGCTATGGGCGGAACACCCCGGGACAGGAGAATGAGGACTCCAAAGGTTGCTGCTCCACGAAGCCGGATGCGGGCGAGTGCGTAGCCCGCCATCGTCCCGACCACGATCGACAGAAGGCCTGACCCTGCGGCTACGATGACGGTATTAATCAGGCGCCGCTCAATGTCGGCTCGCCGGAAGTACTCCACATAAGTGGAGACGGTTGGCGTGAAGAAGAACTTCGGCGGACTGGTAAAGATATCAACCTGCTGCTTGAAGGAGGTCAGAACCATCCAAAAGACCGGGAACAGGAAGAGCAGGGTTACTGCAACCCCAGAGACGATCCGGATCCGGTGACCGAGTTGTCCAGAAGGACGCGATGGAGCGGACGTGGCGACAGTGGTCAAAATCGTTCCTCCAGCTTCCGGCTGCCATAAAGAAAGATTGCGGTCAGAACCATCGTGAGCACGAGCACGATGACGGCCATGGCGGAGGATTCTGCGAACCGCAGGGATCGGAAGGCTTCTTCGTAGATAAACAGGTTGAGGACGTTCGTCGCCTTGCCTGGACCGCCGTAGGTTGCGGCCAGGACAATATCGAACATTTTCACAGCCCCAAGCCAGCGGATTACGAAGGTAGCGGTGATGATCGGGATGAGCAAGGGCAGCGCAATTGACCAAAGTGTCGACCACCAATTGGCTCCGTCGATCTTGGCTGCTTCAAAGACGTCCTTTGGCAGCGCCAGCAGCGCAGCCGTAGCGATGAGAACGATAAACGGAGTCCACCGCCAGGTGTCGATGATGATGACTGCAGCCATCGCCAGGTTTGGATCGCCAAACCAGTCCAAAGGCCCGACCCCGATACCCTGCAGCGCATAGTTCATCAGGCCCCAGAGCGGGTCGAGGATCATGCGCCAGATTCCACCGGCGACAACCGGAGCAACCACCATCGGGATAATGAACAACGCACGGATCAGTCCGCGCCCGCCCCACTCGGCGTTGATCAGAAACGCGATCGCAAAGCCGAGCGCGACCTGGAGCGGCAGCGCGATCACGAGGTACACCAAGGTCACTTTCAGAGCGTCCCAAAACCGATAGTCGTTCAGGACCTCTTCGTAGTTAGCCAAGCCGACCCATTCGCCCGCGCCAAACGTCGAGAGGTCGAATGTCGAAAAGCTGATGTCGATTGTATAGAAGATCGGGTACGCGAGAGTGACCAGCAGGAGAACGATCGAGGGCATCATGAATGACCACCTGGTCAGCAGATCGCCTGCTCTTCCCCGCATTTCCGTGCGTGTGCTGTGGGGTCTATGGTTCGCAGTCACGTCGTGCCTTCCGATCTAATACACGTCACGATAGATCTTGCCTCGCAGACGAACCGGCTCCAGCAATGACCAATCGCCCTGAGGAACGTCAAATCCAAGCGGGAATGGCGGTCGTCTTTCCATTCCCAAGGATGCCATCACTCGGTCGTCGCGGTAGTAGCATCGCACCGTCACAGCCCCTAGGACCGCCGCCAAGTCAGGATGAGTTGAGCGATAGCTGGTCACGAGCGTCGCCTGATGAGCAGGCGCGAGTGCATCCAGCCGCTGCCCAGCCATCTCATTGAGGACGTAAAGGGCGCGCCGGAGGGCAGGCAGGTCGCGACCGATAGACCGCAGAATGTCCGCGAAGATTTTCGCGTCGCTGGCTCCTGGTAGCCTCAGTTCTTCGCTCGGAGGAATCATATGGCTGACAACGCAGAGGAGGGTTTCCTGTTCGAGACCAGAGAGCTCACTGATGACGCCTGACTGAGAGAGCACATTCACCTCCGTTTAGTCGAATAGGTCATAGATGCGCGTTTTGATCTGGTCGGCGATGTACAAGGCAACGGCCTGGATCGTCGCGGTCGGATTGACGCCCCCCGACGTGACAAAAATACTGCCATCTACAATGAAGAGATTCTTTACATCGTGGGCGCGCCCCCACTCATTCACGACCGCTCGCTTAGGGTCCTTCCCCATGCGGGCCGTTCCCATCAGATGCCAACCGGCATAGGGCAAGGGCGACCTATGGGTGATGTCCCGTGCTCCGGCGGCCTTCAGGATCTCGATGCCGCGGGCGACGGAGTGATCCAGCATCCGTTGTGTATTTTCGCCGATCCTGTACGTGATCTTTGGCGCTGGAATCCCGTTGCTATCCTTCAGATTAGGATCAAGAGTGACCCTGTTGATCTCCTCTGGCAGGTCTTCACACACAGAGACCATCCCAGCGCTGCGGCAGAAAAGCCGGCGGAAGGCCGCGTGATGCTCTTCTCCCCACGGCACGAGACCATCAACCATCCCATTGATGGCCGTCCGGACAGGTCCCAGCCCGCGCGAGAATTGGTAGGAATAGCCCCGTTTGAAGCCTCGTTGCTCATCTGTTTCGTAAAACTCCATGCTCCAGATGCAGATCGGAGGTCCACGATAGCCGTCGAGGGGCTCATCGAAGTGACCACGAATCTGGGCGTAGGGATGAAACATCAGGTTTTTCCCGACCAGGCCGCTGGAGTTCGCGAGGCCATTGGGGAAACGTTCGGAGGCTGAGTTCAGGAGAATCCTGGGCGTTCCGATGCCGTTGCACGCCATGATGACGATCTCAGCGGGCTGAAATCGCTCCTGGCCGTCGGGGTCATAGTAGTAGGCGCCGGTTGCCATGCCATTATCATTGGTTTCGATCCGGCTTACGCGACACTGCGTACGCAGCTCGATCCGCGCCCGCATAGCCTCCGGCCAGTACGTGACATCCGTGCTCGCTTTTGCACCTTGCGCACAGCCCGCGCCGCATAGGCCGAGGTTGATGCATGGCGCACGCCCTTGATACTCCTGTGTTGCGATCGCGCTGTCGGATGGCCACCAGTGCCAGCCGAGATCGTTCATCGCCTTACCGAGCTTCTCACCGGTCCGCCCGAGGGGGATAGGAGGCATCACGGCCTCCTTCGACGGATAGGCCGGGTCGCCTTCCAGGCTTGCGACACCCATCATTCGGTCATTCAGGGCGTAGAATGGCTCGAGCGTCTGGTAGTCGATCGGCCAGTCGTCGGCGACGCCATCGAGAGAGCGGACCCGAAAGTCGGAGGGGTGTAGACGGGGAAAGTGGGCAGCGTAGAACACTGTTCCACCGCCGACGCCATTGTAGTTGGCGATCTTGATCGGCGAGTCGTCTTCGTTGATCGGATAGTCTGCCGCCAATCCCCTTCGGTTCGGACTGATGGAGTAGTCCTCCGACTGCTGGGCTTCCCAATCCCGACTTGCGCTCGGGAAGTCCGAGGACCGAGGCCAGTCGCCCTGTTCCAGGCACAGGATGCGCATCTTGGTATCGGCCAGGCTCCAGGCAACAGCTGCTCCAGAAGCACCTGCTCCGATAATTAGGACGTCTACGGGTTCGTTTCTCATGAGACTCGGCATCGGTTACTTCGATACAGCGTTAAGGCTGGATCAAATTGAAAGCCTCGGAACCGGTGTTTTTTTGGCTGGCCCAACCGTTTCCAAGGGCGGATAGGCGTGCAGCGCTGCCTCGTTGGGCTCGGTGCCCCACCCCGGCCGGTCCGGGATGATCAGATACCCATCCTTGTAGACTGGCACGTGGGTGAAGAGCTCAGCATCCCACGCGATGCGGTCGATATCTGTTTCCATGATCCGCAGGTTGGGAACGACAGCACTGAAGTGCGCATTCATCATCGTGCACAAGTGCCCATAAAAGTTATGGGGCGCTACGTTCGTCTCGTACGCTTCTGCGGCTGCGGCGATCTTGAGCGATTGCCAGACGCCGTTCCAAGGGGTGTCGATGATCGCGACGTCGACGGCTTGCTCTCGGAAAAAGGGCAGGAACTGCTGCAGTCCGATGAGTGTCTCGCATGATGAGATCGGATGCTTGGTGTGCGATCGAATGTATGCCAGAGCTTTTGGATCAAGAGTGTCGATTTCGACCCAAAAGAGATCCAGATCTTCGATTTCTCGCAGCAACTTCAAATAGCCTTCGGTTTTGCCATTGAAGTTGAGGTCGAGCAGAAGATCGATATCGGGCCCTGCAGCCTCTCGCATGACCTCGAGATGCTTACGTAAGTCCTTTACAGTCTTCCGCTCAACGTTACGGGCGGGATCATGGGGCCGTCCAAAACCAGGCGACCAACCACTGATCCGGTTTTGATCATCATAGTGAAAAATGTTCGTCTTGAGCGCGGTGAAGCCCTTCTCGCCAACTTCGCGACCAATCTGTCGGACCCCCTCGATATCCGTGATGCCTGGAGAGAAATGATCCGTCCGTGCGCGGTAGGACACGCAGTGCGACCAATATACCCTGACCTTATCACGGACTTTTCCTCCGAGAAGAGCATAACAAGGAACATCAAGAGTTTTCGCCTTTACGTCGAGGAGGGCGTTCTCGATCGCCCCAAGCGCTTGCCCGACCACGCCACCGGATCCAGGCCGTGTGCAATCACGGAGGTCTTCCCGAATGTGCTCATGATTCATGGCACTTTGACCAATCAGGCGGTGGCTGATTTGACTAATGACGTTAGTAACCCCCGGGGAGCCGAAGTTCTCATCGAACTCACTCCAGCCGACCGTTCCATCTTCGGTGACGATCCTGAGGAAATTGTAGTTTCGCCACGAGTTGCTGCAGGACAGCGTCTTGACCTCGCTTATGATTGCGTTCTTCGGCATTGTCTTCCTCAATTGATCACGGCGCGATGGAACTGATCCATTCGTGCACTTCCGATGACGTCAAACAGCCTCACCAGACGACGCGGCGTAGGCGTGTCAGTTCTTTCCAGATAATATGTGCGACCGGCTTCAGGGTTGGGATCCGCCTGGGTATCCTGAGTTCTGACCCGTCGCCGTCATAAGTGAAGCCGCAGGCGCGGTGGATGCCGACGGCTCCAGAACCCGATCACTTGAGCGTGGATTTGATCTTCGTTGCGGCCGCCTGGAGGGCTTCTTTCGAGCTGACTTGGCCAGCGATGGCGCGGGCGACCTCGTCGGCTAGCACCTGCTGTGCAGCATTAGACTTCGGGCTGCGGATGCGCCACATTTCGCCTTCAGCGGCAAGTTCGTAGGACTGCTGAAGCGTGCGATAGACGGGCTCGAGCCACTTCTCGTCAGGCTTGCTGCCGAGTGTGGATTTGCGTGCGGGGAAGGAACCTAGCAATGAGGCGCTGACCTTCTCGCCTTCTTTGGACGACAGCCACTGGAGGAAAGTCCACGACGCTTGCAGGTTCTTGCTTTTGCTGCTGATGCCAGCATTCCAGATTCCGCGATGAGTTCCCGCCCTTGCGGATCCGACCGGCATCACCTGAATCCCGACTTCATCCTCTTTCAACGTCGTTGTATTGGCGTCGATGGCAGTCGCCTTGTAGACGCTCCCCCAGTTGAACATGACGGCGACCTTCCCCTGCCGGAAGGCCTGAAGTGCTTCTGAGTACCCATGCCCCAGAGCGCCGGGTGGACCATACTTTGCGAGGTCCTTGTGCATATCGAGAGACTTCGTCCCGACCTCATTGTTGAAGGCCGGAAACCCTGACTCGTCGAGCAGCTTGCCGCCGTTCGCGTTGAGGATGGCTTGCCAGATGGTTGGGGTGAGGGCATCACGTACGAAGTAGGTGTCGATGGCCCAGGCGTCTTCCTTGCCATCGCCATTGGTATCCTGCACCAGGGCTTTGGCCTGTGCGAAAAACTCGTCCCAGGTGAGTTTCGGCGTTGGTTCAGGAACGCCGGCCTTCTTGTATAGCGTTCGATTATAGAACATGAGCAGCATATTGGAGCGGACGGGAACTGCATACTGCTTCCCCTTCCACTCGCCCGCCGCAAGCGGCGCCGCGTTGAAGTCATCCCAATGATAGTCAGGGCTGGTTATCGCCGCGACGTCCTTGCTTTTGAGATCAGCAAGGGCTCCGACTGTGGCAAGCTGCGGCACCCATGGATCGTCGATAACGAGAACGTCGTACTCTGGATCGGCATTCACCGCATCCAGCATCATCTTCGGCAGCAGTTCTGCGTAAGGAACGCCGTCGACGACAACCTTCACATTCGGGAACCGCTTGTTGAACTCAGGCACAAGCTGGGTTTGCCAGCTGTTGGCGAATGCTTCATTCGCCATGACCTTGATCTCGACTGGTGAGCTCGGACCACCGGCTCCTTGGGCATGCGCAGTACTGAGTGACGCGGCCATCACCACGACCGCGGTTGTGAGGTAGGCCAGCATGGACTGCTGGCCTTTCAGCTTACCAATTGGCGGCTTCACATTGTCCTCCCTTGAGCGCGCTCGGAATGGGCCAAGCGCTTTATATATTCTATAGAATATGGAATCGCATAGGAAAGCTTGTCAAGTCGCTCTTCCACGAGCGTTAACGACATGGTATAATATTGATATCCTGGAGAGGAGCAGCCCGATCACTTTCCGCGGCTAGGCTTATTGCTACGCTCTGAGGCTAAACGCCTAAGTGGTGTATCCGGTGGGTCGAGGGGAATAATGGCAGCCCATCTGACCTGCTGACGGATGCGACCTATGGCATCGATCTGCTTGCGGGGAATTGACGGCTGCTGGGCATGCGATAGCCCAAACGTTGGCCACCCCCACACGGTTCTGACCCCACGCGTTCTGCGTGCGCAAATCATCTGGCGCGCCAGTTTCGGCGAGGGCGCCGTGGCGATCGCAACTCGCGTTGGCAGGGCGAGACTGTGCGCAAGCGCATCTACCGTTTCAATGCGGAGGGATTGACACACTCAAGGACGGACACCGCTCAGGGCCGCCCGCCGACGCATTTGGCCGAATAGACTGGCACCGTGAATGCCATAGCCCTCCCCGATGTGCAGCTTGCGCCAAGACCGTGCTTCTCGGTCAGCCATCCGCCGGGGCCCGCACAGACGCAGGCCCGCGCTGTCGACCAGCAGGTGAACGGGTCCTCGCGAGTTTGGGCAGGATTCTGGCACCTGCAAGGTTTCGGCGCGGCGGCTCAGGGTCGAGTGATCGGGCCCTACCAGGTCCAAGCCCAGGAGTTGGAGGAGTGAGCCGAACTATCCTTCGGTTTGGCGCAGCGCCAACCGGAACACGGCTCGCAGCGGCAACGCCGTCTGGATCGCCAAAGCCGAATAGTGGGACTGACCACCGCGTGTCGTGCGGGGCTCGGCCTGCCAGGCGGCAATCGCCTCGTCAGAGAGCGAGACCGTCAGACTGCCTCGCTGGTGCAGACTGGCGTCGTACTCGGACCAGTTCATCACCCGGTATCGCTGCTTGGGGATGCGGCGCCGGCGAGCGGCATTGGCTTTGAACGGCACAGCAGATGTCCGATAGAGGGGCGTAGTTCCCCTATGTCACCCGGTTCCGGTTACCAACTCGCCTATTCGTGCAATAACGCACTTTCAGGCACCCGGTTTTCCGACCAGATCTGCAGTGATGCGCGGAAGGTAGGTGAGAAGAACTTCGCCGTAGTGGGTTATCGTGGCCGGGTCAAAGCGCGCGGCTGGGCCTGCAATACTTACGGCGGCGACAGCTTCGCTCGACGCTCCGAAAATCGGCGCGGCGATACAGGCACTACCGAGCTCGTTCTCCTCCATTTCCACTGTCCAGCCGTCGTTACGGCAGCGCTCTAGCACCTCCTCGAGCTTCTCCGGATCGGTGATAGTATGCCGCGTCGAGGGCGTCAGGGTGCTGTTGCCGTAGATGAACTGCCGAAAGCGCCTGGGTTGCCACGCCAGCAGGGCCCGCCCGCACGCGGTCGAGTGGTAGGGAGCGCGGGTTCCTGAATAGGAGGAGACGCGCAGCGTATGGCTGCCCTCGAGGCTGTCGACGATCACGGCGTCGGCCGGCCCCGGCAGTGCGAGGTTTACGGTCTCCCGCGTGAGCGTGCACACGGCGATGAGATGTGGGCGAGCCACTGCGCTGACGTCGAGCCGGCGCTCGACGGCGCGACCATAGACCAGATGCTGCAGACTGAGTCGATAGGCGCCGGCCTGCATGTTTCGCTCAGCAAGGCCAGTGTCGACTAGGGCCTTAACCAAGTTGAAGGCAGTTGTCTTCGCGAGCCCGGTGCGGGCCGCGAGATCGCGCAGCGAGACCCACCCTCCGTCCGCCATCACGTCGAGCAGGGCCTTCGCCCGTGCGATCGATTGGATGCGTGCTTCGCCGACAGCGCCCAGCCCGTCCGTAGAAGCGCTGTCGTTACCCGGAACCGCCTGCATGTGGTCCTCCTTCGTCTGTAGGCACATACCATATCGTTGAACGATGATCGACCCATCCGTTGGTGTGGAGATCAGAACGTGCCATCTTCCTCAAGAGTGTATTGACGCCTTCGCGCGTTTGAACCTAATCTTTCCGCAACGAGAACAACCTAACTTCGTTCTATAATATAGGACGAGCTGAGCAGAGGGTTCCGCGCATTAGTCGCGTCAGCCGGTGCGCGGAAAGACGACCACGACGGGGACGGGTTCTTCATGGATGCTCGGCCCGGCCACGAGCCGTGTGTCGTCATGTATCCGCGGCAGGGCTGTCGCCAAGCAGGAAGGGGAACTCGCGTGACGAAGGATGAGGATTTCTCGACGGTGCCGGGCACTGCGTTCGCGCTCGACCGCCGGCACTTCTTCCGCCTCTGGCTGGCCGGGGGCATGATGGCCGCCTGCCCGGCCGCGTTCGCGACAACTCCCGGAACCGAGGCGCCGAAACGCGGCGGCACGCTGCGCATCGGGGCCGACGCGGATCCGATCGGCCTCGACCCGACGACCGTCACGGCGTTCTCCTCCAACGACTTCACCGCCCTGCTCTATTCCGGGCTTTTGCGTTGGAACGCAAACATGCAGGTCGAACCGGACCTCGCCACCGGGTACGAGATGCCAGACGAGCGGACCTATGTGTTCAAGCTTCGCCAGGGCGTGAAATTCCACAATGGCAAGGACTTCACGGCCGAAGACGTCAAATATACCTTTGATCGCATCCTCGATCCGGCGACGGCAAGCCGCCTGCGGGCCCAGTATGCTGGGATCGAAAGCGTCACGATTGTCGATCCGTTCACGGTGCGCTTCGCCCTGAAGACGCGGGACGCCGCCTTCCTGAGCTATCTGGCGAGCAATCCGGACGGCGCCATCGTGCCGAAGGGCGTCGAGGACCTGGTCACCAAACCGGTGGGCACCGGCCCGTTCATCTTCGAATCCTACCAGCCCAACCAGCAGTTCATCCTGGCGCGCAATCCGCAGTATTTCGAGGAGGGACAGCCCTATCTCGATAATGTCGTGTTCAAGTTCTACAAAGACCAAGCGACGCTCTCGTCGGCGCTGCGGTCCAAGACCATCGACATGACGTGGCTGAAGGATCCCAAGGTGGCGTCCCTGATGGGGCGCGCCTCAAAGGATTTCGTCTCGACCCCGGGACAGACCTCCCGCACCTTCCCTGTCTGGCTTAACATGAAGGCGCCCCCGCTCAACGACGTCAGGGTGCGGCGGGCCCTGAGCCTCGCGACGGACAGGCAGGCCTGCCTTCAGACGGTTCTAGGCGGCTCCGGCAAGGTCGGTGCGATGATCCCCGAAAGCCAGGTGGGCGGCTATGACGGCGTCGGCGAGATGCCGTACTACAAGCCGGATCCCGCGGCCGCCAAGGCGTTGCTGGCGGAAGCGGGCTTTCCCGACGGCCTCGATCTCGGCGACTATATCGTCGTGGCCGCGAACCCGCTCGATGTGTCATGCGCGCAGATCCTCCAGCAGCAATGGCAGGCGGCTGGGATCAAGGTGAAGATCGTGCCGATGGAGACGGCACCGCTGCTCAACCACTGGAGCGCCGGAACCTGGCCGACGCTGCTGTCCGTGGCACTTTCTTGGACACCCGATTCCGACGCGATTCTCCAGTATGTCAACTCGCAGAGCAAGTTTGGCAAGGCGATGGGCATCGCCGACGAATCCCTCGACCAGATGATGGCCGAGGCCCGTGCCGAGACCGATCGCGCCAAGCGTGCTGAGAAGAATCTTGCTATTCAGAAGCACATCGCCAACCAAGCATATGTCCTGCAGATCTATCAATATCCGCTGCGCTGGGAGATTTGGTGGAACTACGTCGAGGGCTATGTCCCGCTGGCGGCGAACATCCGCTCCTACGTTCGCACCACCTGGCTGAAGAGCTGACTCTTGACCGGGGCAATCCTGCACGCTGGAGCGGCGCAATGAAGCGCGTCATCGTCATGCGATCGATGTGGATGGGGGCGATCCTTCTGGGCGTCTCCTTCGTGGCCTTCGTGCTCATGAGGGCTCTGCCGGGAGATTTCGTTCTCGCGGCGGCGGGTGCCCAGATGCTTCAGCCCGATGTGCTGGACGCGATGCGCCGGGAGCTCGGCCTCGATCGTCCGCTGATCGAGCAGTATCTCTCCTGGCTCAGCGAGGTACTGCACGGAGATTTCGGCACCTCCTTCGTCACACGGCAACCGGTTCTGCATGAATTGTGGCCGCGCTTCCTCGTGACCGTCGAACTGACGTTCATCGCGGCTGCCATCGCCCTCGTTATGGGTGTCGGCACCGGCCTTGCTTCGGCGCGGTTCCGAGGAGCGGCCGACTGGATCGTGAGGCTCTATAACGGATTTATTCTCGCTGTGCCGAACTTCGTCGTGGGCACGCTCATCGTCCTTCTCGTCGGGCTCTATTTTCCCGAACTCGCTGTGCTCAGCTACGTCCCCTTCCGCGACGATCCCCTCGGCAACGTCTTCGGTCTGTTCCTCCCAGCCTTCGCGCTCGCCCTCGCGATTTCGGTCACCATATCCGAGAACACTAGGGCGGCAGTGCTCGAGGTATCGAACCAGGACTTCGTGATGGTGGCGCGCGCTAAGGGCCTTCTGCCGCGAACGATCCTTTGGAACTACCTGATGCGAAACGCCTTGACGCCCATTATTACCGTTACGGGACTGCAGGTCGCGACACTCCTCGGAGGCAGCATCCTCGTCGAAACGATCTTCGCCATACCCGGGATGGGCCAGTACCTTTTCGATTCCATCACCAGCCGCGACTACCCGGCGATTCAGGCCATCGTGCTCGTCGCCGCCACCTGCGTCGTCTTCGTCAACACTCTGGCCGACATCGCCTATGTCCATGCGGATGCGAGGGTGGAGGCATGAGCGAGGCCGCAACGACGAACGAACCCGCTATTGCCGGCACCAGGTCCGCGGTTGCGCGCCGGGTAAGACCGAGCGGCGGACGTCTGCTGCTGGGTTTCGGGCTCGCGATGCTGGCGATCCTGGTGCTGGTGACGCTTCTCGCCCCCCTGATCTCGCCTTACGATCCCTCCGCCACGTCGCCGAATTCGCTCGAAGGATCGAGCCCGCAGCACTTGCTCGGGACCGACGCCATCGGCCGCGACGTGTTGAGCCGCATTCTCGTCGGCGGACGCACGACCCTCTTCGTCACCTTCACCTCCGTCGCGTTCGCTCTCGTCGCGGGGCTCGTGCTCGGCCTCGTCAGCGGCTATGTCGGGGGCTGGGTGGACGAGGCGATCATGCGCGTGCTCGACGTGGTCTTCGCCTTTCCGGTCTTCCTCCTCGCCATTGCCGTCGTCGCCGCTCTCGGCCCCACGGTCCCGAACCTCATCCTGACGATCGCCATCGTCTACACGCCGGCCATGTCACGCGTGGTGCGTGCGCCGGTGCTCAGCGTAAAGAAATGGGACCACGTGGAGGCGGCCCGAAGCGTCGGCATGAGCGAGTTTCGGATCGTCATCCGCCATGTCCTGCCGATGGTCGTCTCACCCATCGTGGTAGCAACGAGCCTCACCCTGGCGCAGACGATCTTCACCGTCACGGCCCTGTCCTTTCTCGGGCTTGGACCACCACCGCCAGATCCCAATTGGGGTGGCATGCTGGCCGATGCGCGTCAATTCATGGAACTTGCCCCGCTTACCGTCGTCGGCCCCGCCGTCGCCATCGTCTTCGCAACGCTCACCTTCATCGTCCTTGCGAATGGGCTGCGGGAAGTTCTCGATGTAGGAAGCGACCGATGAAAGCGGACGGACAGATCCTGAGTGTGCACGATTTGAAAGCGCACATTGTCTCGCGCCGTCAGACGGTCGAGGCCGTCAAGGGCGTCACCTTCGACATTAAGCGCGGCGAGGCCGTAGGTTTCGTGGGCGAATCCGGCTGCGGCAAGAGTATAACGGCCCGCGCTATCATGCGTCTCGCGCCGGAAGGAATGCGGGTCGATTTGGGTGGTTCTGTTCATTTTGGCGGCCGGAACCTTCTCACCGTGAGTGAGGCGGAGATGCGGGACATCCGCGGGCGACGCATCGCCATGGTATTTCAGGACCCGCTGACATCTCTCAACCCGGTGCTCACGGTCGGCGCGCAGATCGAGGACATCCTGCGCCGCCACGCCGGCCTGTCGGGACACGCCGCTCGGGAGCGGGCGATCGAGTTGCTTGATCAGGTCGGAATCCCCTTCCCCGCCCGGCGGATCGACGATTACCCCCATCAGTTCTCGGGCGGCATGCGCCAGCGGGCGCTCATTGCCATCGCAATCTCCTGCGATCCGGACCTTCTGATCGCGGATGAGCCGACCACTGCGCTCGACGTCACCGTTCAGGCGCAGATCCTGCGCCTGCTGCTGCGTCTGAGGGAAGAAAGAGGCATGTCGCTGATGCTGATTACGCATGATTTCGGCGTCGTCGCCGGGATGGTAGAAAGGGTAAACGTCATGTACGGCGGCAGAATCGTCGAAGCGGCTGGCATCGACGAAATTTTCCGGGCTCCCTCTCATGAGTACACCCGGGCTCTGTTCGATGCCGTTCCGCGCCTGCATCGCGAGGGAGCCGAGTCATGACCGTCGTGTCACCACTGGTTTCCGTACAGGATTTGTCGGTCTCGTTTCCCTCTCGGGGCCGACATCCGGCCTTCATAGCCGTCAACGGCGTATCGTTCGACATCGCGCAGGGCGAGACTCTCGGCCTCGTCGGTCAATCGGGTTCCGGAAAGACAACAACGGGGCGAGCAGTCCTCCAGCTCCAGAAGATTTCCTCTGGATCGGTCAAGCTACGCGGACGCGAGCTCACCACGATGCCGGCAGGAGAATTGCGGCGCACGCGTCGCCACATGCAGTTCGTCCAGCAGAACCCCTATTCGAGCCTGCATCCGCGCATGACGATTGCGCAGACGCTCATGGAGCCCCTGATTGTCCACCAAGCGGTGCCCAAAGCACGCTATCGGGAGCGCGTGGCGGAACTGTTGGAACTCGTCAGCATGGATCCGGCCGTGATGGACCGCTATCCACACGCATTCTCCGGCGGTCAGCGCCAGCGCATCGTCATCGCCAGGGCTCTTGCGGTCAATCCCAAGTTCGTGGTCTGTGACGAGCCCGTCTCGGCTCTCGACGTCCGCACACAGGCGCAGATCGTCGCCTTGCTGCACTCCCTCCAAGAGAGGCTCAAGCTGTCCTACCTCTTCATCGCGCATGACCTCGCCATTGTGCGCGAGGTCTGCCACAAGGTCGCCGTGATGTATCGGGGAGAAATCGTAGAGAAGGGGGATGTTTCGCAGGTCTACGACAACCCTTCCCATCCTTATACGCAGATATTGTTCGACTCCGCGCCGGTGCTCGATCCCGCCCTGCAGCGTCGGCAACTCCAGATGACACCGCCCGATCCGTCGGTCTTGGTGGCGGGCCGTCAGGACGAGGCATGCGCCTTCGGCGAGATCCATGCCGAAACCGGTACGGTCCCGTGGCATGAGATTTCGCCAGGCCACGGTGTCTCGTGTCGCTACCGGCCAGCCTGAGCATTACATATACTCGATGCGTGGATCGATATAGGCGTAGAACACGTCAACCGAGAGGTTGATGAGGATGTAGATCAGCATGATCACGATGATGCAACCCTGGATCAGAGGATAATCCCGTGTGCTGATGGCCTGGATGAGCAGCCGTCCGAGCCCTGGATAAGTGAACACGGCCTCGGTGACGACGGCGCCACCAATGAAGTTCGCCATCATCAGGCCAACGATGGTGACGAACGGCAGAAGCGCGTTGCGGAGGATATGAACGCTGACCACTTGCCATTCTGGCAGCCCCTTCGACCGCGCCGTGCGGATATAATCCGACCGCATCTCGGTGACGAGCGAGGCACGCAGGAACCGGGCCAACACGCCCGAAACATAAACGCCGAGGGTTACGGCCGGCAGGATGAGGTTACGCAAAGCCGCAAAAGGATCCTCCCACAACGGAACATAGGCGGAAGCGGACGGGAGCCAGCGCATCTTCACGGAGAACCACAGGATGAGCAGGATGCCGAGCCAGAAGGTCGGTACCCCTAGCGTCATCGCGTTCCAGAGGGACAGGATGCGGTCAACCCAGGATCCGGGCTTAAGGGCACTGATGATCGCGACCGGAATGCCGAGCACAAGGGAGACGAGAGTCGCCATAAAGGCGAGCTGGAATGTCGCCGGTAGGCGCTCTGCGACCAGTGCGAGCACCGGTGCGCTGGCGTGGATGGACGTGCCGAGATCGCCGCGAAGAGCGCGCCAGAGCCAATCCGCGTATTGCACGAGGATGGGCCGGTCGAGCCCGTATTGCGCAGTCGCGGCGGCGATCTGTTCCGGCGTCGCATTCTCGCCGACAAGCACCGAGACTGGATCACCAGGCACCGCATAGATGATCGCCCACACGGCGGCAGAGCCAAGAAGGAGGACGGGAACGAGTTGGAACAGCCGTCTGAGGACATATCCGATCATAGGATCACGCTGCTCCTTCTGAACCGGCTTTGCGCAGTTCGTAACGCTCGCCAAGCAGGTCTGCCATTGCGCGTCCGATGGCATCGAACGACAGGATGGTGAGGGTCAAGATCAGGCCCGGCAGGACTGCATAGTACGGGGCCTCGTGCAGATAGGATTTGCCGGATCGCAACATCTCTCCCCAACTCGGAGTGGGCGGCGCGACGCCGACCCCAAGGAAGGCCAACGCCGCCTCGAGGAGAATGGCAACCGAACACAGTACCACGACCTGCACCAGAATCGGGCTCCAGGAATTTGGCAGGATTGTCCGGAACATATTGTACCGGGCGCTGCCGCCGAAGGCCTCCACGGCCACAACGAAGTCTCGGCTCCGCAATGTCAGTGTCTGTGCGCGCGTGATGCGGGCAAAGCTCGGGATACCAGTAATCCCAACCGCGATGATCGCCGCAACCTGGCTGCGACCAAGGATTGCGATGAGCGCCATGGCGAAGAGAATGGCTGGTAGCGTCATCATCACGTCGACGAGGCGCATAAGAGTCGCATCGCGCCAGCCACCGAAGAACCCGCTGACCAACCCCATGGGCACACCAACGGTGGCCGCAATAACGACAGCGCCTGCGGCCGTGGTCAGGGAGGTTCGTGCGCCATAGACCACACGGGCGAAAATGTCCCGGCCGAGCTCATCGGTGCCGAACCAATTGGTGCTGGATGGACCTTTCAGGGCATCGACCAAGCGCTGGCGGAACGGATCGAAGGGCAGCAGATCAGCGAAAACTGCCATGAGCGAGACGAAAAGCAGGAAGGCAAGCGCCGCCGCTGCCCCCTTATGGCGCCACAGCGCGCGAATGAAAGTGCCGATACGGCTAGACGCAGCGCTCATTCTCCAAACTCCATCGAAGCCTTGCGGATTGTGGGACCCGCTTGAGCGACATCGGGATAGTGGCAGGCGACGAGGGTCGAGGCGCCCGGCAAGTGCAGCGCACCCGGCACTTCCCGACGGCAGCGGTCGTTTGTCCGGAAGCACCGGGGATGAAAGGTGCAGCCTGGCGGGGGAGCTGCGGGATTGGGAATCTCGCCCTCGAGAACGATGCGCCTTCGCGTCCGGCCAAAGGATGGATCGGCAACCGGCGCCGCTGACAGCAAGCTCTGCGTATAGGGATGGCTCGGCGCGTCGTATAGCTCATCCCGGGTCGCCTGCTCGATGATGCGGCCGAGATACATAACGGCGACACGATCCGAAATGTGCTGCACGACCGACAGGTTGTGGGAGATGAAGAGATAGGCGAGACGCAACTCCTTCTGCAAATCCTGAAGAAGGTTGAGAACCTGCGCCTGAATGGAGACATCGAGCGCGGAGACGGGCTCGTCGAGGATGAGCAGGCGTGGGTTGAGGGCAAGCGCCCGGGCGATTCCGATACGCTGGCGCTGCCCGCCCGAGAACTCGCTCGGATAGCGACCGAACATGGTCCGCGACAGGCCGACCATTTCGAACAGCTCGGCGATACGCCTTGCTCCCCCCGCTTCCTCATAAAGGCCGTGCAGGCGCAGGGGCTCAGCCACGATCTCCTCTACCGGCAGAACCGGATTAAGGGCCGCATAGGGATCCTGGAAGACATATTGCATCCACCGGCGTGCCTCGCGCATTCGTCCGGCGGACAGGTTGACAATCGAGCGCCCCGCGAAGCGTACGTCGCCCGCGGAGGCCCGGACCAGCCCCATGATCGTGCGGGCTGTGGTCGTCTTCCCGCAGCCGGACTCACCGACAAGGCTCACCGTCTCGCCCGCCCGCACCGTGAGACTGACCCCATCCACGGCGCGCACCCATCCGACGACGCGCTTGAGAATGCCCGCCCGCACCGGAAAGTGAACCTTCAGGGCATCAATTTCGAGAAGAGGCTGCCCGATTGAGCTGCTTGTGGGAGCGAGAAACTCTTCGCGGCGCAGGCTAACAGGCGCCCGTGTCTCATCGACGAAATGGCATGCCGCCTTGTGCCCGCTTCCGACGGTTCGCAGTGGAGGCTCCTCCGTCCGGCACGTGGCCCGGCCGCTGCCGAGGGCACAACGCGGATGGAAGGGGCAACCGCCTGGGAGTGTCTCCGCCGTGGCCGGCTGGCCCGGGATGGCATCAAGCCTCGCACCAACCGCCTCGCCCCGCGGAATGCTGCGGAGCAGAGCCCGGGTATAAGGATGGCGTGGCGAGGAGAAAATCTCGTCGACCGTGCCGGTTTCGACGATGCGCCCGGCATACATGACCGCAACGCGGTGAGCGACCTCGGCGACCACACCGAGATCATGGGTGATCAGGATGACGGCGGCGGACGTGTCCGCTTGTCGGCGCTGGAGGAGCGACAGAACCTGCGCCTGGACGGTCACGTCTAGGGCCGTGGTCGGCTCGTCCGCGATGATGAGCCTCGGCCGGCCCGCCATAGCCATGGCGATCACGGCCCGCTGGCGCATACCGCCCGAAAACTGGTGCGGATATTGCTGGACCCGGTTGACCGGATCGGCGATGTCCACCTCTCGCAGCAGCTCGGCAGCGCGCTCATTCGCGTCGGAGGGTTTGAGGCGGCCGTGAGTAACCTCGCCCTCCACAATCTGGCGCCCGACGCGCAGGACAGGGTTCAACGTTGTGGCCGGGTCCTGGAAGATGAACCCAAGGTCCCGGCCCCGAACCTGCCGTAGGGTTTCGGGGGCCGCGCCCACGATCTCCGTTCCCCCGAGGCGGATCGAGCCCGAGATCTTTGCGCCACCCGGCAGCAGTCCGGCGACTGCGAGCGAGGTAACACTCTTGCCGGAACCGGATTCGCCAACGATGCAGAACACCTCGTTCGCGAACACGTCGAAACTGATGCCGCGTACGACGGACACCGATTGCTCGGCGCCGAACGCGACGGTCAGATCACGCACGGACAGAATTGGCGTCGTCAACGGCGCGCCCTGTACTTGCGCGAGAACGTCACTGGCGACCACCTCATTTCTTCAATCCGATCGTGCGGGCCACGAACAGGTTGTCGATGTCCGGCGTAAACCCGTCGAGCTTGGGCGAGGATACGATGAGGCCCACATCATAGGAGTTGGTCGGGATAGCGAATGCGCTCTTCACCAGCACGCGGTTGAGATTGTCGTACGCTGCCTTGACCTCCTCCTGAGAGCCATAGGTGGTGTTGACCCGCTCGATCGCCGCCAGGTAATCCGGGAATGGATGCGGCTCCTTCAGGACCGGGTTGTCCTTGGTGCGATAAATGCTGTTGGTGGCGACGCGGGACGGAAACTTCTGCACGTTGCCCACGCCACCGAAGGTGGCCTGGTACTCACCGGCGAGCTGCGCCTTCACGTATTCGGAACCTTCCAGCACATCGAGCTTTACGTCGATCCCAACTTCGGCCAGCGTACTCTGCACGATTTGGCTGATCACCACCGTCGGCTGGTCAGTCCCATAGACGAGAAGTTTCCAGTTGCTCATCTGCTCCTTCGAGAGCCCCGATTCCGCGAGGAGCGCCTTGGCCTTCTCGGGGTTGTAGGCAAACTCCTTGAGGTAGGCCGCATCGAAGGCCGGGCTCGCGGGCGCCCAAGGAAGCGCGACCGGCTCGCCGAGACCGGCGTAGCCGACCCGCAGAATACCTTCGCGATCCATCAGGTAGTTGAAGGCTTGGCGGAATTTCTCGTTGTTGAACGGCGGGCGGGTAGTGTTGATGCGGAACACCTGCACCAAGGGTCCCGGTCCACGCGTGACGGTGAACCCGGAATCGCGCAGACGTACGGCGCTCCGGGCGCCACCACCATAGATGATATCGGCCGCGCCCGATTCCAGCGCGGCGCTCGCAGCTGCGTCGTCGCTGAAGACCGTGAAGCGGATCTCTTGGCTGATGGGCTCACCCTCGCGCCAATACTTGGGATTGGCCTTGAGCGTCACACTCTGGCCGACGGCACGTCCGGCCAGCATGTAGGCACCGGTGCCGGCTGGCTTGGTCTCCACCGTATCGATGCCGGCCGCCTCGATGGGCATCGTGAACTGGAGCAGATCGAGGATCTGGCGCTCCGGCACGGGAGCTTTGAAGTTGATGACGATGGTCTGCTCATCCGGCGTCGTCCAATCCTGGACGATCCCCATGGTTGCATAGACGTTTTTGCCCTTCGCCGGATCGGACGCCTTTTTCAGCGTTGCGGCCACATCCGCCGAGGTCAGCGGCGCCCCGCTATGGAAGAGAACCCCTTTCCGCAATGTGACGCGCACCGACTTGTTGTTCTCGCCGATGGACCATTCCGTCGCGAGGCTCGGCACGGCTTTTCCATCGGGCGTGTATTCGATGAGGCTGTCGTAGAGGTTCTTGATGAGATGGAAATTGACGAGCGAGAACTGCATCGGGTCGAAGTTGGTCATGTCGGCGACGACCGCGACCCGAAGCGTGGTTCCCTTGAGCTTCTGCGCATGAGCATGGTCCGGAGCAGCAATGGCCGCCATCGCGGTAAAAGCGAACGCTCCTAGAACTTTGGTGAATGGGATACGCCTGTTTCTCATGGCAACGCTCCTGATCCTCTGGTTTATGAACTTTTTCACGTCTTGGGCCTGCCAAGGTTCAACCCCGGCAAAGTCGAAATCCGGGTGCTCGGCGGCAGCCTTGCCCAACGTTTTGCTCCGCCTCCCCACGTCACGCCGGGTTTTTCTGGTCATGACGTCACGGAGTTGCATCGTTTAGGATGCACCACGGGCCGTGCGACTACGCTAGAAGCCGGTTGGCGCTAAGGTCAACGCCACCCGGTTTCGCCTTGAGAAACAACCTCAGGCAAGCGCAACCGCGTCGAAGCGCCTGTTTCCGTAGATCTTCTCAACGATCCGATCGGCGGACGCCCTCAAGGCAGCGGCGGCTTCAAGGCGTCGTGTTGGCGCAAGGCGCGGCTCCGGAGCAGACAGACTGATGGCAGCGACCGGCCGCCCGCAATCATCGAGAATGGGCACGCCGATGCACATGTGCCCGTCTTCATTCTCGCCCATGTCCAGCGCATATCCCTGTTGACGAATATGATCGACCTGCCGGCGCAGGAAGCGGCCGTCCGTCACGGTGTGGATTGTCCGTGCCGGGAGGAGCGGCATACAAAGTGCTTCAAACTCCTCGTCAGGCAGATGCGCCGCAATGGCTTTTCCCAGCGAGGTGGAGTGGACCGGGTGACGCTGCCCCACCCGCGCCTCCGTTCGCGGCGCGCGGCCTCGGTCGACGATATCGATGTAGACAATGGCCTTCTGCGCCAGAATGGCGAGATTAATCGTTTCACCGAACCGTTCGGAGAGATCGTGCATTTCCGGCTGCACAGCCGTACGGAGCCGTTGCAGGCTGCGGTCGACGTCGGCAAGGTGACGAAAGCGCGGCCCCGCGCGATAGCGGTCGCGATGCAGGTCGTATTCCAGGAAGGAGGCGGCGGAAAGCGTCTGGAGATAGCGGAAGACGGTGGTCTTAGGCAGCTTGAGCCGATTGACTGTCTCCGTCAGGGTCACGTCCCGCCCCTGTTTCGCCACGTAGTCGAGCACCTCCAGCGCCTTCATCACCGGCTGAACGATGTAGTCCTGGCCGTCCTTACGCATCGGTCTCCTCCACATCGGGCCGGAAGCGGCGCCGGCCCTCGCCATCTCCCCCGTCGGGGCTTCAGAAGAACGTCTTCACCGCCTTGAGAACGTTGTAGTCCTCGTCGACGGCCAGCAGCAGTGACCAACGATCGAAGGTCGTGCACGGGTGGCCGATGCCGAACCCCACGAGGTCACCGACCTGGAGTTCGCTGCCTTGCGGCAATTCCAGATGACAATGCTGGTCATTGAGAGCGGCGGTCTTGTACCCGGGCGGTATCGGCTGAGGCTCCTCCATCGCGCTGCCTGGACGGTACCAGTATTGAGGAATCGGCAGGCCCGCATCGAAACCGACATCGCGCTTGCCCATGGACAGGAGAGCCCGCCTCGCCTCAGGCACGGATTGAACCTGTGCCCAGACCTCAAGAGCCGGAACGAGGCCGCCCGGTGGCAGGGTAAGTCGGGTCTGCTGACAGATCCGCTCGAAGGCAGCCGCGTAACCCATGCAGTCATGCGTCAGATAGCAGCCGGACCGCAACACCCGTAGGACCGGCGCCGGGAAGTCGTGTGCATTGAAGCGTTCGCCGACCCGATCGAAGAAGGCTGATCCGCCGGCGCTGATGATGACCGGTCCGCTGCTTGGCAGCAGGCCCTCGGCAATGGCCTGACGTGTAAGGTCAGCGACCACGTCCAGAAGCTCGTCCACGGCCTCCGGGGCCGGCAACAGGCCCTCGAAGCACTCGAATCCTGCGAGTGCGAGCCCTTCCGTCGCGGCGATCTTTCGGGCGAGTGCCAGCGCCGTCTCCGGGGTGCGGGCACCGGTGCGTCCACCCGGGAACCCAACCTCTACGAGCACGCGCAGCGGATTGCCTGCGGGCGGCTGAGCACGGCCCGCCCCTTCGGCGAGCTGTCTCAGCCCCTCTTCCCCATCCACGAGACAATAGAGCTCGAATTCTCTGTCCGCGAGGGCGGCGAAGCAGGCGTTCACAGCTTGCTGACCGATTGGTTGATTGGCCATCAGGACACGGCATACGCCGAAGTGTCGGCATACCTGCATTTGCTGCACCGTAGCGACCGTGATCGCCCAGGCGCCGTCGGCAATCTGCAGGTCGAACAGGTAAGGCGCCATGGTGGTCTTGCCATGGGGAGCGATCACAAGACCGTTCCCCTGCGTGAACGCAGCCATCCAGGCGCTGTTGGCCTCCACGCGGGCCTGGCGGATCACCGCCACCGGCATCGGCACGTCGCCTTCCAGAACATTCCAACCTTGGGCACCGATATCTCCGAGCCGCAACGCGGGCGCGTTGAAGGGAAGACCCTTAGTGAGTGGGTCAACCAGTTGCGCATCAAGCGCCGCGATATCGAGACGGGGAATCAAAGCCATGGGTGGGGATCCAGAGGAGCTAGCGGGCGCCGCGCCTTACGATACTCGACCTTTGTCGCATCGTAAGGATAAGGGCCACCGGTATTGAGATAATGGACTTTCGCGGCAATCGGCGCGAAGGCCGCATAGAAGTGGTTGGACGACTTAACGACGACGATCTTCTTCCGCGCGAGATCGATGCCTAGCTTTGTAAAGGCAGGCGGGCTGAAAGTCTGGGCTCGCCCGCTCACGAGCACGACGTCAAGCTCGCCGATGGAGATGGCCGCAGCCGGTCCAAGCGAGACGATGCTCTCCTCAAACGGGATCGTGAGTTCGTCGCTCACTCCCTTCACGACGACTTCCGCGTCGATGGGCGAGCCCGATTGTGGGGTCGCCTTGCCGCAGAAGCGCAAGGGGATGCGGGCGCCGACCCCGGCAGCACGACAGAGGGATACGGCTACCGGGTCCCACAGCGCGCCGATAGCGGCCGGAATATCCGGATGTTTTAAGAGGGCCTCGATCATCACGGTCGAGTCCCCGGCAACCCCGCCGCCCGGATTGTCCCACCGGTCGGCGAAGACGATCGGCTGTCCCGGCTCAGCGAGCGCCTTCTCGATCGCTTCCTCAGGGGTATAATGATACGGTCCGGGCGCCGTGCGCTGCCATCCGAAGATCTCCCGTCCGAGCGACGCGGCCAGCGCGTCTGCCTTTGCGCGGTTCTCCTCACCATCGGCTATAACGAGAACCTTGGTGCCAACGTCGTAGACATCCGCGGCCTGAAAGCCATGCGCGACGGAAATGCTGAGAATACCGTCCCTACCCTCCATGGCCATGATACGGTCCACAAAACTGCGGCCAGGCTCGCTGCTCGTCATGAATCCCGACAGGGAGCGGCAATCGAAGACGGCGGGAACAGGCTTCACCTCCCGGCGGGCGGCCCGCAGGCAGAGGTCGACGAGATCCTCCGCCCTATCGAGAAAGTCGATGTGCGGGAATTCCTTGAAGGTCAGAAGTACATCGGCCGCCTCGACACGCTTCGGCGTGAGGTGGCAATGCATGTCGAGTTCAGCACCCATTACGCAATCGGGCCCGACGATCTCGCGAACCCTTGCCAGAAGGTCTCCCTCGCAATCGTCATAATCGCGCGCGACCATGGCGCCGTGCAGACCGAACAGAGCAACATCGACAGGCATGGCCGCCTTGAGCTGACCGAGGATCTCGTCACGCAGGGATTCATACGCCTCCCGTGAGACCAGGCCGGCCGGTTCCGCCCACGTGGCTGTGCCTTCGATCAGCGTGAAACCATCCGTTTCAGCCCGCCGTCGCGCAGCGACCATCGGCGCGGAGCAGAGCGTCGCAGTCGGCGGGTGCTCTCCCGGTGGGCAATAAAAAGCCTCTTCAAAGGCGCGGCGATCGACGAACAGCGGCGAGAAGGTGTTCGTCTCGGTGGCGAGCGAAGCAACGAAGATACGCAAATCTGATCCTCCGAAACGACGTTCCACATTGTAGTATGCTGCTCTCGAACGTCGCCACAAGATTAACCGCTAGGATTTTCGCCGTGTCAACTACTCTCATGTTGTCGCCACTGTTCTTATTGAAATGATGACTTGCGTGACGCCGAACGTTCGTGTTCACTTCTCCGGCCACCTAACTCGTTGTGGTTCTATAATGTAGGATGACCTGAACAGACATCGCCTGTGAAGGCCTTCCGGACGGAGGTGCGTCCGTCAGAGGACAAGATCAGCCGGCGGCTGATGGGGAACGTCGATTTCAGCCTGGATACATCAAATGGCAAAGCGCAGGATTCTGTTTGCAGGGCTCTTCCATGAGACCCACACATTCGTCGATGAGATCACGGGGCTCGGCGATTTCACGGTCTATCGCGGCGAGGAGATTCTCCGCCGACGTGGCGACGGCTCGACCACGGATGGATTTCTCGAGGTCGCCGAAGCTCGTGGCTGGGAGGTCGTGCCAATCTGCGAGTATGCGGCCCTGCCGTCCGGAACCGTGGACCATGCGGTGTTCGAGACATACTGCGCTGAAGTCGAGAGCGGGTTGCGCCAAGCCCTCGCGGGCACCGGGCTTGATGGAATCTGGCTCGGGCTGCACGGGGCCATGGTGACGACAGCGTGCGAGGATCCCGAAGGGGAACTGCTCGCACGCCTGCGCTCTGTCCCAGGCGCAGAGAACCTTCCGGTCTTCGGCGTATTCGACCTGCACGCCACCTTCACGGCCAAAATGGCGCATCACGCCAACGGCCTTGTCGCCTATCGGGAAAATCCGCACTCAGACGCTCGCGAATCCGCGGTCCGCTCGGCCTACCTCCTCGCGCGGGCTCTCGATGAAGGAAGCTCGCCCCGGATGTTCGCCCGCATCGCTCCGATCATGTGGCCTCCGCCGGGGACCGGGACGGCGGACAGTCCGATGCGCGACCTTGCGGCGCTCGCACGGCAGATCGAGGCAGAAAACCCCGACATCTGGGTCGCAAACGTTGTCGCTGGCTACGCCTTCTCGGACGTTCCCGATGCGGGCGTCGCCTTCTCGGTCGCGACAACTGGCGACGAGGCAGGCGCGACAGACGCTCTCGACCGGCTTGAAGCTCTCGCGATCTCCATGCGTGGTCTCGGCCTTCCCCAGGAATGGGACCTCGACCAGGCATTGGCCGAAATCAGTACACGCGACGGTGGACCGTGGATCGTTGTCGAACCGGCCGACAATATCGGCGGTGGCGCGCCCGGAGACGACACGGCGGTCCTGCGCGGCTTTCTGCGCCATGGTCTACGCAACTGCGCCGTGGCGATCGCTGATGCCGCAGCCGTGCAAAGCCTCGCAGATGCCAGACAGGGCGAGAAGCGACGCCTGTCCATCGGCGGCAAGGGCAGCCGTCTCGGGGCCGCACCTCTCGAGGTAGAGGCGGAGTTCATCAGTCGCAGTGACGGCCGCTTCACCCTGGAAGACCGCCATAGCCACCTTGCAGCCTCCCGTGGCATCCATTTCTCGATGGGCCCCTCGGCCGTTATTCGCGTCGAAGGCGTCACCGTGCTGTTGACCAGCCGCAAGACTCCGCCTTTCGATCTGGCCCAATTTCGCTCCCAGGGGATCATCCCCGAGGACCTCTTCGCTATTGGCGTGAAAGCGGCGGTCGCTCATCGCAAGGCTTATAATCCCATTATGGCCGGAAGCTACACCGTCAGCACGCCCGGGCCCTGCACCAGCGCCATTGCGACTCTGAATTATCGCCGCTTGCGCAAACCCGTCTTCCCCATCAGCGATCGGAGCACCCAATGAGCATCGAATATCCCGGCAAATCGGACACGCCGCGCTCGCACCTCCCCTTCAGCCCCGCGACCCAGGTCGGCGATCTCCTCTTCGTTTCCGGACAAGCCTCAGTCGATGTCACTGGCAAAATCATCTCTGACACTTTCGAGGGCGAGATGCGACGCTCCATCGAGAACTTGCGGAAGGTTCTGGAGGATGCCGACAGCGACCTTGCTCATGTGGTGCAGACCCGCAACTACGTCCGCGATCCCGAGGACGTAGCGGAGTTCAACCAAATCTACGGTGAGTACTTCTCTGCTCCCTTTCCGGCTCGCACGACCATCACGAATTGCCTCGGACCGAACCTGCGCTATGAGATCGATTGCGTAGCGGTCGTAAGGAAGAAGCGTAGCTGAATATTCCGTTCCGCGCGGGTTTCCGCCCCACGGAACGGGCAAGCATTTACTTCGCGGGTCGGCTCGGGCCTGTTGTTGCAAAGTCCCCTGAGGAGCGGTCAAGCCACATGTCTTCCCTTGCTGAATCGGCACGCGCACGCGGTAACAATCCCCTCTCGTTCGACAAGTCTGCGGAGCTGATCGAACGTAACGCCCAATGGATGGCGGGCGGCGTCAACAGCAACTTTCGCCTGAACATCTCGCCGACTCCCCTTGTCTTCGAGCGCGGCGAGGGTCCGTGGCTCTACGATGCGGACGGCAACAAGCTGATCGACTACTACCTGGGCATGGGACCAATGATCCTCGGCCACAAGCCGCAGGCTCTGGTTGATGCAGTGAAGCAGGAGATTGAGAAGGGCTTCCTCTTCGCGGGCCAGACGACGGTGGAGGCCGAGGCAGCGCGGCTCGTGTGCGAGCTCGTTCCCTCGGCCGAGCGCATGCGGTTCGGCTGCTCGGGCTCCGAAGTCGATCAAGCGGCCATCCGTCTTGCCCGTGCCGCGACAGGCCGCAAGAAAATCATCAAGTTCGAAGGCCATTATCATGGCTGGTTTGACAATGTGCTGTGGTCGACCGCCCCGGCCCTCAATGCGGCGGGCCCGGAGAATGCGCCGGTCCCGGTTGCCGGCAGCAAGGGCCAGCTTACGGAAACGGCAGACGCCCTTGTGGTTCTGCCGTGGAACAACCTGGACCTAGTAGTCGAGCGGCTTGCACAGGGGGACATCGCCGGCGTCATCATGGAAGCGGCGATGTGCAATGCCGGCGCCGTGCACCCCGCGCCGGGCTATCTCGAAGGCGTACGCGAGGCCTGCACGCGATACGGCACCATCCTCATTTTCGACGAGGTGATCACGGGCTTTCGCCTTGCACCTGGCGGCGCGCAGGAGCGCTTCGGCGTGACGCCCGACCTCTCCACTTTCGGCAAGGCCATCGCCAACGGGTTCCCTGTCGCGGCCATCGTCGGGCGGGCGGATCTTATGGAGATGTTCGCCACCGGCGGCGTCGTGCATGGCGGCACCTACAATGCTCAGCCCATCGCCATGGCGGCCACGGTTGCGACTCTCATGTCGCTGAAACCTTCGCTCTATGCGACCTTGGAGGAACGCGGCGGACGGCTCATGAGAGGCATGGGCGAGATTTTCGCCCGCGCCGGGGTGCTTGCGCAGGTCGCCGGCTTTCCGCAGGTCTTCCACGTGGCCCTCGGCCTCGATGTGCCGGCGCGGAACTACCGCGATCTCGCCCGAATGGACCGGCCGGCCTATGTCGCGCTCACGACGGCTCTGCTGCACCGTGGTGTGCGTGCCCTGGAGCGCGGCGCCTGGTTCCTCTCCATCGAGCACAGCGACGCGGTGATCGACGATACCCTCCTGGCCGTCGAGGACTCCGTGCGCGAACTCAAAGCCAAGGGAGTCCTCCCGACCGGAGACTTCCGCAAGTAACCTGCCATCGCGCGCCGGGACAGACAGCATGCGCCTTTTCGTCGCCACACTCGGGACCGAGACGAACACCTTCTCGTTCTTTCCGACCGGAATCGAGGACTTCAAGGATACGCTCTGGTGCGAGGGGGACATCGCGTCGATCCCCTCCTCGCCCTGGTCGGCACCGGCGCAAATCTGGGTCGAGCGTGCGCGCGAAGAAGGCTGGGAGGTGATCCAGAGCCTCTTCGCCTTCGCGTCGCCAGCTGGACCGACGACGCAAGCGGCCTATGAGTCGATGCGCGACCGCATCCTTGACGACCTGAAGGCCGCGGGCCCTGTCGATGCGATCCTTCTTTTCCTGCACGGAGCGATGGTGGCTGACGGCTACGACGATTGCGAGGGCGACCTCGTCGCGCGCATGCGCGCGCTCGTCGGCACCTCTACGAAGATTGGGATCGAGCTCGATCTCCACGCCCACATTGACCACACTCTTCTCGATGCCACCGACATCATCGTAATCTACAAAACCTATCCGCATATCGACCATTCGGAGCGGGCCAATGATCTTTTCGATCTTACGCGGCGGACCCTCGCGGGGGAAATCGAACCGAGGATGGCCCTGTTCGACTGCCGGACCATGGGACTGTTTCCGACGACCATGGAAGGGCCGATGATCGCCTTCACGCAGGCGATGTTCGATGCGGAGGGCAAGGACGGTATCCTGTCCTTGTCCCTGAACCACGGCTTTCCCTGGGCGGACGTTCCCCTGGCAGGCGCAAAGATGCTGGCCATCGCCGACGGCGATTTGGCGCTGGCCGAACGCGCCGCGCGCGACTTCGGCGAGCGCTTCTACCGCATCCGTGCAGCCGCGATGCTGCCATTTACTCCTTTCGAGGAGGCCATCGCGGAGGCCCGGATCAAGGGCGATAAGCCGCTCCTCATCGCCGATACCGCCGATCAGATCGGCAGCGGCGCCCCGGGAGACACGACTTATGTCCTGCGGGCCTTCGTCGAAGCCGGCATTCGCAATGCGGCAGTCGCGCCCCTGTGGGACCCGCTCGCTGTCCGAATCTGCTTCCAGGTGGGGGTCGGCGCGCGGATCAGGCTACGCATCGGCGGCAAGTTCGATCCGAATTCCGGCCCGCCCTTCGATGCGGACACCGAGGTCCGCTTCCTGAAGAAGGACGCCTATCAGGACCATATCAACGACGAGCGCATCGACATCGGTGACGTCGCCGTCGTACGGGTGGAAGGCATCGACATCCTGTTGACGACGCAGCGCACTAATCTCTATTCGCTCAGCCTTCTCACGCTGCACGGCATCACCTTCGATGACAAGCAGGTAGTCTCGATTAAGAACCTCTACAAGCACAAGGATCTCTTCGTCGACAACACGCGCAAGCAGCTTTTCGTCGCGACACCTGGGACGAGTAATCCAGATTGGTCTGCCCTGCCGTTCAAGCGCCTGCCCCGGCCCATCTGGCCGCTGGATCCTGATCCGCTAGGGCTCGACTGACATTATCCCCTGGCGCGCCGGCAAAGCACCTCGCCTCAGGTGCGTGTGTTGCGCAAGAACTCCGCGAGCCGTGCGCTCCGCGGATTGCCGAAAATCTCGGCGGGGGGGGCATCCTCGACGACCTGTCCTTGATCCATAAAGACGACGCGGTCCGAGACGTCGCGGGCGAACCGCATCTCGTGGGTCACGATCAGGAGTGTCGCCCCTTCATCCGCGATAGCCTTGACCGTGTTCAGCACTTCCTGGACGAGTTCTGGATCAAGGGCGGAGGTTATCTCGTCGAGAAGGACGAGCTTGGGATCCATGGCGAGCGCACGGGCAATGGCGACCCGCTGCTGCTGCCCGCCTGAAAGCTGGCTTGGATAATGGTCGGCGCGGGCGGCAAGCCCTACGCGACCAAGCCAACGCTCAGCCAGTGCACGCGCCTCCGCCTTTCCCATACGACGAACCTTGCGCAGGCCCAGCATCACATTGCCGGCGGCTGTAAGGTGGGGGAAGAGATTGAAACTCTGGAACACCATTCCGGTCATCGACCGCTGGCGCGACAGCTCACGATCGCTCAAACGGTGGCGGCGTCCATTTTTCGTGCTGTAGCCGATGGTTTCACTATCGAGCACGATATTGCCGCTTTGGAACTCCTCAAGAAGGTTGACGCATCGCAGCAGCGTGGTCTTGCCCGATCCGCTCGATCCGATGATCGATACGACTTCCCCCTTATGAAGGGCCAGGTCGACCCCTTTGAGAACCTCTACGGCGCCGAAGCGCTTGTGCAATCCGCGGATCTCGAGCAACGGGCCTGTGGTTTCCATGGTCAGCGCCCCTGTACGCGTCGCTCGATGGCTTTGCCGAGCTGATCCAGAAAAATATTGGCAAGGAGATAGAGTGCTCCCGCGAAGACGTAGAACTCTATGGTCAAAAAGGTGCGCCCAATAACTTCCTGGGTTTTAAGGAGAAGTTCGCCCACTCCGATGATCGACAGGAGGCTGGACCCTTTGATGAGCTCGACCCCCGTGTTGATCCATGGAGGCAGAGCACTCCGCAGGGCCTGCGGCAGGAGGACGTATGCAAGGGTCTGCGGGAAGGTAAGTCCGATGCTACGGGCCGCCTCGGCCTGGCCTGGCGGAATCGCCTGCAGGGCACCGCGCATCAATTCACCGATATGGGCACCTGCGAAGAGCGAGAGGGCGAGGATGCCAGCCTGCGTCGCGCTCAGGTTGACCCCGGCGACCGACGGGATGTAGAAAGCGGCGAGGATCAGGACCAGGACGGGCGTGCCCCGCATCACGTCTACATAAACCCGGAAGGGAATGCGGATGATGGCCGGGCCATAGACAAGCTGAATCCCGCAGATGCATCCGAGGACGGTGCCGAAAAGGATGGCGGCGGACGCGACCTCGATCGTGAGCAGGAAGCCTTCCCACAACGGCCAACGGGCGATCCAGATCTGGTTCAGGAACGGCTGCATGGGCTCAGAACTTCGGAAATAGCCGTTCGAGACGGCGCAGGAGCGCCGCGATGGCGAAACAGGTCGCGATGTAGAGACCGCTTGCCACGAGCCACGTCTCCACGACACGGAAGGTGTCGACGTTGATCTTGCGCGCCTGGAATGTCAGCTCCGGAACCGCGATGGCAGCCGCAATCGAGCTGTCCTTGAACATGCCGATAAAGGTGTTGCCCATCGACGGAAGAGCATTACGCATCATGATCGGCGCGACAACCCACACGTTGGTCTGCACCCACGTGAGGCCGATGGCCCGGGATGCCTCCACCACGCCTTTCGGCACGGCGACGAGGCCGGCGCGGAAGACCTCAGTGAGGTAAGCTCCTGCGTAGAGCGCGAGCGCTCCGATGAAGCTCTCGTACTTGTCAAAGCGGATCCCGAGTTGTGGAAGCGCGAAATACACGAGCAGGACCAGCACGAGGAGCGGCAGGTTCCGGATCAGCATCACGTAACCGCCTACCAGAACGCGTGCGATGCGGGACGAACTGACACTGGCAAAGGCCGCGACGAGCCCGATCAAGGTGCCGCATGCCACCGCTGCAACGGCCAAGCCGAGACCGAGGGCAAGCCCCGACAACAAGTTGCCGAAGCTCGCCCAGACTGCTCCGAACTGAAGCGAGTATCCCATAAGCCGGGTATCGAGGACTACCGGAACTCGGACGGGAAGCCGATCTTCGGCTCCGGCGGCGTCTCGCCGAACCAACGCTCGAAGGCGGCCTTATATAGCGGGAACGTGGTGCCCGTCATGGACTCACGGATGGCGACATTGACGAAGTTCAGCCAGTCCTGATCACCCTGCTTGACGATGCAGGAATAGGTCTGCGGGTTCCAGCTGAAGCCGGAATCCACGTAACGGCCGGCATTCTGCTTCATGTAGTAGCGTAGAGACGAAGAATCCGTTGCTGCAGCGTCGGCTCGCCCGGAATTGAGGGCCTGGTACATGAGGTCGACACTCTCAAATTGGTCGACCTTCGCCTCAGGAAGTGCATCGTGGACCATCTTTTCCGCGAAGACGTTCTGAAGCACCGAGACCGTCACCTTGTTCCCGGCAGCCTTAAGCGCAGCGTAGTCGGCATAGCGGCCTCCCGAAACGAGCATGAGGCTGACACCCTCACGATAATACGGGATCGTGAAGGCCACCTGCTGCGCCCGTGCCGCCGTCACGGTCACGAACTGGCACGCAATATCGACCTTGCCGGTTACAATATTTGGAATGCGGGCATCAGATGCTTGATTAACGAACTCGATCTTGGAAGGATCGTCGAACAAGCCTTGAGCGATGATCTTCGCGATCTCGATGTCAAAGCCGACGAGTTCCCCTTTTTCATCGCGGAAATGCCACGGGGGATTCGTACTTCCGGTCCCGACTATGAGCTTCCCACGGCTGAGAACTTCCTTCAGCTTTCCCTGGGCGGCGGCGGTCTGGGCCGGCAACATCGCCAGCGCGCATAATCCAATACCGGCAGCAAACTTGATGATCGACTTCAACACACTAGTCCCCCTTTTGGTTATCGCGCCCCGCGCTACGTCCCTCACTCGCGACGACGATGATCACACGGAATAGCGAAGCATTCGGCAATTTCGGCACTACTACAAGCGCAGCTCGTTCCACAGGACGAAACATGTGGGGCGGGCTTGCCGTCGCGAATTGACTTGGCATCATGCAACGAACATGGGAGATGTCACATTAACTGAGTATAGTCCTTGGGCTTACCGACAAGGACAGTTGTTGCACAGCCCAAGTCGTTGATTTTTCTCACTGCGGGATTTTTCCTTGACGAGTACAGGGTAGTATTCGCCGTTAATGTGATATCCCCCAAATTGGGCTATCTTGGAAGTGAGCCATTTGTAACCTCCAGAAGGCTCGACGGGGCAATAGTTGCGCCCCAGACAAGCCATTCTCGATTGTCTTCACCGCCATCTGGCTGCCCGCGTCCCCGTCAACGACGCTCCTTGACCAACCTCAAGCAGGCGAAGTAAAGTCAGAACGAATCAGGAACAATCAACCTGTCAGAGAGCCCGATGCTTGGCGAGGTGAACTTCCACAGTAAGCCTCAGTGGTCCGATTGGACGGGCCCTGCGATTATCCTCGGGACCATCATGTTCGCGACGACTCTCCTGATAGCCGTGTAATCCCGTGCTGAGTCTTCTCGTCATCGATGCCACTTAGCGATAAAGTCGGAGGGATTGGGATGGTGTTGTTACGTTAACCCGCACCGGGCACATTGAGGCAAATTCAGCCGCATGACAGTTTCAAGCGGCGACATTCGCCGCGACTTTCCACGCTGCCATGGCGTTGACGCGGTGAAGGTGGGTCGCGCGGGCAGAGCGGCGGGAGCGAGGCGGAACAAAAAGGTTGCGGACGGCAGAGAACACGTTGACGAACCTCTGCAGCCCTCCGACACATCGAAAGCCCTGCCCGCCCGTTCTCGCCGGCGGAACGGCAGATGCGAATTATCCGCTCTGTTATTCAGACCCTTATGTGCGCGGTGCTCGACTTCTGGCATGATCTGACGGTGGGCAGAAGTTTAGGAGCCGAGCTTGTCGGTAATCATGCGCCGGGATGGGCAGCCTTGTTTCTTCACCAGCCGCTTCAGCAAGCGCTTGGCCGCCTTGGTGTCGCGCCGGCTCTGAACGATTTCATCAAGCACATAGCCATCCTGATCAACCGCCCGCCAGAGCCAATGCTTCTTGCCTGAGATCGTGCCCACAACCTCATCGAGGTGCCAGATGTCGCGACGGTTTGGTTTCTTGCGCCTGAGGCGGTGAGCGTACGCCGGCCCAAACTTCAGCGCCCACCGGCGGACCGTCTCATACGAGACGACCATGCCGCGCTCGAGGAGCATCTCCTCGACCAGTCTCAGGCTCAAGGGGAACCGGTAGTACAACCAAACCGCATGGGCAATGATCTACGGCGGAAAGCGGTGACGCTTGTAGCTGACAGGCTTGGTCATGCCAGCCCGTCTACCCGGTCGCAGTCAAACCCGAGTTAACGTGATGTCGTGGATGGCGCCCTCCACCAGCGTCAGCCATGCCAGAATAGGCATGTTGGAGAACCGGAGAGGAACCACTCATCATGCCAGAGATTGCCACGATCGGCCTTGATATCGCGAAGAACGTCTTCCAGGTCCACGGCATCGACCGGAATGGCAAGATCGTCCTGCGCAAGGCACTGCGGCGCAGCCAGGTGCCAGGTTTCTTCAGCACCCTTCCACCTTGCCTGATCGGGTTGGAGGCGTGCGCGACGGCTCACCACTGGGCCCGCACGCTCATGGCTTTCGGACATGACGTTCGGCTGATCCCTCCGGCCTATGTCAAACCCTATCTGCGCCGGCAGAAGAACGATGCCGCCGACGCCGCTGCCATCTGCGAGGCGGTCACGCGGCCGTCCATGCGCTTCGTCCCGGTCAAGAGCCCGCAGCAGCAGAGCACCCTCATGCTGCACCGAGCCCGCGATCTCCTGATCGGGCAGCGGACAGCCCTGATCAACGCCCTGCGCGGTCACTTTGCCGAGCTGGGCATCGTGGTAGCACAAGGCGCTCGCAACACGCGCCAGCTGATCGCCCTTATCCATGATAACGCCAGTCCCGATCTCCCCGCCACCGCCCGGATGGCGCTCCAGCCTCTGGCAGCGATGCTGATCGGGATCGAGGCGCAGATTGCCAGGCTCGACAAAGCCATTCTGGCCGCCCACCGCAGCGATCCGGTCAGCACAAGGCTCGCCGGCATTCCGGGCATCGGCCCGATTGTGGCCTCCTGTCTCTCGGCCAGTGTCTCCGATGCCAGGCTGTTCCAGGGCAGTCGGGAGTTTGCCGCCTATCTCGGTCTCGTGCCGCGGCAGCATTCAACCGGCGGCAAGCCACGGCTGGGCTCCATCTCCAAGATGGGCAACCGGCACCTGCGCAAGCTGCTGGTCGTCGGAGCACACGCGGCGCTCTACAGCCTGAAGTCTGGCAAGACCCGAACGCCCCTTCCCGAACGCCCCTGGCGGACTGGGCCCGGAGCCTCCTGGTCAAGAAGCCGTTCAAGGGGGTGGCCGTGGCCCTGGCCAACAAGATCGCCCGGAGCGCCTGGGCGGTGATGGCCAGGAGCACGGCTTACCAGCCGGGGAGCACGGGAGCCGCCGCGCCGGCGGCCTCATAGACAGCGAGCTCAGACTATTCGCCCTCAGGGCAACTCAGTTGGCACGGTGATGATGAGATGATGTGAAGCCACAGCGGACATGGACCGCCGAAACTGGGAAACCCGTGGCATCGTCTTGCGCCAGTCGAGCGCGATAACGTGAGAGGGACCAGTTCCAGCGTAAAACATCAGGGCCAGCGGTCATGCAGCACCGCGTTCAAAGGCCGGAGACATGACTGCACCCGCCCCGCTAGGCCGAAACGTCAACAACAATCACATTGCCAAACGGGCGCCATCCAGACATGACAACGCCCGCACAAGGGACGTATCCGACGCTGCCCGGCTCGGACTGAACGGGGATCAGCCGAAGATCCGGCCACTGGCTGGCCTCGTCATCCGGTCAACATGAGGCATGGCCACCTCCCAAACTGCCCCGATTACGCTAGCGAGTGGTTGCCGGTGTCATTGCAGCGAACCAAGCCTCCGCAATCCTTCGCTCGCCGGATGCATTAGGATGAATTCCATCATACAAGTCGCTTGCCGGATCGATCGCCCTGTTGAGGTCGACTATGTCGACTCGCGCAACTTCCGATAGAACACCTTGCAAGTTTTGGTTGAGGGCGTTTACAGCTGTATCCAACCCTCGTTTGCCAGGGCAATAGGCGTCATCAAATCCGAGACTCTGTGCGCTTCCCAGCGGTAGCACTGTCGATATCAGTATCGTTGAGGAGGGAGTGATGGAGTGAATGATAGCAACCATTTGCTTTATTCTTGCAACGATGCCGTTGGTATCTTCGCACTTGAGGATGTCGTTCGTGCCGATTTGAAGTAGTATAAAGGCGGGAGCGTGTGTGGAAAGCCAATCGCCGAGTTGCCCCCGTCCTTCACCCGAACCCGATAGTTCGGACAGGACGTCCCGGGTCGTCCATCCGCTATGCCCCTCGTGATCCATATCGAAGTCGGGATTCGGGGGCTGCTCGTTATAGTAGCCGTTCAGGTGCCTCGATCCGAGAAAATCTACCTTGTATTCTGCGTTCCGAAGGAGGTGCCAGAGATGTCGACGATAGGAATCATGCCTACCGTCCCCATCGGTAATTGAATCCCCAATAGGCAAAATCCCAATTGGTTGATGATGCTCAGCTGCTGGAGAGATACCTATGAGAGCGGCCAACAACCAAGCGAGTGTTATGGACCGCGATGGATGCAAAGCCATAGGTGCGTGCCTTCTAATACAGGGGTGAGCCTTACGCCTCAGCTTTAACGGAAGCGTCATGCCGTCGAGTTGGCGGAAAGATGCTGCGGGAGCGTCTTCACACTACTCCCAACCGGACTGGGCCCGAGCATTGTTTGGCTAGAGATTGCTCCGATTCTGCTTGGTCTTCAATTCTCTCTTTTGCCTTCGCTTTTCGACGGTTTCGAAGAAAAAAAGCGTTAGTAATATGATTGTCTGCTGATTATGAGTTAAGCATCCTGTGATTGCTGATGAGGCAGCATCTGCCTCCATAGTGCATGTCTTGTCCAAAGTTCAATCAGAATGCACAGAACGCAATGGACGGCTGGCTTCGCATATGTATTCCAGTACGCCCTTGTAAGTACTCCCGAGTTAGATCTCATTCAAAGAGTGCGTATTGATCTTCAGCGCGATGGCGAGGCAATATCGATCGAACAAAAAAGTCCGTACGCGAAATTGCCACCGCAGTCACGGGCAGGGGAATCCTTCCAAAAATAAAACGCCAGAATCTTCTTCCCGCTTGGAATCTCGTGCGAGGAGATATGGTCATGTATGCTGAAATGTTCCGAGGGCTCTATCGGTCTTCTCTACTTGGTTGCACAACCCTTGCAAGATCAATTATAGTCGGCGGTCGTGCTGCATTGCGCCATGCCGCCACTTTCCAGAATGAGCGCGGCGTCACAGCAATCCCTGCGGTTATCACACACCAGCCGGCACGACGAGGTCCGTACGGCTGCACATAGCGTACTCTCGCTACAGCTTCATGTAGCGGACTCGTCTCCCGTGTGCCGGCAGGACCACTGAGACTTTCGATTACAACACAGCATTCCAACAAAGACATTTCAATTCTTGCCGACGAGCACGTTGGCAAGGAGCGGTCACTCATGCCCACGACGAACCTGGAGACCACAATGCTCACAAAAACTGAACCGATGAACGCGCTGAGGATTCTGCCTGGAATTCCGATCCCGTCGGCCGCTTCTCACCGGAGAATCCTTGTCACTGGAGGCGCGGGCTTTCTCGGCTCGCATCTATGTGAGCGCCTGCTCAATGAGGGCCACGAGGTGACTTGCCTCGACGACTTCTCCACGGGTCAGGAACGCAACATCCGCAAGTTACGCGACAGCAGCCGGTTTCATGTCGTCTCGCACGACGTTGCAACTCCCTTCGTCGCGGACGTGGACGAGATCTACAACCTGGCCTGTCCCGCGTCCCCGCCGCACTATCAGGCAGATCCCGTCAGGACGATGCGCACGAGTGTGCTGGGTGCGTTGAACATCCTTGACCTGGCCCGCAGCCGGGGCATCAAAGTCTTCCAAGCCTCGACCTCCGAGATCTACGGCGATCCCGACATCCACCCGCAGCCGGAAGCATATTGGGGCAACGTCAATCCCATTGGACCACGCTCCTGTTATGACGAGGGCAAGCGCTGCGCCGAGACGCTCTTCTTCGATTATGCGCGCAACCACGACGTCCGCATCAAGGTGGTCCGGATCTTCAACACTTATGGCCCCCGCATGCACCCGGAGGACGGGCGGGTTGTTTCCAATTTCATTGTTCAAGCCCTGAAGGGTGAGGACATCACGGTCTACGGCGACGGAGCCCAGACACGGTCCTTCTGCTACGTCGACGATCTGATCGAAGGATTCGTGCGCCTCATGAACGCGCCCAACGACGTGACGGGGCCAATTAACATCGGCAACCCCGGCGAGTTCACGATGCTCGAACTCGCCGAGATCGTCATTGACCTCGTTAACTCACCATCCCGCATTGTTCACCTGCCGCTACCCGTTGACGACCCACGCCAGCGGCGGCCGGACATTGAGGTTGCCAAGCGCGAACTCGGATGGACGCCTCGAATCAAGCTCATGGACGGGCTGCGTCTGACCATCAGCTACTTCGACGAACTCCTGCGCGCGCCTTCGGCCACAGGCGCCTATCAGCGCGAATACCGGGAGGTCGTCGCATGAGCAGGACCCGCATTCTCGTCACCGGCGGCGCCGGCTACATCGGAAGCCATACCTGCAAGGCCCTTGCACAGAACGGCTTTGAGCCGGTTGCCTATGACAATCTCGTTGCGGGGCACCGAGACGCGGTGCGCTGGGGTCCTCTCGTCATCGGCGATGTCCTCGACCGACAAGCTCTTGTCGAAACCATGAGGCGATACGATCCCGCCGCCGTCATCCATTTCGCGGCTCATGCCTATGTTGGCGAGTCAGTCATCGAGCCTGCCAAGTACTATCGCAACAATGTCCATGGCACGCAAACACTCCTCGATGCCTGCCGAGGTGCGGGATTGCTGAATGTCATCTTCTCCAGTTCTTGCGCCACGTACGGCGTTCCCGAGGCATTGCCGATCCGCGAAGACTCACCTCAGGATCCGATCAATCCCTACGGGCGCAGCAAGCTCATCGGCGAGCAGATGCTCGCCGACTATGCAACGGCCTATGGGATGCGCTACGTCGCCTTGCGCTACTTCAACGCCTGCGGCGCAGACCCGGGTGGCGAGATTGGGGAGCGACACGATCCGGAAACGCACCTCATCCCGCGGGCCCTGATGGCTGCGGCGGGGAAGTTGCCCCACCTGTCCGTGTTCGGAGATGACTATCCGACACCAGATGGAACCTGTATCCGCGACTACATCCACGTATCAGATCTGGCCAGAGCCCACCTGGCCGCAGTGCTCCATCTCCTCAAGGGGGGCGAGAACCTCGCGGCCAATCTCGGCACAGGGCGCGGAATCTCCATCAAGGAGATCCTGACGGCCGTCGAGCAGGTGACCGGACGGCGGGTTCCGGTGCGGTTCGAGCAGCGCCGAGCTGGCGATCCGCCAATCCTCTTCGCGAACCCGGCGCTGGCCCGGGAGCGGCTCGGCTTCTGGCCGGAGCTCTCGGACGTCGATACCATCGTCCGATCGGCGGCCCCGTTCTTCGAACTCGAGGCCCGCCCATGACCCTGGTCCTCGAACACGAACCCCGAAGCGAAGGGCTTTCACCCCTTCCTCCGGTTGGGCCTGGCAAGGCAGCAGCGACCGAGGAGCAGCCCCTGCTCGTGCCGCTGTTCACCGGGTACCGGAAGGCCGGGTATTGGATGCTCGCTGCGATCTGGTTGGCCACGTTGGTCTACTTCTGGGAGTGGTGGCTGCGGCCTGAGCACAACATCGGCACAATCCGCTACACCGTCACCACGTTGACGCTCGCTTGGCTGACACTCCTGCCCCTGTACTTTGTCTTCATCTTTCTCAACGGACGCATGCCAAACGCTGCACGGCCGGCACCCAGGGACCACCGCGTCGCCATGGTGGTGACCAAGGCTCCGTCCGAGCCGTTCCCGATTGTAAAGGAGACTTTGGAGGCCATGCTCCGGCAGACTTATCCGCATGACGCATGGCTTGCCGACGAGGATCCCACACCCGAAACGATCGCCTGGTGCGCGGCGCACGGGGTCCGAATTTCAACCCGCAAAGGGCGCAATGATTACCATCGCGTGACCTGGCCCCGGCGCACCCGCTGCAAGGAGGGCAATCTCGCCTTCTTCTACGATCACTTCGGCTACGAGAACTACGACTTCGTCGCACAGCTCGATGCTGATCACGTACCTGACGAGACTTACCTGGAGGAGATGCTCCGGCCGTTCGGAGATCCACACGTCGGCTATGTATCGGCGCCGAGCATCTGCGATCGGAACGCTTCAGGGAGCTGGTCGGCGCGCGGTCGCCTGTACGTGGAGGCGATGCTGCATGGAGCGCTTCAGGCGGGCTACAATGGCGGCCTCGCGCCCCTGTGTATCGGTTCGCACTATGCGGTGCGGACCAAGGCCCTGAAGGAAATTGGCGGCCTTGGCCCCGAACTCGCCGAAGATCACTCAACGACGCTGTTCATGAATGCGTATGGCTGGCGCGGCGTGCACGCCGTCAACGCCATCGCGCACGGCGATGGCCCGCAGACCTTCGCCGACATGGTCACGCAAGAATTCCAGTGGTCACGCAGCCTGATGATGATCCTGCTTGAGTACACACCCGGCCTCCTGCACGGCATGCCGTGGCGGCTGAAGCTCCAGTTCCTGTTCTGCCAGCTCTGGTATCCGCTGTTCTCTCTCGTCATGCCGCTGATGTTTGTCATGCCGATCGTCGCGCTGGTGCTCGATGCTAATATCGTGGGGGTCACCTATCCCGAATTCATGCTCCACTTCGGAGTCGGAACGCTCGCGCTGGTGCTCATCGTCGCCACCCTTGCCCGTAGCGGATGGGGACGCCCAGCTGACGGAAAGGTCCTGAGCTGGGAAGGCACGCTCTTCCTGTTTGCGCGCTGGCCCTGGTCGTTGCTCGGCACGGCAGCCGCTGTGCGCGACTGGTGGACCGGCACGATCGTTGAGTTCCGCGTCACTCCAAAGGGCACAGCCGAAACCCCACCCCTGCCGACCCGGGTGGTCCTTCCCTACGCACTTCTATCGCTCGCGTCGGGGTTGCCCGCGCTCCTGCTCGACCATCGCGAGAGCTCGGCCGGGTTCTACGTCTTCACCATCGTCAACTGCGTTCTCTACGCGATTCTGACAGTCACGATCCTCGTCCGGCATTGCACCGAAAACGGCATCCTGCGGCCGGGGGACTCCATCGCGATCGGCCGGGCCAACTGCGTTCCGGCCATGGTGATCGCGGCGATGATCCTGGTCCCATGCCTCGCGATGCCGCGTCGTATCCCACAGGGGCTGGCCGGTATCACCTTCGGCATCGAGAAGGCGCTCGAGCAGATCCCTGGCCGAACCTGGCTGGCAACCGACACTCCCCGCGCCCAACACTTGGCACTCAAGGAGATCCGATCATGACGAACCCGGCTATCATGCCGTTGGCCACGGCAACCCTGTGCACGTTCCTCGCCCTTGCTCCCACCGCCGAGGCAGCCACGCCGAAGCGCCAGCCAGGCAGGGTCATGTCGGCTGAGCAAGTGGAGCTCCTGTTCCGGAACAAGACATGGCTGTGGACGAACGGCGCAGGATACTTCGCGGCAGACGGGAGCTTTCTCGCGTGGAGTGGATCCAGCATCGCCAAGTCCAGCTACGCGAAGGGCCGATGGTATGCCACAGGCGACGGAAGCATGTGCTTCGAGGCTACTTGGCACGTCCTTAGCGGAGCCAAGGGATCCACCACGTGCTTTACGCACCGAAGCCTGGGGCAAACCATCTACCAGAGGAAGAACCCTTCGGGACCATGGTACGAGTTCAGGCATACTCCCGTCGCCGCGAAAGACGAGTTCAGGAAGCTGGTGCGTGGCGACAGGGTCACCACCAAGATTGCGAGACTTGAGGCAGCCTTTGCACGGCTGGCGCCACCCCAGCCGTCGAGCAAGCCTCTTGATGTCGCTCCAGTGACAGCCACAGATCCGGCGGCCGCACCGACTGAGCCAGGAGAGACTGGCCCGGTCCCTGCAGGTCCGACGGAGATGCCTGTTATCACGCCCGAGGCGCAAACCTTAAGATCGTCCGCTGCAGGCCCGGTCGAAGATAGGCCGGCTCCGATGAACGGGAGCCCGCCCCCGTCGCCGGTCTCATCCATGGAAGGACATCCGGCAGCGGAAGCCCCCGCGTCAGAATCAATCGCTCGGGAGGCGACCGCTCTGCCAGCCCCCGAGGTCCCCCAGCCGCCGACAGAGGCAGCGCCATCGCAGTGAACCATTCAAGGACGTTTGAACAACCTGGCAGGAGAGAGACTTATGACAGACAAGGAAACAAGGCAGACGATCATCGGCCGAGTGCTCACTGCTGCAACACTCGCGGCTGCAGCCATGGCCGTCCCGTCGCTTGGCGTAGCACAAACATACCAATTGCCGCGGATGATGAACTCGGGCGAATTGCTCGAGCTCTACGGCGGCAAATCCTGGAGGTGGGATGAAGGCGGTGGATACCTGCATAAGGACGGAAGGTTCACCGCTTTCGTACCAGGCAAGTCCATCGCCAACTCGACCTACGCCGAAGGGCAATGGTCCGTCAATGACAACGGCGTCATGTGCTTCGAGGCCACGTGGCACGTCGGCAAGAAAACCAAGTCGGATGGCAAGTGCTTCCAGCACAAGGTGCTTGGCGAGGCCATCTTCCAGCGCGTCCTGCCGGATGGCGACTGGTACACCTTCAGAGCCGCCAAGGTGCCCCTTCCCCAAAACGAGTATGCCAAGTTCAGCTCCGGCGACATGGTCACGCCACAGGCAAAACGCCTGAAGGCGGCCTTCGATCGCTAGGCCCTGCATTGCCCCATCCCAGCCAACGGATATCCAGAAAGGAGATTGACATCATGAGAGTCGCAATCATCGGAACCGGCTACGTAGGACTTGTCTCAGGCACGTGCTTCGCCGAGATCGGCCATAGCGTCACCTGCGTCGACAAGGACGAGGGCAAGATCGCAGGCCTGCACAAGGGCAAGCTGCCGATCTACGAACCCGGCCTTGACGAGATGGTGCGGACCAACGCCGAGGCCGGACGCCTCTCCTTCACCACCGATCTCACGGCTGCGGTGTCCACCGCCGAGGTCGTCTTCATCGCAGTCGGGACGCCGGCCCGCGCGGCGGATGGCCAAGCGGATCTGTCGTATGTGTTCGCCGCCACCCGCGAGATTGCCCGCGCCATGCAGGGTTACACGGTCGTCGTCACCAAATCGACCGTCCCGGTCGGAACGGGAGACGCTATCGAGCGGATCATCCGCCGCGAGAACCCCACGGCTACGGTCTCGGTGGTGTCGAACCCCGAGTTCCTGCGCGAAGGCGCGGCCGTCGACGACTTCATGAAGCCGGACCGGGTGGTGGTCGGCAGCAACAGTCAACAGGCCCGCGCCATGATGGCGGAACTTTATCGTCCCCTAACGGGAAACGCGTCCCCGATCCTGTTTGCCGGACGGCGCACGGCGGAACTCATCAAGTACACGGCGAACGCCTTCCTCGCGACGAAGATCACGTTCATCAACGAGATCGCGAACCTCTGCGAGGCCGTCGGGGCCGACGTGCGCGAGGTGGCGAACGGCATCGGCCTCGACAATCGCATTGGCGGCAAGTTCCTCCAGCCCGGACCAGGCTATGGAGGCTCGTGCTTCCCGAAGGACACGCTCGCATTGCTCCGCACGGCGCAAGACCACGGGATCACGCTCCGTCTCGTCGAGGATACGGTCGCCGTCAACGATGCACGCAAGCGGGCCATGGCGCGCAAGGTCATGGAGGCCATGGGCGGATCGGTCGAGGGCCTGACCGTCGCCGTGCTCGGGCTCACGTTCAAGCCCGATACCGATGACATGCGCGAGTCGCCATCGCTGTCGCTCATCGACGCCCTCCAGCGAGGCGGTGCGACCGTCCGTGCCCACGACCCAGTGGGGACCGAGCAGGCACGGCGCTATCTCGATGACGTCGAGTTCCTCGGCGATCCCTATGATTGCGTAGAGGGTGCCGATGTCATTGTCCTGATGACCGAATGGGACAGTCTGCGCCGGCTCGACCTTAGACGGATTCGCGGTCTCGTCCGCCAGCCCGTCTTCGTCGACCTGCGTAACGCGTATCGATCGGACGTGGTGGAGAGATTCGGGTTCCGCTTCACGGGTATCGGACTCGGAGCGGAGCAGACCACGCCCAATGGTCACGAACTGCCCGCGCGATTGGAGGAGCCCTCTATGCTGCCGGTCTTCAATGGCCTTGCCGGGCAGAGCGAGCCCCACCCGTCGCCGATCGTCGCATGAGCAAGCTGGTCGCCATACCCCATTCCGCCTCCATGGGGTGGCCGCGCCGCATATTGCATGCGGCGCGGCGATGGTTGCTCGGCGCCAGCTTCTGGCAAATGCTCGGGCGGGGTCGCGCCAGGCGCTATCCTCACCGCGGTCTCGTGCTGGCAGCCGCTGGGCTGGGATTGACCGCGATCGGCGGTGCGTCGCTGCTCCCAAGGCCGAAGCCGATACGGTTCGGCGTGTATGACCCGGGTCGGGCGTTCGCGAATGCGGGCAACATCTCGATCGAGCACGTCTTCGTGCACTGGCAGGTCTTCAGACCAGACGAATTCCGCGCTCTCGCACGCTATGTCCGTGAGCAGCACCGGCAGCTCATGGTAACGGTCGAGCCTTGGACCAGGGCAGAGAACTGGACGGATGGGGGCGACGCTCTCGCCTACGAGATCATCGCGGGCAAGTTCGATCGCGAGATCACGACAATCTGTCAGGAGTTCGGGGCTGACGGGACGCCCGTGCTGGTCCGTTGGGGGCATGAAATGGACGACCAGAGCGGGCGCTATCCGTGGGCTGACAGGCGTCCCGAGGAGTATATCGCGGCATACCGCTACTTCGTCGACCGGTGCCGCGCCGCTGCGCCGACTGCGCGGTTCATCTGGTCACCTAAGGGCATGCCGCATCTCGCCCGGTACTACCCCGGAGACGCCTTCGTCGACTACGTCGGGCTCGGTCTTTACGGCTATCGGGCATGGGACATCCATCAATACGGTGCTCCCCAGACTTACCAACAAGCGTTGGAGACGCTCCACGAGCGGGTCGAGCGGTTTGGAAAGCCGATCATCGTCGCGGAGGTCGGCGTCTCCGGCAACACCGCATACCGTCGGCAATGGCTCGATAGCCTCACCAAAAGGGATGGCAATTTCCTGGACGTGGAGGCCGTCGTCTACTTCAACGCTCTCGAACCACACCGCTGGCCTGCGCCCTTCGGCTCTCCCGACTGGCGCATCTCTCCCCGCGACCTCAACGGAAATCCCTCATGACCCGCTATAGGAACTTCGACACCCTGAGGCTGATTGCGGCCTCCAGCGTCATCTTCTCCCACTCGTTCCTCATTGCCGAGGGCCATGAGCGCAACGAACCCTTTGCAGGGCCGTTCGGGCACATTCTCGCCATCTATGGCGTGTTCATCTTCTTCATCCTCAGCGGACTCCTCGTCACGCAGAGCATGATGGACGCCCGGTCGCTTCCGACCTTTTCTCTGAAGCGGTTTGGCCGCATCGTCCCAGGCCTTCTTGTGTGCAATGTGCTCACTATCCTGATTGCAGTAGAGTGGTTCTACGAGGGCACGTGGGCGCAGTTCTTGGCGGAGCATGGCCGGATGGTGCTCACCTCCCTCAGTCTCATCGGCGATGGCCCTTACTTCAACGGACTCGAGTTGTATCCCTCTCCGATCTATCTTGGCACCATTCTCAATGGATCCCTTTGGACGATCCAACAGGAAGTGCTCTCGTACGGTCTTGTTGCACTGCTGTTCTGCATCGGTGGATTGAACCTTACCGTGGTCGCCCTTCTGTTCTACGCGGTCCTGTGCATGCAGTACTTCGGCTTCTGGGGCTTCAGCAAGTTCATGGGAAACTTCATCCTGGTGGCGCCATGCTTCTTCGCCGGGATGATAATGTACTTCGTACTGCGGTATCATCGCCCGGCCGGTAGCTTGGCGCTCCTCTGCCTACTGCTTCTGGCTGGGGCCGCGTATTTCCGCGTCTTGGACTATACCTTCCCGCTTCTGGGCGCCTATCTCATCGCCTATCTCGGCACGGCTGCGCCGATTAATCTCGGCAACTCGGCGCGGTTCGGCGACCTGTCGTATGGAACCTACCTGTACGGCTGGCCTGTGCAGCAATTGGTGCGGGCGTGGCTCGGCGAGGGGGCGCAGTGGTGGCAGATCTTCGCGGTCGCGCTACCCGTGGCCCTCGTCTTGGGATTTGTGTCGTGGCACCTTGTCGAAAAGCCCGGGCTGAAGCTGTTCGTGCCACGATCGGGGAAGAAGCGGCCCGTGCCTCATGCACCGACGGACGGGCAGCTTTCCGTTCCGGCGGAACCGAATAGTTCGCTGGCGTGATCGGGTCATCGGTGCGATCCCTGGTTAAGTTCGGGACCGCACCAAGCGCTGGCATAAGACGACGATGAAATCAGAGGCCGTCAGCTTCAGACCTGGCGACGGGATCGCGAACTTGACCGCTGCCGCTGTGCCTGAGCCATCCGTATCGTACCAGAGAATGCCCGTTGCGCGATCATAGGTCACGTGGTCATCGGCATCGTGGTCCGACGATCCGTTTCAGAACGCTCCTTCGGCGAGGCGCCCGACCTTAAGAGCTGTGAAAAAGGAGTTGTGCAAGCGGATCATATCATCGGCTACATTGAAGTCGGTTATGAAATCGACGTTCCTGCTCGCGAGGTGAGCCTCGAGCACGAAGGAGCCCTAGCTCTGTGCAGCTTTGGAGCTCGCTGCGGCTGAACTACGATGGGCGATGCTAAGAGGGGCTAATGGTGAAGGAAAATAGCAAGAACTTGGTCTAGGTTCGTCAGTTCACGGCGGAGATCATCCTGTGGGCGGTCAGCTGGTATCTCCAGTGTCCGATCAGCGATCGCAATCTCGAGCGCATGCTCGCCGATAGCGGCGTCATGGTCGAACATACGACCCTCTTTCGCAGGATCCAGGCTTATGCGCCCGAACTGGAAGCGTATCCGTCCGCATCTCCGGATGACGAATGGCTCCTGGCGCGTGGACGAAACGTTGTATTTGATGAGCGTTGCGGGCCATTCCCGCAGCATGAGGCCAGGATAGCCCGAACGAGACGTAAGACAGAAGTCTGCGATGTAGATAGTGCACCTGGCCTCTCCCACGCGCCCCAGCCGAGATCGGACGGTATCAAAGGTCATCCCACGACGGGTAAGCCTGCATTCACAAGGTTGATCAGCGCAAGGGGCCCTTCAGCAAGAGAAGGCTCTATGACAGTGTTCTTCGGCATTGATGTCGCAAAAGAAAGACTCGACTGCGCGGCGGTCGTGCAAGGCCGCGAGCGCCCTATTGGTCAGAAGTCATTTCCCAATACACCAGATGGTATCGAGAGAGCTGTCGCTTGGGTGATGAAGACCTCCAAGGCGGCCAAGCGTTTGCTGACCCGGCTGATGAGGAAGCAAGGGATGGCCCCCAGGCATATCGTCACCGACAAACTGTCCTCATACGGAGCGGCCAGACGCCAAGTCATGCCAAGTGTTGAGCACCGATCTCACAAGGGCCTCAACAACAGGGCTGAGAATTCGCATCTCCCGCTGGCGAAACGGGAGAGGATGATGCAGGGCTTTCAGTCTGTAGGAGGCCTGCAGCGGTTCACCTCGGTCATTTCTGCCGTCAGTAACCTGTTCGTCCCGCCTCATTCCCGCCGCGCGGCCCTCGCCACCCACCTCCACCGCCTACAAGCCATAGCGGCATGGAAGCCGCGGCGGGCGTGCTCGCCTGAATTCAACAAAGCAGGGCTGATTGCGACCTCCTCAGGTTACCGTGACATCACCGGCCCGACAGGGTCGTCATCAGCCCGGCCGTCGTCGGCTCCTCGGCCATGACGTCCGGCGCGAGGCCAATGCCGCGCAGGACCTTCGCGGGCTTGGGCCCGCGGGCGACCTTGCACGTCCGCCCCAGCGCGGCGATCACGTCCGCTTCGACGCCTCTGCGGCGCGCGAAGCCGAGAAGCCGCGACAAGCCCTCGCCGGTGTAGAGGAGCACGACATCGTGTCGGCCCTGGACGAGCCGGTCGATCCAGGCGTCCACCGGGGCCGGAACCTCCGCGTCGTGAATCGACACTAGCGGGCAGCGCACCGCGATGGCGCCATGTCGTTCGAGCATCCGCGTGACAACCTCCGTTTCCTGACGATCCGGATCCCAGCCCCATACTATAGGGGATCCTTCCTTCCGGCATTAACCGGGTGACGAAACTGATGAGGTCAGACCACGATCTGAGAAGCAACGCCACAGACAACACCGATGACTAGGAGGAACAGTGGGAACCACCTCGGACATGAGTGATGCTCTGGGTCAAAATCCACTGCAGCCTCCGTAAATGCTCTTGTTAGATAATCCTTGTCCCCAGTCCGCCGCAGAGACTCGTCGGCTCAAGATGGGGGCCGTTCGCCCATGCGTTTGAACATAGAGACCTAGCACCTCACCCTCTAAGACAGGTCCGAGCCAACGCTGAACGGTTTACAGTACTTGAGAACAGCCAGCTTCCGACCGACTTGTCCCATCGTTACGACCGACGCTTCACTGGCAGCCTGCACACGGAAGGCTGAGAGAAAGATAACCGTCACGATAGCAGTGACGACAATCAACAGAGCTTTTGTGTTCATTCCGGCCTCAGGACCGATCTCTGGTAAGTTTTTCGCGCGCGGCCCGGCTCGCATCTGCGATTGAAGGAAAGATCGTTAGATCGAGCGACTTGAATTTCAAACCAGCTGCGAAGAAGCGGAAACCACCTTCGGTGGCAACAACTATGCCGGCTGTAACATCACCGACTTCGATGACATGCGTGGTATGTGACATGACGAGATCTCCTGGCACCAGCGTGGAACTGGCAATAATGCAGGGTCTAATGCAGGCAGTATCGGGAAGATCTATGAGAGACGGCACCAGTCGCGGCTGCGACGAACCCGACGCGCCAAGCGCAATAGTGTGAGATGCAGCAACGGAACGATCATGATCGCGACCCTTTAATATGGATCACAAGGCGCACTGCACGCATCGTGACGCTTTAGCGTTTGTTCTCGCAGCGCAAGCTGTGCGCTTCAAATCACCGCGGCTGCCCGAGCGATATGTCTGTTCAGACAGCGCAGTTATGCTGCTTTCACCCGCCCAAGCTGTCAACGAGAATGTTCGTTTAAAAGATCGAGAGTCAGGAACGCCTCTTACTTACAGATGCCCACGTAGGCGAAAAATTATCTCTGTTCAGGGCATTTTCGTGTCTAATGTGCAGCAATGACGGTTAAATCTTCTACTAGCAGATGAATATAAGAAATAATTGTCTCGGTATGTGTGATGAATAATTGGACGGGCAGCCTCAATAACAATGCGTCTTTGAAGACTTATGCTGAAAACGTCCTTTTTGCTCTTGTTGGGGCCGAATTTCTCCGGATTGTGCATCACCAAGCATATATATTCTCCTGCAGCGCTGATCTTTAGAACAACAATTTATTGCCTTCCTGTCCGTTTTGGCGAACGATCATGGCATGCTTGGCGCTGCGTCGGACTACGTTCTGCGCCAAGCCCCGATTTTCCGCTTGGGAGCGAAACCATGCCGACAGATCGACAATTAAAGATGGGGTTCATGCTTCACGGGGTCGGCACCGGATGGGGCGACTGGAGGCATCCGGATGCCCAGCCCAACGCAAGCACCAACTTCTCCTACTATAAACAGCAGGCCACCATCGCTGAAAAAGCGAAGTTCGACTTTCTGTTCGTTGCGGACAGCGTGTTCATCACCGCTAAATCAAGTCCCCATTACCTCAACCGCTTTGAGCCCCTAACGATTCTGTCAGCGCTGGCCGGTGCGACGAGCCATATCGGCCTCGTTGCCACCGTGACCGTCAGCTATAGTGAACCGTTCAATATCGCCCGCCAGTTCGCGTCCCTCGACCATATCAGCGGCGGCAGAGCCGGCTGGAATGTCGTGACCTCCTGGCTCGAAGGCAGTGCAGCTAACTTCAGCAAATCCTCCCACTTGGCGCATGATACTCGGTACCGCCTCGCTGCGGAGTATCTCGATGTGGTGCAAGGACTGTGGGACTCCTGGGAAGACGACGCGCTTGTCCATGACAAAGCCAGCGGTGTGTTCCTCGACCCGGCCAAACTCCACGAACTCAACCATCACGGGGAGTTCTTCCAGGTCAAGGGACCGTTGAACATCGCCCGCTCGCGCCAAGGTCAGCCTGTGATCTTTCAAGCCGGGGCGTCGGAGGACGGCAAGAACTTCGCCGCAAGTCGTGCCGACGCGATCTTCGCTGGGCAAGAAACGTTCGAAGAGGCACAGGCCTATTACCACGACGTCAAGCAGCGTGCCTCCGGATTCGGACGCAATCCGGACCAACTCCTCGTCCTTCCAGGCATAAGACCCGTCATCGGGTCGACGGACGAGGAGGCTGAACGCAAATTTCAGGAGTTTACTGACCTTACCTCAATCGAAAATGCGCTTTCATTGCTCGGGCGCCCCTTCAACGACTATGATTTTTCGCAACACGATCTCGATGCCGCATTCCCCGACATTGCGGAACATGGCGCGAATAGCAACCAGAGCCAATCCCACCGGATCCTGGCTCTCGCGCGGCGAGACAACCTCACTCTCCGCGAGGTTGCTCGACGGTTTGCAACACCAAGAACCGACTTCATCGGGGCGCCGGAGAAGGTCGCCGACGCCTTTGAGACGTGGTTCATCAACCGAGCCGCTGACGGCTTTGTCTTCAACGTATCCCTGCCGAAGGAGTTGGAGGTCTTCGCCGACAACGTCGTGCCGATCCTCCAAAAGCGCGGCCTCTACCGGTCAGAATATGAGGCCGAAACATTCCGCGGCAACCTGGGCATACCGGTCCCGCCAAACCGTTATGCCGCTCCACTCACCCGCGTTGCGGCAGAGTAACTTACTCACTTTTGAGCCTATGCCCCTAGGAGGTTAGACCCCATGAAACTGTTCTCTCGTCGTGCCTTTGGGTTGGCCATAGGCGGGTTTGCCGCGGCGTCGATGCTCGGCTCTGCCTCAAGCTCCTGGGCCACTGACGATCTCAGCAAAGTTGTGTTGCGGGTCGGTGATCAAACCGGCGCAACCCGCGCCAAGCTGGAGGCCGCAGGCCTTCTGAAGGATGTTCCGTACCAGATCCAGTGGTCGGTGTACCCGGCAGCAGTTAACCTCCACGAAGCTCTGAAGGCTGACGCCGTCGATATTGGTTCCGCCGCCGATTCGCCGACCGTGAGCGCGATTGCCGGCGGATCGAAAATCAAGGTCGTGGCCAATTTCTCGAATGGTGGCCTGGGAACATCACTGATTGTGCCAGCCGGAAGCGCAATCAAGTCGATCGCCGACCTGAAGGGAAAGACAATTTCGCCTACGACCAGGGGAAGCGTCGCGCATTACCTCGTGCTTGGCGTCCTCAAGAAGGCTGGGCTTACTCCGGCTGATGTGAAACTCGCGTTCCTAACCCCGACTGATGCAAGTGCTGCGTTCCAGGCCGGTAGCATTGATGCATGGGGGACTTGGGGTGTTTACCTAGCCAGAACGATTGGGACCCTGAAAGCGACGGAGTTGACCGACGGGGTCGGCATCAACACCGGGAACGGCGTTCTCAGTGCAACCGACAGCGCTCTTGCCGATCAGCGCAAGGTCGCGGCGATTGCGGATTTCGCAGACCGGATTGAGCGGGGCTACACGTGGTCTCGTGAGAACAAGAGTGCCTACATCGATTTCTATGCCAAGTTCACCAAGCAGGACAAGGATACGGTCGAAAGCCTCTACCCGTCCGAGGCTGCCTTTCGCCGTACGCCGATCGACCAGGCCTTTGCCGCATCCCTCCAGGGTGTTTTTGAGACCTGGAAAGAGGCCGGCGTCCTGAGTGGCTCACTGAACCTGAGCGACTACGTTTACCGCGGTCTTCGGACCGATTGATCCCCCCAAGGAAGGCAACTTTCTTATGTCACAAGGCGAGATTGCCACAACAATTCCGGTGCGCCAGATCGGAGCATCGACGCCGCGATCGATTGGTGCCGTTGTCGGGCGCCATGACCTTCCGCGACAGCGTATTGAGCCTGTGTCGGCATCCACCAGAGGTGTGCCGCGATGGCTGCGGCGCGCCTCCGGACCCGTTCTTGTCGTTCTCCTGTGGCAGTTCGCTTCCCTCACTGGCCTCCTTCCAGAGGAGGTTCTCGCTGGTCCGGCCACGGTGATCTCCAGTGCAACCAACCTCCTCACAACCGGTGAGTTGCAACAGGCGATGTGGATCTCGCTCATGCGGGCCCTCGTCGGTCTTGCGATCGGTGGATCGGTCGGCGTGACACTGGCTCTCTGCGCGGGGTTGTTTCGGCTCGGCGAGGATTTGGTCGACGCGACCATGCAGATGCTGCGGACCGTGCCGAACGTTGCGCTGATTCCTCTGCTGATCATCTGGTTTGGGATTGGCGAGGCGCCCAAGATCGCCCTGATTGCACTTGGGACTGCGTTCCCGCTCTATCTCAATGTTTACGCAGGCATCCGGAATGTCGATTCCACGCTGATCGAGGCGGGGCGCACCCTCGGACTGTCCCGCGCGGGTCTGATCCGGCATGTCATCCTCCCTGGAGCCTTGCCCAATGCCCTGGTGGGGTTGCGCTACTCCTTGGGCATCGCGTGGCTAGCCTTGGTCTTCGGCGAGCAGATCAATGCGACGGCTGGCATCGGCTATCTGATGGCCAACGCACGCGAATTCTTTCAGACAGACGTCATCGTGGTTTGCCTTGTCGTCTACGCGTTTCTTGGCCTTGCCGTCGATTTTACAGTCAGAACACTTGAAAAGGTTCTTCTCTCATGGCGACCGGCGTTCAGCGGAACTTAACCAAGCCCAACCAACCGGCCGAGAACCGGAGCCAGCAACGCCAAGTCCGAGGCGGGCACGCGGCCCGAGTCCGGGGTCTCACCCGACGCTTCGGCGAACGCGAGGTCCTGAACAATCTCGACCTCGACATTGCACCGGGAGAGTTCGTCGCCCTTCTCGGGGCGAGCGGGTGCGGCAAGAGCACGTTGCTTCGCGTTCTGGCGGATCTTGATCGCGAAATCGCCGGTACCGTTGAGGTTGCAGCTCAGCGAGCGGTCGCTTTCCAGGCGCCGCGCCTGATGCCGTGGAAAACAGTATGGCGCAACGTCGTCCTTGGCCTTCCGGGGCGGCCAGACCGATCGAAGGCCGTTGCCGCCCTTGACGAAGTGGGGATCAGCCACCGTGCCGATGTCTGGCCGAAGGTGCTGTCGGGCGGCGAAGCACAGCGCGCCTCGCTTGCGCGCGCCTTGGTCCGGGAACCGGACCTGCTCCTGCTCGATGAGCCCTTTGCCGCCTTGGATGCGCTGACGCGCATCAAGGCGCAGTCGCTTGTCGCGGAACTCTGGCAGCGTCATCGCTGCGCGGTCTTGCTTGTGACGCACGACGTCGAGGAAGCGGTTTTGCTGGCCGACCGCGTTCTCGTGATGAAGGATGGCATTATCGCCCACGAAGAGACAATCGCGATGCCCCGCCCACGCAACGTGGCTGCTCCACAGTTCGGCCGCATCCGGACCAATCTGCTCGGATGGCTCGGCGTGCATGAACCCCATTGATGTTGGGAGTCGACCCCTGCAGCAGCCGCCTCCATTTCGACACCGCAGTTGGATCTCGACCATGGCCCACAACAAACAGCAGATGCTTGCTCTGACGGCTGATGTGCTGGTGATCGGGGGCGGGTTGGCTGGAACCTGGGCCGCCTCTGCGGCACGGCGTGCTGGGGCCTCCGTCATTCTTGTCGACAAAGGTTACTGCGGCACCAGCGGCGTGACCGCGACCGCTGGTCCCGGTCACTGGTGGATCCCTCCCGATCCTGCCGAACTTCGCGAGACCGCGATCCGAAACAGACTGAAAACCGGGTTCGGCCTGAACGACCCGCGTTGGATGGCACGGATACTGGATAAGACGTGGACGACGCTTCCGACCCTCGAGGGCTTCTATGACTTCTCTCGGGATCCAAACGGGGTTGTTCAGTATCGGGCACTGCGCGGTCCCGAGTACATGCGCGCGCTTCGCCACCTCATCGATAGCTTGGGTGTCACTGTCCTTGACCATAGCCCGGCGCTGGAACTGATCCAGCGGCCAGACGGATCCGTGAGTGGGGCTCGAGGCGTCAGACGCCAGACGGGGGAGGATTGGCAGGTAGAGGCCGGAGCCGTCGTGCTTGCGACCGGCGGCACGTCTTTCCTGTCACGCTTGTTGGGTTCACACACGAACACCGGTGATGGGTACCTCATGGCCGCGGAAGCGGGTGCGGAACTCTCGGGCATGGAATTCACGAGCTACTATACGGTTGCTCCGGCCCGATCGACCATGACGCGGTCGATGTCCTATGCATTTGCAACCTACTACGATGAGAGTGGGTCAGTGATCCCGATACCTGCAGGACCGGAAACGACGCGGCCGCTCGCGCGAGCCCTGTTGCGCGGGCGCGTCTTCTGCGATCTTCATCGCACCCCGGACGATATCCGGGCGCGGGTGCCGACGATCTCCCCCAATTTTCTGTTGCCGTTCCGGCGCTGGGGCATCGATCCTTATCGTGACCGCTTCGAGGTTACCTTGCACGGTGAGGGGACGATTCGTGGGATCGGAGGGCTCAGGATCACCACCGAAGACTGCCAGACTTCTGTCCCGGGTCTCTATGCGGCTGGCGATGCGGCAACCCGCGAGCTGGTCGCTGGCGCGATCTCCGGCGGCGGAAACATCAACTCGGCGTGGGCCGTCTCGTCCGGGCAGTGGGCTGGCGCGGGTGCTGCGCGGTTTGCCAAGGCCAATGGCCCGGCAAGCCCTGGACATGCGCTCGGTCAGGCGGGTCTGCGCCCTGCCGGATCTGTAGCCAATGTGGATCTGCGGGAATGCCTGAACCTGGTCCAAGATGAAATGCTTTCATATAACAAGAACATCTTTCGCGACGGTGGGCGCCTTCGGCATTCCGTTGACGTCCTGGAGCGCGCGTGGCGCGATGTTTCCGCCAAGGCCCTTGGTGTGGGCGAGCATCGGCTCCGGACCCGAGAAGTCGCCGCCATGCTGGCGACGGCCCGCTGGTGTGCCGCTTCGGCATTGGCGCGCGATGAAAGCCGCGGCATGCACCAACGGGAGGACCGGCCAACAACCGAAGCACAGTTCAACCATCGCATTCTGGTTGGCGGCTTGGGTACGGTCTGGACCAGAGGCGATCAAAGGCAAGCCTTGGAGCTCGCATCATGATCGAACTCATTGTTGCGGATCGATGCACAAGTTGCAACACCTGTGTCAGCGTCTGTCCGACCAACGTTCTTGAAGCTGTACCTGGCGGGCCTCCGCTCATTGCGCGGAAGGATGACTGCCAGACTTGCTTCATGTGTGAACTCTATTGCGAGCCGGATGCGATCTATGTTGCTCCGGATTGCGAGGGGTCAACTCCGACTGATGAGGCTGCGATCGTCGCCTCGGGCCTTCTCGGCGAGTTCCGACGCCATCACGGCTGGCATGAATGGGCTGGCGATCCTCGTTACCCCAACGAACATTGGCGGATGGAGAGTGTCTTCCTGCGCGCCAGAGATATGGCCGCTGCTGGAGGAGCGACTCGAGACGATCGTTAGCCATTCATCTTCCGTCAGATCTCGATTCACGGGTGACCAAAACCCTCCCATCCCGCAGAGGACAATACGATGCCTTCTTCAATCTCCGAATCGTTGAACGGACGCCTTGCGGCTCTTCACACCGAGCGCGTCGCGACCTGGGCGCCCGAGGACCTCGCCGTCAATGTCAATCAACGCCAGCTCCTCACCGAAACCATCGACCGAGCCAGCATCGTCAAGCCCGGCGATGTGGTGGAAACATTCAGTTTGCTTGATGTCGAAGGTGGAACGCTCTCGCTCGAGGAGCTTGTCGCCTCAGGTCCCGTCGTGCTGGTCTTCTTCCGCTTCGCCGGCTGCCCTGCCTGCAACATCGCTCTACCCTACTACGAGCAGCACCTTGCTCGCCCCCTGTCTGAGTTGGGCGTTCGGCTCGTTGCCGTCAGCCCGCAGATCCCTGAGCGTCTTGTCGACATCAAGAGAGTGCGCGGATTGAGTTTTGATGTGGCCTCGGACCAGGATGCGAACCTCGCGCGCCGCTTCAACATTCTCTACACCTTTGATGAAGCCTCTCAAACGGCGGCACTCGCTAAAGGAAAGCCCATCGGGGACATCACAGGGACCGGGACATGGGAACTGCCCATGCCTGCCGTGGTCGTGATCGACGAAGACCGCATCGTTCGTTTTGCGGATGTGAGCCCGGACTGGCTCGAACGCACCGAAGCCGAGGCCATTGTTGATGTCGTTGCCCGTTTGGTTGCCGACAGAAAGCTTGCGGCACAGGGCTAAGGCGCAGGGCTCCCCACCGTCAATTTCTGAGTTGAAAAGGAATACCATGAGCACGATTCATATTGTTGGGTTCTCGGGGAACCTGCACCGTCCGTCAAAGACCAGGTCTCTTGTCGAGACCGTCGGTGCGGCGGTTGTGGCTGACCGCCCTTACCGATTCGACCTGTTCGACGTCGTGGATGCCGCACCAGGCCTTGGCTCAGCCACGAGTAGGCAGGAGCTATCGCTCCCCTCAAAGCGGGTTATTGATGCCATTGAACAGGCCGACGCCTTGATCATCGGTTCGCCCGTTTACAAAGGCGCCTATACAGGGCTCTTCAAGCATGTCTTCGACCTCGTGGACCCCTTGGCTCTTACGGGAAAGCCGGTCTTGATCACTGCAACCGGCGGCGGCCCCCGTCATGCTCTCGTGGTTGAACACGTCCTGAGGCCTCTCTTCGGCTTCTTCGCAGCCCTGACCGTCCCGACGGCTGTTTATGCGAGCGATGCGGACTTCAAGGATGGGAAGCTGAACGATAGTGGGATTCAAGGGCGAGCGAACGAGGCTGCGGCACAACTCGTCAGGCTGATCGGGGATAGTTCAGAGGGTACCCGCGCTGATTGGGCGCCGTCCCTCGACACGCGTAGGTCTGTCCGAGCGGCTGTTTGATAAATCATCACGGATATCGAAAGAAGGACCCATGACGGATCATCATCACGACCACGGCGACCCATCCCATTCTCATGAAGCCGAGGAGCGATGGAAGCACGACGGCGTTCGTGTCATCAAAGGCGACAGACTCGACTCCAATACGGCCCAAACGCCAGGCATGTTCCGCCAGGCTGCAATCAATCACGCCCGAGTCGGCGCCCAGAAGATTTGGGCCGGTACGGTCTCGATCCAAGCCAATGCCAAAACCGGGGTGCATCATCATGGTGAACTCGAGAGCGTCATTTTCGTGGTACGCGGCCGCGCGCGCATGCGGTGGGGAGACCATCTGGAGTATGTGGCGGAGGCGGGACCGGGTGACTTTATCTACGTGCCACCGTATGTCCCGCACCAAGAGATCAACGCCAGCCCAGACGAGCCACTCGAGTGTGTTCTCGTGCGATCGGATAATGAAGCGGTTGTCGTCAATATCACAGATATCGACCCGGTCGAAACGCCCGAGGAGATCTACTGGGTCGACCCGATTCACAAGCAGCCCTGAACGATGGGCATAACAGCCTGGCCATTCCCGAAATCATCAGCGCCGGATCTCCTCATGAACTCTATCCGCGTCACATCGATCCTTGTCGCCCTGCTGGCGACCTTTCCTGCACTTGCTCATACCGGTGTCGGAAGCAGCGCCAGCTTCTTCGGAGGTCTGGCGCATCCTCTCACAGGCGCCGATCACTTAATGGCAATGGTCGCCGTGGGACTGTGGGCCCGTCTACTCGGGCAGCGTGCGCTTGCCCTTCTCCCCATCTCCTTCCTGGTCGCGATGCTTGCAGGTGCTTTGGCGGCTATGACTAGGCTGGCGCTCCCGATGGTGGAGGCGGGGATTCTCATGTCAATTCCTGTGCTTTGGGCAGCTATCGCTTTCCGGGTCAAACCGCCGATGGTGATCGCAGCTGCGCTTTGCGCTGTGTTCGCATTCGCTCATGGCTTCGCCCATGGGGCGGAACTGACGGAGGGGGCCAGTCCGACTCTGTACTCCGTTGGCTTCCTGTCAGCGACATGCGTTCTCATTTTCTCCGGTGCCCGCATCGCGCGCTGGGTGCTCGCTCGTACTGAAGCAGCGAAGCACTAGGGAGGGTCCGCGTCGGTGACAGGGCAGACAAAGAACTTGATCACCAGCGCATTCGGAAGCGTACAATACAGAACCTTATCGTCATGGACCGGTTTTCGACTGACCTGTCCATGACGAGGCATCACCATCGATCAGACCGCAAGGCGATCGCCCTGGCCATTCGTCGGAAATGCTTTGGGATGGTGCCATCAAAGTTGAAGATGCGCATACGACACGCGGTGAAAAGAAAAAAACGCTCAGTTTCTTCGTTCTTTTAGAAGAACATTTCGTTTGACAAAGCGTATTATTCTCGACACTCTCGATCCTAAGCTTATGGCTGTAAGCACAGTATAAGTAAAGCGATACGGGTTCAAGAATAGGCGCGTGGCAGGCAACCTCGTTGGTAGAAAGTCTAGCCGCTCGGTGCTTGTTGAGCGTGTCAATTCCAGAAGGAATGCATCGATGACGGCGACTTCACTCCGCCCCCGCGTTGCGGCGTCCGAAAATCACGTTGATGCGGCAATCCGGCTGGCATCCATCTTCGCGGAGAGTGCGGCTGATCTCGATCTCACTGGAGCATTCCCAACCGGAAACTTCCGTCTGCTGCATCAATCTGGTCTGGTTGCATTGACCGCGCCTGTTGAACTGGGCGGCTCTGGTGCGGGACTCACCGAAGCCGCTGAGGTGATCCGGGAGATTGCCCGGGGTGAGCCCTCGACGGCGTTGATCCTGATCATGCAGTACATCAATCTGGCACAGTTGCTCAAAGGGCGGTGGCCGGAGCATCTGGTCCGCGCCGTTGCCCGCGATGCGACAGAGCGTGGTGCATTGATCAATGCACTTCGTGTTGAGCCTGCCCTTGGCACCCCGCTCCGCGGCGGGCTTCCGGACACGACAGCACGACGCGTTGGCGAGGCATGGCTGATCAGCGGAAGGAAGATCTACTCAACCGGCGCGGAAGGTCTCACGTGGGCCATCGTTTGGGCGAAAACAGACGAGGATGAGCCCCGTGTGGGAGGCTTTCTGGTCCCAGTCCAAGCCCCAGGTGTCCGGATCGAGAGGACTTGGAACCCAATAGGTATGCGTGCCACGGGAAGCCACGATGTCGTCTTTGACGAGGTGCGGGTTCCCCTCGACCATGCCGTTGATATTCGGGCGCCCTCTGAGTGGGCCACCCGGGAGGGACAAGCGTCCTGGTTCGGAATCCTGCCCGGAGCCCTCTATACTGGTATCGCTGAAGCGGCGCGTGATTGGCTCGTGCGGTTCTTAAAGGACCGTGTTCCCAGCAACCTTGGTCGATCCCTTGCGACGGTACCCCGCATCCAACAGGCCGTTGGAGAAATCGAGGAGCTGCTTGCTGTCAGTCGACGCCTGATCAGATCCGCAGCAAGGGATGTCGATGAGGGGCGTCCTTTAAGCCAGTCGGAGGCCGGTCTCATTAAAGTGGTCACCACCGAAAACGCCATTGCCGCGGTCGAAAAAGCACTGAAGCTCTCGGGCAATCACGGCGTTTCGCGCGCCAACCCCCTCGAACGTCATTATCGCGATGTTCTCTGTGGTCGCATTCACAGCCCCCAGGAAGACACGGCCCGGACCAGTGCCGGTCTGCTCGCCTTAGGTCTCTAGTCCACTCTCTCGGAGGATCTTATGCCAATTGAATTCATCGGGTACATCGGGAACTTCAATGCGTCGGAGGCCATTGCCCGCTCAGGCCCCGTCATCAACCGCCAACACATCGCCGCGGCAGCTGCCATTCACGAGAATGGAGGATTCGACCGGGCGCTGCTGGCATTCCACTCCACCTCGCCGGAAAGCATTCTGGTGGGGCAGTATGTGACATCCATCACACGCCACCTCAAGCTGATGATCGCCCACCGGCCCGGGTTCACGGCACCGACGGTTGCGGCCCGGCAATTGGCGACCCTTGACCATTTGAGCGACGGCCGGATCGCCGTCCATATCATCACCGGCGGGAACGATCAGGAGCTGGCGCAGGATGGCGATCATCTGACGAAGGACGAACGATACGCCCGCACCAGTGAGTATCTCGACATTGTCCGGCAGGAATGGACGAGCCAGCAGCCGTTCGATTATCACGGGAAATACTATAAGGTCGTGCGTGGCTTCTCCGAGGTGAAGCCGCAAGGCCCGGACGGAATCCCCGTCTACTTTGGCGGCTCGTCCGAAGCGGCGCTCGCAGTGGCAGGCAAGCACGCCGATGTTTATGCGCTTTGGGGTGAGACCTACGCACAGGTCGCAGAGACCATTGAGCGCGTACGTGCGGCCGCGGCTCCCTTTGGGCGGGCTCCTCGCTTCAGTCTCTCCCTCCGCCCCATTCTCGCGGAAACCGAAGAGGCGGCATGGGCAAAAGCTGATCGGATCCTCCAGCGTGCCAAAGCGCTTCGTGCTGCTGGCGGCGAACGCTTGATCAGGAACGGTTCCGAGGCGCCGCCGAACGAGGGATCGCGTCGCCTGTTGGCCGCTGCGGCACAGGGAACTCGGCTGGACAAGCGCCTTTGGACCGAGATCGCCGCTCTGACTGGGGCCAGCGGCAACTCGACATCGCTGGTTGGGACGCCGGATCAAGTCGCCGACGCTATGCTTGACTATTACGACCTGGGCATCACGACCTTCCTCATTCGTGGCTTCGATCCACTCGAGGATGCCTTCCAATACGGCCGTGATCTCATCCCGCGTGTCCGTGCACTTGTTGCTCAGCGTGACAAGGCAGCGCCTCGCGAAGCGGCGGCGTGAGAAAAGCGACAGACAGAGCCGTTCCGACCCACATTGACTGTGAAATCACCCATCAGGCCGATGATTGGAGACTGACGATGAGCTGGATTCAGAAGACTGCGACCCGAGCGGAGAATGATACTGCGATCAACCGAACCGATCGCCGGGCATTTCTCAAGGCAGCGGGAGCACTCGGACTTGCGGCCCCACTGGGCGCGCTGTCGATCGGCAACCTTGCGGCACAATCGGTCCCTGCTGGAGGGCCGCTGAAGAAGATCAGGTTTGCGACGAATGCCACCGCAATCTGCCTCGCGCCGGTGTTTGTGGCGCTCGAGCATGGTATTTTCAAGAAGTATGGGCTCGACGTCGAACTCGTGAACTTCGGTGCCTCGACGGAGGCGTTGCTTGAGGCGATTGCGACCGGGAAGGCCGACGGCGGCGTCGGTATGGCGCTGCGCTGGCTAAAAGCCCTTGAGCAGGGCTTCGATGTCAAGATCACAGCTGGCACTCACGGCGGCTGCTCACGGCTTGTCGCGTTGAAGTCAGCGGGGATCACCGATCTCAGCCAATTGAAGGGCAAGAAGATCGGTATTTCCGATCTTGCCAGCCCCGGAAAGAACTTCTTCTCAATTCTGCTGCACAAGGAAGGACTCGATCCCGTCGCCGACGTGGAGTGGCGGCAGTACCCGGGTGAGTTGCTGCAGCTCGCCGCGGAGAAGGGAGAGATCGATGCTATCGCAGACGGCGATCCAAAAGCTTACTTCTGGCTCAGAGACCCGAAATACCTCCAGATTGCGTCCAATCTCGATCATGGTTTCGAAAACCGCGTCTGCTGCATCGTTGGTCTCACAGGGCGTTTGGTGCGTGAGGACAAGCCGACAGCGGCTGCGCTCACTCGTGCCCTTCTGGAGGCGCAGGATTGGACCGTTGCAAGGCCTGAGGATGCCGCTCGGGTCTTCCTGCCCAATGCTCCCAAAGACAAGAGCATCGAGGATCTCGTCGGCGTCCTGCTTGATCAAACGCATGGCCATAATCCCACGGGCGCGGATCTTCGTCAGGAGATCGCACTGTATGCCCAAGAGCTCCGCGATGTCAGCGTCTTCAAGAAATCGACGGATCCGGAAAAATTCGCGGAGCGCGTCTTCGCCGATGTCCTGACGGCATGAGGAGCGGACGATGAGTTTGATCGAACCGGCGTTCTCCAAAGGCGCTGTCGAGCAGGGCGCGTCAATTAGAACCCGCCCTGCCCTTTGGGGCCTCGGATTGGTGGCGGCCGCGTCTTGGATTGCCGCCGCCGCCGTCATCGAGCTTTGGCCCGAAACGGTTCCGCAACCCTACGGCCGCGAGCTTGCGTTGATCGCAGTTGCGATCTCTCTTGTCCTGATCATCGTTACCCTCACAGGGCGGGCACTGGGTGCTGTTGCGACGACAGTCCGCTATTACGGCGCTTGGGCAATCGCTGCCGCTTTGGGTCTCATCGCCTGGGAAGTTGTAACCGCGAAAACGGGTCTGTTGCCGGTCCCATTTTTCTCGTCTCCCCAGAGCATTCTCGAAGTTTTCCTGGACGATTGGAGCCGATTGGGCATCAGCGTCTCGTACTCGTTGGTTTTGCTGGCCAAGGGCTACTTCTTTGGGTCGCTCACCGGGTTCGTCCTTGGCGTGACGATCGGGTGGTCGCAGGCAGCGAGCTACTGGGTGCATCCAGTCCTTAGGATCATAGGCCCGCTGCCAGCGACCGCGTGGCTCCCGCTTGCCTTCTTCATCTTCCCCACAAGCGGATCAGCAAGCGTGTTCCTCATCGCGCTGGCCACCGCGTTTCCGGTGACGATCCTGACGTGGTCAGGAATCGCCAGTGTCAATCGCGACTATTATGACATCGCTCGGACTTTGGGCGCCAAGCCTGGCTTCCTGATTCTCAAGGTCGCAATTCCTGCCGCCTTGCCACATGTGTTCGTCGGGCTGTTCATGGGCCTCGGGACGTCATTTGCAGTTCTCGTCGTGGCAGAAATGCTGGGCGTCAAGGCTGGTCTCGGATGGTACCTGCAGTGGGCCCAAGGGTGGGCCGCTTACAACAACATGTATGCAGCCCTTCTAGTGATGGCGCTGATGTGCTCGACGCTGATTACCGTGTTGTTTCGGGTGCGTGACTGGACGCTCTCATGGCAGAAAGGGCTCGTCAGATGGTAGCGACGGCTTTGAACCGGACGATCCCGCCTGCGGTGGGCCAGCGGGTCGATATCTCAGGCCTTTCCCATCAGTTCGAGCTGGAAGGAGACCCACTGCCGGTCCTTGATGATGTGGACTTCTCGATCGAGCCGGGGTCGTTCGTGGCGCTGCTCGGTCCCTCGGGGTGCGGAAAGTCAACGCTTCTTCGTCTGCTGGCTGGCCTCGATCATCCCACCAAGGGTCAGCTTCGGGTTGATGGGTCACCAGTCGGAGACCCAGATCCTTCCCGGATTCTCGTCTTTCAAGATCCGACCCTCTTCCCGTGGCGGACTGTCTGGGACAATGTAGCGTTGGGGCTGGAGGCCCAAGGCATACTGAGGACGTCGAAATCCCGTATCGACGAAGCCATTCGGCTCGTGGGGCTTGAAGGCTTCGACAAAGCTTATCCGCATCAACTGTCCGGCGGAATGGCGCAGCGTGTGGCACTTGCCCGCGCGCTGGTGAACGATCCACGCCTTTTGCTGCTCGACGAACCGCTTGGAAAGCTGGACTCCCTCACGCGGCTGACGATGCAGACAGAACTCGTCAACCTCTGGCAGCGAGCTGGCCTGACTGCAGTCCTTGTGACCCATGATGTCGAGGAAGCAGTCTTCCTGGCTCAACGCGTGCTGATCTTTGGGCCGAGGCCCGCGCGCATTGTTGCCGATTTGACGGTTGATCTTCCCTATCCGCGCCATCGCGGCGACCCACGTCTCAGCGAGCTTCGGCGGGAGGCATTGGTCCACCTCGGTCTGGCCTCGACTTGGTAGTCTTAAGCTCAATGGAGTTTAGTATGAGAAACCTCAAATTTGGCGTGCAAACGTTCCTTGGAGCCGCTGCACTGATCGTCCCTCTCTGTGCTCAGGCTCACGTCAGCCTTGACAATAAAGAGGTGAGGGCTGGCAGCACCGTCAAGTTCGTGCTTGTGGTTCCTCACGGGTGTGCTGGTTCTCCCACTATAGCTTTGAAGGTCGCGCTTCCACCGGAATTGGCGGAGATCAAGCCGCAGCCAAAGCCAGGCTGGTTGTTGACCAGCAAGGTCGAGGAAAAGCGGGTGGCCGCAGCTGACGCGGAGATCGATGCCCACGGTGGCCACGGGGCAGAGATTCGGGAGATCACGTGGTCCGAGGGCAAGCTTGACGACGCGCACTATGACGAGTTCGTGTTTCGTGCAAAGGTTCGTGACAGCATTCCAGCATCGGAGATCTTCGTTCCCGTTGTTCAGCAATGCGAATCCGGAACGCAGCGTTGGATTGAGGTCCCGCAATCCGATCGGACCGCCAGCGAACTCAAGTATCCTGCGCCATCGGTTAAAATTCGTCCTGGCCCGTGAGTGTTCGTGTTCCAAAGCTATTAGGGCTTCTGGCAGTCATCTGCTTCGCTGCCCTTGGGCTTATGCTGTCGGCAGGCACTGCGTATGCGCACGCCCAACTAATCCGCTCTGATCCAGCTGATGGAATCCTTGTCGCAACGGCACCAGGAACGGTCACACTGACGTTTTCCGAGCCGGTTAGACCATTGGTTGCGCGCCTTGTGCAGCCGAGTGGCCAGATGGTAGTTTTGAAGGAGATCGGTGAGAAGAGCTCTGACATACGACTTACGCTTCCGGATAGTCTTGAGCACGGAACCTATACCTTATCATGGAGAGTAGCCTCAGGAGACGGGCATCCGATTGGAGGCGGCTTGGTGTTCTCAGTCGGGACTTCCAGTGGAGCCGCGCCGATGAGTGTCGGGCAATCCGATCCGATCATTCGTGTCGGACTCTGGTCGGCCCGGTTTATCTTGATGCTTAGTCTGATTATTGGTGTTGGCGGGGTCGGATACTTTACGCTGATTGGGCGCTACGACCCCAAGGCGGGAGACACGATTATTTCGGTCGCACTCTGCGCCGGCCTGGTTTCCACTCTTCCCCTACTCGCGCTCCAAGGCCTCGATTCATTGGGCGCGCCGCTCCCTGATCTGCTGACGGCAGCGGTTTGGAAGGCTGGACTGTATGCAACGAGTTACGGCGGGTCAATTTTGATTGCAGCGACTGCACTGACAGTGGCCTATGCGGCCCGATTGTTCAAATACACATCCAGCGCGGGCGTCCTGTTGTCATTGACAGCACTGCTCCTAACCGGAGTGGCGAGCGCGAGTGCGGGTCATGCTGCGACGGCGCCGCCGAGGGGGCTCACGACACTCGCAGTATTCCTGCATGTCGTTGCAGTCCTGCTCTGGATGGGCTCCCTCATCCCACTTGTCGTGACATTGACCCGAGAACGATCAGATGCGTCATGGATCCTGCGACAGTTCTCATCCTCAGTTCCGGGGATTGTCGCCATCCTCGGGGCTTCAGGATTGGTGTTGGCGGTTGTTCAGGTTCGGACCGTATCGGCGCTCTGGACGACGGACTATGGCGTCGTGCTTCTGGTCAAACTTGCCCTGGTCATCTCAATTCTGTTCTTAGCTCTAGTCAACCGGTATTGGTTGACGGAAGCTGTGATTGCGGACGACCGGCGTGCAACACGGTGGCTCATCCGCAGTGCGAGCACTGAGATCGTACTCGGCAGCCTCGTGATCGCGGTGCTCGGATTATGGCGCTTTACACCCCCTCCGCGTGCGCTGCTCTTAGCTCCATCTGACGTTGCCGTGCAATACACCAAGATCAGTAAAGATGGAGTCAGTGCAACACTGACAGCCAAGCCGCCGGTAGTCGGTCCGCTCAGGATCGAAGTCAGTGAAATTCGGATTGGCGGCGAACGAGTAAAGCCGCTTAGCGTCAAGATTGAACTCGACAAGCCGTCTTACGGGATTGGTCCCTTTGTTCGCGAGGCACGCCAGCAAGGGGACGTCTATCTCGGTGATGGGTTCGTGCTGCCTCTCGACGGGTTTTGGATTATTCGCGTGACGCTGCTGATCACGGAGTTCCGGTCAGTCACCCTGACTGACGTCTTCGACATCGCTAAGGGGACCTCTTAACGTTTGGTGGACAGTGGCTGGGTTTGGCGTGCTGACGCCCGGCAGCCTCCAAGGCACATCTCACTGCTATGCAAACCTGCTGGTTCCTTCGCAACGGCTTGTTTGAAGCAGCAGGTGGTGCCTCTTCCAATCTAACTTGGGCCACGATCGTGGTGGCGGATGCTGTTGGATCAAGTTGGAGACGTGTCAGCGAACCTGTAACTGAGCACTGAAGGGCATAACAATGAGGCAGATCATACCAACGCTCGACCATGTGGTTATCAACGTGCTCGATCAGCTCGATTTCGCGGCTGATCTATACCGACGTCTGGGGTTTCAGCTGACCGAGCGGGGGCACCACACGTTAGGATCGAGCAATCATCTCGCAATCTTCGGCGAGAACTACCTCGAACTGCTCGGGTATGAACCTGGACGACAAACCGAACGGGCGGATCTGTGGAAGCATCCATTGGGCCTGACAGGGCTGGTATTCAAGACAACAGATTCCCTGGCTCTTCACACCGCCCTTGCCGACAAAGGCGTGCCTGTCGAGAATCCGGCCGAGTTCTCGCGTCCCGTCTCCCTCCCGGGCGGCACCCGGGATGCGGCGTTTCGGGTTGTGAGGCTTGGGTCACAGCTGATCCCGAACGGCCGTGTTTTCTTCTGCCATCATTTCACACCAGAACTCGTCTGGCGTGACGAGTGGCGCCAGCATCCCAACGGCGTCGTTGATATCATTGAGTTCATAATCGTGGCCGACGACCCATCGAAGACAGCTGACCTCTATCGGACGATCTTTGAGTCTGAAGCGGTGACCGAGGTTTCTGGCGGTCATGCATTGCAGGCGGGCCGGGCGACGATTAAGTTTCTCAGCCCTGCTGAGGTCGACAGGCGCTTTGCCGGCGCGGCAGCGACCAGCACAAGTCAGGGTGATCGTATGATAGCGTTGACGCTCCGAACACGCTCCCTTGATTTGGTTTTCGAAAGTCTCAGGTCCGGGCAAATTGCTGGTGCGCATGCAACGTCGGATCGCGTTGTCGTACCTGCCAGCGAGGCTGGCGGCGTGGCCCTTGCGTTCGTCGAGTGAGGCAGCGGTTTAGCGCACGAAGGATGGTGGCCCTTCGAGTTTTGGCTCATTGAATTCCTCCAGACTTAAGCGAGTAACCTACGGGTCTTTGTGGAACAGGGTTGCGACGATGGCCGTTGCAAGCCGCTCTGCAGCAATATTGGTACCTGGAAAATCGCTGACGATGGCTCTGTGACTGAGTGCGGAATCAACCTTGGATTGGTATAGAGGCGAGCCTTTGGGATAGAGGCGCGTGTTTCAACAGCTTATAGTTGCAATGGATAGGAAACTCGTTTTCGGGGGAAAAGCGACTGGGCCAGCTGGCTCGCACGCTGCTGGGTCCACGACCAAAAGTCGAGATTCGGCACAGCCAGATTTTCGCTAGACACATCAAGGACTTGAATTGGTAGACAAGAAAAAGGCGGGCGCAGAGCCCGGCGAAGTTAAACCGCTTCGACTACGCCGACGGCCTCTGTACCGAGGCCGCTCGGAAGGAATGCGGGATACAGGCCAGACCGCACATAGGTCTCGACATGGTTCAGGCAGATCGCCGTGTGCCGAATACAGGCTTCACCTGGTCCTGGCTGACCAACCTTGACCTCCTCCCAGGGGAGAACCTCAGGCCCTCCGGTTTCATAGAAGCGAACAGCGTGAGCCATGATGCCGTCTCCTAAGTGCTAAATCGTAGTTTCATCTCAGGGAACATTGAAGGTCTGCAGGAAAACGAAGTGCGATCTGAGGTCCTACACCGGAGCAGAGAAGTTGCTTGTGTATCGTGCGAGACGATCCTGTTTCAAAAAATCTCGCGCGCAGCGTCAAATCCCCTCACGAGGTCGGTCTTTAGGTCGGCGACGTCCTCAAGCCCGATCTGGAGCCGGATGACGGGCCCGTCGTCTGGCGCGCGCAGGATCCGGCGCTCGTCCAAACCGACTTGGAGTGCCAAACTCTGAAATCCTCCCCATGAATAGCCGAGCCCGAACAGCGACAGGCCATCCAAGAAGGCTTGTGCCTTGGCTCTGAAGTTCTGCCCCCTTGAAACAGCCAAGACAAAGGAGAAGACACCGCTTGCACCATTGAAGTCGCGCTTCCAGATATGGTGCCCCGGGAAGCTCGGCAGAGCCGGGTGGAGAACGCGCGCGACATCGTCCCGTGACTCCAACCATTCTGCAATGGCGAGAGCACTCGCCTGATGGCGCTCAAGGCGCACCCCCATTGTCCGAAGACCGCGGAGAACCTGATAAGCATCGTCCGCAGCGCCGCAGATACCAAGTTCTCCATGGGCCTGCTGCAACGGGTGCCAGTGCTTGGCATTGGCTGAGGCGGTTCCCATCAAGATGTCAGCGTGACCTGCAGGATATTTCGTTGACGCTTGAATGGATACATCCACGCCAAAATCGAGTGGCCGGAAGTTGATCGGGGTGGCCCAGGTGTTGTCCATCGTCACGACGGCGCCGTGCCTGTGAGCGACAGCCGCGATTGCAGGAATATCCTGCATCTCGAACGTATTCGATCCCGGTGCTTCGGTATGCACGAGTTTGGTGTTCGACTTGAACAAGGTCTCAATCGCAGCGCCGAGGGATGGGTCGTAGTACTCGACCTCGATGCCGAACCGGGTCAGCATCGAATCGCAAAAGTGGCGGACGTTGCCATAGACGGTATCAACGACCAGGGCGTGATCGCCGGCCGAGAGATACGCCAGAAAAGTTACCGTGACGGCAGCAAGGCCGGAAGGAAGAATGATCGTGCCCGCCGCTCCTTCGAGCTCATTGATGGCCTCGCAGAGAGCATCGGTTGTTGGGGTGCCGCGTGTCCCGTATGTGTATTTCTGTCCATGGGTTTCCATCGTGCGGGCATCGGGGAACAGGACCGTTGAGGCACGCACCGTCGGCGGGTTGATGAAACCGTGATAATCAAAGGGACTGTACCCGGCCCGAATGAGCTGCGTGTTTGGACCGACCCTAATGGAATGGTCGTCCGTCACCTTCATCTGTTTTGCCATGTTGTGTTTCTCTGGAAGAATGAACGAGCCGAAGCCCCACTACAGCGGGTTCCCAGAAAGATGGCGCTCCAGGACGGGAAGGTTGTCCGTTGCGCCGCCAGCGCTCGTGAGCCGCAGGAGTGATTTGCTTCAAGCTGCGGAAGCGGCGCCCGTCGAGAGCATCGAAGGAAGGCTGTGAAGATAAGAAGCGATAGCCACCCTGCTCCGGAACAGCGATACCGGCGGTCATGTTGCCGATCTCGATGACGCGTGCTGTAACAGGTGCTCATGCGCCAACGACAGGAGAGAAGGTGGTTTCGGGCGGACGGAGCATGCACGACCAGTTATCCTTGCATTAGGCCTAGGACCACGGGGCAGCACAGGCTCCGTGGCGCTCCAGTGTTTGATTACGCGGCGCAAGCTGCTCACCATCAGATCACCGCGGCTGTTCAAGCGGCGAACCCTCCTGATCAGCACGGTTATGTTGGTTTCACCATTCCGGTCTGTCAACCAGGATGTTCTTTCTAACGAACGTTATGTTAGAGTGGTCTCGTCTCGAAAATACGAGCTGCTCTGAATGGTTCTTCGTCAATAGAAGATCTTCATGGTTTGAAGGCTCAAAGAGGAACAATTGTTCTTCTCTAAGAACCTCTGTCGAATTCTTCTTCAACAGAGGCGTTACTCCGATCCCGTGAGACTTTAGCATGGACCATGACGTCCGAGACTGGCTCTGTCTCAGTTCCGTGAAGGTTGTCCAATGAGTGCCGCAGCTGTCTCAGAGACTGGGGATATGGGCCAGTCCAAGTCGAATCTACCCTAAACCCCAGACTGCTGTCCGTGTCAAAAATTCCCGTATTGTCGAAATGACGATCTCGGGCGCCTCGACATGCACAGCGTGGTTAGCGTTCGGAACTTCGAGAAGTTCGCCCCTCGGTACGCGCTCAGCGATCAGTCGGGAGTGGTTCGGCGGGCAGATCCAATCCTCAGCGCCGCAGATCACCAGTGTCGGTACTAAAATATCCTTCAGCTTGTCGCGCAGATCGTACCGCCGCTCCTTGAACAGCGCGTTGTGGGTTTCGGCGTGCAGATGCATCGTGCGCGTCCGTTCGAGCGCTGCATCGGGATCAAAATTCTCGTAGTAGAGAGGCTGCAACGCCAGCCAGATCAGCCTCAGCTCGGTATCGTCCTTCACCCTATCCGAGAACATCTTGTCGAGCATATCGAGAGACGCGCTTGAGGCCTTGTGGATGCGCTGCTTGAAGACAACCATGGCGTCATCTTCATGGTGATAACTCGCCGCCGTGCCACGCAGGATCAGCCGGGAAAGGTTGTGGCCGTATTTGACGGCATAGGTCAATGCAATCATGCCGCCGAATGAACCACCCTCAAGGATGATCTTGCGTCCGCCGCATAGATTGATGCGAAATGCCTCGACGTCATCGGCCAGCTGCTCGAACGTATAGGGAGGCGTGAGGCTCGTCTCTCCGCAGCCGCGCTGGTCGTAGGCAATGACGCGGTACCTGTCCGAGAGAGCCTTATAGGCGTTGAACTCGCCGCGCCGGTCTCCGATGCCACGGCCGCCGTGCAGCGCGATTATGGTCTCGGCATCGGGATCGCCCGCATCATCATAGACAAAGGTCGCGTCGTTTAGAGTAATTGTCGGCATTGATGTCGTCCCCAATAGATTACTAAGCGAGGTGAATTTGCAGGGATTGCTTTTCTCGGATCCAAAGGTCAATCGTCGTCTCGACCACGGACATTGGCACTGGGCCCAGAGCCAGAATGCGATCGTGAAACTCGCGGATATCGAAGTCCTCGCCGAGTACCTGCTCCGCGGTGTCACGAGCGCGCTCAATCGCGATCATGCCGAGATAGTATCCCAGCGCCTGGCCCGGCCAGCTAATGTAGCGATTGAGTTCGGCTCCTACCACCTGCGCAGGGAGGCCTGTATTCTCAGCCATGTACCGGCTGGCGCGCTCATATTCCCAGCTCTTTGCATGAATTCCGACGTCGACGACCATCCGTACCGCTCTGAGCATAAGAAAACTCCACATGCCGAACAGCTCGTAAGGAGTCTCGTAGATTTCCATTGCAACTCCGAGCCGCTTTTCGCAATACAGCGCCCAGGCGTTGCCGTAGGCGATTCCGTAGGTCTCAGACCGAAAGGCCGGGCGGCTCTTGTTCTCCGCGGCAAGGGACATCTGGAAGCAATGTCCCGGTACCGCCTCGTGCAGCGTCAGGACCGGCAGGATGTAGAGCGGCCGTGCCGTAAGATTGTAGGTGTTCACGAGATAAAGGCCGGGGCCGCCGGTACCCATTGGATACGCTGGTGCGATAGCGTCGGGTACTCTCTCAATCGCAAAGCGGCGTCGTGGCAGAAGGCCGAAGAACCTGTCGAGCTTGCCTTCTACCTTTTTTGTGATCCAAGCAGCTCGCATGAGCAACTCTTCGGCCGACTTTGCATAGAACTGGGGATCAGACTTCAGGAACGAAAGAAAGTCAGCGAAGCTTCCTGAAAACCCGGTGGCGCGCATGGCCGCCATCATGTTCTCGCGACAGGTCTCCACTTCCCGCAGACCCGTATCGTAAACTTCCTCTGCACCGATCTCCAGCGTCGTGAACTCGCGCACCTTCACCTCGTAGTAACGGGGGCCATCAGGAAGCTGGGCCGCAGAGATCCGCTGCGTTGCGGCGGGCGAGTAGACCGCGCGCATAAAATCAAGAAGGTCGGCGAAGGCCGGAAGGACGGCGTCATTGATAGCGGATAATGCCTCGTTTCTCAGCTCGTCTCGTGTCCCAGGGGGTATCTGGGGCGGAAAGGCAAGAAACGGCTTGAAGTAGTCTGTGTCGACGGGATGCTGCGCCAGCACAGCCTCAATTGTTTTGATAACGGCCGGAAGGACAACCGACGGCTGGCTGAAGCCGCGCATCAATCCAAGTCTCATGTTCTCGATGTTTTCCCGGAAATATCGGGGGATGTCGCGCATCAGGGTGATGGCATGCCGATATTTCTGTTCTTGGTCGAAGGTCTCCTCGCGTATCGAGGCCGCCGTATCGTCCCAGAAGCTGGTAAATCCATTGAAGGGTCGCTCATAGTCCCGAAACTGCTGCGACCTGAGTAGCGCCTCGACCTGATGACGGAGTACAAGCAGGTCTTCCTGCCCGGCATCGGACAGAGCAGTACCATCGATTTCAGCCAGGTCCTGCAGGATCGCCGTCCAAAATCGACTTTTTTCGGTCTGCGTCGGCACATCAGCCTTCGGAAGTTCGCCGCGCAGGGGCACATAGGCGCCGAGTTCGCGCACCACATGGCGGCGGCGAAAACTCCATTCGCGCGCCGCAATGTCGGCCAGTGTCTTGTCTGCGGCACAAGCATCGTTCGGCATCGCATTCCCAGATCGGAAGAGGAGGGCCGCCCGATGGAGGCGACCTCAGGGCCCCGCCCTCCTCCGGTGCGGGGCCCTTCAAGGATCAGTTTGCGGGCTTCATGTCGAAAGCGCGAACCCAGTCGTCGCCACGCGCTGCCCAGGTGATGCGCCTCGAGAGACCATAGGTCGTCGGCTGCGTGTAGAGGAACAGCACTGGCGCCTCGTCGCACATCACTTCTGTCGCCTTCTTGTAGGTCGCGAGCCGCTTGGCCTGGTCCATGGTGGAGCGGCCTTCCTTGAGCAGGCGGCCAAATTCGGCGTTGTCCCAGTAGGCATACATGTTGCCGGGCTCAAACAGGGTCAGCAGTCCATCTGCGTCAATCGTCGGCCATGCCTGGCTGAGCAGGCTAAGGCGGCCGAGATCCTTCGTCTTCAGGTACTTGTCCATCCAGTTACTGAACTGCATTTCGACGATCCTTGTCTTGACGCCGATCTCCTCCAACTGGCTGGCGACGGCCTGCACCACTTCCTCGCCATTGAGATAGGTGCCGGACGGAACCTCGAGCTCGATCGGCTGCGATGGCGCGCCTCCGGCCTTTTCCAACAACTCGGCCGCCTTGTCTGGGTCATAGGGATAAGGTTTTAGATCTGGGTTGAAGCCGAAGTAGGCCTTCGACATGACTTCACACCGGGCGATTTCAGCCTGGTCGTTGAAGATCGCCTTGACGATGCCTTCCTTGTCGACCGCGTAGTTCAAAGCCTGTCGAAACAGCTTGTTGTCCAGCGGTGCTTTCTGCGTGTTGAACTTGATGAACACGGTGCGAGTGCTCGGCACAGCTCCCGCCTGTGCATTGCCAGTAGCCTTAATGCGCTCGATCTCAGTCGTCGGAATCGAGTTGATGAAATCTACCTCACCAGCGAGTAATGCCGCGACGCGGCTTGCAGCGTCCGGGATGACGCGGATCGTGTACTTGGCAAAGTCAGGCTTCTGGCCCCAGTACTTCTCGTTGACCTCAAGTGTAATGCTTTCCCCTGGTTTGACGGAAGTGATCTTATACGGTCCTCCGGACGTGGTCTCGTTTCCTGGCTTGTGCTCGCCCGCCCATTTTGGAGGCAGCAGGAAGAACATCGATAGTTGCTCGATGAGCGCGGGGTAAGGCGCGCTCGTCTTGATCTCCAATTCGGTAGGGCTGACGACTTTAACGTCCGAGATGAGCGTGAACCATGCTTTGATGCGGGCGTTAACCGCCGGGTCCCGGACGCGGTCGAAGTTCCATTTGACCAGTTCCGCGTCGATCTTTTCGCCATCGGCAAACGAAGCGTCCGAGCGCAGCTTGATCCGCCAGGTCAGGTCGTCCACGTTTCTCCATTCTGTGGCCACAGCCGGCTGGATCTTCATGTCAGGCCCACGCAGTACGAGCGAGGGATAGATATGGCTGAGCAGGCTAAGGTCGGTACCGACCGACGCGGTCATGTGCGGGTCGAACGTGTTCACTGTGTTCGCGACCGCAACCGTTAGCGTCTTTTCCTGTGCGAGGGCCGTGGAGGCCATAAGAGCGCCCAGCGCCAAGCTGGTTGTTACCGAAATGATCTTCTGTTTCATATTCCGTCTCCATTCGCTTCAAGGATTGGTTTTCTTCATTCAGCTGCCGAACTACGACAGGAACAAACGTTCGTATCCCAGGCGCTATTGAGAATAGCGGGGTGCCTTACTTTCCTTCGACCGGGGTCGAGTGGCCGAGTGTATGCATCAGTCGGTTCGCCCAGCCGAAAATCGCTGCCGAATGAATGAGGTCCACGATCTCCGCTTTAGAAAGACCGTTGTCGCGCAGCGCCTGTACCTGTTCCTTCGTCACATGCGATGGTGTCTCAGACAGCGTTCTGCAGAAATCGACAATCGCCTGAACCTTGGGTTCGAACGGCCCTTCAAGCCCGCGGAGGTAAATCTGTTCGACCACGTCATCACGCTCGGCGAGTTCAACGTAGCGGCGGGCATGGACCGAGGCGCAGTAGATGCAGCGGTTGACCGTGGATGCTACCAGGGCACCGAGTTCCCGCTCGGCGCGGTCGAGACCGCCCTTAGCATACATGATCGCATTGAATAGTCTCGTTCGCGCCACATACGATTCCGGGTCGTGCGCCAGCGTTCTCACATAAGGTGAGACTTTTGTGTTAGACGGGGTCACCTGCATGGCCGCAAGTTGCTCGTCCGTCGCAGACGCAACCTCGACAGGCTCGATATACGGCGCCCAAGAGAGGGGTTTTACCTTGAAACGCGACGTGCTCATGCAACCTGCTCCAGCATTTCTAGTGCAACGATGACACGCGCCTCAAAATTCACGAAAGCAATCAATTCGGAAAGAGCGATAATCTGCGGGTTGCTAAGCCCGGCAGCCTTGAGACGCTCGATGTCGTCCCTTGTGCTGTCGCGCGGGGTTTTTGTCACCAGATCGACATGGCGGACAATTGCCAGGAGAAAATCATCTGTATCAACTGGAAGTTCCGCTCCCGAAGCGACTGCAGATAGTGCTTGGCTGTTTGACTGTTCGTTGAGGCTTCGGGTGTAGCTATGCGCCAAGTCCGCGCGGCCGATAAAGCGCGCCATGCGGGCCGCCAGCGCCGCACGAAGGACATGGCTAAGGTCAAAGCCATGGTTGGGAGATAATACGGTTTCCCGGCAGGCCTCGGTGCCTTCAACGTACTCCGGTCGTTCGCGGCGGATGTGGTAAAGTTCAGATTCGGGTGTCAGCCCGGATAGTACATCGATCTGATCCATATCTTCAGTCCTCGTCTTGTTTGTCTGTCGGTGCGCACCAGGGGCGGATCGATATCAGACAGGAATTCGGCGCGGTCGCCTGCGAAAGATGCGATGCCGGTGTGATTGCAGTTAGGGTGTTGGGGTTGCCACCATGATCGACGCCCTGGTCATCGGGGCGGAACCAGCCACCGGCCGGCAGCACCGCGACACCTGAGATCAGCCCGGCGTTGAGCGTTAGGGCTGCGATTGTCCGGCCACGATCGTTGTAGAGTTCGCAGAGCTGGCCATCCCGCAGTCCTAGTAGCGCGGCATCGGCCGGGTTTAGCGTGAACCGCTCATAGCCATTCAGTTTCGCGTTCTGGCTGGCTACGCTGTGTTCCAGCTGCCCATGCAGCCGGTGTGCCGGCTGCGGGGATAGGAGGTGAATGGGATGCTGCCGCGCGAGGGGTGCTCCAAGCCATTCTTCCGGCGGCATCCAGACAGGATGGCGGCCGATATCCGGGTAACCGAAGTTGCCTATCTCGGAAGAAATCTCGATCCTGCCGCTCGACGTCCTCAAAGGCGAAGACTGTGGATCCGCAACGAAGCGGCCAAAATGATCGGCTGGCGCAGGTGCTTCTTCGCCCTCGTCGAGTGCCGCAAAGCCGCACATCTTGAAGGTTTGGAAGTCCGGCAACTCGGGATACCGGTCACGATACCCTTCGTAAACTCGCGCCAGCCATTCGTTCGTACCGAGCCCTCCATTGAAGGCCTCCAGGCAACCGAGCTTTGCGGCAATCAAGCAATAGGCTTCGTGATCGGTGAGGACGCCTGCCGGCGGATCCATGACGCGTCTGCTGTAGACCAGCCAGTTGTCGCGGGACGACGCTGCCACATCGTCTCGCTCGAACGGAAAGGCTGATGGCAGGACGATGTCCGCCATCCTGGCCGTACCCGTCCACATATTCTCGGTGACGATGACGGTCTCGGGTCGGCGGAAGGCTTCCGCCAAACGGTTCAGATCCTGATGGTGGTGGAACGGATTGCCGCCCGCCCACCAGACAAGGCGGATGTCCGGCAGTTCGAGGCTGCGGCCATTATATGCGAGGCGGCTACCGGGGCTTTCAAGAAGCTCGGTGATACGTGCCACGGGGATGTAATGTCGGACCGGGTTCTCACCCTGCTCGAAGACTGGACCTTTAAGCCGACGGACCGGTTGTCCGACGGAGTTGACGGCCGTCAGCCCGAAGGCAAATCCGCATCCTCGCGTGCCCACATGGCCTGCCACTGAGGCAAGAGCAATCGCCGCCCAGAAAGGCTGCTCGCCGAAGCGCGCCCGCTGCAATGACCAAGCGACATTGACGAGGCTTCGGTTGCAGTGCAGGTCGTCGGCCACCTCCGCGATGACATCCGCCGGTACACCAGAGATGTTCGAAGCCCAGGCCGCATCCTTGGCAATGCCGTCTGCATCTCCTTTCAGATAGCGTTCGAACTCCGCATAGCCGACCGTGCAGCGCTTCAGGAACTCCCGATCGACGCGGCCTTTTGCCAGCAGGGTATGGCACATGCCAAGCATGACGGCTGTATCGGTGTTCGGGCGCAACGGGATATGCCGCACGTTCGGTCCCGCCGGAGCATCGCTGGCTGCCGGGCTGAAAACGACGATACGAACGCCGCTCTGCTGACAGCGCCGTAACCACTCGACCGCGCGATGGCTGCCGGTCCCGCCCGCTTCGACCTGCGCATTTGTCAGCCGGAAGCCACCGAAGCCGACGAGCAACTCGCAATTCTCGGCAATATCGCTCCATGACGGCGAGGTATCGCAGGCATCCTTGTAATCCGGCCCGAGGATGTAAGGTAAAAGCACGCCTGCCGCACCATAGGAATAGGTGTTGACCGAGGACGTGAATCCCCCAGCCAGGTTGAGCAATCGCTTCAGCTGACTTTGGGCGTGGTGAAACCGTCCGGCACTGGCCCAGCCATAGGAGCCGCCAAAGACCGCCTGGCCACCATGGGTGGAATGCACCCGGCGAAGCTCGTCGGCGACGAGCGTCGAAACCTTGTCCCAGGAGACCTCGACAAAATCCTCCCTGCCCCGCTCCGAGCTCGTCCCGGCAAGCGGTCCTTTGTCCAGCCAGGAACGCCGCACCATAGGGACACGGATACGTTCCGGATGATCGGCCAGGTCCAGGTAGCCGAGCCCCATCTCGGCCGGATCAGGATCGTGCCGGAACGGCTTGAGACATGGCTTTCCGACCGCGTTCGCGGCTACTTCGTAGGTACCGAAGTGTGTTGCGAACAGGTGCATCTCGCTTCAGGCCTCCAGCACGAAATGGCCCTCGTCGACGGACCGCAAAATTGCCGCTTCCGGCGGGAGATTGGCGTTGACGTCAAAGGAAATCGGATGGCGATCTCGTTCGATATCCGGATCCGGAACTGGGATCGCCGAGAGGAGCGCCCTGGTATAGGGGTGCTGCGGGTTCTCAAAGATCGCTTCGCAAGGGCCGATCTCAACGATCCGGCCCCGCAGCATCACCGCGACACGATGGCAGAGATAACGGATCATCGACAAGTCGTGGGCGATGAACAGATAGGTGAGGCCCAACTCGTCCTGGAGGTCCTGGAACAGATTGACGATCTGCGCCTGGATCGAAACGTCGAGTGCGGTAATCGGCTCGTCGGCAACGATGAAGGCGGGATTGAGTGCGATTGCCCTTGCGATGTTCACACGCTGGCGCTGCCCACCCGAGAATTCATGCGGGAACCGTTTCATGAACGCCGGATCGAGACCAACCTTCCGGAAGAGCGCGGCGACCCGGCCTTCCCGTTCCGAGCGGGACCCGGCCAAGCCATGCACGTCAAGCGGCTCGCCGACAAACTCACCCACGGCCATGCGCGGATTGAGCGAGGCATACGGATCCTGGAAGATGATCTGCATGTCGCGGCGGTAGGGTTTCAGCATCGGCTTGGAGAGACCTGTGATGTTGTTGCCCTTAAACGATATCTCCCCGCTCGTCGGCTGTTCGAGCTGCAGCAGAACCCGCCCGGTCGTGCTCTTCCCCGAGCCGGACTCGCCGACAAGGCCGAGCGTTTCGCCAGGTGCGATATCGAAGCTCACATTGTTGACGGCCTTCAAGGGCGGCGTGGTGGCGCCAAAGAACCTCTTCACACCACCGTAGGTTTTGCACAGCCGGTTGACGGAAACGAGCGACTGGCAATTGGCTGAAAGGCTTTCGTTCATGGCCGCGCCTCCTGAGTTGCGAGCTCGGCGCGCAGGTCGTACCAGGCGGCTACCTGATGACCGGGCACGCTGTCGGCGGCCTCGACAAGCGGCGGCGTCTCAACCTTGCATCGAGCGGTGGCAAAAGGGTTGCGGGGGGCGAACGGGTCGCCGATCGGCTCGCGGGTTAGGTCGGGCGGATTGCCCGGGATCTGGTAGAGGCGTGTAATTCCGCGCCTGCCACCATGAGGCAGGGATTTGAGCAGCCCCCAGGTATAGGCGCTACGCGGATCATGGAAAACAGAACGAACCGGTCCCCGCTCCATGATGCGGCCGCCATACATCACCTGTATGGTATCGGCCAGACCCGCCACGACGCCCATGTCATGGGTGATCCAGATGACGGTCGTGCCGATCTTGCGCTTCAGGTCGCGAACGAGATCAAGGATTTGTGCCTGTACGGTGACATCGAGCGCCGTTGTCGCCTCGTCAGCGATGAGGAGTTTCGGATTGCAGGAAATGCCTATGGCGATCATCACGCGCTGGCGCATGCCGCCGGAGAACTCATGCGGATATTGCCTGGCGCGGCGGGCTGCATCCGGGATGCCGACGAGTTCCAAAAGTTCGATGACGCGGGCCTGCGCCTGCGCCGCCGACATGCCGAAATGGCGCCGCAACGGCTCGGCAATCTGCCTCCCGATGGTCAGAACCGGATTGAGCGAGGTCATCGGGTCCTGGAAAACGAAACCGATTTCTTTGCCCCGCAGGTCGAAGAGTTTGCGCTGGGATAGCTTCAAGAGGTCGCGGCCGTTGAAGATCACCTCACCCCTGACGATGCGGCCCGGCGGCGTCGCGATCAGCCCCACCATGGACAGCGCATGCACGCTCTTGCCCGAACCGGATTCGCCGACGATGCCGAGCGTTTCGCCCTCTTCAAGACTGTAGGAGACGTCGTTGACGGCATGCACCGTGCCAGACGGCGTGTCGAAGGCGACGGTCAGGTTGCGAACTTCGAGCAGCGGGGCCATCGGCGATCAGACCTCCAGATAGCCGCCGGTGGAGCGGGTGAGATAGTCCCGACCGGTCTCGGTGACGAGGACCGTGTCGGAAATCTGTGTCGCGCAAACGCCGGGAACACGGATGTTCGGCTCGAACGTGAAAATCATGCCTGGCTCCAAAACAAGCGGCGAATTGGCGTCGAGAGATGAATGTTCGTGCGCGCCGAGGCCGATGCCATGTCCAATGCGACCAGGAATATTAGCGCCGTACCCGCGCGCCTTGAGACCTTTGCGGGTGTGCTCGAAGAGTTCCTTGTAGGGTGTTCCGGGCTTGATATAGGCATCCACCTCGGAGCGGATCTCATGGATCGCGTCGAGCGCCCGCTTGTTGGCATCCGGGAGCGGACCCATTGCGATGGTTCTCTCGTTCTCCGCATGAATGCCGTTGGCGATCGTCCAGATCAGCACCGAAACAGCCTCGCCGCGTTGCGGCTTGCGGGTCGTCGGGTTGTCGCAATTATAGAACATGCGTGGGCCGGAAAGCGCCCAGGTTGCCATGCCGTTCTGAACGCCGCCTTCCAGCGAGCCGAAGTCCGCAACCTCGACATCCGGGTATTCAGCCGTCCAGAGCTTGTTCATCTCGTGCATCGAGGCGATGCAGACCTCGCGTTCGTTGCCGCCGGCAGCAAGCCCCGCGATTGCCGTCTCCATGCCCCGATCGGCGATGCGCGCGGCAATCCGGGCATGGGCGATCTCGTCCGGATCCTTGATCAGGCGGCAATGGTCAATGAGGTGGCTGACATCCGCAAATTTTGCGTCCGGCAGCGCCTTGCGAAGCTGGCCGAGGCGGCTGATCGAGATGAAATCCTCTTCGATGCCGACGGTTTTTCCGATCACGCCAAGGTCACCCAGGATCGAAGCGAGCGCATCCTGCCAGTTCGGACCCATTGTAACCTTCGTGGACCAGGAACCGTAGAGGCGGATATCCGGCACCCAGGCGCTGGCGCGGCCATGATCATCGCGCAACGCGTGCACGAGCATAATCGGGTCGCGATCCGGAGTGAGGATGGCAATGACCGGATGCGAATAGATGATCGGGTTGAAGCCGGTAAAATAGAAGCTGTTTTCCGGCTTGAAGGACACAATGACATCGACGCCGTGCTTGACCATGCCAGCCTTGAGGCGGCCGACGCGAGGCGGCAAAGTGGAAGCGGAAATCTGGTTCATCGCATGGTCCTCAGTTTCGGATCGAAATAATCGCGTAGCCAGTCACCCATGAGGTTGACGCTGAGTACGGTGAGAAGAATGGCAATCCCGGGAAAGGTCACGATCCACCAGGCCGTCGAGATATAGACCCGGCCGTCGGCGAGCATTCGGCCCCAACTCGGGTTCGGCGGCTGAACGCCGAGGCCCAAGAAGGAGAGAGCCGCATCCATGATGATGATGCGGGCAAGCTCCAGTGTCGCGATGACAAGAGCCGGCGTCATGACATTCGGGAGAAGATGCTTGATCATGATCCGCCAGGTACCAGCGCCGATCGCATGGGCTGAGAGAACAAACTCCCGCTCACGGAGCGCCAGAACCTGCCCGCGAATGATGCGGGCGTAGCGCAGCCAGCTCGTGAGGGACAACACGATGATCAGGTTCGTGGTGGACGGTCCGAGCGCGGCAATGACCAGCAGTGCCAGCAGCATCAGCGGCAAAGCAAGCTGAATATCGACGATGCGCATCAGAACCCGATCGACAATGCCGCGATAATAGCCTGCGACGATGCCGAGCAGTGTGCCAACGATTCCGCCGAGCACCACAGCGGCTGCGGCGATCGCCAGCGTCACACGGCTTCCATGGACGATACGCGACAGGATATCACGACCGAGCTCGTCCGTTCCGAGTGGGTGCGCACCCGGCGAGAACAGTCCGGTCCAAGTTGGCGCCACCATGCGGGCCAACAGGTTGGACCGAGTCGGAACCGGCAATCCGAGATAGGGCGCGAGCAGCGCGGCCAGCACGAAAACCAGCACCAGCACGAAACCGAACAGTCCGGCTCGGCTTTTAAGAAGGGCGAGGAAGAAGGACTTCATGGGATGTCGCTCCTATCACCGCCGGATCCGCGGATCGAGCACGCCGTAGAGCAGGTCGACCACGAGGTTGATGATAATGAAGATGGCTGCAACCAGCGCGACACCCGCTTGAATAACCGGGAAATCCTGGTTCTGGATGGCCTGCATGATGATGCGACCGACGCCGGGCCAAGCAAAGACAGTCTCGATTACCACAGATCCGCCAAGCAGTTCGCCGGCAATGATGCCGATCATCGTGACGACGGGAATCAGCGCATTGCGGGCGATATGCCAGAAGAAGACCGTTTGCGGCATCAGGCCTTTGGCGCGCGCCGTGCGCACATAGTCTTCCCGCATGATGTCGAGCAGTGATGATCTCAGGAGACGCGCGATCGAGGCGGAAACGAAGACGGCGAGCGTAAAGCCCGGCAGGACGAGATGCGCCCACGTGCCGGAACCGCCTGTGGGAAACCAGCCCAAATCGACCGAGAACACTAGGATCAGCATGATTCCGAGCCAAAATACCGGCGTCGCTTGGCCTAGGAGCGCTCCGACCATCACAATGAATTCCGAGATCGTGCCGCGCTTCAGGGCGGCCACTCCGCCTGCGGCAGCCCCGATCATCGTCCCGAACAGGAGAGCAGTGCCCGCGAGCAGAGCCGTGGCTGGCATACGCTCAAGCACCACCTCCATCGCTGGGCGGGTATGCTGAAAGGAAACACCGAAATCGCCGCGCAGCATGGCAAGCATAGCAATGCCGTATTGTTCAAGAATGGGCCGATCGAGGCCGAGCGATGCCCGCAGGGTGTCTAATGCGTGCTGGTCGGCTCCCACAGGAAGTAACAGCAGTGCTGGATCGCCAAGAACACGGCTCACGAAGAAGACGATCGTGACCACACCCCAGATCGCAAGGGCGGCTTCCGCTAGTTTGGTGAGAAGATAACGAGTCACGACCCGTACACTCCGCTTGTCGCGAAACGCGTCATCACTCGGCCGCGCCTCTCTGCAGATCCGCGATAGCGGCTGCTGCGTCGGTCCACTCGTCCCCGAGCAACTCTGGCGTCTCGAAGGCGACCAGATTGGCGAAGTGAGTCTCCCTGTCTGCCACGAAGAGGCTGCGGGCGATGCCGCGGGCGAGCCTGCGACCACCATCGCTGACCGCCGGAATATCGCCAGACAGCTTTCCATGGCTCAACGTGGCTTGATAGTTGAAGCAGTGCACGAGGCGAAGCGATGGGCAACTGCCTGGGACCCGTTCAAGAAACTCAAAATCCGCGCCAAGGTAGGGCGAGCTTGCCAACTCGCCATTTTCCATGCCCGGCTCAGGAGTAAAAACGTCCTTCCAGAAGCGGATGAAGGGCGCAAACTTTACCAGCTCTGGTCGACGGTCAAGATCGACGCGGAATCCTGTTGCAAAGATCACAAAGTCATACTCAAGGTCACCGCAGCTTGTCTTAAGGACAACGCTCTCGGGTTCCTCATGCATTCCGCGGACGGCAGTTCCAAGCAGAAAGCGGCTGTTCGGGTGGCGGGAGACCCGCAGGGTCGAGTCGCGCGGCGGAGGCGTCTGGGCACCAAGCGTATGCTCTAGGAACTTCCATTTCCATTCATCGCTGAGCCCGGCGAAACCCTGCACAACGCCCTGGCTTGCAATCCCAGTGAATTTATTGATCCGCGGCAAATCCTTGCGGCGGATGATCATGTCAACTTTGGCTGCCCCGGCCTCAAGTGCAGTCGCGGCGTTGTCCATAGCCGATGCCCCGGCGCCGACAACGGCAACCCGCTTTTCCCTCAAGGCATCAAAGTCAATGTCGTCGGCAGAGTGCGCCCAGAACTTGCGGGGCACACTCTCGACAAACTCCGGCACATAGCTCCCGCCGAGGCCGTCGCGACCGGTCGCGAGCACCACATGGCGTGCGTAGAGCGTCTCGGCTTTGCCGCTCCCGCTATCGATCACGTTCAGGGCGAGCAGATCATCATGGACGGGCTCGATGTTCATGACGGAAACGAGATTGCGAACGGGAAGTGCGAACACCTTCCGGTACCAGATCAGATAGTCCATCCACTGGTTCTTCGGAATTTTCCCGAGCTGCTCCCAAGCGTTGGTGCCGAATTGCGCGACATACCACGCCCGGAACGTGAGGGCGGGCAGACCGAGAGCAGGGCCCGTAAGTTGCTTAGGCGAGCGGAGGGTTTCCATGCGAGCGAACGTGACCCAAGGCCCTTCCAAGCCCTTCGGTGCGCGATCAACACAGACGATGTTATGGATACCAAGCATCTTCAGGGCGGCAGCTGCCACAAGCCCACACATGCCGGCGCCGATGATGACAACATCGAGGATCCGGGCGCCTTCATACTCGCTCGCAGGCACCCACTCTTTGGGAGGAATCTCAAGGAGAGACAGATCCTCGGCAAGCCTGTGCTCAAGAGCCTCAAGGTTACTCACGGACTGCAGAAATTCCGGTTTCAAATCAAACATCCTGTCTATGCGGATCAGCACCGAACGTGGCATCGGCAACACGATCAATGTGTCTTGGATCGTGGGCGACAATTCTTGGTATCCGAGTTGCGGAAACCCGGATGATCAGCTGAATGAGTTCGCGAGCTGTCTCGGAAAGAGGCTTGGAGGCGGCAGAGAAAATCCCCCAAAGGAAGGGGATATCCATATCGAGCGGCCGGATCTCTACGTTCTTCACCTGTGTGCCGTGAGCCGTGGCCGGCTCCACAATGGCAATGCCAAAGCCAGTGGACGCAAGCTGCAGCGCAGTCAGGGCGACGTTTGTGTCGGTTATCCTCAAAGGGCGCACGTTCGCAGCCTCTAAAGCTTGGTTCACCCGGCGGCGAAGCCGGAAGGGGTTAGCCATCGTGATGAGGCAGCGACCCGCGAGATCACCCATGGAAATGACCTCGTTGGCCGCTAAAGGATCGTTCGCTGCGACTGCTGCAACACAGGGTGATTGGAAGAGGCCATGCACCTCAAGGCCAGGATGTTCAACAGGGAGGGAGGCAATGCAAAAATCCGCAGTCCGCCCCAGAACTGATTGAACAGCGGCCTCCGCAGAGATGCTTCGAAGATGGATGTCACGCGGCAGACGATCTTCCTGCAAAACGGACAGTGCAAGCGGCACGAGACCGCTGGCGAATGCTGGGATCGCAGCAATTTCAATTGGAGCTGGATCCTCGGCCAAGATCCTCTTAGCGCGCTCCTTCAGTTGTCCGATCCCTGTTAGAAACCGTTCCGCTTCAGAGTGGAAGGCGATAGCCTTGGGCGTCGGGGTAATTCTCGGCCCGTTACGATCAAACAGGGAGAAAGCAAGCGAGGCTTCAAGTTCTTGGATCAGGCGCGTGACCTGAGATTGTGAACGGTCAAGCAGCCGGGATGCCCCGGTAATACTCCCCGCCGACATCACGGCCAGGAACGCTTCTAACTGCTTGATTTCCACACTAGACCTATGATGCAAGTTACAGGAGTTAGTCGACCGATAATGCACAATTCGCATGATGGAGGCAATAGAATGTTCTTTTAAAAGAACGGAACATTATAGGGGTTTGGTCTACCTGAGCCCTAGAATGTAGACAGTCGTCACCATCGAGAGAGGCTTGAGGCGCGGCACCGTCGTATCGAACAAGAGCGGGAGAATGTTCTTTAGTGCGAACGAGATCACCCCTATGTGCGGGCTGGCTCTGGCCTTAAGCTGTGGATCTGCGCCGCCCCTTAGCTGGTCCGCGGGGAAGTGCAATTCCTTGGCTTAGTGACACAAAATGGAATTTCGGTGAGCTCAGGAGTAGCACCGATGATGACCCCGCTGACCCTCTGAGCTCGCCAGCGGAGGCGGGTGCTCAATGGCAGCCGGCTCATCTGGCAGCATCCGATGCCGGTTCACGCCCTGCAGCAGCGCCAGATTGATTGCGCCATGATCGCTAAGATCTGGCGATGCGGTAAGCGGCACCGAGGATGTCGAATACGTCCATGAGACGGGCGACGTATGGATCATGCGCCTTGAACTCAGCGTCCTCGTGCTCCCGGTTCCACTGCTTCTCCAAGGCATCGATCAGTCGCGTGAGGCGGCGGTGATGAAGGCCGAGACCCTTCTGGACCGGGTCAGTTATGATTCCGGCGAAGGCGGCGGCGACGGAGGTGATCGCCAGAAGTCCTCCGGTCACACCCCCGACCAAGACCGGGGATACCGCCGCCGGGAACAGACCATACCATAGGCCTCCGGCACTAGCCCCCAGCGGAAACGAGGCAACGGCTGCATTCTGCGCCAGAGCGGCGGCCAAGGCTGGCCCCAGGGACATGACCCCGGGCGTCACCTTCTGCAGGGCAACGGCCCCTGCTCCGACAGTCATCAGCGAGGCGGCGATCTCGGCGGCTGCCGCCCGCGTCCCCGCATAGATCTCCATCGATGCCTCAAGACGCGCCCTGAATTCGAGATCGTCTCCCTTTCGTCCGATCACCTCGAGTGACTGCTGAAGCCGCTCCTGGAGTTCCGGCGCTGCCAGGATCGTCTCCGCAAGGGCATCGCGCTGGGACACGCGGCCGCCCTGCTGGAACGGCAGCTCGAGGAGCTCGGTGATGATCAGCCATTCGATCTCCTGCCCGAGATCGGTGTCGAACATCAGGTTCCTCGATCCCAGGTACTCCGAGGCTTTGTCCGCACCGATCGCCTTAGCCCCGGCGGCGGCCAGTTTCGTCGCGAGCTGGGGAACGGCCAAGGCGATGTTGACGGGACCCTTGAGCATGTCCCATCCAACCGCCTTTCGGTGCATGGACAGCGATCCTGAGAACGAGAAGTGTCGCTGCACGAACTCGTTCACCCTTGCCCGACGGCTCTCGAAGTAGCGGCGCGCACCCTCGGCGACGATGCGCTCGGCCTCGCCCCGCGTGAGCAGGGGTTCGGGACCCGACGTCATGCCCCCGCGTCCTGCATCGTTCTTTTCACGAAGCCATCGAAAAGAGGCACTGTGAACGCGGTGTCACCATGGGAGGGGCTGTAGATCATGCCCTTCGAGATGAGCGAGTTGCGGATGGGAGCAACGGAGGTGACCTTCATGCCGAGTGTGTCGGCGATGTCCCCGGACCGGTGCGGCCCCTCGCCAAGTTCCGCCATGGCGCGCAGGTAGCGCTTCTCGGATGGGGTCAGCCTGTCAAAACGAACCCGGAAGAAACTCGCGTCGAGCTCGCCGAGGGCCGCGACGGTCGCCCGCCGGGCATCGTCGCCGTCAATGGGGGATGCCTCCGCAAGATCCCAACTGTGCTTTCCCCACTCTTGCAGAAAGTAGGGATACCCTTGTGTCTGTTTGGCGATCTCGGCGATGGCCGCGTCGGCGAAGGTCACGCCTTCCTTCTCCGCGGGCACGCAAAGCGCCTTGCGGGCCGCATCGGGGTCCAGCTTGTCGATCGGGACGTACTCGAAAAGCCGCTCCGCGTAAGACTTGGCGCGCCCCATCTGCCCGAGGAGTTGCGGCAGCCCCGCGGCCACCATGGTGACCGGAAGCTGCCTCTGCGATGCACGATGCAGAGCCGTAATGAGGGCCGCCAATTGAGCCTCGGGCACGTATTGGAGCTCGTCGATGTAAATCACGACGATGGTGTCGCGCTCTGCGGCCGCCTCACCAATCGCACCCAGGAGGTCGGACAGGTCGTTCTCGAGATCGCCGCTGTCGGCGACACCGGGCTCAGGGTCGAGATCAATCCCCACCTCAATGTCGGAGTACGTGACCTTCAGGGCCTTGGCGAAGCCAGCAAGCGCCCGCATGGCCCTCTTGGCCCCGTCCCTCAGTGCCTCACCGCGGCTCAGCTTGAGCAGCGTCGCCCTCAGGGCTGGGGCCAGAAGGGCCGGCAGTGACCGCTCCTCAGGCGCCTCGATCCACACGCTTACATACTGCTTGGCTTCAGCGTCGAGGCGGATACGGTTAAGCAGAACAGTCTTACCGACCCCCCGGAGGCCGTAAAGGATGAAGCTGCGGCTGGCCCGGCCTGCCTTGATGCGGTCGAGCGCGATTTGGGCGCGCTCAAGAATGCTGTCGCGGCCGGCAAGCTCGGGCGGTGGGTTGCCGGCTCCCGGCGCGTAGGGGTTCAGTCGAGGATCCATTTATAGCGAGTTTAACCGAGTTTATGATATTTCCATAAACCTAGGTAAGTTCCCGATAAATGCAAGGCCGCGCCTATTTGCTGTGGTTGCACCCTTCTCGCTTCTGTGCGTCTCAGAGCTCCTCATCTGCTACTGCCGTTTCGTAGCCGCCCACCGCCCACCCGCTTAAACACCCTTGCCAAGTACCTCGCGAATGGTGGCCAGCGACAGGCCGAAGTGCTTGGCCACTTGGTTGGGAGCCACCCCGGCCTGGAGAGCAGCCTGCACCGCTTTGCGCTGCCCCTCCTGCAGAGGGGATGCAGCCTTGCGAGATCGCAGGTGGTTGACCTGCTTGGCAGGCCTTGAAATCAGCCGATCCAGGGATGATTGCGCCTCGTTCACTGCCTTCAGCAGTTCCAGCCGTCTGCCCCGACCCTTCTGCAATCGGCGCTGAACTTCCTCGACGACCTGGCCCAGCTGCTCAGCCAGCTGAGCGTCGGGCAGGCTGGCAAGCGCCGGCGGCTTAGCGGTCGCGGGAGCCGGTTCGGACGCAGGTGTCGGGATGGTGAGCGTGACCTCGAACAGGTCGAGCGTGCGTGGTGAAGATCCTTTGGTCGACATAGTCCTCATATGGGCATTGTGCCGTCCTGTCCCAAGCTTGGGGATCTCGTTCCATCGCCGCGTCAGATCGATGACAGGGCGCCGGTCATGGTGGGCAAAGCCGGTAATTGCGCCCCGGTGCCACGACACCAGTTTCATCCTCATCGGTCCTAGGGAGCTTGCGTTGGCGTGGCAGCCCTGCCAGAGGCCCGGTCTGGCAACTGGGCCTCGACAGCCGCAAGGAAGTCTTCCACCGCGGCCATTCCGCCCTGCTCCAGGTTCCGGCTGTGGGTCCCACCCGCAATGCGGATGAACCGCTTCGGCTCGGGAGCAGCCGCAAACAGCCGCTCGCCGAACGCAAACGGGACGGTGCGATCATCCGTGCCGTGCAGGATCAGGATCGGCGCTTTCACCTGGCAGATGATGTCGAGCGAGCGGAACTGGTCGAGCATCAGCCAGGAGACGGGCACATACCAGTAGGTGAGGCTGGCCACATCGGCCGTGGAGGTGTAGGGCGCATCCAGGATCAGGCCGGCCAGCGGCTGCTCGCTGCCCAGGCGTACGGCCAACCCGGTGCCGAGGGACTCGCCATAGGCGACCACCCGAGAGGCCTCATAAGATTGCCTTACCCAGTCATAGGCCGTGCGGGCATCGGTGTGCAGACCCATCTCCGTAGGCGAGCCGGTCGAGCCGGAGTAGCCCCGATAGCTGATCGTCAGCAGCCCACGCCCGGAGGCGGTCAGGGCCTGAGCGCGCAAGCGCCCGCTCCAGAGGCTGCCGCCGTTGCCATGGAAGTACAGGATCAGCGCCTTGCCAGGCTGCGGCGGCTTCCACCACGCCACCAGCCGTTCGCCATCGGGCGTCGTCAAGACCAAGTCTTGAAAGCCGGACAGCCCAGCCTCGGCGGCGGTGCTGCGCCAGTCCGGGGCTGGATACAGCAGGCTGCGCTGGTTCACGAACAACACCGCGAGGGCGCAGGCGTACAGAGCGAGCACAGCGGAGGCGAGGATGAACAGACGGCGGACTATGGAACGAGCGCGGTGTCCTGCCACGGGTCAGCCTCAGAGCTTCGGCACTGCCATACCGCGTTGGACCGCAGGGCGCTCTCCGACCTCCTTGAGCCAGCGGTGGAGGGATGGTTTGGTGGCAAGACTGTCGGTCAGGACATCCTTCAGGAACGTGGTGGCCGCCACTGTCCACGGGTAGGCCGCAATATCGGCAATCGTGTACGTGTCACCGGCCAAGTACGGTACCTCAGCCAGACGCCGCTCCATCACGGTGAGCAGGCGATCGGCCTCATCCGTAAAGCGCTTGATCGCCAGCGGCGCCTTCTCGTCCGAGCGTTTGGCAAAGAAGCCGAGCTGACCGAGCATTGGCCCCTGGCCGCCGACCTGCCAGTAGGTCCATTCCAGCGCCTTGTACCGAGCCGGCCCTGGCGGGGCAAGAAAGCGGCCGGTTTTCTCAGCGAGGTAGGTCAGGATGGCGCCGCTCTCAAAAAGGGTGAGCGGGCTACCCTCCGCCTCGTCATCGACAATGGCTGGGATCTTGTTGTTGGGCGAGATCGCCAGGAAGTCGGACGAGAACTGCTCGTTGTTCCCGAGATTGACCGGCCGCACCTCGTAAGCAAGGCCCGTCTCTTCCAGCATGATGGGCACCTTGCGGCCGTTCGGCGTGGTCCAAGTGTAAAGCGTGATCATGGCGGCTCCTAAGCACGAGTAGCGGGTGATGCTCTGAGACCTAAGAGATAGCAGCCGACCCGGGTTAGACGAGGCCTCATGCGCGGTAGCGGGTGCGGCCAGTCACGGAGCTTGTCACAAGTGACCCCGAATGTCGGCTTGGGTCATCCTCTGCCCATCCCCTGCCCTTCAGGAGCGTCCGCTTCGGCGGGGAAAGCTGTCCTCAGGTTTAGGTCTCGGATGTGCCAGAACCGGTCCTTCCATCGGAGGGCATCATCCTCGTGAAGTTATCCTGCGGCGGCCGGAGCATGCGACCGCGCCGAGGTCGCCGGCGAATGCACAGTCAATCCATCCAGCGGTGAGGCACGTCTAAGGGTGATGCGGGTCAGCTCGGGCGGTCGCCCGAGCCGTAGCGCGAAGCCAGGCCAGAGCGCGGTGCCGTTATTGAAATAGAGTGTCATCCCGCCGACCTGGTACCGGCCCGAGACGAAGCCGTTGTTGGCGCGCGCGACGAGCCGGTCGAGCCCGAGGACCATGCCGCCATGGGTATGCCCGGACAGTTGCAGTGCCACGCCCTGTGCGGCCGCCTGCGGGGCGTTCCTCGGCTGGTGATCGAGGAGCACGATCGGTGCGTCTGACGGCGCGCCATCGAGAGCCGCGGCCAAATCCGGTGCTGGGAGGCGGGTCCGGGTCGCCGACAGGTCAGTGACGCCGGCCAGCACGAGCGACGCGCCATCGCGCGACAGGACCGTATGATCGTTCGCGAGCACCTGCATTCCCAGGCTGGCGTAGTGATGCATCCATGCCTCGTAGTCGAAGAAGTACTCGTGATTGCCGGGGATGACCCAGACACCATCCTTTGCCCGCAGACCGCGCAGCAGCTCTACGTCGGCGCGTCGTGCGTCAAACGAGCCGTCGATCAGGTCACCGGTTACCACGATCAGGTCCACGCCAAGCGTATTGGATTTGTCGATCAGCGCTTGGGTTCACTCCTTGGAAAACAGGCGGCTGATGTGCAGGTCGGTCAATTGCAGAAGCCTGTAGCCGTCGAACTGGTGCGGCAGCCCGGGGATGGCAATCTCGACATCCTTGAGCGGCGGCACGCGTGTTGCCAGATAAACGCCCAGCGCCGACAGCAGCATGGCGGCGATCGCGGCAGCGTAGCGCACCCCGTCCGGTGTCGCCCAGCCGACGGGTCGAACTAGCCTCGCCACCAGGGCCGTCCCATCAAGCGCGAGCTGCATCACCGCCAGGAGCACGATGGCCCCGAACGCCCAGTTGAACAAGAGCACGAGGGCACGCGGGAACCCGGGTGAGAAGACGGAGCCGGACGAAAGCCGACTCTAGAGATGATACTGCGATGCCATGAGCAGCACGATGGCAAGGATGACCTTCCCGCCGGGTGCCCAAGGAAGCGGCCACAGGAATCGCGCTAGGACATAGAGGCTCGGCAGTGCGAATGTCAGATGGAACATGGACGTCCTTGGAGCGAGCTGGCGCAGGACCGGAACGGCTGACCGTCTTGAGGAGGGTTGAACCGAGGGACTGCGACAGGGGGTGCGAAGGCCCTCTTTATCCCAGCGGCTCGAAAATATGGGTCATATCGCCCTCGCTGGAAAGCACTCTTGGCATGGGCCGTCACGCCAGGGCGAATGCCATCAATCGGTGAGGTTGGCAGCGATTGCTTCCATCTCATCAAAGAGATCTTCGATTTGCGAAGGTTCAGGACAGGGCAACCGCGCAAGACTGGAGAGGATCAATCCCAAGGCGGCCAGCAGGAGGAGCGGCGGTTTGCTGTCTCCAGACTTGCTGCTCCTTCGAGACAGACATGTCATCAGGGATTGCAGCTCTTGGCATGGGGCTGGCTGCTCCCGGGCCAGCAGCAGTGCCGCAAATCGCTGTCCGCCGGTTTCATAGTCATGACGTAGCTGGCGGACAAATGCCTGAAGAATCGGTTCGGATCGCTTTTCAGCCTCTTGCAACGTGTCCACGAGGCGTGAAGCCATGCGACGCTGGAGGCCGGAGATCAGACTGTCCTTGGAGCTGAAGTGATACAGGAGCCCGCCTTTGCTGACTCCCGCCGCTTGGGCGACTGCATCAAGGGTAAAGGCGGAGATGCCTCGAGTCGTGATCAAATCCTCAGCGGCATCCAGAATACGATCGTGGGACGAGACCGCTGTCGTGTCGTGCTGCGCTGTCATGTTCTCTCAGCTATCAAGTCGTTCCTTAGGCCGGCCGTCGTCCTCTAGCGAACACGGCCGGCCCACTCTCATCATTGCGCTGGGGTCTCCTGAGCCGGCGCCAGCAGGACGTCGTCATCCTCTTCGCGAGCCTTTGGCTGCTTCCAGGCGATCAGACGGTAGAACATCGGGATCAGGAAGGTTGCGATGAAGGTCGCCGCCAGCATGCCGCCGATCACACCCGTGCCGATCGAGTGGCGGCTGGCAGAACCTGCACCTGTCGAGATCGCGAGTGGCACCACGCCCAGAATGAAGGCCAGCGATGTCATCACGATCGGTCGGAAGCGCAGGCGGGCGGCATCGATCGCAGCCTCGACTGCGCTCGCGCCCTCCTGACGCCTGAGCACCGCGAACTCCACGATCAGGATCGCGTTCTTGGCGGCGAGGCCGATGAGCGTCACCAAACCGATCTGGAAATAGACGTCGTTGGTCAGCCCTCGCAGCCAGATCGCCACAAGGGCACCGAAGAGCGCGAAGGGAACCGCCGTGATAACCGCCAGCGGCAGGCTCCACTTCTCGTACTGCGCCGCGAGGATCAGGAACACCATGATCAGGCCGAAGATCATGGCCTGAGATCCGGTGCCGCCGGTTTCCAGTTCCTGGTAGGCCGAGCCCGTCCAGGCCACCTGGAACCCCTCCGGCAGCGCCTCCCGGGCAACCTCCTGCATGGCCGCAATCGCCTGACCGGAGGTGTAGCCCGGAGCCGGGTTTCCCGTGACCTTGGCGGCATTGAAGGCGTTGAAGCGCTCCAACTGGTCAGGGCCAATGACGCGCTCGACAGTGACGAGCGTGCTGAGCGGGATCATGCTCCCCGCAGCCGTCTTGACGAAGACGTGCCTGAGATCGTCCGGTGTCTGGCGGAAGTTCGACTCGGACTGGAGCATGACGCGGTAATTGCGTCCGAACAGCGTGAAGTCGTTCACGTACATGCTGCCGAAGGTGCTCTGCATCGCCTCGAACACCGAGTTGATCGGCACGTTCAGAGCCTTGGCCTTGTCGCGGTCGAGATTGATCTTGTACTGCGGCACGTTGGTGCTGAACGTTGTCCGCACACCTGTCAGTTCAGGCCGCTTCGAGGCAGCCTCAACCAGCTTTGTCGTGGCTGCGTTGAGGTTGGCAGCGCCACCTCCGGTTCGATCCTGCAAGTAGAGTTCGAACCCACCAGTCGTGCTCAAACCCATAATGGGGGGCGGATTAAAGGCCAGAACCATACCGTCCTTGATACCATCGTTCATGCCCATGAACGGGCCCGGCAGCTTGCGCGCATCGAGCTCCGGTGCCTCGCGCTCGGCCCAGTCCTTCAACGACACGAAGGAGGTACCGGCGCTGGTCTTCATACCGCCCGAGAGCAGGTCGAAGCCCGACACCGCGAAGACATTCTCGACCGCCGGATGGCTCTGGAAGTTCTGGCTTGCCGCGTCCACCACGGCCTCGGTCCGGCTCAAGGAAGCGGCGGGCGGTAGCATGGCGACGCTGAACAGAACGCCCTGGTCCTCATCCGGCACCAGGGAGCCTGGGATCGTCATGAAGAGGTAGGCCGTCGCACCCGCCACGCCCGCCGAGATCAGCAGGCCCACTGCCACCCGCCGGACCAGGAAGCGGACACCGGCCGTATAGCCCGCCGTCAGCTTGTCGAAGGCACGGTTGAACAGGCGGAACGGCAGCGCCGGCTCGTGGTGCCCGGGCTTCAGGATCAGGGCGCACAGAGCCGGTGTGAGCGTCAGGGCCACGATCCCTGAGATCGTCACCGAGATGGCGATGGTCACAGCGAACTGCTTGTACATTTCGCCGGCGAGACCGCCCATGAAGGTCACGGGCACGAACACGGCGCAGAGCACCAGCACGATGGCAATGACGGGTCCCGTGACCTCACTCATCGCCTTGATGGCGGCCTTGCGCGGGGACAGGTGCTCCGTCGACATGATGCGCTCGACGTTCTCCAGCACCACAATGGCGTCGTCGACCACGATGCCGATGGCCAGCACCAGGCCGAACAGCGTCAGCAGGTTGATCGAGAAGCCGAACAGGTACATGCCGGCAAACGTGCCGATGATCGAGATCGGCACCGCAATCACCGGGATCAGGGTCGCGCGCCAGTTCTGCAGGAACAGGAACACGACGCCGACCACCAGCACGATGGCCTCGATGAAGGTGTGAATGACCTCCTCGACCGAGACCTGGATGAACTTCGTCGTGTCGAACGGGATCGCGTAATCGACCCCTTCCGGGAAGGCTCCCTTTAGCTCCTCCAGGCGGGTCGTGAGCGCCTCCATGGTCGCCAGGGCATTGGCGCCCGGCTGGAGATAAATCGCGATCGGCACCGCCGGGGTGCCATTGAGCTGTGCCGTGACCGTATAGCTCTGGGCCCCGAGTTCCACGCGAGCCACATCCTTGAGGCGCAGGGCGGCCGCATTCTCGTTCGAACGCAGGATGATGTCCTCGAAGGCCGCCTTGTCCGGCAGGCGGCCCTGTGTTGTGGCCGAGTAGGTGAAGGCGACCGACTTGTCGGTTGGCTCATCACCAAAGCGGCCCGCGGCGAACTGAGCGTTCTGCTCACGGATGGCGGCCGCAACATCGGTCGGCGTCAGGTTGAACTCGGCGAGCTTATCCGGCCGCAGCCAGATGCGCATGGAATACTCCACCGATCCGAGGACAGACGCATCACCGACGCCCGGGATACGCTTGAGTTCATCGACCACATTCAGAAGCGCGTAGTTGCCGACATAGGTCCGGTCATACCGCGGATCCTTCGAGAACATGGCGACCATGCCGAGGATCGAGGTCGAGCGCTTGGCCACGGTGACACCCTGCCGCGTCACCTCCTCGGGTAGGGTCGAGGTTGCCCGCTGAACCCGATTATTGACATCGATGGTCGCCTGATCCGGATCGGTGCCGAGCGCAAAGGTGACGCTCAGCTGCATCGAACCGCTGCTCGAGTTCGTGGATTGCATGTAGAGCATGCCTTCCACGCCGTTGATCTGCTGCTCCAGCGGAGCCGCCACGGTCTGGGCGACCGTCTCGGCGCTGGCGCCGGGATATGCGGCGCTTACTACCACCTGCGGCGGCGTCAGTTCAGGATACTGAGCGATCGGCAGAGCCCGGATGGCCAGGGCGCCCGCTAGGACAATCACAATGGAGATGACGGCGGCGAAGACCGGCCGGTCGATAAAAAAGCGAGGGTTCATTGCGTCACCGCGACATTCGTGTTGGTCAATGAAGCCATAACAGGTGCTCCCGGACGGACCTTGATGACGCCCTCGGTGACGAGCTTGTCACCGGCCCTCAGGCCCGAGGAGACGATCCAGCCGCTTTCGATTTGGCGGCTCAGTTCGACCGGGCGGATCTCGGCGTTTCCGGTGCTGTTGATGGTATAGACGAACTGTCCCTGGGGTCCCTGCATCACGGCCGCCTCGGGAACGACGATGGCATCATCCAGGGTAAGGCCGGTGACGGTCGCCCGCACGAACTGCCCGGGCACCAGACGCTGGTCGGGATTCTTGACGATGGCACGAGCCTGCAGGGTGCCGGTCTGGGTATCGATGCTGCTAGAGGTGAAGTCGATCGTGCCTTCCTGATCGTAGACCTCACCATCGCCGAAGGTGATCTTCACCTTGAGGTCTTTGGCCGGAGATCCCTTCGGTTGCTGGGAAGCCAGGAGGCGACGGATCTCGGCACCCTCGCGATCGGCAAAGGCGAAGTTCACGTAGACGGGGTCGAGTTGGGTGATGGAGGTGAGCAGGCCGCTGTCGCCGCTGGTGCCGATCAGGCTGCCCTCGGGCACCTGCTCCAGGCTGGTAATGCCGCTGATGGGAGCCCTCACCTTCGTATAGTCCAGGTTGAGCTGGGCGGTGCGAACCTGAGCCTCGGCCGCGGCGACAGAGGCGGCACCGAGTTCCTTGGCCGCAATGGCATCGTCACGGGATTTCTCGCTGCCCGCGCCTCGCGCGAAGAGCTGTAACGCCCGCTCGGCATCCCGCACTGCCTGGTTGTACTGCGCCTGGGCCTGCTGAAGCTGCGCCTTCGTACGTGCCAATTCCGCATCAAAGGGGGCGGGATCGATCTCAAACAGCACTTGGCCCGCCTTCACCGGCGTACCTTCGGTGAAGTTCCGCTTCAGGAGGATGCCGCCCACGCGCGCCCTCACCTGCACCTCACGATAGGCCGAAACACGGGCGGCATACTCGTAGGTGACGGGCACAACCCGTGCCTGAACCTCCGTGATCGTGACCTGCGGGGGTGGGGTGGAGCCTCGAGGCTGCTGAGCATGAACTGGCAGAAGCGAGGCCAAGAGGAGGGTTGCAGACAAAAGGTACCCGGCTATCGGCTTCATAGGGCGGATCATTATCGGCCTCGATCGATTGATTGTGCGCTGCATATAGTCGTTGACTTACGAGTCAGTCAACCGTAATTGACTCACGAGTTAGTCAATGGATCGGTTGGCCCGGTGGAGCGCTGGAAGCGGGAAGGGCCAATCGTGTTGTCCCAGCGCCCTCCCTGGTAGACGGTCGTGCTCGAGAAGCCGTAGAGAGCCAGTGGGGAGATGTGAGGAGTATCGGATGGCTGGAGGTGTGAGGGCCCGCCGCAAGGCGGAGCGTCCCGGGGAGATCCTGGAGGCTGCCTTCGAAGAGTTCGTGCAGAACGGCTACGCGGCCACGCGTCTCGAGGACGTGGCGGCGCGGGTCGGCGTCACGAAGGGCACGATCTACTTCTACTTCGAGAACAAGGAACAGCTCTTTGTCGCCATGGTGCGCGAACTCTCGCGCCCGGTCCATCTACAGGCCGAGGAATTCGCCGCATCGAACTCATCCACGGCTCCCGAATTCCTGCGGTCCTATCTCTGCTTCCTGTACAGAATTATCGCGACGGATCCGCGAGGCCGGGAGATCCTTCGCCTGCTGATTGCTGAAGCGAGCCGCTTCCCTGCATTGATCGACGAGCACCACCAGAACTTCATGGGACCGGTAGTCAGACGGCTGCGTCAGGTCCTGGACGATGGAAATGCCAAAGGCGAGATCCGTCAGTCTTCCGTCCTGGAGTTCCCGGAACTCCTGCTCGCACCGGCCCTGTCTCTCAACATCTGGATGCTTCTGTTCTCGGATCGTCGGCCGATCGACATGGAACGGCACTTCGAGATCGCGGTCGATCTTCTTCTGAATGGCCTCCTGCCCCGAACCACATCGGAGAGCAACAAACCATAGCGGATCCCGATTGGATCTGCTGCAATCTTGTGCCCCCGTGGCAGCAGGTCCCAGCCCCGCATCAAGCACCTCGTCTCGTGTCAGCGGCCATTCCCCTCAAAGGCGCTGACCTCTTTCGGCAGGAAACGAGCCGATCCTTGATGCGGGGCCTACTTTTTGCGAGCTATCCGCGAGAGGCATGGCACATTCCAATGTGATTCAGCATCGAATATGTACCCTTGAGCCGACCGCCGTTACGCGCATGACGTTGATGGAGAATTCGTCGCTTCAGCGGGGTCATCATCGGCGCCGCTCGTGACCCCACCAAATTTTCATTTTGCGTCGCTGAACTCAGGCGTCGCGCTCCCTTGAGAGGGGTCAGTTCTTCGGTGCCGATTAACAGTCATGCCCCTCTCCCGTGAAACGGAACTTACCCGCAGAACAGCATGACACCTCGACCCGCTCGGGACGGATGCCTGAATTTGTAATGGGACATCACCTGATGCTGATCGAGCTTAGTGGGGCAGGTTCTATCGGCCGAATTGCAGCGGTCTATTCCATGTGAGGGGATTAGGCCAGACAATCGTTTGGAACTGGCAAGCACGTTCGGTGAATGAGTGGCTTCTGGACGCCCGCAATGACCGATAATCCCTACATACTCATCGGACATTGGTAGGACGTTGACTTTCAAATCCTTTGACTAGAGCCGCCCGTGGCGGCCTGTATAGGCGGATGCAGGTAAAGGCAATCGAAGACCCGCTCGACTGCGTGTCCCAGATTTTGCTCTGCTTCCGTGGTACAAGCCGGCTTACACCTATAAGCAGTATTGTCCTGTCCTGTGAGGCGGTGGTTGCAAGACTGCGTCACACTATCCTCCCACCTCACGACATGTGGCGAACGAAAACGCCGACGGCTGCGTGCCGCCGGCGAAAGCAGTCCGGTTCATTAGAACGGATGCTTGGTGTTTGCATAGAATGCGCGGTTGAAGGGTGTCTTGAACGTGTAGCTCACGAAGCGAGGGGCTTCGAGGTTCAGTGTGCTCGCCGCCGCATTGAGGGCAGCAGAGTTCGTATCACTCCACTTCCCTGTGCTGAGACGGGTGACCATCGCCTCGATCGCTGCTGTGGCCTCTGAGACCGATGTCTCGCAGTGACCGGCGGCATCGACGAAGGCTGTCCGGTAGAGATCGCTCTTACCCTGCTTCTCGACAGCCACGGCGTAGCCAGCTAGCAGATGAGGCGGCAGCAGGGCGTCCCCCAGTCCATGAGCGTGGAAGAGCGGCACAGCGATCTTGCCCTCGAGGAGCCGACCAGGCTCAAGCCAGTAATGGACGCCTTCCGGCGTGCCTTCGATGCGCGGCTGGGCGTTGATCTTGGCAAGGTCGGCGGCAATCCCCTCTTCGCCAAGTCCGGCTTCCTGATAGAGCTTGGAGATGATCGCCTTGTGCTCCGGATCGGCGCCGACCTCATAGAATCTTGCATAGTCGATGCCGGTGTTCCACGAGGCAAGGCCCGCCGGATTGTCGTAAAGCTGCCGGCGGTTGACCGCATTTGCCAAGCCATCGCTAGCCGATTTGAACATCGCTGCCTGCAAGGAGGCGAGATCACTCTTAGGCTTCTCCTTCGGCGGATTGCTGATCGCCCCCCAGGTCGGCCACTGCGATACTGCAACCGCCAGCGCAATCCGAGCGCGCCCTTCAGGAGTCTGTTGAGCCTTCTCCATCACTGGCTTCCACGCATCGTATGCGGCCGGCAACGCATCTTGGGGGACCGGCGCCACTAGGAGATTGGAGCCGGGAGCCAGCAGGGCCTTCAGGGTATAGGGCAGATCGAGCCAGGTGTTGGCAACCGCCATACCGCCCGTGCCCCGCGCGTTGAACGCGACGGCGCCATCGATCACGTCGGCATGCTTCTCGGCCATAGCCAGAGTCACGAAGCCACCGCCTGAGCAGCCATACTGGATCGTGTATTTGGGTTGCCCGAACTTCGCCTTGACCATCTTGATCACGGCGACCTGCGCATCGAGTTCGGTCAGAGGATCGTGGCGCGTCATGCGCTCAGGATGACGTCCAGTTCCCGTGTAGGCATAGCCATGGTCCAACAGATACGCGGCGAGCTTTCCACCCTTGTTGGCCACCGCATCGAGATCGTTAATCACGATCCCGTTCCAGTTCGCAGGAACGTTGATCATGTAGGGGAATTGAGACGGAAGGGTCCCTTCCTCTTTCTTGATCTCGACACCAAGGGTCGGCGAGGCCAGCAACAGGCTGGTCAAGCCGATCGCCGCAAGTGTCATATATCGTGATGTCTGCATCTTGGGTTTCCTCCTCGGATCTCTGAAGCTCTGGGCTTCCAGGTTGAGCGAAGCGCTACCGGAGGCAGCACTTCGCAGCGGTTGAACGATGGGAGCCTGGTGGCTCATTCCTTCGGTGCTGTGGTGATTTCCCAATAATCAGGGCTCGAGGTGACCAGCTCTTTCAGATTGGCGGGATGCAACCCGCCCGCGACCTGCTTCCGCCCAAGAACCGCGGCCCTGGCAAAGGCCGCCATGCGTTCACCTGCAAGCTTCATGTTTTCGGGGGCTTGGGTGTTCAACTGATGCGGTCCGCGGAATACGAAGAGGTCCTTCGGCTCGCTGGCCCGGTTGAATGCGTCCAGGGATCCCTCCAGACCCTCAACGTAATCCCAGATTCCTTTGACAATCAGGACGCCGGGCCATTTGCCGATGTTCGCCAGAACGTTGCCGTCTGGGTAGTAGGTGGTGTTGTAATCGCTGCGCAGGGCCGCCTCGATCAGGTCGTGCCCGGCCATGCGATAGCCCAGCCCGGCCGAGTTCGGCCCGTAGAGGATGGCCCCCTTGATGTTGCTCCAGGCCCGGGCTGGCTTGCAGCCGCCGTCCGGCACGTCGTAGTTACAGTCCTCCACGAAGTTCTTGTGCATGGTCCAGGCGGCGGTGTACGAGCCGCGGGAATAGCCCCCGACAACGACCGGGATCTGCGTCGCCTTCTGCCCTGCCAGGAGACGGCCCCTGGCCTGTGCTCCGGACAGCACCTCGCCTGCAGGCGTCAGCAGTCGTAACCCGTCGCCGGTCTCGAGTGCGGTGAGTTCCCGGAAGATGTCGTTCGCCTGCTCACCGGTGTTGTAGCCGCTTACTCCGCCTGAGACACCATTGCCCCGCCGATCCGTGACCAGCACGTCGAAGCCGGCCTGATTGAGGGCATAGATGAACCCTCGCCAGTGGCGATGGCCAGGTTCCTCCGTCTGGCCATCCGGGAATTTGCCGGCGAGCCATTTCTTGGTGGTGGGATCGAACACAGCCCCTTCCGATTTGGGATTGTCGATCGTGGTGATTTCTCCGCCGCCGCCATTGTTCATGACTACGAGTGCGCGGACCTTCTGTCCGGCATCGTTGTCGCTCCCCTGCCCTTCCAGGTACCAGCCTCGCAGCCTGATCGGATCGTCTTTCTTGAGGTGCAAGCGTTCGTAGCTGTCCCGTGGCACGGTGAACTCCACCGTGTAAGTCCGGGCCTCTGCCTCGGCAATCGGCTCCTGATATTGGGTCTTGCCGAAGTAGGCCGGCCGGCGGATATCCCTCAGGTCGATCTCGCCTTCTGGATCGACCTTGCCGACGGGGTCAACCGTGCCGGTATCCCGCTTCTCGTATGCAACGAACCCTTTTGCTCCGGCGATCACAGGATCCGCGCAAGCAGACGTTTTCTTGCACTCGGCCCACCGCGCCCGGATTTTCGCATCCGTGAACTCTTCGGTGTAGAAGTCTTTGCCCTTGTAATCCGACGGGATGAGCTGGTTGGTGGGCATGAACGGCAAGCACTGCTGGCGCCCATTCCTGTCCAGGACATAGCCCGGCATGTCGGCGTTCCGGTCGTAGTTGACGTGGAACGTGCATTCAGGCTCCGGCGTGCCGGCGTTCACGATCTGCTTCGTCTGCTGAGCCAGGCCAGGGCTGCCGAGCAGCAGTGAAAGCATTGCCGATGAGGCAAGCAGGTATCTCGTCATTGTTTCCTCCTTGGGGGCATTGGTTTTGGGAGCAGGCCTGATCCAATGTACGGCTGCGCCCGAGATCAGAGGCGGGTCCGCCTGCGGGAGAAGCCTCCGGGGCCCGCTAAGCCGCAGCCCGGAGGCTTGCCGATGTTGCGGTTACTGACGCTGGCAGAGGGTGCGGGCCATATCGTTGGCCTCTGGGGTAGCGCCTTCGGCGGGTAGGATGCTGGCGGCAGCGGCCTGGGCGATCAGGCGATCGGCATCCCGTTGGAGCAGATAGCGCTTCTCCACATCGCGTTTTGCTGCCGCCCGAACAACACACACGTAGCCTTCCTGAGTGCCGTAGCGTTCCTCGAGAGAAGGTCTCGGGTCGCCCGAGGCGAGGCGCTCGGCCTTGGTCTGAGCAAACGGGATGTAGCCGCCCGTGAGTCCGCCGCCGCAAGGTTGCCCCTTGAAGAACCCTGTCGCCGTTGCATTCCAGCCCGTATACGTCCCAAGCGGCGCCTGGTGCAGGAGGGAGCCAATTCCGACCACCTCGTTGCCATCAGCATTGACCTTGGGCATCAGGGCCCGGATCGTCTGCTTGATCCCAGGTGGTTGGCGCGAGATCACGCCGGAGAAGTCGTTGTAGTCCAGATCGGGACCGAAATCGTAATCCATCAGGCCAATTGCCATCCCGTCCGGCGCGAGGCCGCCGGGAATCGTCGGGAAGCCCATGGCTTCCTTGGTATTGGCCACGAGATTGCCGTCACTCAGCCTCGGATAAACGCTCCCAGGCGGCTCGGTCCCATCCATGACCCACTCCGCCAAGGCGAGTTGGAGTGCGTTCATGGTCTCAGTCTCCGGGTTCGGGTTCTTCGCCAGGACACAACCCGAGGCAGGCTGCGGCTTCGGATCGAACCCAGCCTCAACGTCACCGCCATGAGTGGTCCCCGGGAAGTAGTAGCGCCGAACGTTGGCCGGCAGCGGCAGGTCGGCCTTGCTGTCAGTGCCCGTGAGCGCGACGGTCATCAGGCGAGCATTGAACTCGGCCGCACCAAAGGTCTCGAAGATCTTCGGACAGGTGCCTGTCGCTGTGCAGCGGTCGAGCAGGCTTGCCTCGGTGCGGCCGCGGCCCTTGTCCTGGTAACGGGTCCACCAGAGAACCCCCTCGCCGCCCGGCTCATAGAGCGTGCCGGAGCCGCTTGGAACGCCGAATCTCACGTTGACGGCAGTCAGGCGTCCGGCAATGTGCGGGTTGGCGCCGTCGAACACCATCCGTCCTGCCTCGTCCTGGTTGAACCCGAGCAGGATGAAGGTCTTCAGGGCATTGCCGCTCTGAGAGATGCCTTGCGTGACGGCCTTCTTGATCCGCCCGGCAACCGGGTTGGCGTTGCCCTCGGTATCCTTATCCTCGTAGCGGAAGAAGGAGGCTACATCGCGCATGGCCGCAAGACCGACCCCGAGCACCTTGGGATCCTTGACGTCATAGGCCAACTCATAGAGGAGCTTGGGATCAAATCCGTCCTTCAGGCATAGCATCCGCGGGTTGGGCGTTCCCGGGAACGGCGTCTTGGAGCAATCGGCAAAGGCCCACTCGGTTGAGGCAATCTCCTTGGTGGGCCCGATCTCACCCGATCGCTTTTCCGAGGTCTTCGCAATCAGGTGAGCCTTGGAGGTGTCAAGCGATGCCGCATCGTAGGGAATGGCATTGGCAAGCACCGACAGAGGCCGGGTATTCGCGTCCGGCTTCGAGTCCGCCAGCCGAGACAGAACGACCCCGGTGATGGATGATCCGTCGGGATTACGTGCAACGGGCACCTGGACCGTCACGTTCTTGTCGGTTTGGACGAGATCGCCCTGCCAGCCGCTGATCAGATGGACATGCCCGTGGGCAGGCGGGCGGATTGCTCCCTCGCCCAGGGTCACGGGCGTCCCGCGATTGACGAGGTCGTACCAGAGCAGTCCGCTGGCCTTCGTCATGTCGACAGGCTTCGTCAGCTCGAAGACGGAGACGTATTCGACTTTTCCGTTAGCATTGCGGGTCGCGAACTTGAGATCCGTGATGATCTCGTTCGCCGGATCATAGGGATCCAGCTCCCCAAAGGCACGGCCCCTGAGCTTCTCGTAGGAAACAGACGGGTTCGCATCGTTGAGGGGTTCGACCTTGTCGACGACAATGCGAGACACCTTCGCAGTGGCGCCCCCGACCCAAACACTCATTGTCCCGGCAGCTGCCAGTGCAAGCGTCAATACCCTCCGGGATACGCTTGAGACTGTCCCTCTTCCTCGTGTCTCACTCATGGGAGTTCCTCCGTTACATGATTATAGGTAGGTCTTGTCGAGACGCGGGTCCGGTGCTCTGACCACGTCCAGTTAATTCGTCGTTGCTAGCGCATCCTGGGAGAGATGCTGACGCATGATCTGCTGCACGATCGAAACATCCTCCTCGCACGCCCCTCAATTATCACCTCGCCCCTCTTTCGACGGGACCAGTGTGTTGTCGAGAATCGAGCTATCTCGATGCTCCATGTTAAGCGAGGTGGCGGACAACTGCTTTTCGAGCAGGGTAGGTATAGAGGTGGTGTATCTTGTCGTCCGAGGGATCTACGCTAGTTTTGCGTCCTGCATATTCCGACAAACCTGCGTGACACACGTGTTTCGAGATCAATATTCAGCCAATTGATCCGTATCTCGTACCTCAGGGTGTTCTCCGAAGAGCACGCACTTCAACAACGAGACTTCCAGGACTAGTTGACCAATCGTTCATACCGAAATCGTCTATGTTCGAGCCAACGGTATGTGAGCTATCCGAGGGCGGCTCACCACCTGTTGCGAGAGGTCGGCCCACTTCCTAAACGGATTAATCCATGGAGTTCCCGCTTCCGCAGCAATGTCCGAAGATCCCTACGTACTTATCGGCGTTAGCCAGATGTAGACCTTCAAAGCTCCAAGGAGAGCCGCCTGTAGTGAGCAGCCTTAAGTTGCTGCACATTGAAAAAGGCCAGAGGAAGGTCCTCTTGTCGACGCATTCCGGAATTTCGGTCTACTCCCGGGATGTGCCAGAGGGAGACCTTCCGAGCCGCGGTTTGGAAGGTTGAAAGTCTCGGCGAGTTGAGTTTGCCTTTTGCGGACGTGAATCAAAGACGCTTGCCGGACTGCTCGTCGAAGAGGTGCACGAGCTTCGGATCAGGAGTGACGCGGATCTGCTGGCCGGGCTGGGCATCGATGCGCTCGCGGAACACGCCGACCACGTCGGCGCCGCCGAACTTGGCGAAGACCTGCGTCTCCGAACCGGTCGGCTCGACCACCGCCACCTCGGCCGGCAGGCCGTTGGTGTCGTCGAGAATGAAGTGCTCGGGCCGGATGCCGTAGATGATCGGCTGCCCGTCCGAGGCCGCCGGGGCATTGGCCACCGGCAGGCTGGTGCCGCTCGCGGTGACGAAGCGCCCGCCCTGCAGGTGGCCTTTGAGGAAGTTCATCGCCGGCGAGCCGATGAAGCCGGCCACGAACAGGTTGGCCGGGCGGTCGTAGAGCTCGAGCGGCGCCCCGACCTGCTCGACCACGCCGTCGTGCATCACCACGATCTTGTCGGCCATGGTCATGGCCTCGATCTGGTCGTGGGTGACGTAGATGGTGGTGGTCTTCAGGCGCTGGTGCAGGGCCTTGATCTCGGTGCGCATGGCCACGCGCAGCTTGGCGTCGAGGTTGGACAGGGGCTCGTCGAACAGGAACACCTGCGGGTCGCGCACGATGGCCCGGCCCATCGCGACGCGCTGGCGCTGGCCGCCCGAGAGCTGGCGCGGGTAGCGGTCGAGCAGCTTGTTGAGCCCCAGGATCTCGGCGGCGCGGTCGACGCGGGCCTTGATCTCGGCTTTCGGCGCCTTCTTGAGCTTGAGCGAGAAGGCCATGTTGTCGGCCACCGTCATATGCGGGTAGAGGGCGTAGTTCTGGAACACCATGGCGATGTCGCGCTCTTTCGGCGGCATGTCGTTGACCACCTTCGGGCCGATGCGCAGCTCGCCGCCCGAGACGCTCTCCAGCCCGGCGATCATGCGCAGCAGGGTCGACTTGCCGCAGCCCGACGGGCCCACCAGGATCACGAACTCCCCGTCCTGGATGTCGATCGACACCCCGTGAATGACCGGGACCGTGCCGAAATTCTTGCGGATGTTGCGGATCTCAACCGGTGCCATGGTGTGTTCCTCCGTAATTCATTTCTGATCTCGCAGAGATGCGACTCGCTGAGCGGTCAGGCGCAGTGTTTCAGCTTTTGGTGTTCGTTGGAGATCGCCAGCGCCCTCATCGATATCGGCTGTATGGCCTACGCGGTCGGCAGCTTCTCTAGAGACTTGCGATTTGTGCGAAGCGGAGGCGTCACAAGGCCGCACGGTGCGCGTCAGCATAAGCCGATCAAGGCATACCGGTTTCATGCATGATTGCGCCCGCTGTACCAGTAGAGTACAGCGTAGCGGGCGCAATCAGACGTGCGGAGCCGGTCGACGGCAGCTGCCGAGTGACGTCATTCACTCCATTGAGCGGCTCATACGAAGTTGGCCAATTCCTGTTCGCCGCGCGTGAAGCGGTTCAGCTTCGCGTAGAAATCCTCAAGGATGTATCTTACATCAATGCTGTGGTAGACCTTGATCGGGCGATTGGCTCCTGTATGCACGTAATTCATCAGGCTGTTGAACTCGGGCGCAGGCAGCCATTCCGAGATGCCGCCGTTCGGATTGAGAATGACCGAAAGGGCCGGCGTGTCGCCGAGCGATCTGTGCTCAATCGGGCCGGCGTGCATTCGCAGGTTCCAGTCGATCAGTTGCTCGACAAGATACTTGCCGATGGCGCCCCTGTCATAGACGCGCTCCATGAGTTCCGCGTAGCTGACGGCCATCATGCGGTAGACTGACATAGGAATCTGCCAGAGCTGAACCTTCGACTTCATGACCACGTTGGCGGCATGGATATCGTTCGAGAGGTTGTATTCGCGACCTCCAACGGGCCATTGCCCACCCCCGATCCAGACAACGCAGATATTCCTCTCGTTCAGACGAGGCTCCATCAGCAGGGCCGCAGCCATGTCGGTCAGAGGCCCCAGGAATGCCACGTAGAGTGGCCGCGGATCATCTTTCATTCCCTCCTCAATAATCAGACGCGCGCCCGCCGATGCCATGGGAGTCTTCTCATCGGGCATTGAACCCTCGGCTCCGGGCTCTACACGCACGCGATCTTTGAGGTTCATCAGATCCAGGATCTTCATAACCTCATCGTGGCTGTCCCTCAGACTTGTCTTCGATTTGATCGATCCGAAGTGAGCCGGAATGATCCCATGGAAGTCGAAGGTCGGCGTCAGAAGCGCATGAACGATCGTATACTGGTCGTCAGCCTCATTCTTGGCATCAGTGTTGAGGATGAGGCGAGCTCTCTTTTCGATGGGTAGCACTCTTTTCTCCTATGTCAGTGCGGTTTCGGATTATTTGATCGCTCCGGCCATGCCGTGGACGAAGTATCGCTGGAAGAACAGGTAGAGCAGGATCAATGGCGCAATGGTAATGATCTGCCCAGCCGCGAGGAGTTCATAGGCCGTCGAGAACTCGGTGCTAAACTGCACGACGCCCAATGGCAGAGTTCGATTGGCCTGGGTCCGGATAAAGATCTGGGCGAGGATAAACTCGTTCCAGGTCGATATGCCGTCAAGGATGAGAAGCGATACGATGGCGGGCTTTGAGACAGGCATGACGATGCGCCAATAGACATCCCACCAGGAGCAGCCATCAATGAACGCCGCTTCGATCATCTCATCCGGAATGGACCGGAAGTAGCCGCGCAAGATCAGAATGCCCAACGGCAGTCCAAAACCGAGATAAAGGAAGAACAGTCCCGGCAATGAGTCGATCAACCCAAGGTGCTGATACAACGTGGTCAATGGAACGAGAGTCATCTGCATCGGCACGACCAGTCCGAGAACGAAGACCGTGAAAATGACTTGGGCGCCCCGCAAGCGCATCTTAGTGAGCGCGAATGCCGCGAGCGAGCATATGAAGACTCCTGTAGGCACCTTGATCAGGGTGAGGACAAGCGAGTTCATGAAATATGTTTTGATCCCGATGTCCCATGCCTTGGCAAAATTGGAGAGTTCAAGGGTTTGCGGCAGGGAGAAGGTACCGTTCTGCGCAAAATCGTTGGCACTCTTCAAGGCTGTGAAGAACAGGATAAACAACGGTGACGACCAGATGAGCGCGGCGACCGAGATCGCGATATAGAACCCATATGATCCCACCGCGAACCGTGGCGTCCGCACGGCGACGTCCGGGAAGGAGGCGACGGAGGCTGTCATCAGTTTCTCACCATGTGTCGCGTGTAAGGAATAGCGAAGAATAATGTCAGACCGAAGAGAATGACTGCTATCGCCGTGCCGAGGCCGACCTCGTTATGGTTGTAGGTGAGAAAATACATCCATGTTCCGAGGACCTGGGTCCGATTGGCGGGACCGCCGTAAGTCATCACGTAGATGATGTCATAGACCTTCAGGGAATTGATTGCCGTGATCGCAACGACAACCATTGTTGTCTCCCGCAGCATCGGAAAGGTGACAAACCAGAAACCCTGCAGGCGGGTCGCACCGTCGATGCGCGAGGCCTCCATGACCTCCTTGGGGATGGTCTGCAAGCCCGCGAGGAACAGCAGCATCGGGAGACCTGCATTATGCCAGGTTGCGGCGACGAAGACCGAATAGAGTGCGATGGAAGGATCGGACAGCCAATTATTCTCCAATCCAGTTAGCCCAATGGCCGCAAGGGACTGATTGATGAGACCGAGTGTCGGATGATACATCCAGCTCCAGATCAGGCCGACGATGCTCATCGACAGGATCGCCGGAAAGTAGAAGACGCTCCGGAAAAATGAACTTCCCCGGAACGCCATGTTGAGGAGCAGGGCAAGGCCTAACCCGATCCCTGTTGGGATGACGAGTGAGAGCAGACTCCAGAACACATTGTTCTTCAATGCGATCCAGAAGACCCGGTTTGCCGTGAACAACTCGACGTAGTTCTCAACACCCACCCAGACCTTGTTCGGCGAGACCCCGTCCCATTGGAACAGGCTCAACCAGGCCGAATAGGTCATGGGATATATAAGAACGACGGCGAATATGACGGCTGCCGGAGCAAGAAACAGCCAAGCCACAAGAGACTGCGGGAGAGTTCGTCTCATGGTCAGGCTGCCGGCTTTTAGATCGACCGGGATGGATGTCATGGCGCTGCACCTCGTAGGAGAACCAGGGGCGTCATTTATTGCGCTTTTTAAAGCGTGTGATGGCTTCCTGAACCTGCTCGGCCGCCTCCTCCGGTTTCATCGCCCCAAGGATGACCGAGTCCTGTGCCTCGAAGTACGATGCCACCACGTCTTGGGGTAGCCCCTGATCCGTCAGCTTGTAGAAGCCGACCTCACCTTGCGTCCATTCGGCCCACTTCCGCTGGATCGGGAGGTTTTCAGGGGGCAGAATGCCTTTTGTCGCGCTGGGATATCCAACCGCCTCCGCCGTCACTGGAGCGATGTCCGGACGCGCCGCGAAGCTCACAAAGAGCAGTGCGGCCTGCCTCGTTTCGTCTGGCGTCTTGGCGTTGACCTGGAACTGGGACGGGGATCCTGGCGCACGCAGCGGCTTGTGATCCGTCGGGAGCGGGAACGTGCCGTAATCAGCCGGCGACATGTTCTCCCGAATGATGCGGCTGGTTTCGAGCGAAGGGGTATCAAAGACGATCGCCGCCTGATCGTTGTAGAGCAGAGGAAGATTGGTGCTCGGATCGATGTTGAGGAAGCCTTTTGGGAAGTACCCCTTGTCGGACCATTCCTTCAACTTCGCAAATGACTTGACCACCGGGTCGGATGTCCATGGCGTCTCCGTGTTGAGCAATGCGTCGTGTCCGGCCGGACCGGCGTAGTGCTCGAGGAAGAAGTCGAAGAACCGCATGGTCATCCAGCTGAACTTGCCCCCGATCGAGAACGGCGTTACGCCGTTTGCCTTCAGGGTTTCGGCGGCCTTTTCGAGTTCGGCGAAGGTGGTCGGCTCCTTGATGTTGTACTTGGCGAACAGTGCCTTCTTGTAGATAAAGCCGAACGGTCCGATCTTGTTGGGAATGCCGTAGAGATCGGCACCGTCCCGCGTGATGTCGAGCGAAGCGGGTGTCACATTCTGAGTGATGCCATACTCCTTCTGCATTTCCGGCGTGATCTTCAGCGCGTAGCCGGCACGGTTGTAAGGTGACGCAAGCGAGCCACCCCAGTTCCACCAGAGATCCGGGAGCTTGCCTGAGGATGCGCCTACCCGCAGCGCCTGCTTCATCTCGTCCGTGCTGAACTTCGTGAACTTGATCTTAATGTTCGGGTACTGAGCTTGAAAGCGGTCAATGACGAGTTGCCAGTTGTGCGATGCGAGGCCGAACAATTCAAGGGTAACGGGACGGGTGGGGGCGGGCTGGCTTAGAGCCGGCGCAGCTCCAAACACAAAGGCTGCGGCAATGATCGATCGACGTGACAGTGCATTCATGGCGTAATTTCCTCCTATTCCAGTTTCGGCAATCTTTTTGTTTTTGGTCTTGGAGCATCGCGCCGGGTGACACGATCCTCGTCCGTGTTGGCAGGTACAGGTCAGGCTGCTTCGCAAATCTCCTTGACGGATCGCATGACGGCCTTCGGGTCGAAGACACGCTCCAGCCAGCCGTCGCGGAAAATTTGAGGTTTGGCCTGCTCGATGGCATGCAGGGCGCCATCCGAGAAACGGCCTTCAGGGAAAACTTCGAAGGCGATGGAAAGCCCGATGTTGATGTGCCCCAGCACGAACTCGACGGCGGCCTGACGCGGGACGCCACGCCGGATCGCCTCCTCGGTCGCCTCGCGAAGAGCGATGCACATGGTAATGGCAACCGTCTCGGAGAGCGCGGGTTCAAGGATGGCGATCTGCTCGACCGTGCAGCGATGTGCTGCGATGACCGGCTTGTAGATCGTACGGGCGATCTCCTCGCAGAGGGCGTAATGCTCCTCGGGGCCCTGCATCAGGGCGCAAACGATATGCTGCTTGGCCTTTAAGCCACCAAAGAAATCCTTCTTGGCCTCGGGGTCGGTTTCGTCGTTGAAGACCGAGGGATGGCAGGGGTGGGTGACAAAATATGTTACATCCGGCCGGTCAGGCATTTCGCCCGCATGCGGGGCAGCAGCGTCAAGCACGATGAAGGCCGTGCCGGGACGGACCTTGTCGATGATACTGTGTGCGATCTTGCCGATCAGCCGGTCCGGAACGGCCATGAGAACGATGTCCGCTCCGGCAAGCGCCTTATCCTGATCAACGCAGTCGACGCCGATGGCGGACGCCAGACGTTGGCGCCCGCCATCGGAAATCTCGACGTGGTCAACCTCAAAACGTGATCCAAGCAGATTGGTGGCCAAGCGGACTCCCATCTTTCCGCCAGCGCCGAGCAATGCGATCTTCGTCATGTTTCTCTCCTCATTCAGTGTTGGGGACGGGTTCCGCCCTGTCTCACGGCGCAAAAAAAGTCGGGTGCTCCGATCTGCCCACCCTTAAGCGCGATTTCGAGTTGGGCATGGGCTGGATCGTCCGAGTACGCGCGGCAGAGTGGCGAACCGGGAGCAATCGGTGCTGTGGCGGTGAGCGCGTAGATGCCGAGCTCGCGGGCAGCATGGCCCGACGTATCGCCGCCTGCGATGACGGCCCGCCCGAGGCGGGCTTCCCGCAACACCCGATCCAAGATCCGTCCAAGGCCAGCCCCGACCTGGTCATTGATCTCACCCGCAGGCAACCCACTCGTGTCGACCGCGGACCGCATGCAGGAGACGGCCGGGTCGTCCGGGCCGGCGGCCGTGAATACCAGGGCGTCCCGGCCCTGGCCGATGGTGGTGAGCGCGTGAGCCGCAGTGCGTTCCAGCTCCCGCTCCCATTCCGTCGGATCAACGGCCCGAGCCGCATCGAGCCGGATTCCGGCAAAACCATTGTTTTCAGCAAACGCGATCTGCCCAGCGGTAACTGGCGAGCACGAGCCGGAGACACAGACAATGCGTTCGATTGGAGCAGCGCGAAACTCTTGGCGTGGCTTGTCGAGCAGGCCCGCGGCCTGCCAATGAGCAACCAGAGCATTCTCCAAGCCTTGTGAACCCACCGCGAAGATCCGATCCCCGCGGTTGTCCCAAACGAGTCGACCAGCTGCAGCAAGCGTCCCGCCGTCGGCGACATCGATCGCCACGATCTCGGCCCCCCGGGCGCGTTCCTCCTTCAGTCTTGTGACGGATTCGCCGCGCTTCAGGGCAAGATAGTCGACCAAACCGATGTTTTTATCGGTCTGCTGCTGGAGGTGCCGGCGGACATCCGCTTCGCCCATGGGAGTGACCGGGTGGCAGGACATGGTTGGGTGCCGGTCGAGCCGGTAACCAACGCCGCCAGCGACGGCGAACAGGTTCCCGAAGACCTGATAGCGGCCAATCGCCGGGTCTGCGACGATGAGCGGGTGCCATTCGCCTCCAAGCATAGGAGCTGCGAGATCAATCGCTCGCCCGATCGAGCCGACGTGCGGCGCCGAGTCGAAGGTCGAGCAGACTTTGTAGTGTGCAACGGGAGCATTAAGCGCTGCCATGGTCCCAAAAATTCTGGGTAGATGCGCCGTCATCCAATCCGGCGACTGAGATCGAGCAATGCCCGCGATCCCTATACCCCGGTATCCTGCAAACCCGGCAAGCTGCTCGGGCGTTGGCGTATCAAGGAAAAGCACCGTGGGGAGGCCGGCGAAGGTCAGCGCCTCCATAACCGAGGTCGAGCCGGTGAAATCATCGCCATAGAAGCTGACGAGAAGACCGTCAGGCAGGACGGTTGAGGCAGCCATGTCGCTCATGCTGCGTGGGCCTCGAGAGCCTTGGCAAGGGCGGGGTGCTCACGGGCGTAGTCGCCGAGCGGGATACCGGCCAAGGTCGCCTCCCAGGCTTCGCGCAAGCCCGACACTCCGGCGGCAGGTCCATCGGGGTGAGCCATGATGCCCCCTCCCGCCGTGACGATCAGGTCCGCTGATTCAAGCCCTGCGTATGTGCCCGGCGCCTGCTTGGCGGACTGGCCGGAGGAGAAGACCGGCATTGTGATGCAAGGCTTGTCCGCAAACATCGGGGTGAGGCAGGCTCGGGCCGAGGTGATGACACTCTCGTCCGGCTCCGAGAACTTGCTCTGCAGGCCATTCACATGCATGTGGTCAGCGCCTGCAAGCCGCCAGATCTTCTGCCACGCGACGTAGGACCAACCCAACACAGGTGACCGAGAGAGATAGCCCCAGCCGTTGCGATGAGCATGGATCGGCAACTGCGAGAAGCGGCCGAGTTCGACCATACCGACGATGCCCACGGAGTTCAGGCTGGCCATGATGCAGGTGCCGCCCAGTTCGACGACGAGATCGTGGCGATGCCGCATCTGATCGAGTTCACCGGTGAGATTGAAGGCATACATCACCTTCTTGCCCGTACGGTCCGCGTGATCGTTGATAACCCGCATCACGGCACGGGCCCGCTCATCGAAGGGACAATGCGGCCCGTCGGATTGCAGCTCATCATCCTTGATGAAGTCGATGCCGGCTTCGCACAGTGTCTTGGTCAGCGCAGCGGTTTCCTCGGGTCCAAAACCAACGCTTGGCTTGATGATAGTCCCGATCAGCGGGAGATCCGCGACGCCCGCGAGGCGGCGCGTCCCTGCAATGCCGAACTTCGGGCCTGGGTATGCCTGCGCGAAGGCGGTGGGCAGGCGCATGTCGAGAAGGCGCAGGCCTGAGAACTGACGCAGCTCGAACAAGTTACCTGCAACAGTGGCGACCAGATTGGGCAGCGACGGGCCTATGTTTTCAAGTGGCCAGGAGAGCGTGACGCGCGCTTGCCGCCGTATCGGCTCGGCCAGACCCTTGGGGTTTGCCGAGCCCGGAAGCGAAGGCTGTGGTATTTCATTGTCCTGAATGTCCAGCGCTTCAATGCGGGCTGCCGATCGTGCCTTCAGTTCCGGCGTTTCACCGGGGACTGGGACGAACGTTCCGCTCGACTGCTCCCCTGCCATCGCCTCGGCTGCGGCACGGGGGTCGAAGGTTGTCTCTATAAGATAATCGGCCTCGATGCGGATCGGATCGCTCACGGCTTGCCCTCTCCCGTGCTTTTCTGTGCGGAACTTGGCCAGCATGCCGTAGACGGCCATACAGTCGCACTTATCGTCACAGCCGCGGCCATTCGGATGTGTTGCAGCGTCGACATCCAGACAGCTTTCAAAGCCGGGTGTCGGGACCAGGGAGCCAAGGCGTGGCGGGCTCGTGCATGGCGCTCCTCCTGTTTGACGTTCGGCGCAATCGCTCAAGCCTGAATGGGACGAGTGCGAGCAAGCGGTTCTGTATCAGGGCCTGCGCTCTTGACGGCGCATTCCTCTCTTCGCCTGCTGATATGCCGACAAAAGAGCTGCTTTGGTCGTCGTGCCGAATAGCAATGCATACTCATTATACCAGCAGACCAGCACGTGCAAGGCGTTTCTGCATGAGGAGTGATTTTGCGATCTATTTTGCTGTGGTTCGCACGAGCTCACTTATCATCGTCCGGGCTCTTCGGGGCTGCGCGATACGCCAGGGATGGAGCTTGTTATCAATGAGAAGATCCAACAGGCGCGGCTATTGCCAAGTCGATGCATATTCGTTCAGGAGCCGCTCTCGAGCGGCTGCGGGAATCGGGAAGAACAAGCGTCAAGTTCCTGCGTTTGTACAGGGCAAGGCCGCAACGATCGTGGCTTGAGCTATAATCATTATACCAATATGATAGAACCTCTGAGAATGGTTCGGCCCCTGGAGCCGTTTCGTCCTTTGAGCGGGTCCACTCATGCAGGCAACAGAGATCAGGTCAAAGAAGCAGGGATGTTGTGACGGCACCAACTGACGCAATTGTTCGCCGGAAGCTCTCGGATGAGGTGTTCGACCGGTTGAGGCTGATGATAACATCTGGAGAACTCAACCCAGGCGACATGATGCCGTCGGAGCGCGAGCTCATGGAGCGCTTCCGTGTGGGCCGTCCAGCCATTCGCGAAGCGATGCAGGCCCTCAACAACATGGGGCTGATCACCATCACTCACGGTGAACGCGCGAGGGTTCGCCAGCTGACCGCGCGCTCGCTCTTCGAGCAGGTCGACGCGACCGCCCAAATCCTACTCTCTACCTCTCCAACCTCTCTGGATCATTTGAAGAACGCGAGGCGATTTTTCGAGCGGGGCATGGTGCGGGAAGCTGCCCTCAAAGCTAGCAAGGACGATGTAGCCCATCTACGGCAGACATTGGAGCGTCAACGGCATAACCTGGGCAACGCTGCTCCATTCATCGATGACGATATGAGATTTCATGCGCAGATTGCCGCGATTTCAGGAAACCCCATCTTCGAGGCCGTCAGCGAGGCCATGCTCAGCTGGTTAAAGGAATACCATACCGAGCTGCTGATTTGGTCCGGCAAGGAAAAGTTCACGTTGTCCGAACATGAGGAGATCATTGATCGGATAGAGGCTGGAGATCCTAACGGAGCAGAGGCGGCAATGACCAAACATCTCGATCGGTCCGCCTCTCTGTACGAGCATCATCCCAACTCCAGTGAGAAGGATAAGGCCAAGGCTAAGCCAAACCGAAAGCCGAGCACCAGGAAGCCCGGTCGCGCCAAGGTCAACTCCAAGGGCGGCTAGCGCGTCGTGAGATCCGGAAATTGTACCGACCTCCTGGAACGATGCTCTAAGCTTCGCTCCATATCTTCAGGATGCCTGAAGGCGGGCGATGGCAAACGGCTCCATCTCAATGGCGCCGTTCCGTACGTTCATTGTGGTGCCTAGTGAGCCAAGAGACCCGGACTCAACCGAGTGCTGGTCAAGGGTGGTCATCTTCCAGAGTGAATTCTCAGAGACTATTCGGACGCGCTGCTTCCGGTCCGTCACATTGGCGGCCCAAATCGTTGGACGTCCTTGTTCATCGATGACGCCGATTGCGAGGATGTCAGACGGGCGGCTCGATCGGCATCCGGCCAGTTCTTTTCCAGCGAGTGAGGACAAGCCGGAAGCGGCATGGAAGACAGGCCTGACCTGGCCAGTGCGTGGCCCATCTCGCAGGAGCCCAAACGGCCCTGTCAGGGCCCCGATTGTGAGCACCTCGAGCTTCGCTTCGATAATACGGACCGCATATCCGATCGTCCACGCCGCCGCAAACAGACCATCCTGACGGGGATCCCATGAGGCCATGGCGATCCGTTCATTATTCGGATTATCCATCGTGCGGGAGCCGTACGGATTCTGGCGCATCCCAATCGTCGATGGCCCAATCCAATACGGCATATCTCCGATGAAGGCACGTGCCGACCGCGTAATGAATGGGAGCGCTTCGAGCGACTGCATTACGCTCAGGTCATCGGCCGCATGCACGATCGGGCAGGTACAATGAGTCACGAAGCCAAGGCTCTCGACCGGCACACGCTTGCGATTGAGCTCCGTGAAATAGCTGAACATGCCACCGCCGAGCCGAATATCCGGAAAGGCTTTCTGCGCCGACGCATAGACCTCCTCAAGCGGTGGACACTCGGGCCACGTGCTGCCGGGTGGCGTTGATTGCCGGTCCATCGAAGGGGACACCGCAATGGCGGAGAGCGACAATCCCGCGCCCCGCACCAGTTCCGCAACCCGCTCAAGCTCACCCTCATGAGGCTCATGGCACGGGACCACGCACTCAAGCACCATCTCCGCGGGATAGGCAGCCGCGACTTTCGCGAACCCCATCATTGCGTCACGCCCGTGCCCCGCAGTTGGATCGAAATGACAAAGGAGGACCTGAGGACCTGCCTGCTGGAGGCGCTCAATATGAGCGAGGGTTGCATCAATTTCCTCCGGAGCGATCACAAGCCCGATTTTGGGCGCCACCCCGCTGGCCGGCTCAAGGAAAATCTCAACAGCTTCCTGCCTGGGTGGACTGCTTGCCGCCGGCCGTTGTTGCCGCAGATCCTCAATGCTGAGCGTAATTGTTTGCCGATCTGGAACAGCCCGCGGCATAACGTAGGGCCAAGGCAGTGCTAGAGGCCGCACATACGTCTTGTAGGAGGCATCGGACCAGTTGCGCTGATCCTCCATCTCCCACACCCCACCCTCCATCCGGCAACCCGCGATCAGTCCAGGGTCGACCTGATGGGAGATCGCCCGCATATCCTTGAATGGCTGCCACGGTTCGATCAGGTCCGGGAGAACTGACTGCTCCCTCTCACCGTCCGTGTGTTCGACCGTGACAGGTGTTCCTGCCAGATCCACAATGGGATGGAGAATGCAAAAGCCACACCGGTTTGTAAGGAAATCCGTTTCGGGCTCGGCCACGACATCGAAGGTGACCCCTGCCTCCGTGCCATGGATGGCGGCACGGTAGGTCAGGTTCTGATCCGCCGACCCTCGGCAGGCCGCACGATAGGTGACGGTGAACTCGTTGTCGCTTTCGCGAACGACCAGCTCGTCGATGACGGGCGAGTACGTTCCCCAGTCTTTGTCGCGAACCACATACGAGATGGCCCGCAGCACCTCGAGGCCATCGTAGGAGATCGTTCTCAGATTGCCCTCGACCAACTCTGCCGCCAGGCGCCCAGCCGTCAGCAGGCGCACAGCAACCGAGCTCTGCTCAGTGCCAAAATATGTACGAAGTAGATTTCGGTCCATGACGAGTCTAGCCGTTGGTCAAATCGATGGTTTGGCCGGTCCCAGCGCTCCGATAGGCAGCCTCCACCAGTGCGAACGTCTTGAGATTGTCATGTCCGGAGGTCGTCGGTTCCTGCCGTTGCCGCAGGCACTCGATCCAGTGGTTCTGGATCGCGAGCACGCTCTCCTGGATATTGTGCCATGGTCGGGTTGCCCAGGGCAGAAGAGCCGGAGCAACATCTGTGGTCTCCACGCCCTGTGGGCTAGTTACAACCATCTGATAGCCTTGGCCGAGCCTGATGGAGCCGTCACTCCCGTCGACTTCGACGAGGGTTTCAGGAAACGGCTCCGTTGCAAGACGGGTGGCATAGCTGCAGTCCACGACGGAGGTGGCGCCGCTCGCATGGTCCAGCAGCATGGTCGCAACATCTTCGCCCCGGATCGCTGGATTGACTCGCTGTGTTCTTGCCGTGATCCGTGATGCGTCACCGAGTAGAAAACGCGCGACATCAAGAATATGGATCCCCAAGTCTTCAATGATGAACCGTTCACCCTCGGCGAGGTAGGGTTGACCGGAGAAGACGTCGTAAGCGGACCGGAACGAGACCCGCGCAAAGAACGGTTTCCCGATGCGCCCTGATCTGATCACGTCCGCGACCGCCTGGATCGGGGTCTGCCACCGGAAGTTCTCGTGGACCATCAGCGGGATGCCCGCTGCTTCACAGGCACGAACCATGGCCTCAGCATCCTCCATGGAGGGGGCGAACGGCTTCTGGCAAATGGTCGGAACCCGGTGCTGTGCCGCCATCTCGACCAGCAGCCGGTGGGTTCCCGCCGTCGTCGCGATGTCGACGAAGTCAAGCTTCTCGCGCACGAAGAGATCGGCCGCATCCGTGTAGCGGGACTGAATTCCGAATTTGTCGCCATAGTCGGCCAAGCGGGCGGGGTCACGGTCGCAGAGTGCGACGATCCTGGCCCCGGGAATATCTTGCCAGGCATGAAGATGGTTGGCGGCAAAAAAGCCACAGCCTATGAGAGCGCCACGTAGTTCCATAATTACACCGTTCGGGCCAGTTGAAGGGAGGCGACCCGCTGCTGGAGTCGATACTGAGCCTGGTCAACGACCACCGCCGCCACGATCACCAGACCTTTGATCACGGTCTGCCAGAAGGAGCTGACGCCCATCATGACAAGGCCGTCCGACAGAACACCGATCACGAACGCACCTATGATCGTGCCTCCGACGCTGCCACGACCGCCCGACATGGACGTGCCACCAAGGACGGCGGCGGCGATCGCATTGAGTTCGAACGTCTCGCCGGTCGCCGGATGAGACGCCATGAGTTCCGACGAGATGATGAGCCCGACGGTCGCAGCGCAAAAGCCGGAGAACATATAGACGAGCATTTTGACACGCCGGACCCGGATACCCGACAGGGCTGCCGCCCGCTCGTTCCCGCCCACGGCGAAGATGTGCCGGCCCAGCGGCGTCTTCCGGGCGACATAGCTCGCTATTGCGGCAATCGCGATCAAAATCCAAATCGAAAGCGGCAGGCCCAGCAGCGTGCCGGATCCGAGGATCCCATAGCCTGTGGTGCCGAGTTCCGGCTTGCCGACGAGATTCGGAAACGTACGCCCATCGGAAGACAAAAGGGCAATGCCACGAGCCATGTAGAGTGTGCCCAAGGTCGCTATGAATGGGGCTACGTTCAACCGTGTGATCAGCAAACCATTGATGGCGCCGATCATGACGCCCACAGCCAAAGTAATAAGGATGACCTCGACGACGTTGAAGTAGATGGTCCAGCCGATCTGCAGGTCTATGCCGTACAGGAGCAAGCCGCCGGCGACCATGCCGCACAGGCCCACGATTGAACCGATGGACAGGTCAATGCCCCCCGTTACGATGACAAAGGTCATGCCAATTGCCAGGATCGCATTCAGCGCGACATGCTTCGACATCAGCACCAGGTTGGCAGTGCTCAGAAAGTTTGGCGCGGCGATCGAGAAAAAGATCAGCACGGCGAACAGCGCGATGAAGGTACGAAGCTTCATCAAGCCCAAGGCAACTGCACTGCCGTTCCAGGCAGTTCGCGAGTTGCCGATGGTTTGTGTAATGGCCATGCGGATCACCCTTGGGTTGGCTGCAATGACGGATGGGGCCTGTGGCCGACGGCGGACGCCTCGACAATCTGATCCTGAGTGACCGTCGCCCGGTCGAAGACATCGATGAGACGGCCATTGCTCATGACGGCGATCCGGTCGGACAGGGCCATGACCTCCTCGAGGTCGGAGGTCACGAAGAGAATGCCGAGCCCCTCTGCCGCGAGCCGTCTCATCGTTTTGAAGACATCGGCTTTGGCCCCGACATCGATCCCTCGGCTGGGCTCGTCCATGAGCAGGACTTTAGGACCGGTCATAAGGGCTTTGCCGATGACGACTTTCTGCTGGTTCCCGCCACTGAGGGCGGAAACCTCGATGGCAGGATCGGACACCTTGATCGTTAAGTCGCCGACAGCCTTGCGGACCGCTCCCGTCTCGGCCTTGCTTTGGATCTGAAAGCCGCGCAGGAACTTGTGAAGGCTCGCCATGGTAAGATTGCTGGCGACAGACTGAGTAGAAACGAGACCTTCCCGCTGCCGGTCCTCCGGAATCAAAGAAATGCCATGCCGGATCCGGCTGGTCACATCTTTGGCCTCAAGCTTGATCCCCTCGACAAAGATGCTTCCAGATGCCCGCTCATGATCGCCGATGACGCACTCAAGGAACTCGCTTCGCCCGGCCCCCAGCAAACCATAGATCCCGACAATCTCCCCTGCCCTGACCGAGAGTGACACGTGATCGACGAGGTACCCTCCTGTGTCTCGCGGAAGACACACCTCTTCGGCCCGAAACACTTCAGGGCCGAGAACGTGACCATCAGGCTTGGCAAAGGGCTTGGCGTCGGACCCGATCATCTGTCGGACGATCCACGGAACGTCAATGTCGAGGATCCGGCTGCGGGCTGTGACCTGGCCGTCGCGCAGGACGGTCACGAAGTCGCCGATGCGGATCAACTCCTCCAGCCGATGAGAAATATAGACGATAGCAACCCCGCGCGCCTTCAAGTCCGCAATGACCCGAAACAGGATCTCCACCTCGGCTGCACTCAGGGCCGAGGTTGGCTCGTCCATGATGAGGATGCGGGCGTCCAGCATGACGGCCTTGGCGATCTCGACAAGCTGCTGTTGACCAACGCGCAGCGTCTCGACCAGCGTCCCCGGTTCAATGCCGGCCTGCAGCCGGGCGAGGACCTCTGCCGCCCGCCTCTCCTGCTCTCGATGGTCGATTCCGAGCACCCCATAGGTGATCTCCCGGGCGGCGAATATATTTTCCGCGACAGACAGATTGCCGAACAGATTGAGTTCCTGGAAGACGATCCCAATGCCCTGCCGCAGTGCGTCGGCAGAGTTCTTGAGCTCTACCGGGGCTCCATCGATGAGAATTCGCCCGGTCGTCGGTTGCTCGACCCCGGCGATGATCTTCATCAAGGTAGATTTACCGGCTCCGTTCTCTCCCACCAGGACGTTCACGGCACCGCGTCTGACCTCAAAATCCGCGTGCCGCAATGCGACAGTGCCGGAGTAGATCTTGGAGATCCCCTCAGCTTTCAGGACCACCTTCTGCTCAACCAGCGAGGTCACGACTTCGGCCCCAGTGTGAGTTCGGCCGGGGTGATGAGCGGTGGCTGGTCGAGCTTTTCCAGCGGAAAGACGCCGAGTACAGACACCTTGCGGCCCACCAACTGATCTCGTGGCAGGCCCGAGAGCAGAACGCGGTCCACCCGCGTATTGAGCGCCTTCCCGAACTGCGCATACTCGATCTGGTTCGTGAACGATGTGAAGGACACGAAGTCGAGCGCATCACGCAGGGCGGTCCCCCGGATCGCCGGGCCGATCTGGATGGTGGCGTCGGCTTTGCCGTCACCGTCGATGTCCACGCCTGCCGTCGCTGCACGAGACGTCGTATCCGCAGTGACGACCTGCCCGTCCAATTTCGTCACGACAGTCCAGGGCGATCCGTCCTGCTTCTCACGGTAGCCGTACTTGCGCCCGGCCTCGTCCGGGTTCTGGCGTGCCGCAGCCAGGATCTCAGGCAGCGCCCCGGCTTTCCGCCTCAGGTAGGGCATCGCTTTGGAATCCCATATCTCGTCCGCCATCCTGTCAGGCGAGAACTCGGCATTTTGAGCTGGACTGCCTTCCCGCGAATTCGGCTGGTTTTTTGCGGCAGTGGCGACGAGCTTGCATGCGCTGAGGCTCATGCAAGCGGCCAGAAGTGTCGCGATCTGAAGACTCCGGGTGAGCATCAGTCCTGCGTCCTATCGAGGAGCCTGAGGGTTGGCCACCCCTGGACGATCAGAGGTGGCCGAACGCAATCAGTTTGTCAGAGCGAAGGTCTCGAGCTTGCCTGCGTTTTCCGGCGTGACCAGGACGCAATCCATGAGTTGCTTTTCCTGTGCGGGCGCAGTCTTGGTCTTGATGTACTTATCGGCCTGCTCGACGGCGATCTCGGCCTGGCGATAAGCCGGCTGAAGCACTGTTGCCTTGATCCCGCCGCTCTTGATCGAGTCGCGCACATCGTTGCTGCCATCGAACCCAACGACAATGACATCCTTTCGGCCCGCCGCCGCCAAGGCAGCCCATGCGCCCATGGCCATGGTATCGTTTCCTGAGATCACGCCCTTGATGCCGGGGTTGGCTTGCAGGATCGACTCCATCTTGGCATAGGCTTCAGGCTGGCTCCAATTGGCTGACTGGCGGGCGACCATCTTCATCTCGGGATAGTCATCGATGATATCATGGTAGCCCTTGGAGCGAATACCGGCATTGGTGTCTGATTCCTTGCCGACCAGCTCGACGAAATTGCCCTTTTCCCCCATCAGACGGACGAATTCCTGGGCACCCAGCTGGGCGCCTTGGTAATTGTTGGAAACGATCTGCGCGACAGCGACGCCGGTGGCGTTGATCTCACGGTCAATCAGGAACGACGGGACGTTGGCGGTTTTGGCTTTTTGCACGGCCGCGACCGTGGCGTCCGCACCGGCGTTATCGAGAATGATGGCCTTCGCTCCTCGAGCGATCGCGGTGTCGATCAGCTGCGACTGCTTGTTCGCGTCGTCGTTATGGACGAGCACGATCGTCTCATAACCAAGAGCGTCCGCCTTCGCCTTCGCACCGTCAGCTTCCGCCTTGAAGAACGGGTTGTCGTGGGACGGGGTAATAATCGCGATCAGGTCAGCGGCGTTCGCGCCACTCGCCCCCAGGCTTAAGCTCGCGGCGATAGCCGCGCCCAGCATCAATTTCGGAATTCGCATGCGTTTCCTCCTTCTGGTTTCAGGCCGCCCTCTTTTAAGCGGGGCGTTCGTACGATCTTGCGGTCGGTTACTTTGTTATATTTGAAGGTGGCTAGCTCTTTGCGGACTTTGCCGAATGCAGCCTAGGGATGAACAAAGCCTCCTTCCCTCCGAAACGGCCATTCTGTTTCGCCTTGAGCGCTCTAACACCGAGTATTCTTTGAATATTGGAGCACTTCCCAGATGGACAGTAAGCTCGCTGGTATGATGAGTCAATCAGCATATGAGAGGAAGGGATCTGTTTAGGATCTGTCGCAACAATTTGTTTCAGAGTTTCAGATATTGCTCCTTGAGTTCAGCAATGGAGGGTTGCGTGTTCAAGGGCAGGCATTTTGATCGATCCGTGATCCTGCTCTGCATCCGGTGGTATTTGGCTTATAACCTCAGCCTCCGGAACTTAGAGGAGATGATGGTGGAGCGCGGCATCTCCGTCGACCACGCGACCATCCACAGATGGGTCATTCGCTACTCACCCGAACTGCTGAAGCGCTTCAATTCATGCAAGCGATCCGTCACTGGCAAGTGGCACATCGATGAGACTTACATCAAGGTTCGCGGGCAGTGGCGGTATCTCTACCGCGCAATCGACAGCAACGGTGACATGGTCGAGTTCTGGTTCAGCGAACGGCGCAATCTGGCGGCCGCCAAGCGGTTCCTGCGCAAGGCTCCCAAGCGGCACGGCCGGCCCGAGAGGATCGTCATCGACGGCAGCCAAACCAATCGGGAAGCCATCCTGTCGTGTGATGCCGAGGGCCGGCTGCAGGACCATTCAAGACACAGACTCAAGCCGATCCGGATCCGGCGAAGTGCCTACCTGAACAATCGCATCGAACAGGATCATCGAGCCATCAAGCGGCGAGTGCGGCCAATGCTCGGGTTCAAGGCGATGAATAGCGCTCGTGTGATCCTGGGCGGCATTGAGATGATCCACATGATGCGCAAGCAGCAGGCGATCTACGCCCGGAATCCGCAGCCCTCACTCGCCGAGCAGTTTGAGAGGCTTGCTATCTGAAGCCAAGGCAATGCCCCAACGATTCTCTCGCATCCGTTCCAGATTTGCGACACAGCCGCCTGGCGAAGGATGGATCAAAGCGCAGCACCCCACGATGTGGTGTTCTAGTGAGCGCACAGTGGCCGCAATCTCTGCCCTACTTGGCAACGCTCGAAGTGACGGACGTAATCACCTCGGATGCCTTCTGGAACGCAGCGTCCCGATCCACGATGCCATGCCGGCGGGCAATGTACTGGAAATCATTATAGACCGTCCACACTGTGCCGTTCTCATCCTCCGAGACCAGCAGCCGCACCGGCCAGTCAATGCCCGCGTTCGGGTTCGAGGTGATGAACTGCGAGCCGAGTCCCGGATTGCCGAACACCAGAAGGGTCGATGGTCTCAGGTTGATTCCTGCATCGGAAGCAAGCTTTGACTGATCGACCGCGAAGAAGAACATGATGCCTTTTGCGGCAACATCCTGCTTGATCCGATTGATGGTTTCATCGAATGGATAGGCGCTTTTCACACGCACGATGCCGTTCTCGAATATCTGCCGGCCCGGATCCTCCGCCCTGGTCTGAACGGGCGAAAGGGCGAGCCCCAACGGGATCAGGGTAGCGGCACACAAACTTGCAATATGGGTAGCCATCGGGCGCTCCTCCGGGTTGCTGCTCACGCACCTCGCGTAAGCCATGGCAGCATCATGACGAAGGCGACTTGCCTGTTGAAATACCGAGTAGCTCCCAAATCGATACCCATGGGCTATCGTCTCGCGATGGCGGAGCCAGCCTCCAGGATGCCGGAGGAGTGAAGCCCCGCATGCAGTCGATCATCCTGCCATCATAGCCGCCCGCTATCGGCTCCATCGCTCAACGGTATTTCACCAAGCCCTCCATTTCCGGGATCATGTCCCAACCAGCGGCAGCGCAGGCAGGGACGAAGCTCATGTTCCGGGAGATCGGATCAATCCTCCCGGCTGCTGAAACCGAACGGAGGCAATCGTGGGATCTTCAGCGTCCGCTATGCACTCCGACATAGTTTGCCTCACCAAGGTGCTAGCAACCCGGTTCCCGGTGACCCGGGCGCTTGTGGAGGATGATGTCTTCCGGGGCATGGTGCAGGCCTTCATCGCGTTGTCGCCACCCCGCTCTCCCGTGACCCTGACCTATGGCGACGACTTCGGCGATTTCATCGACACTTTCCCGCTCGTCCTGCCAGTGCCGTATCTCGGCGACATGGCACGTCTCGAGGCAGCCCGAACCCGTGCTCATTACGCGGCGGATGCGAGCCCTCTGACCGTCCGGGAACTTGCTGCTTTCGCCCCTCACAGCTGGGAGCAGTGTCTGGCCGTTCTCCATCCATCCGTTCAGGTCGTGAGATCCACCTACCCCATTGTGACGATCTGGGAGACATACGTCGCTAAGCCCCAGGGTAAGTTTGATAATTCAAGGCCGGAGGACGCCCTGATCGCCCGTCCGGATCTCGTGGTCGAGATCCATCGGCTGCCGCCCGGAGGCGCCGTTTTCATCCAGCACCTGATGAACAACTCAGTGTTCAGGGATGCGGCAGATAAGGCTGCTGTAGCGGACCCACGGTTTGACCTTGTTACAAGCCTGAGCGTGCTTCTCAGCCATCACCTGATCATCGGGCTTAATTTATGCGCTAACCAGTAAGCTGAACAAGGAAAACTGTGTCCGTCGTTGGTTGATTTCACGAAGCCAAGCCAAAATTCGGCCGGAGACAATCCCGTGGGGAGCCGCATTCGGGGTACCGGGTCCGAATGCGTCAGTACGGCGTACCTTCAGCACGCTGGCGCCGAAGGGCCTCGGCGTACCACACCAACTCGTCGACAAAGCGGCTGGCGGTCTTGTTGAGCCACGCTGCTCCTGCATAGCCGTCGGCAGTGAGCGCCGTACCGATCTCAGGGATCGGCAGCAGGGATGGGATACTAGGCATCCCAAGCTCGCAGAGCATCGCCCGCAGCTGCATCGCGGCCCTGACGCCGCCGAAGCGCCCGCCCGAGTAGCAGACGATGGCGGAGGGCCGCCAGAAATACTCCTCCAGGAAGTGATCCAGCGTGTTCGACAGGCTAGGCGGGATGCTGTGGTTGTACTCTCCGGACACGACCACGAAGGCATCCGCGCGTCGAAAGAGCTCAGCAAGACGCTCGAGAGTCTTGGGAGCCTCTCCCTTGGGAAATTCCTTGTACATGCGGTCGAGCAGCGGCAACTTCAGTTCAAGTGGGTCTACTAGGGGCGCCGTGTACCCCCGACCCTCCAGATGGCGAATGATGAAGCGCGCGGCCTTTATCCCTTGGCGATCGGAACGGACCGAGCCCAGGATCACGGGTATGAGAAGAGGCATATCGTCCTCCTTACGATTCCGGCGCGGCGCACGCGTCATTACGGGCCCAAACCCGAAGCCTGAGACCGCGGCTGTCCCGTGGATCAGAAACCCATCTCATGCGAGGTCCTCCGCCTTCTGACGCTCCTTCTCGAGATCCAGGGCAAGGGCTGGCTGGCCGAGCCATTGAGCCCGCATGGCCTCGTGCACGAGGGCTCCGACCGCCGGGGAGTACGGGCGGCCGCGGACCGTCACCAAATTGACCTCGCGCCAGATCTCCGGATCGACCATCGGGCAGGCAACGACCATGGGATGCCGGGCACAGCTCTTGGGCATGAAGCCGAATCCGAGCCCGGCCGCGATCATGGACAGGATCCAGTCGTCGCGCTCGCTGCGGTAGACCGTCTCGCAGCCCTCGAAGCCGTTCTCCCGCCAGAGGGCACCGGCATAGCGATAGAACTCACAGTTGATCCGGTTGAGGTAACGGTCCCCCGTAAGGTCGCGTGGCGCGATGCTCTCCTGAAGCGCGAGCGGATGGTCGGGCGAAACGACGATCATGAACGGCTCCCGGAACAAGGGCATATAGTGCAGGCGCTCGTCCGGCTCCCGACCCGGGATGCAATAAATCGCCACCTCGAGTTGGCCGTTGATGAGTCGGTTCTCCAGGTCGGCCGCACTGGCGTCGACAATCTCAAGCTCGATCCCGGGATGTCGCGCCTGGAGACCGCTGACGAGGTCAACCAGTTCATCCGGCTGGATCGTGCACATCACCCCGAGCTTCAGGGCGGTTTTCTTCAGCTTGGCGAAATCGAAGGCTTGTCGTTTGGCTGCCTCTGCTTGGGCATAGACCTGCTCGAGATGCGGCTTCACCATGCGCCCCAGCTCCGACAAGTGGGTGTTGCTCCGCTCGCGATGGAACAGAACGCCCCCAAGCTCCTCCTCAAGCAGCTTGATCGCCCGTGTGAGGGAGGGCTGCGCGACATTGCAGCGCTCTGCCGCCCGCGTGAAGTTGAGATCTTCGCAAACGGCGAGGAAGTACCGGATCTGGTGCATCTCCATTGCAATCCTCCCCATCGGCTGATCGGTGCCACCGATGCCGGCACGACCTGCATGCGATATCATTCTCAGACTACCGCCGATCAGCCTGCTGCGGTGATAGCTTCTGGCTATGGAATCGAGGCTCACTCGGCATTTCCAATCTGTCTTGGCCTGACCGACCATGAAGCTACCGCATCGCGCCGGCTCCACTTGGTTGCCTCCATCTGGGCGCTGCGGAACAGAGGAGACATGGACATGCTGAACCAAATTCGAGGCCCCTTTATGCTCCGGCAGGGACTTTGCACGGTCGCTCTCCTGGCGGGCGCGATCTTCGCGGTTCCCGCAAATGCCGGCGAATGCCCCGCGGACAAGATGAAGGCAGGCGCCCGCACTGAAGGCGAAACACAACACAAAGGCGTTACGGACACGGTGCTCGCCACGGTCGACCTGTCCAAGGAGAAGGTGAACCTCGCCGAGCATCAGCTGCGGACGCGCAAGCTGGTCATCCAGCCTGGCGGCGTCGTGCCCTGGCACAGCCACGAGGACCGGCCGGCCCTGATCTACGTCGTCTCAGGCACCATCGAGGAATATGCCAGCAATTGCTCGGTGCCGATCATTCATAAGGCGGGCGAGGTTTCAGTCGAGAAGAGCGGGGTGCAGCACTGGTGGAAGAACACCGGCAAGGCCCCGGTCGTGCTGCTGTCCTCCGACGTGTTCCACGACATGCCCAAGGCAGACCCTCACATGATGTGACGGCTTTGGCTGCTTTGGATGGTGCTCGGCCGGTCGAACCGAGCACCAGCGCCCCTCCTGCGACAGGAGACGATGATGACAGCGTCCAACCAAGACCAAGCCATGTCGATGCAGGGCCACCATGCCGGCATGGTTGAACGGACTCTTCTGATTGGTCTGATTGCCTTCCTGACGGTGGTCGATCTGTTCGGGACGCAAGCGATCCTGCCGGCGTTGGCCCGAAACTACGGCGTGACGCCGGCTGCAATGGGCTTTGCCGTGAACGCGACAACGATGGGGATGGCGGTCGCTTGCCTAACAGTTGCCTATTTCAGCCATCGCATCGATCGCCGGCGCGGTATCCTGATCAGCCTCGCGGTGCTGGCGATCCCGACCGCCCTGCTGGCGGTTGCACCAAACCTTGCGACCTTCACGGTGCTGCGGATCGCCCAGGGGCTGTGCATGGCCTCCGCGTTCACGCTCACCCTCGCCTATCTCGGCGAGCATTGCAGCGCCATGGACGCTGGCGGTGCCTTCGCGGCCTACATCACCGGCAACGTCGCCAGCAACCTCTTCGGCCGGCTTCTGACAGCGGGCCTCGCCGACCATCTCGGCCTGCCGGCGACCTTCCTGTCCTTGGCGGGCTTGAACCTGCTCGGCGCCGTGATCGTCTATGCTTGGCTCACGCAATCCGCCATGATAACCGCTCAAGACGAACCCAGCCGGGCGCCATTGTCGATCTGGGCCGAGCATCTGCGCAACCCGCTTCTGCGGCCCAGCTTCGCCATCGGCTTCTGCATCCTGTTCGCCTTCATCGGCACCTTCACTTACGTGAACTTCGTGCTGGTTCGCGAGCCGATCGCGATCGGTCAGATGAGCCTCGGCCTCGTCTACTTCGTCTTCGCGCCGTCCATCGTCACCACCCTGTTGGCCGGTCGCACGGTGCAGCGGTTTGGGACCCGGCCCACCTTCTGGGGATCGCTGGCCGTCGCGGGCCTCGGACTGCCGTTCCTGGTCGTGCCAAACCTGACCGCAATCCTGGTAGGCCTGATGCTGGTGGGTGTGGGCACCTTCTTTGCCCAGGCAACCGCCACAGGGTTCGTCAGCCATGCAGCCACGACAGACCGCGGCTCGGCGAGCGGGCTCTACCTTGCGTCCTACTTCTCGGGCGGGCTGGTGGGCAGTGCGATCCTGGGGCAGGTGTTCGACCGGTATGGCTGGGCTGCCTGTGTCACCGGGGTCGGGGCCTCGCTCCTGATCGCGGCACTCCTCGCGATTCGGCTGCGACCCGCATCCGAGAGGCTTTTGCCCGAAATAGAGCGAGACGTCCCGACACCACCTCCGACTGCTGTCCACTCGGCGTAGGGCTTCGGGGAGCCTCGGCAGCAGCCCTCTCCAGAAAGCGTCACGACAACCCCCAGGAGGATCATCATGAACGTCACCTTCACCCAGCCAGCAACCAGGTCCGCGAGAGTTCTGGACGGAAAGGTCGCCATCGTCACTGGTTCCACCAGCGGGATCGGGCTCGGGATTGCACGCGCCTTCGCATCAGCCGGAGCGTCGGTCGTCATCAACGGCTTCGGTAAGCCGGAGGAGATCAACGCTACACTCGAAGGCTTGCAGGATGAGACCCGAAGCAAAGCCATCTATTCGGCTGCCGACATGACCAAGCCGGCCGAGATCGCCGGAATGGTCAATCTTGCCCTGGAGAGCTTCGGTCGGTTGGATATCCTAGTGAACAACGCCGGCATCCAGCATGTCAGCCCGATCGACCAGTTCCCGGTCGAGAAATGGGATGCGGTCCTAGCAATCAATCTGTCCTCCGCCTTCCACACCACCCGTCTCGCCCTCCCGGCGATGCGGCGGCAGGGCGGCGGCCGCATCATCAACATCGCCTCGGCGCACGCGCTCGTCGCCTCCCCGTTCAAGGCCGCCTATGTGGCGGCGAAACACGGGATCGTTGGTCTCACCAAAGTGGTCGCGCTCGAGACGGCTGAGGAAAACATCACCTGCAACGCCATCTGCCCGGGTTATGTCTTCACCCCCCTGGTCGAGGCTCAGATCGAGGGGCAAGCGAAGTCGCATGGCATTCCACGCGAGCAGGTCATCCGGGACGTGCTGCTGGCGCAGCAGCCCAACAAGCGGTTCGCCACCGTCGAGGAAATCGGGGCCTTCGCCACGTTCCTGGCCAGTGATGCCGCTGCCTCGATTACCGGTGCTGCGCTTCCGGTTGATGGCGGCTGGACTGCCCACTGAGGAGGACGCCATGCTCAAACATGTTTCACCCGATGTCCTCAGGACGGACAAGGGCTCCGATGCAGCAGTGATCAGCGAACTCGAGCGGACGGGAACTCCCCCAGATGCGATCACAGAACAACGGCTCCCGGACAGCATACCGGCCCGCCGGAGGCGGATCCCGAAGGAACTCGGCCAAATCGTCCTGGTGCTGCAGGGCGGCGGCGCGCTGGGCGCCTACCAAGTCGGTGCTTACCAGGCGCTGCACGAGGCCGGGGTCGAGCCCGACTGGGTGATCGGCACCTCGATTGGCGCCATCAATGCCAGCCTGATCGCCGGCAACACGCCCGAGGACCGCATGGAACGGCTGCAGGAGTTCTGGCGCCGCATGCAGCACAGCCCTTGGGTGGAGTTCCTGGGCGCGTGGCCGCTTGTGGGGCCGCTGGCCACGAATCTGTCGACCATCGCCCAAGGCATTCCGGCCTTCTTCCGGCCGAACCTGTCGGCATTTCTTGGTCTCCAGGTGCCCCTCGGATCGGAAGCCGCCGGCTATTACGATACCTCGCCGCTGGCCCGAACCCTGTGCGATCTCGTGGATTTCGACCGGATCAACGGCAGGGAGACGCGCCTGACGGTGGGAGCCGCCAACGTGCGCACCAGCGAGATGCGTTACTTCGACAGCCGCGACATGGATCTCGACCTCCGGCACGTAATGGCATCCGGCGCCCTACCGCCTGCCTTTCCGGCCGTGCGGATCGATGGCGATCTCTACTGGGACGGCGGCATCCTGTCGAACACGCCGGTCGAGGCCGTCTTCGACGACAACCCGCGAAAAAACTCCGTCATCTTCGCGGTCCATATCTGGAACCCGCAGGGGCCCGAGCCGGACACGATCTGGCAGGTGATGAGCCGGCAGAAGGATATCCAGTATTGCAGCCGGGCGGTCAGCCACATCGCCCGTCAGAAGCAGATCCACCGGCTCCGGCACGTGATCGCCGAGTTGGTGCGCCGGTTGCCGGAGCGGGAGCAGAGGACCGAGGCCGTGCGGGAGCTGGCTGCCTATGGCTGCGTGACCCGCATGCACGTGGTCCGGCTACTGGCACCTCCCTTTGAGGGCGATGACCACACCAAGGACATCGACTTCAGCCCGCGGGGTATCCGCCGCCGCTGGGAGGCGGGCTATGCCGACACGAGCCGGGTACTGGAGTTGGCACCGTGGTCAAGCGACTTCGATCCCGTGGAAGGCTTCATCCTGCACGAGGCCCGACCCGGCATGATGATGACTGCCGGATAAGATCTCGCAGGAGAAATATCATGAACGTCACCCTCCCTCAGCCGGCGCTCGGTACCGCCAGGATCCTCGACGGAAAGGTGGCGCTCGTCACGGGCTCCACCAGCGGCATCGGTCTTGGCATCGCCCGCGCCTTTGCGTCAGCCGGAGCGTCGGTGGTCATCAATGGTTTCGGTAAGCCCGAGGAGATCAACGACTCCCTTGAAGGGCTGCAGCGCGAGACCGGCGCCAAATCCATCTACTCTGCCGCCGACATGACCAAGCCGGACGAGATCGCCAGGATGGTCAATCTTGCCCTGGAGACGTTCGGTCGCCTGGACATCCTGGTCAACAATGCCGGTATCTTCCATGTCGGTCCGGTCGACCAGGTTCCGGTCGAGAAGTGGGATGCGGTCCTGGCGATCAATCTGTCGTCCGCCTTTCACACGATCCGACTGGCCCTTCCTGCCATGCGCCACCAAGGTGGAGGCCGCATCATCAACATCGCCTCGGCGCTCGCTCTCGTCGGTTTGCCGCTCACGTCGGCTTACGCAGCGGCCAAGCACGGGATCGTCGGCCTGACCAAGGTCGTCGCCTTGGAAACGGCAGAGCAAACCATCACATGCAACGCGATCTGCCCCGGAAACGTCTGGACGCCGCTCGCGGAGGCGCACATCGCGGAACAGGCGAAAACACATGGCCTTCCTCGCGAAGAGGTGATCCGGAAGGTGTTGCTGGCCGAGCAGCCGAACAAACGCTTCGCCATGGTCGAAGAGATCGGCGCCTTCGCGACATTCCTGGCGAGTGATGCCGCCGCTTCGATCACGGGTGCGGCCCTGCCGATCGACGGCGGCTGGACGGCCCATTGAGGCGACAAACCGACGGTCACTGGATATCGGCTCCATGGGACGTCACAGTAACACAATCGTGTTAAGGCCCGTGCATCGGAGCATCGGGATTGGGTGTACCGTGGCCATCGCATGGAGCCATCGCAACGGGAGACGACCATGGTCGAGCAACCCACGGCTTCCATCCGCCGGCACTCCATAGCGGTTCGCGTGACCCATTGGATCAATGCCGTCTGCCTGCTGGTCCTTCTGATGAGCGGCCTTCAGATCTTCAATGCCCATCCGGCGCTCTACTGGGGCCAAGCTTCTGCCTTCGATCACCCGATCCTGGCCCTCACCGCAAGCGACAGCGATGAGGCCGGCACCAAGGGCGTCACGCAGATCTTCGGACATGCGTTCGACACCACGGGCTTCCTCGGCGCTTCGACCGGGCCCGAAGGACAGGTCTGGGCGCGCGGTTTCTCATCCTGGATGACGATTCCAAGCTATCAGGATCTGTCGACCGGAAGGCGGTGGCATTTCTTCTTCGCCTGGCTTCTCGTGGTCAACGGCACGGCATACCTTCTTTACAGCCTCATCAGCGGCCATCTGCGCCGCGACCTCCTGCCGACCCGCCTCCAACTCAGGAAGATCGGGCATACGATCCGAGAGCATCTGCTCCTGCGGTTCCCGCGCGGTGACGAGGCCCGGCACTACAACGTGCTCCAGAAGCTGGCCTATCTGGCCGTTGCCCTCGTGCTGCTGCCGCTGGTGGTCCTCACCGGCCTGACCATGTCGCCCGGGATCGATGCCGCCTTTCCCGAACTCCTCACCCTCTTCGGTGGCCGGCAATCCGCCCGCACGATCCACTTCCTGGCCGCATCAGGGCTGGTGCTCTTCGTCGTCGTGCATGTTGCCATGGTCCTGCTGTCGGGTGCCTGGAACAACCTGCGCTCGATGATCACCGGAACCTACGTCCTCCCGGGAGGCACCCATGCGAACTGATCCTGAGCGACGCAGCTTTCTCAAACGGAGCGCCGCGTTGGCGGGAACGCTGGCGCTCGGTGGCTGCGATCGCCTGTCCGAAGCGCCCTGGTTTCGGCAGATCCTGGAAAGCGCCGAGAGCGCCACTTCGCGGGCACAACGGTTTTTGCTCGGCTCAGGCCCGCTTGCCCGCGAATACACGGAATCGGATCTCTCGCCGGTATTCCGGGCGAATGGCTCGGCCTCGATCGATGACTTCGACTATCAGGCCCTCGCCGAGAAAGGCTTCGTCGATTGGCGGCTGCAGGTCGACGGACTGGTCGAGCGCCCGCAACAGCTCTCTCTCGCTGAACTCCGGGCAATGCCCCCGCGCACGCAGATCACGCGGCATGACTGCGTCGAGGGCTGGAGCTGCATCGGCAAATGGACCGGGGTCCCGCTGGCGCATGTGCTGGAACAGGCCGGGGTGCAGGCCCGGGCACGCTACGTCGTCTTCCGCTGCGCCGACGCGCTGGAGCCGGAAGCGGGTGGCAATGGGCAGTACTATGAAAGCATCGGCTTCGAGGACGCCTATCACCCGCAGACGATCCTGGCTTACGACATGAACGGTCATCCGCTGCCGATCCCGCATGGGGCGCCGCTACGGCTACGGGTCGAACGTCAGCTCGGCTACAAGATGGCCAAGTACGTCATGCGGATCGAGCTCGTGGAGAGCCTTGCGGGGATCGGTCTTGGCCGCGGCGGCTTCTGGGAAGACCGCGGCTACGAGTGGTACGCGGGCATCTGACCGGCGTTCTTTGTCATTTCGGCAAACGCCGCCGGTTAGGCCTGCCGTGTTTCGGGGTTTGAAGGAGCAAGCAATGTCATCGAACGCAAGTGTCAACGGGCTCGCTACAGCTCTTCATCGGCATCTGAAGAAGACAATCGGTGGGCCGGCTCTGGTGGCTGCCGTCGTCGGATTCGGGCTCTGGCGTTTGGTGGATCTGTCCGCCAATGCCGCGGTCATCATCCCACCACCGTCCATTGATGAGCCACTCGGTGCGGCTTCCGAAACCGTTGTTCTGGCTGGCGGCTGCTTCTGGGGTGTCCAGGGCGTGTTCCAGCATGTGAAAGGCGTGACGAGCGCCGTCTCCGGCTATTCCGGTGGAACTGCGGACACCGCGCAGTATGAGACCGTCAGCGCGGGGCGGACCGGCCATGCGGAGTCAGTCAAAGTGACGTTCGATCCTCACCAGGTCAGTTTGGGCCGGATCCTGCAGATCTACTTCTCGGTGGTGCATGATCCGACGGAGCTCGACAGGCAGGGGCCTGATGTCGGATCGCAGTACCGCTCCGCGATCTTCGCAGCAAACGACGCCCAATTCGAGGTCGCACGGGCTTACATCGATCAGCTGAATCGGGCCCGGGTGTTTCCAAAGCCGGTCGTCACCACGGCGGATCGGCTGACCGGGTTCTATCCGGCTGAAGACTACCATCAGGATTTTCTGACACTGCACCCCTATTATCCCTACATCGTCATCAACGATCTCCCGAAGGTCGCCGATCTGAAGCAGTTGTTCCCGGAGATTTATCGCGACACCCCCGTTCTGGTCACGAAATCAGGGACGTGAGCAGCGACGGAACGGACGTCAGGGCGCGCTTGGCGTGGGCAGGTCAGCTGGTTCCGGCATATCTCTGGAACGCTCTACCGCCAAAGCCCGCTCGCCGAACCAACGCATGCTCATCGCCTCGCGCACCAGCGCTCCGACAGCCGGCGAGTGCGGCCTCCCCCGCACGGTGACGAGGTTCACCTCGCGCCAGAACTCGGGCTCGGTGATCGGCAGGCCGGTGACCGCAGGATGACTGACTGAGTTCGCTGGCATGAAGGCCCAGCCGAGACCTGCCGCGACCATGGCCAATGTCCAGTCGTCCCGCTCGCTCCAATAGACGGCCGTGCATTTGACGTTCTGCGCCTGGAACACGGGATCGGCGTAGCCCGCGAACTCGCAGTCGGTGCGATGGATGTAGCACTCCCCGTCCAGATCCTTCACCCGGACGGCGTTCCGGCTCGCCAGGCGATGGCGTGATCCGAGCGCCGCCACGATCTGCTCGCGAAACAGGGGAAGAACATGGAGCCGCTCGTCCGGCTCCTTGCCGGGAATGCAGTAGATGGCGACCTCCAGATCCCCCTGGAGGAGCCGCTCCTCCAGTTCCCAGGCATTGGCATCGGCCATCTTCAGTTCGACCCCTGCATGACGGGCCCGGACCGCACCGACGAGATCGACGATCTGATCGGGAGCGATAGTGCACATGATTCCGAGCTTGAGGGGCGTATGGGTCAGCTCGGCGAAGTCCCCCGCCTGGCGCTTGGCTTCCTGCATCTCGCGGTAGACCTGCTCCAGATGTGGGCGGACGATGCGGCCAAGCTCCGATAAATGCGTGTGAGCACGCTCCCGGTGGAAGAGCTCACCCCCGAGCTCCTGTTCCAGTTGCCGGATCGCTCGCGTCAAGGAGGGCTGGGCCACATGGCAACGCTCGGCTGCGTGGGTGAAGTTCAGTTCCTCGCACAGGGCGAGGAAATACCGAACCTGGTGCATTTCCATGACCGACCTCCCGGAAGGTTGCCCTGGATGAACTTGAGGAATTCCCCTTCGCCTGGTCGTGCTCTCTTCTCCATCACTACGGTGATGGAGAACGTCATCGCAAAGGCCAGAAAGCCGAATGACATTGGCGTCCTATTCTTCCCGTAAAGACGGCAAACTCAAGGACCTGCCATTCGGCCATACTGAGATCGCCAAGCATGAGCGTGGGCAGGTTCGACGCTTTTAGGAAGTGATCCAGGCGACCGGCACGACTCCTCCGGCAACGGCGAATCCAATCGCGGCGAGGCCAAATCCCATCACCGCTGTAAGGCGCTGGCCCAACGGGAGCACCTTTTCGGCAAACACAAGCAAGGTCAGCAGCAGCATCCAGGCCAAGTTCATGACACCTGCGGCCACCAGAATCCCGAACAGGGCCCAGCAGCAACCAAGACAGTACAGCCCATGCAAGACTCCCATCCGCAGAGCGCCGCCCCGCCCCTCACGCCAGTGGAGCGCTACGAAGGCCAGCGGCGAGCGGCAGTGGCTCAGGCATAGGCGCTTGAGCGGGGTCAATTGGTATAACCCGGCAACGATCAAGGTGCCCCCCAAGGCAAGCGGCGCCCAGTTGAACGAGCTCGTCGCGACCGGGGAGGAAGCCATGTCATGGCCCCATTGAACGATGGGGTAGACGACCCACCCGGCGAGCAGCCAGACCAGCCCATAGCCTGCAACGAAGATCCAGGTAGGAACGTGCACCGCCCGGTCCCGCCGAGCCTGGGCCTGGGCGAAGGTCAGGATCATCGGCGCAGCGGCCGGCAGCATCATCGCGGCCATCATGACGGTCCAGACCGCAACGAAAATGGCGGCTCCCCTAACCGACAAGCCGGCCGCGGGCACTCCCGCCATGGCCGTCCCACCCATGCCGGCGGAAGGCAGGCTGCCAAGATCAGCCATCCCTGCCGGCATATCCATGGTGAGCGCCTGATACAGGATGAACCCCCAGGCGCCGGTCGTCAGCACAACCAGGGAAACGAGAAGCGACAGACGCGCGTGCCTGAGAAGACCGATCGTACTCTCGGCAGGAAAACGCTCGGTACGATTAGCGCCTTGTCCTGCCAAGCCGGCCTCCCTTGCGGCTAGGCCGAAGCCGGGCCGGACCAGTCGAACGGAATGTGCTTGCTCGACCGGCTCTCGCCCGTCCACTGGAAGCCAAACCCCTCTGTCCGGGCCTCAACCGACCGGCCCCATGTGGCGACCTGCCCTGGCCCGACTTCCGAGCCGGGCGGATTGATCGTCTGAACGCGCTGCCCCGGCGGCGTGGTGGGTCCGGTCAGGGCTTCCGCCCTCCCTATGACCTTGCCCGGAATCTCGGCCCGCCAGAAGCCCAGGTCGTCGGCGACCTCGAACGTGATCGGGACGAACTCGATGCCCCGCAGCTCGCCGATCGTGGCGGCGAAGCTCGCAGGCCATCCGCCGGCCTGCCCCGAGAAGATGATCTGCAGCGCCTCGCGCTGCGGCTCGTCGGCCCTCTCATCGATAAACAGGCCCATGATGGCCTTCGCCTCGCCGGTCCACAAATTGCCCTCGAAGGCACCCAGGGCGAGCAGGTTCAGGCCGTCGAGGCGGACGGGCCCGAAGTGACCGTCCCTGATATGCCAGGCGAGCAGACCCTGACAGGCGTTGTTGGTGGGGGCCTGAGCAAACTCACAGGGACAAGGAATGTCGCAACTGCAGATGTCGAACCAGTCGCCGGCCAAATGCCATTCAGGGATGGTGCTCATGGAACATCCCTCCTCGTGTGCCACATGATACTCCCGAGGGGAGCAAATGTCAGGCGCGGGAAATCTCCAGGATGGTTAGGACGAAGGTTCGACGGCCAACTGCCCGTGCTCCATGGACCTCTCTTCGGCCACCCGAAGGGACAGTCTGCTCAGGGTCACGAGGAGATCGACGCAAAGTTACGGACGTCCGGGTTACCTTGGTGAGCTGACGAAGGCTTTGAAAGGAATGCTCAGCCTGGGTTTCTTGTCGGCATAAACGGCCAAGGTTCATTGCGGGGGCTTCACTTCGGGAGCACTGCAATGCAAGACAGTTCCGCTGACCATCCCTGCCAAACCACCGCACCTTGGAACCGGGGCAAGCTGATTGGCCCCAAACCGCCTCTTAAGGCCAAAGAGATCTGGTCCATTCGCGTCAGGCTCCAAGTGGCGCATCGCATCCGGGATTTGGCTCTGTTCAATCTCGCCCTCGACAGCAAGCTGCGAGCTTGTGACCTTGTCGCGCTCCGCGTCGACGATGTGGCCCTTAATGGGCGGGTGCGCTCCCGAGCTACGGTCATGCAGCGGAAGACGGGCCGGCCTGTTCAGTTCGAGATCACAGAGCAAACCCGGGAGGCTGTGGGCCGCTGGCTGGAGAAGAAGGATCTGCACAAGGGGGAGCCGCTGTTCCCGAGCAGGGTCAATCGGCGAAAGGCAATGACGACGCGCCAGTACGCCCGCCTGCTGGCATCCTGGCTTCGCGCGATTGGGCTGGATCCCCTCGCCTACGGTACCCATTCCTTGCGGCGTACCAAAGCGTCGATGATCTATCGGAGAACCGGCAATCTCCGAGCCGTCCAACTTCTGCTCGGCCACACCAAGATCGAGAGCACTGTTCGGTATCTTGGGATCGACGTCGGCGATGCCCTTCTGATTGCGGAGCAGATTGAAATCTGAACTCTAAGGCGGCTCCCCGACGAGCCGCCTTAGAGTTCACCAAGCATCACGAATGCAACGTCCGGACTTGAGGCTTAAGCAGCCACGGAACAAACGACCCGCACGTGCCAGTTGCAGACCTTAGGAAGCGCACACCCTGGCAATTTTGGGTAGGTCCGAGCCTCTTTCAAACCTGAGAGAAGGCTTCTGCTAAGATAGGTTCACTCGAAGCGTTAGCTCGCCCGTTTCGAAGCTGGCGTTGCATTGCCGCAGTCCATGTCTGTTTGGCCTTCGTGAAGCAGCCATTGGCCAAGGGGCGATGCCTCGTCGGCGCATCCGTATCGGGCGACGTAACTCAGGTGGAGGGGCCGCTGCCAGGCGTCTTCTGTGCGCGGGACACGCAACCACGAGGGCGTGAGCGGCCGATGGTGAGAATATGAGCGCACCAATCCTTCATGACAAAGTCCAGGGCGCAGGATCGCTGGCCTTGGTGTTTCTGCACTATTTCGCCGGCTCCCTACGGTCCTGGGTTCATGTGGCCGGGGATTTGTCCCGCGCACACAGGTGCCTGCGCATCGACCTTCCCGGCTTCGGCCGCTCGCCGCCGCTGCCTGCTTTCAGTGTCGACATGGTCGCTCAAGCGATTGCGCAGCACATCGCGGGCCGTCGTCTTGGTACTTATGTTCTCGTCGGCCATTCCATGGGCGGCAAGCTGGCGCTCGCCTGCGCGGCCGATCCACCTCCCGGTCTCGCCGGCGTCGTCCTGGTGGCTCCCTCACCACCCTCGCCTGAGCCGATGGACGAGAAGGAGCGTGCGCGTCTGCTGGCGACCCATGACGACCGAGCCTCGGCGGATCAAACCCTCCGCACGATCACGCGGCGGACGATCCCGGCAGAGGACGCCGAGATCTGCATTGCGGACAATCTGATGACCTCGGCCGAGGCCTGGCACTGGTGGCTTGCGCAGGGCAGTCGCGAGACTATCGCGGCTCAGACTAAACGAGTGACCTGCCCGGTTCTGGTTTTGGGTGGGAGCGAGGACCCCGTCATCCCGCCTGAGGTCATCACAACCGAGGTCATGCCCCGGCTCGCCAATGCCTCTCGTGCCGTAATTGCAGGCGCCGGACACCTCCTTCCGTTCGAGGCTCCAAAAGAAGTTGCGGGCAACATCCGCACTTTCGTCAAAGAACGATGCCGTGGCGCGGCGGTAAGAGGTACACCGTAGGAAAGCGGGCAGCCCGACGCTGCACATCTTTTCGACGGCTTGTCGGCCCTCTATGTTTCCCTCGAAGGCCAGTTGATTTGTCTAGGTCGGCCAATCGGCCCGATCGCCTTGCTCAAGGGCGCCTAGTGGGCCCTGCTGGAGGCCCGAGATGGCAGCGCCTTGGTTTATGTTCGCGACGGGTATCGAGAACAGCTATCCGACCATCAAGAACGGCGCCGTCCGTGTCGACGAGCTGGACAAGTGCGGCCACTACAAGCACTGGCGGAGGGATTTCGAACTCCTTCAGGAACTCGACATCCGCTATCTGCGCTATGGCCCACCGATCCACCGCATCTGGTTGGGCCAGGGCCGGTATGACTGGAGCTTCCCGGATCAGACCTTCGGTGTCTTGAAGACGATGGACATCGTCCCGATCGTCGATCTCTGCCATTTCGGGGTTCCGGACTGGATCGGAAACTTCCAGAATCCCGAGATCCCGACGCTGTTTGCGGACTATGCGCGCGCCTTTGCGCAGCGCTTTCCCTGGGTGCAGCTCTACACGCCCGTGAACGAGATGTTCATCTGTGCCACCTTCTCGGCCGCATATGGCTGGTGGAACGAGCAGTTGAGCAGTGACACGGCTTTCGTAACGGCGCTCAAGCACATCGTGAAGGCGAACATTCTGGCGATGGCCGCCATTCTCGAGATCCGCCCTGACGCGATCTTCATACAGAGCGAGTCATCGGAGTATTTCCATGCCGACGAGCCTGATGCGATCGGCCACGCAGAGATTATGAACGCCCGCCGGTTCTTGTCGCTGGATCTCAATTACGGCCGCCGCGTCGATTCCGAGATGTACCAGTTTCTCCTCGACAACGGCATGACGCGCGACGAATACCAGTTCTTCATGACGCATCGCCTGCGGCAGCACTGCATTATGGGCAACGATTACTACGTGACGAACGAACACCGTGTCGCTCCCGATGGACGTACATGGGCTGCGGGCGAGATCTTCGGATATGCGGAGATCACCCGGCAATATTACGAACGCTATCGCCTTCCCGTCATGCACACGGAGACGAATCTGGCGCAGGGCCTCAACGGCGACGAGGCTGTAACCTGGCTGCGGAAGGAATGGGCGAATGTTATGCGGGTGCGCAACAGCGGCGTCCCAATCGTCGGGTTCACCTGGTACTCGCTGACGGATCAGGTTGACTGGGATACCGCCCTGCGGGAGGAGAACGGCCGGGTAAACGCTCTCGGCCTTTACGATTTGGACCGGAACATCCGGCCGGTCGGCAAAGCCTATCAGCTCCTGATTCAGAGATGGCGCAGGGTTCTGCCGACACAGAGCGTCTGCCTTACCGTTCCGATCATTCCACCGAGCCAGTTTGAGAGCGCGCATGCGGTCTCTCAGCAGGAAGCGGCCCGGAACCTGAGTCAGGCTGCCCCTACGTCGCCAACCATGGCGGATCATGCCGGCTGAATGTGCGCCTTCGCCACCTGCCAGCGACAGGCCTCTGCATGGCCTTCCCCTGCCGCCGGCGCGGCTGCACCCTGACCTGTACGTGGCGGAGTTCGTCGGTACGGCCCTGCTGGTTCTGGTCGGCGTGTCGGTGGTTATTCTCATGTTTGGGCAAGGCAGTCCGGGGGCAAGACTGATCCCGAGCGAAGGCTGGCGCCTGTTTCTGACCGGCGGCTTGTTCGGTTCGGTCGGGGCGCTGATCGCGGTTTCACCGATCGGCCGCATCAGCGGCGCGCATATCAATCCTGCCGTGACGGTCGCGTTCTGGCTGGAGGGCAAGCTGGCGTGGCGTGATGCCACCTTTTACGTCTTGGCTCAGTTCGCCGGCAGCGTTATCGGAGCTTGGCCTCTTCTGAGCTGGGGGCGCATGGGACGAAGCGTGGCGTTTGGTGCGCCGCAGCCGGGAGTTGGCATTCCCGTCTGGGCCGCTCTCCTCGGGGAGGCAGGAGTGACGTTTCTGCTCATCCTGGCGATTTTCACTATGGCGGCACATCCCCGTACCCGTAGCTTCACGCCCTTGGCCCTGCCGGCCGTGCTCTCGGTGTTGGTATGGTTGGAGGCTCCCCTCTCTGGGGCCAGCGCAAACCCGGCTCGGTGGTTCGGACCTGCCCTGATCGCCAGGGTCTCGATAGACCCATGGATCTACATCGTTGGGCCCTCGCTTGGAGCCGTCCTGTATGCCGGCTTCGTCCGTCTCGGGTCTGTGCGCCTTCCCCGCGTCAGAGTCGCGCGATTATTCCACTTCAACATTGAGGCTTGACAGCGTTCCGGCAGGAACAGTCCGCGCCGGGTCAGGAACCGAGATTCCCTGTGCTTTCGGAACGTCCGCTTTGAGTAGAATTGATGCCTTCGAGCTTAGGTCTCAGGCATGCCAAGTGCCGACATTTTCACAGACAGAAAGCTATCACGCGCAACCTTTCAGAAGGCCAAATTCCAAGCTTTCTTGGTTTGAACCGGCACTTCGAACAGGATGGCTTGTCTCTCCTCTCGAACTTCCGGACCAAAGGAGCGCCTCGGCAGAAGTCGGACAACGTAGTAGACCAACGCCGCTTCGTACATCTCATCACGGTCTCAGGCCGCGGCCGAGCATGCAGCCCGGCAGAAGTATCATCCGAGTGCGTCAAGCAGGCGCCTCGCATCCTGCAGGTCGGCAGTGTCGAGTCCCTCGGTAAACCAGTTGCAGACGGGAGCAAGAAGATCGCGGGCTTCGCTGCAGCAACCCCGATTGTTCCAGAGCTGGGCAAGGCTAACGGCAGCGCGCAGCTCCCAGGCTTTTGCCCTCTGCTCGCGAGCCCTTTCAATCGCGAGCAGCAGGGAACTTTCGGCGGTACAGCGCGTGCCCGAGGGAGCGGCTAGTAGGACGCGGCCCCTCAGATGGAGCAATTCGGCCTCGCACCATCCCTCGTGGTGCTGTCTTACGTCGGCGATGGCTTGATCGAGCAGCTGGGCACCGTCGGAGGCTCTGCCGATCCCCGCCAGCACCTCGCCAAGCACGCCCCTCGCATAGGCATGAGTCACCCGCGTGCCGATAGCATCCATGCGAGCCAAACCCTCGTTAATCCGAACGATAGCCTGGGTGGCGTGCCCCTGCTGGGCCAAAAGCCAGCCCTCCTGTGTCGTCGCCATTGCAATCCAATAGGGATACTGCTGTTCCTCGGCAAATCGGAGCGCGCGGTCGATCGCCTGAGCTGCCCCGGCTCCGTCGCGCTGGATGATCATCAACCAGGCAGCCCAGGTCAGAACATAGGCTTGGCTGAACGGGTGGGCGAGTTCGTCCGCCAGGGCGAGCGCATCCCGCATTCGGGCCGCCGCCTGATCGGGGTAGCCGAGGAGCCACAGCACTGCGGCGCCGCGACAGAGGCAAATTGGACCGGGATCCTGCCCATAGTGTGCGAGGTGGGCTCTGTGCTGTCCGGTCCGGTACATCCGGACCGCCACCATCAGGTGCCGGCGCGCCTCGGTGAGCTCGCCGCGCCAGTGATGGGTAATGCCGGCGGAGTATTGCGCTTCAACCTGCAGGACAGGGTCTCGCGCGCGCCTAGCCAGCTCCAGAAGCCGCTGGCTCAGCGCAAGCCCGGAGTCGAGGTCAGCGCGAACCGCCGCGTAGATCGTGAGGCCCAGCAGAACCGGAAAGGCATTCACCTGCCGCTCGACTGTCTCGCAGAGCAGTCTCGCGCGGGAGTAGACTTTCTCGACCTCCGGGCTGGAATAACCACTTCGGGCAATCAGGACCCGACCGAGCACCGTCAGCAACCGAAGCTCCGCCTGCCTGCGTCCGGCGTCGGCTGGAAGTTGGTCAATAAGGCCGAGCGCCCTCCTGAGGTGGTTCTCGGCCTCCTGATTTGCCGAACGGTTGTTGGCACGCTCGCCGGCGTGCTGCCACCAAGCGATGGCCTGCATAGCCAAGCCCGCGGCTTCGTAATGCTGGGCCACCGTTTCCGGCTCCCGCTCGGCGATCCCGGGGAAGCGCTTCTCCAGCAACCGGGCCACCCGGGTGTGGAGTTGACGGCACCGGGCGCGCAGCAACGTGGCGTAGACCGCATCCCGCACCAGGGCGTGCTTGAACGTGTAGATCGCGTCCGGTGGCTGACCACGCACGAACAGGATTCCCGCTGACACCAGCCGGGCTAGAGTGCTCTGTAGCTCTGCTTCATCGCGCCGGGCGACGGCGGCCAGAAGTCCATACGAGAATTCCCGCCCGATGACGGCGCCGATTTGAGCGGTCTCCCTGACGCCCGTCAGGCGATCGAGGCGAGCCATCAGAGAATCCTGGAGGGTGTCTGGCAGGGTGAGCACTGGATCGGACACCCGTGCGCTGCCAGTCGCCGGCTCCGAATGGTGAGCCTCCAGGACGGCCTTGGTCAGCTCCTCCGCAAACAGCGGCACCCCGTCGGTCTTGTCGGCAATCTGTTGCATCGTCCGAGCAGGAAGACCCTGGCCGTGGGCAAGGTGGGCCACGAGCGCACGCCCTTCCGACGGGCTGAGTCGGTTCAGGACCAGCATGACCGCGCAGTCAGAGCGGGTCCACGGCGGCACGAATTCCGGGCGGAACGTGTAGACCGCGAGGACAGGGAGCGTGGGCAGACGCTGAACCACGCGGCCCAGAAACTCCAGGGTCGTCGGATCGGCCCAGTGAAGGTCCTCGACGATCATCAGCATGGGCCGAATGGCGGCAAGCCTGGCGAGATGCTCGATAAGAGCCCAGAGGGTCACCTCCTTTTGCCTCTGCGGGCTTAAGTTCAATGGCGGATAGCGCCCCTCTGTCGGCAGAGAAAGAAGGGCGGCCAGCAGGGGAGTGCCCGTTGCGGCTTGACCTTCGGGTCGGGCCAGCAGCCGTTCCAACTTGTCCAACTTGACATCGGGAGGGTCGTTTGAACTGAAACCTGCCAGCCGCACGAGTTGCGTTGTCACTGGATGCAGGACGCTCTGCTGATGAACGGGCGAGCACTGGTAGATCAGGCAGGTATGGGACTCTTGCGCCAATCGATCCTGAAGGGCCTGCGTCAGGCGCGACTTTCCGACACCCGGTTCGCCGCCAATCAGGGCAAGGCGGCCGGTGCCGCCTTTAGCCTGGGTCCAGAGCTGGCATAACTGCCCCAGTTCCCGCTTGCGCCCGACCAGTGGCGTCGGGTGGCCTGCCACCCGGGCTGTAAACCGGCTTGCCGCAATGCCATCCCCGAGAACGCGCCAGGCCGGGACAGGAAACGCGAACCCCTTAAGCTCGTGCGTGCCAACATCGTGGAATTCGAATAGCCCCCCGAGAAGCTGTCGCGTCGCCGCGCCGACGACGATCTCGCCGGGAGCCGCGAGGGCCTGCAGACGCGCAGCCAGATTAGGCGCCTCCCCAATTACCGCCTCTTCCCGTGCGGCCCCCTTGCCGACCCGATCACCAATAATCACCGGTCCGGTGGCGATGCCGACCCGGCAGGCAAGCCGGGAGCCATCTGGGGCGGTCAGCCCGCCGATCGCCGCTACGAGCGCGAGGCCGGTGCGGACAGCCCGTTCGGCGTCTTCCTCGTGAGCGTAGGGCCAGCCGAAATACGCGAGGATCCCATCACCCATGTATTTGGCAACGTGCCCCTCGAAACGCCGGATCCTGTCCGCCGCAACCTGCTGGTATGTCCAGAGCACGTCGCGCATGTCTTCAGGGTCCAACCGGCTCGCCAACGCAGTCGAGCCGACGAGATCGCAGAACAGGATGCTCAGATGGCGGCGCTCTGCTTCTTTCGGCATTGGTCGCGAAAGGATCGGCTTGGCGGCACGTGGTGTCTCCAGGTGTTTCGGGGCCTTGAAGGCAACGATTGCCCGAAGAAGCCTCTTGCGGTGGCCAAGAGTAACGCCGAGCTCCTTGAAATCGGCCTCGGTCAGGTCGAGCAAGGCATCGGCATCGATGTCATGGCTGCGAAAGATCTGAACATACCGTTCCAGACCCATATTCCGCAGCCACGCCTCGAGATTCATTGTGCCCTCCACCTCTTCCTTCGCAGAGAGGCCCAGTACCTCGTCCAAGTTCTCAATGTCCGGCTTGGATCAAAGAGTAACGATCAGCAAATGAAATAGAGATCCGATCACCGCCTCACGAGCAGACCAAAGCGTTTCGTCCGAGATGTTCCAGAATGCAGCCTTTCGGTTTTTTCACCAGGAAACGCTATTGGCGCTTCAAGGATCTGCATGCGGTTTTCCGCCCAAGAGCACTCGGGAACAGACTACAATCAATGGCGCAGCTCTTGGGATTGTCGAAGGGGCAAGCAGCAGCAATCGTCATCCCATTCTGACGCGCACGGCATCCAGCCTCCAATCTCTTTCGCCAGAACCTGCATCCTCGGCAATGAGTTCATCAATGAAGGCGCGGAAATGCGGATTGTGCCGATTCCTGATTTCGCTCCAACAAGCCCGCGCGCCGGGAGACGCCATGACGGCCTTGTTGCTTTCGCGGATGCCGGACCAGTGCGGCGCATGGATTGTGCGGATTTCGCTCTGCACGTAGACGTTCTCCGCTCGACGCAAGAAGCTGAGCAGCATGAAGCTGTACTGCACCCGCTCCGCCTCATTGAGCGCGGTAAAGTCCCGCCCGGCCCGGATGTAGAGATCGACCAGCGATCGGTCCCGCGCGATATCGAAGGAGATTGAGGCGAAGGAGTTCACTACCTGCTGGAAGGTCGAGGCCCGCACGGCACGAGTGTTCTCGCGAATCTGGATGGAAAAGATGATCAGCGTGAAGATGACGCCGATACCGCTGATGGTCGTAGCAAGCCAGGCAAAGTCCTGCAATGTCATGGCGAACCCCATGGCGTTCCATCTTGACGCCGAGCGATAGCGCTCACGGTCGAGCACAGCTCCGGCGAAGGCCCGCGGCACTTCCTGAGGCAGATTGCGCTCGTGCTGATCCGGAGCGCAATCTGCCCGAGAACTTACTGGCATAGGCATTGGTGTCCTGATCATTGCGCCGGCCGGATGTTCTGGTTCATCCGGAATATGTTGCGCGGGTCGTAGCGCCCCTTGAGCTCGGCCAAGCGGCGGTAGTTCGCCCCATAGATCTTCTCGACCCGGTCGGTCTCATCCTCCGGCATGAAGTTGACATAGGCGCTGCCCGTTGCGAATGGCTCCGTGGCCCGGAACAGCTTCCGCGCCCATGCGATGCAGGCGTTGTCGTCCTTGCTCTCGCGCCAGCGGGTGTGGACATTCATGACAAAATGCGCTGAGCGCTGCGGGTAGGCCGTGGCCTCCGGCGCAACCCGGCTCATGGCGCCGCCGACATGGGCGATGAACAGCTCGCATTCGGGGCCTGGCAGCGTCCGGACTGCCTGGGTAATCACATCCAATGCGCCGTCCTGGAGCGTCTCAAAGTCATGGCTCTTCCAGTAATTGCGCGCGCCCGGGGTCAGAAGTGGGTCGAAGGCCGCCTGCCAGTCGACAAGCCGGTGCGGCCCGACGACATCCGCGATGGGATGGCCCAGCAACCGGAGTTCCTTCGTGGCCTTCTCACCCCCGGCGGGATCGCCCACGTAGCACATGGCAAGGATCATGACCGCACGCCCGTGCCATTCCGGCGGCAGGAATGGAAGCGGCGGGGCCTGGCGCATCACCACCCAGCACGTGAGTTCCTCGGGCGCATGGTTCACAGCCTCGCGGTAGGCTCTGAGCAGCGCGTCCGCCTGATCGAAGGAGTGCACCACAAGTCCGGAGAGAACCTCCGGCCCGACCGGGTGGAGATTGAACTCAAAGGCAGTGACGATCCCGAAGTTCCCTCCTCCGCCCCGGATGGCCCAAAACAGGTCCGGGTTCTCGTTCGTGCTGGTCCGCAGGAGCCGGCCGTCCGCGGTGACCACGTCGGCCGAGACGAGGCTATCGATGGTGAGCCCCAACTTGCGGGTCAGCCACCCGAACCCGCCGCCCAGCGTCAGGCCGGAGATCCCGGTCGTCGAATTGATTCCGCTGGGCAGGGCGAGCCCGAAGGCCTGGGTTTCCCGGTCGACATCGTTGAGTTTCGCACCGGGCCCGACCCAGGCGCGCCGGGCGGCAGGATCGACCCGGACGAAGTCCATCGGCGAGAGGTCGATCATCAGCCCGCCTTCGCAGACGGCGTTGCCGGCGATGTTGTGCCCGCCCCCGCGCACGGCGACGACCAGATCGTGCTCGCGCGCGAAGTCGACCGCGTGCATGACATCAGCCGCTCCATGGCAGCGGATGATCAGTCCCGGCGAGCGGTCGACCATGCCGTTCCAGATGCTGCGTGCCATGTCATAACCGTCCTCATCCTTGACCAGGGCCGGCCCGCGCAGGCCACCCTTCAGGGCGAGCAGCGCCTCGGGCAGAATCGCCATCGTGCGGCCGTCGATCGTGGCAATGGAAAGCGTCGTCATCTGAGCGTCCTTTCATGTGCAAGGTGCGTGCCTCATCTCTCGGTGGGCATGCGTCGATCATCCTCCCCCGGGTCGATCGTCAGGGTTCGGATGTCGGTGAGCACCAAATCCGGATCGAAAAAGTCCAGGCTGTAGATGTTGCGGATACGGCCTGAGGGGTCGATCAGGAAGGCACGGAAGATATGATACAGCGGTCCGCCTGCCGCGCCCGGATCGGGCTTCGCGTCGACGGCCTGGTCGTAAGCGGCGAGCACGGGCGCGAGCGCGGCCCAATCAGGCGCCGTCAGGAAATGCCATGGGGGGGCGTCGGCTTCGGTGGAACGCCAGCCTGCCGCGTATTCCGCCATGGCGCTGGGCGTGTCATGGTCCGGATCGAAGCTCATTGAAACGAGGTGCATGCGTCCGGCAAGCTGCCGGTCCTTTATGGCCAAGTCCTGAAGCCGAGACATCTGCAGCGTCGCGGTCGGGCAAATGTCTCCGCACCGCGTGTACAAGAATGCCAGAACCGTGATCCGGCCCCGGAGAAACTCCATCAGATCATGCGGCCGTCCGCTCTCGTCGAGGACGCTGCCCCCGGCGGCGGATCGAATGGCCGGCAGCAGGTAGGATCCGGGTTCCGGCAGCGGAAAGGCATAGCCGGTGCCCGGACCGGCGCTTTGCTTGGGGCCATGCGGATCATGAGCCGGCGCAGCCACAGGCGCGGCACAGAGCGTGACGAAGAGCGCCAGTCGGGCGATGGCAAATCCGCGCATTGGATCCTCCTATGCTGGGTCAGGCGGGACGCGTCCTCCCGCCTGCAGGAGGTCAGCTGGAATAGAGGCTCGCCGAGCCAAACGACATCATGTGCGGGCGCCCGAGCCCCTCGCGCAGGAAGTCGATCTCGAATCGCGGCGCCAGTTGCTTCCCATCCCAGGTGTAGGCCTTCAGGAACTGCTCGTTGTCAGCTCCGGTTTTGTCCCAATTGGCCAGGAGCGAGCTGGTGTAATAGAGCCGCTTCCCGTCCCAGCTTTGCGAGACCATGTTGACTTGGCTGCCGATCTTCTGCTCGTAGATCTGCTGCGGCTTGTGCGGATCGGAGACGTCGAAGACCCGGGTCATGCCGTCCATGAAGCTGTCGACGAACAGCGTCCGGTCGTCGGCGCTCAGGCTGATGTCGACGGGCAACGGCAATTTCGACGGGTCGCCAATATCTGCAACCGTCTCGGCCTTCCACTCTCCATCTGCTGACTCGTACACGAGCCACAGCTTCGAGGTCAGGGCCGTCGAGGTGAAGGCATAGTTGTTGTAGGGTCCCGAAGCCCACCGGATCTCCAGCGGGGCGCCGGGAACGTGGAACACCTTTTTCGGCATGCGCGCATGGAAGTCCCACAGGACCATGGTCTGACCGGTCCGCTTCAGAGCCTCCGGGTCCTTGGCGACCTCGCCGAGCGGGCGCATGTAGTTGTCGAGCCCGGTGAAGGACGAGGTGAGCAGGACATTCTTGCGGGGAAGAACGCGAGCATCGTAGCCGTAGCCGTCGGCAATCGTCTCCACGGCCGCTCCCTGCGGGCTCTCGGTGGTCGGCATCCAGTGCGTGGTGATGTACTGCCCGTCGTTGGTATACTCGACGAGCCCTGTGCGTCCGTCCCGATGGGTGTTCGACAAGCCCGGGATCAGCATGCGTCCAGGCAAGGCATAGGCCCCGTGCGGTCCTGCAACGCCGCCGCTCCTTTCGACGAAGTCGTTGATGGTTTTGACCAGCTTGGGGTTGGCGGGGTTGCTTGCCACATCGAAAATGTGAAGCTTGCTGTCGGACAGGCTGGCCGCCCAGAAGGAGCGGCGGTCATCCGTAAATCCGCCGTGGTGAGCCTCGCCGCGCCCGCCGACCGATTCCGTATCGATCACCCTGCCGAAGGTAGGCGAGTTCTTCCGCACATCGACCGTGACGAGCTTGTCCATGCCGTCGCCGACCCCTTCGACACCGAGGGTCCAGACGTAGACGAATTCCTCCTCGCCAGTGATCTTGGCCATGTAGGGCGACAGGCACGTCTCATCGGCCCGGGCCAACGGACCTGTCAACACTGTCCATAAAACAGCTGCCGTGCCCAGGAGCAGTGTTCGATGTAACCGGTTTCGGCATGGCCGTGCCAATGATTCCCGCGCCAGAGGAGATATCGTCATCATGGTCTTTTCCCTCCTTCGACTTACTGCCACGCAGGGACTTGGAATGGCGAGTAAGCGATGGTGGATGGATTGGCTCCATGCTACGCCAAGCCGGCCTTCCCCGGGCTGGGCGATTATGACAAACTGGAGGGGCAAAGCCGCCAGGGAGAGTTTCCGATGCTCCGTGTGGCCGTTCTGTTTCTCAATGGCGGATGCGCCTCGACGGCTCTTCTGCCGATGGAGATCTTCCGCAACGCCGGTGTACTCTGGAACCTGCTGGAGGGCCGGGCGCCGGTGCCACGCTTCCGCGTGACGACGGCCTCGGTCGGGGGCGAGCCGGCCGTCACGGACAAATTGGTCTCGCTGACCCCCGCCTGTGCCCTGGAGAAGGTGGAGCGCCCCGATCTCGTCTTCGTTCCCGCTGGCGGCCTGCCCCTCGAGACGCTAGTGCACACGGGTTACGTCATCGACTCCGTGATCGAGAGCAATGCCGGGGTCGTTCCCTGGCTGCGCCGCTGGGCGGCGGAGGGAACGAAGATCGCCGGCGTATGCTCTGGGGTGGCTCTGCTGGCGGAAGCTGGCCTCCTCGACGGCAAACGTGCGACCACCCACTGGGGGCTGGCCGACGTCTATCGGCAACGCTTTCCCGCTGTGGATTGGCAGCCGGACTACCTTATCACCGATGCCGGCGATGTCTTCTGCGGCGGTGGCATCAACTCGGCGGCCGACCTGAGCCTGTATCTGGTCGAGCGGTTCGGCAGCCGGGATCTCGCTCTGGAATGCGCCAAGGCTCTCCTGATCGAGATGCCGCGCACCTGGCAGGTCGTCTTTGCCGATGTGGCGCTCCGCACGGATCACCACGACGAAGGCATCCGGCATGCCCAGGACTGGCTCCGCCAGCACTGCCAGAAGCCCATCAGCATGGATGCTCTCGCCATGCGCGTCGGCATGAGCCCACGCAACTTCCTGCGGCGTTTCAAGGATGCCACGGGGCATACCCCATTGAGCTACATCCATGCCCTGCGGGTCGCCATGGCCAAGCGGCTCCTGGAGGACGGGCAGCAGACGGTCCAGGAGGTGAGCCAAGCTGTCGGCTACGATGACGTGATGTTCTTTCGCGGCCTGTTCAAACGCCACACGGGCGTGTGTCCGACCGAGTATCGGACCCGTTTCGGCACGCTGCCCATCGCCAGACCGGGCAGCCGGCCTGTATCCCCGAGAGCCCCGCGCATGCCGACTGTTGCACGGCGTTCAGTTGGCCCCCAACGAGACCTCTGATCTGCTCCTCCTTTACAGACCGTAGCCATCTCCTTGCGACAGCCGTGCATCTGGAGGTCTTGGCAGAGGAAGAAGAGCGCCGGGCTCGGAACGGCGCTCCCGTTCGGGTCCCCGTCCACGCGAGGAATAGACGCCCGGACTTCCGGTAATCATGTGAGCCGTTCAGCCTGGGCGTGCGAGGGTCTGCTTAGCAGCCGGTACCTGCCTTTGGCTCTGTGTCGGGGCAGGCTGCCGGCAGCCTCGCATTCCTTAGACGATGTCCCAGGCCCGATAACGCCGCCGGCCAGTCAGCTCCCGCGGCAGGGCACCTCCCAACTGCACCAACATTAAGTCGACAGCTTTGGGCGTAACCTTCAGGAGTTTGGCCGGTAGCGTCAGGTTAACCGGTAGGTGACCGGAAAGAGGCATAGAGGAGGGATGAAGAACACGCGTCATTCTCCTTATGCTCGCCACCGCTTTCCGGCCGCGGTCATCAGCCATGCCGTCTGGCTGTACTTTCGGTTCCCGCTCAGCCTGCGGATGGTGGAGGAAATGCTGGCCGCCGCGGGATCCTGGTCAGTCATGAGACGGTGCGACAGTGGGCGCTGAAGTTCGGTCAGAACTTTGCCAACCAGATCCGCCGCCGTCTTCCGGCAGCCGGTGACAAGTGGCACTCCGACGAGGTTGTCATCAGCATTGCAGGCCGAAAGCACTGGCTCTGGCGTGCTGTCGACCAACATGGGATCGTGCTCGACATCCTGGTCCAGAGCCGCCGCAATGCCACAGCAGCCAAGCGGCTGTTGCGCAAGCTGCTCAAGAAGCAAGGCATCGCACCGCGCGTGATGATTACCGATAAACTCGCAAGCTACGGCGCGGCCAAGCGAGCTATAATGCCGGGTGTCGAGCATCGGCAGCATAAGGGCTTAAACAATCGACCGGAAAACAGCCACCAACCGACCCGAAGACGCGAGCGCATCATGAAGCGCTTCAAGTCAGCCGGTCAGGCTCAACGCTTCCTTTCAGTCCACGATCAGGTGGCCAACCTCTTCCGCCGTTCCGCCAACAGCAACGCCGCTGAACGTCGCGAGGCCCGCTCACAGGCCTTTACTGCCTGGCCCGAGGTGACAGGCGCTGCCAGGAGCTTCTGATCTGGCGATTCAGGGACGCGCTTTGCCCTCAGCTCGTTAATTTGACGGTGCCGGTCAAGACCTACAAGGACCTGCCGCACGGCCTGTGCCAGACCCATCCCGAGATCGTGAACCCGGAGATCCTGGCCTTCCTTCGCGGGAAGGACGTGAAGGCAAGCGACCAAGCGGCGTGAACTGAGTCTGCGGGGCCGGCTGCCTTGGCGGCCCCGCACAAAGTGTCCATACGTCGGCCATCGAAACCATCAGGGAGGGCCATCCCAATAGCCAGTTTCGGGGACTTGTCTGTCGAGTGCCTTCTTGACGAATTCCACGGAATCAATGGCCGCCCCCAGTTGGGCGCGAAACTGCTCGACTGCTTCTTTCATCGGCAGCGGCAGGTCTCCCCAGTAGTCAATCACCCGGCTCATTGCTTCTTCGACGGTTCTTATCATGTCCTCGATTGCCACTTCACGGTAGGTTCTCGCCATGGCGCTACCCCCTCAGCTCCCGAACGCGGCCGTCAGTTCCGTCTCTTTCGTGTCCACCACCGCCAACCGCGAGGAGTTTGGTCGGTTGCGTCTCGCTGGCATTAGCGCTGACGCACTGGCATCCGTACTCGACACAGAGTCTTGCCCCGTTTTTCTCATCCAGCCATCACTTTGCCGGCACGAGCGCTGGAGCACCCTTGTCCTTGATCAGGAACACCAGGAACTTCGCCGGGTTAGTAGCGCTCGCGTTCCGGTCAACGACGTGAACATCGTCCGGGCCTTCATAGAAGGTCTGTCCTGGTGTCAGCGTTACTTGCTGTCCACCCTTCAGCTGCATCACAACGGAGCCCTCCAGGACGTAAACAAATGCATGTGCATTGTGTCGGTGAATAGCGCTCGACCCGCCGGGCGCATGTTCGACGGTGATCATCAGAACTTCCCTGCCGGGATTCTCCGCAAGATCTTTGGACATGAGCGGGGCGACCTTCGGCTCCTGAGCCGTCGCCGTGCCGCTCATGAGGCATAGCAGGGCCAATGCAATGAGTTTGATCCTCATCGTCGCCTCCATCATTCGTCGCCTTGGCTCACCTCCTGCCAGGGAGCTCCCCGGGTCTATCTCCAATGCAGGTCAGGCTGCCGTCCGTGAACGGCTGATCCACTCGTCGAGGCGGATGCGGCCGAGGCGCGCCTCTCCCAATGGCACGAGCGAGTGCTCCTCGACCCGGCCGCCCCAGTAGCGGGCCTCAGGGTCGCTCACGACCTCACGCGGGTCGCCGAGCGCCTTCAGGTAACAGGCGACGATTTCGTGGAACGGCGCCCGTTCCGGGCCGGCGATCTCGACGATGCCGTTTCGCGGCGTCGCAAGCGCCACATCGGCAACGATGGCAGCCACATCGTCCGCCGCGATGGGCTGGAACAGGCCGGGTGATAGCCTGATCCTGTTTCCATCTGCATTTGAATCGGCGATGACGCGGAGGAACTCCAGGAACTGGGTCGAGCGGATGATGGTGTAGGGAATGCCGGAGGTCTCAATCAGCTTCTCCTGGGCGACCTTGGCGCGGAAATAGCCGTTGTCGGGCGCCCGGTCCGTCCCCACGATGGAGAGCGCGATATGATGCCGGACGCCGGCTGCGACCTCCGCTGCGAAAAGATTGCGGCCGGAGGTCTCGAAGAATTCCAGCACCGCCTTGTCTTCAAACGAGGGCGAATTGGCGAGGTCGATCACCACCTGTGTACCGGCCATGGCCTCCTTGAGCCCCTCGCCGGTGATGCTGTTGATGCCGCTTTGCGGCGAGGCGGCGACAACCTCATGGCCACCTTGGCGCAGAATGGCGACAGTCTTCGAGCCGATCAGGCCAGTGCCGCCGATGACCACGATCTTCATGACTACCCTCCCTTGTCGACGAACGGCGATCTCTTGCGCCACTCTGCAGCCCGGGGAGATGCAAAACGTAGTGCTTCAATGTCGGGAGCATGCGCGGCTCAACGCTTCTGATACGGGTGGAAGATGTAATCCTTCGCCTTCACAGCGACATGGCACGCGTGTCCGCAATCCGAGGGGCTGGGATCGGCCGTGAACGCGTCGGACACGGGTTCGTAGTTGAACAGTGCATAGCCCCATCCGCCGCTGTCCGGAAATCTCTTGCTGTCCTTTTCGATGACGAAAGCCTGGGTGAAGACATCCGGCACGTCCACCACGAAGGGAGCCTCCGTGCTCTTCTTCGGCTTCCACTGAAGCTTCGCGATCCTGGAGCCATCCGGGAAGGGCTGGCCGTTGCCCGGAACGCCGGCCTTGTACGCCGCGATCATGGTCGGGTTGGCGACGATCACCTTGAGCACTTCGTCGGTTCGGGCGGACGAAACCACCGCCCAATCCTCGTATCCTCTGAAGTCAGAGAACGCAATTCCGCTCGGCGATGTCAGCGCGTGTTTGTCCTGCGCGGCAACGGCCGTGCCCAGGGCAAGCACGGCCGTGGCTGCGGCAAGTGGCTTGGAGAGACGTATCTTGGCGAGAATGGTCATTGATCGTCCTCCCTCGATGGCCGCCGGCTCACGAAAGACGTGAGATCCAGTCGAGTGCCGAAAAGCTCGGCATGAACAGATCCTCGCCGCGAAGGACGTTGAGATCGTCGAGGACGACCTGAAGGGCGGAATCGAAGTTGCGGTCCGGAGCTTCGATCCCCAGATGATAGCGGACGAACTCCATCATGAGGCGGCCCCCCGCCTGTCCGGGTTCAACTCCACTGAGAACATCTCCAATCATAGCACAAATGCCCGTGGCATGGGAGCCTGTGAAACAAAATGGGCCGCCTTCTGGCGACCGAAGTGCCGATACCGGAACGGTGGAGTCGAAGGCACCCGGTTCGCCACGCGGCATTGCCTGCACCGGGTTCATAAAGGGATGCCGAGAACGCCGATGGCGATTCAGTTGTCCTCACTGGGAGAGCCAAATGGTCATGCCCGGCTCAAGGTCTTCACCGCCGGTCGACGGCTCAAGCCGCACCAGGAAGCTATTGAGATCGTGATCGCCAACTGCTCTTGCGGCTCGCCAGGTGGCGAATTCTCCCAACGGCCGCAGTTCGGTGACCTGCGCCTCGATGGGATGCCCAAGGCTCGTCTGCAGCGAAACCCTTCCGCCTATAGTCAGATCGCCGAGAGTGTCCTCGCGCAGGGTGAACGTGAACCACGGCGGCCCGTCGGCTTCGATGGTCATGATAGGTTTGCCCGGCGACAGGATCTCGCCGGGCTCGGCGACCAGGACGCGGACCATGGCGTCGACCGGGGACCGCAGCGTTGTCTTGTCGAGCTTCGCCTGAAGGTCGTCTACCGTTGCCAACGCCAGAGCGACCCTCGCATCGGCCAGACTGCGTTCTTCCGCCGTGGGTCCCGCATTCGCCGCCGCAAACTGCGCCCGCTTGAGATCGAGATCGGCCTGTGCCTTGGCGAGCGTTGCCCTGCTCTCGTCGAGCTGCTGACCTGTGGAATAGCCTCGCAACGATAACGTTGTCGCGCGGGCACTTTCCTGTTGCGCCAGGAGCAGGTTGGCCTCCGCTGTCCGGATCGCCTCGGCGGCAATGGCCACTTCTTCGGCCCGGACGCCGGCGTAGACATGGTCCCGCTCAGCTTTGGCCGCAGCCGCGGCGGCTTTCGCTTCTTCAACCGAGGCCGCCACTTCCGGATTGTCGATACCGGCCAGGACATCCCCTTTGTGGACATGCTGGCCTGGCCGGACCGCAATCGAAACGAGCCGTCCGTTGATCTCAGGGGCGACGTGGATTTCGGTCTTTCGGACCAGGCCAGGGTTCGTCGCACTGGGCTTGGACCCCTGGGCGTGAGCCGCGAGAGATTCCAAGCTTCCGAGTGCCACGGCAGCGACCAAAGCCAACTTCAGCGGTAGCCTAGATCCGGGGAACATCGGCCCTCCCCGCATGCTGACAAGCCACGATGTCAGGATGGCCAGGACGGCATAGAGCGTGGCCAGGATCCACAGCCGGGACCAGTCGCTCGACACATCGGCCAGGGTCGCTCCCATCTGGTTCAGGCGCACGAGCCCGTCAATTCCCGATGTACTCGGAAAGGCCCTGCTCGCGATTCTGAGACTGTTGGGAATGGCTTCCAACGGCCAGGACACCCCCACCAGGAAAAACAGCGGCAGGCTGATGGCAATGAGAAGCAGGACCGCCGTTTCGCGGCGCCTGAACCATGCGCCGACGAACTGTCCCATGAAGCTCACAGCAAGAATGAACGGGATCCCGAGGGCTAACACCTCCGGCACACGGCCGACGGCCGTGAAGCCATAGGCCCGCGGCAGGACAATAACGTAGAGAGCGAACCCCGGCAGCGCGAGAAGGAGATGCGCCAGGCCCTGCCCGAGCACCGCTGCGGCCATCCCGCGGCGGCGGCGGGCTCCAAGCCCTCCCTGCTCGAACGCAACGCCGCCGAGCGTCGCGGCGCCCATGAGCAAGGTTTGCTGCAGGATCAGGATGAACGCAGCGGGGACGATGTAGCTGCCATAGCCGCTCGTGGGATTGAACAGCGGCTGGTTGAGGACCTCCACGGGAGCGCTCTTGACCAGGGCCGCTCGATACAGACTGCCGTCGGAGCGTGCACCCCGAGCGATCAGGTCGGACGAAACCGCGCCCGTGGCCTCCGAGATGCCCTGCACGGCGCGATTGTAGAGGAGGAAATAGGCGGAATCGACATAGGCGGGCAGCCGGGCACTGTTCCCCTTGAAGACCTCCCGTTCCGCACCGGCCGGGATGCCCACGATCCCGAACACCTCACGTCTCCCGAGCGCCGCCTGCGCATCCGCCAGCGTATCGGCACGGACAGCGACCCGGATCGCTTCGTCGGCATCCAGCATTTGAATTAGCAATCGGCTGAGGTCGGATGTATCATTGTCCACGACGGCGATCGGCACCTTGCGCAGCAATTGGCCGAGGTAGGGCTGGGGATAAAGCAGGCCATAAATGATCGGGGCGAGAACCATCAGACCGAACACCCCGGGGTCCCGAAGAACACGCCCGTACTCGGTCGAGAAGGCGCCGACAACGCCTGCCTGATCCGGGGCCTCACGAACAACCTTGTCGGGAGCATTCGGGATCGGAGCTCGAGCGACAGTGCGCAGCCTGAGCCAGGCCACGCCGAAGTAAATGACGACCAGCGTGCACAGCACCATGAACGGTTCCACCGTGTCCCGCGGTGGCACGCCGCGTGCGGCCTGATCGAACAGGATTTGAATGTACCAGCGTAGAGGCAGCAGCGCTCCCCAGGCGCGGCCGAACGTTCCCATCCCCAGGATTGGAAATCCCACGCCGGCAAATCCGAAGGCGGGCGAGCAGATGATGCCTGTCAGCGCGAGACCGAGAGCGAGGTTTCTGACGAGAAGCTGGAGGAGCGATCCTAGGGCGAGATAGGCCACGATGAGGAGACACGCGGCCGCCCCGACCAGGATCGGATCACCCCGGAAGGGAATCTGGAACAGGCCATGAATGATGCCGAGTTCCACGGCCATCATGACGATGAAGATGCCGAAATAGGGAGCCAGCTTGCCAACGAGCGCAGTCAGCGGACTGCCCCCCGCGGCATCGATCCACTCTCGCAGGTTCCGCAAGCGAAACTCCGAGCCGACGGCATAGCCTCCGGCGATGGCCGTGATCACATGGAGGACCGTGGGGAGAACCGCCCGCAACAGGAACTGGACATAGTTGAGCGCGGGATTGGTCAGGACATATTGCTCCACGACGAGTGGGCCGGGCGTGAAGGTCCCGGAGCCGTTGCCGCCCTTCGGCAGCGTCGCGACGGCCGCGGCGATCGCCGCCTGCAGCCCACCCGACGCGATATTGCCCGGCGTGTAGTACTGCTTGTTGTGGAAGATCACGATCTGCGGGCGTCGTCCGGCGAGAATATCGCGTTCGAAGTCCTGCGGGATGTAGACCGCGGCAATCGCCTCGCCCGACCGGATCGCACGCATCGCACCCGTGAGATCGGACGACCGAGAGGTCACATCGACCGTCGGAGCCGCATTGATCGCCTGGACGAAGATCATCGACGTCTGGGACCGGTCCTGATCAACGACGTCGACCCGCAGGTTCCGAATGACCGCGTTGCTGAAGGTCGCCGCCAGCAGGGTGAACGCGAGGAGCGGAATTCCGACGACCAACAGCAGCGCGACGCGGTCATGGGCGATCCAGACGACCTCGCGGATCGCCACCCGCAGAATGCCGGGCCTGACGGTAGCCATCACCGCTCCCTGGGCCAGTCGACATACACGCTCATGCCGGGACGCAGAGCGGCAATCCTGTCGACCGGATAGGCCCGGACCTCAAAGGTCCGGAGATCAAAGTCACCGGTCGCGCGTGTGGCACGCCAGCCGGTATATTCCCCGCGCGTGGCGATCGTCCGTATCTCGACCGGCACCGAGCTGTCGCCGAGGGCCGGGACCCGCACCTGAAGCCGGTCGCCGACCTTGACGCCTTTGACGAGATCCTCCCGCAGATCGAACCGCAGCCACACATCGCTCAGATCGATCAGAGACAGGAGAGGAACTCCGGGGGAGACGAACTCGCCGAGTTCCGCGCCGATCTGATAGACCTGCCCGGCGATTGGGGCCTTGACGGTCAGCTCGATAACCTGGGCTTGCAGCGTCGCGATGGCAGCCTCGGCCTTGACGACATTGGCCTGGGCGACTCCGCGCTCCTCGGCGGTATAGCCTGCCACGGCCTCCTCATAGGCGAGCTTCGACCGCTCGAGACTTTGTTTGGCGACGTCAAGGCTCGCCGTTACCTCGTCGAGCCTCTGGACAGAGGCAAACTCGCGAGAGGTGAGCTGACTGGTGCGATCATAGGTCTGCTGAGCGAGGGTCACGTTCGCCTGGTCTGCGGCGACGGCAGCCTTGCGCTGGGCGATGACTTCGGCCCGCGTGCCCACCTGAATTCGGGCGAGGTCCGCCAGGGCGACCGTCTTCGCGGCCTCCGCCTCCCGCAGCTTGGTGAGAAGCTGCGGGTTGTCGATGGTGACGAGGACCTGCCCCGCCGCGACGCTTTCGCCCCGTGAAATCGGACGCGTCTCGACCCGCCCCTCGACGCGGGCCGCAATGTCGATGCGTGTCGCATCCGCCTCTCCCTGCACCAACAGGGGTTGCGGCTGAATCAGATACCAGAGTGACAGACCGACAATTGCCGCGACGGTCACCGACACAACAAGGGCGGCGGCCTTCGGAGCCTTGGGTGGCGCCTCGGGGGGTGAAGCGGATGGTGACGGACCAGCGACCGAGGATGGCGCAGCTTCGTCCCGCGCGGGTTGAGGAAATGGTGCCTGCTCATTCATGCGAGCATCCTCGCTACTGCATGAACCACCCATGGCTGACCACAACCGTCTGGCCGGTGAGCGCGTTCGATGGGAAAGCCGCCAGAAAGACCGCTGTTTCCGCTACGTCCTGCACGGTCGTGAACTCGCCGTCGACGGTCTCCTTCAGCATCACGTTTTTCACGACCTCCGCCTCCGAAATGCCGAGCTCGCGTGCCTGCTCCGGAATTTGCTTCTCGACCAACGGCGTGCGCACGAAGCCTGGGCAGATCACGTTGGCGCGGACCCCGTAGGCTGCACCCTCCTTCGCCACGACCTTGGCCAAGCCGACTAGCCCGTGCTTAGCAGTGACGTAGGGCGCCTTCAGGGGCGAGGCCTCCTTGGAGTGCACGGATCCCATGTAGATGATGCTGCCGGTCTTCTGCTGGTACATCTGCCGCAGGGCGGCGCGGGTGGTGAGGAACGCCCCATCCAGATGAATGGCAAGCAGCTTCTTCCATTTGGCGAAATCGAACTCCACGATGGGAGCGACGATCTGGACCCCCGCGTTGCTGACCAGGATGTCGAGGCGCCCAAAGACTTCGATCACCTGCCTCATACCGGCTTCGACCTGCTCCTCATCGCTGACATCCATGGCAACCCCGAGCGAGCGCTGGCCGGTCGGGTCGATGGCACCCGCAGTCTCATGTGCCGCCTTCGGATCGAGGTCGGCGATGACCACTTTCGCCCCCTCCTGTGCGAACATCAGCGCAATTTCCTTGCCGATGCCGCTTGCTGCTCCCGTGATGACAGCCACTTTGTCCCGCAGACGGCTCTGGCGGGAACCGCTCGCGGCGGGCGAATCGGATAAAACTTCATTTCGTAAGTTCATGGGCTCTTCCTTTCTGCCGAGACGGCTCGGATCCAGCCAAGTAGTCGTGAACGACCTTGCCGAGCCCAAGCGTCAGATCGGCGAGGATGTGGGAGGCCGAAACCACCTCTAGCACCGGCAGCTCCGCCAATGGCGCCAGCGCGTGCGACCATAGCCTTAGGGATGCTGGACCAGTCCAGGCCCCTTTCAGGTCGATATCCTCCAGGTAATATTCGACGAGTTCGCAGATGCGTGGAGTACCGTCGACATGCGGGATGATCTTGAGGAGGTAATTCGGCTCCTGAAGCGCAGCCTTCACGCTTGTGAGATCGGCCGCCCGGTGCTTGTAGCCCATCGTGGCGGTCGCGATGCGCATCGGGCCATAGTCGAGCGTGCCGACCAAGGTGTCGATTTCCGCACGGAGGATAGGATTCGCAAGCTTCTTGGGAAATCCCCACAGCTCGCGCCCGCCGGCAATCGGTGGGTGATCGTTGAGGAACATGCAGTGGCTGTAAGCGCCCTTGCGGCCCCGGAACGAGACGGGGATGACCTGTCCGCTCTCGGTGTAATCGCCGAAGCCGGTCGAGTCAGGCATGCGGATGAACTCGAACTTCACCAGCGGCTCGTCGATCTGGAGCGGCTCCGGGACAAGTTCGCGCAGCTTCTGTGGGTCGGTCCGGTAGGTGATGATGAGATACTCCCGATTGTGGAAGCGATAGGGCCCGATCGGAAAGGCGGGGCTCGTCAGAGGCATCGCGAAGGCTCTGGTCCGAACGGTGTCTTCGTGCATGGGTCAGTCCTCCAGTGTGGATCGAGTGGCTCATTCGTGGGGCGGCAAGGCAAGCGTCCTTGCCCCCTGGGCGCATTGATTCCAGTACGCAACGCAGACTGAACTGCCTGACTGTCTCGCAGCCTGCCTGCTATTCCCGCCCGTCAACTGCAAGATCGAATGTGCGGATTCCATCCTGGCCGTCAGGCCGCTGGAGCACTTCGGGGTGACGCAGCGTGCGCCGGGCGTCCTGGTAGCCAGCCTTCCAATGCTCTTCCATGGTCCGCCGCGAGAACTCGTAATCCCTTGACTCACCCTCGTAGTTTTTCGAGCGATAGATCAGCTGGATCAGGCTATAGACCTTCCTGTCGGCGACCGTTTCCAGGAAGTTCACCTCGGGATGTTCCCGAAGAGCCGGCGGCAGGTCATCCAGCAGCCGCGCGATCGAATTTCGTACCTGCTGCAGACTGCGGAAGTGGTCGGTCGTGGCGCGGGTGCGGCTGGAATACTGGATCTCCTTCTGCCGCGTTGCCACGGCGGAGATATCGCGCGGAAACTCTCCTCGTGCGCTCCACAGATCGACCTGGAAGGCGAGCGTGTCTTGGCGCGTCCGCAGGACCCATTGCAGCGGCGTATTCGAGACCAGGCCGCCGTCCCAATACTGCTCGCCCTCAATCTCGACGGCGGGGAACCCTGGCGGCAGTGCACCACTGGCCATGACATGCTCCGGACCAATGACATGTCTCTCGTTATCGAAGTAGACGAAGTTGCCCGAGCGCACATTCACAGCACCAAGGCTGAGATGGATTTCGCCCGCGTTGATGCGGTCGAAATCGATAAGCCGTTCCAGCGTCGCCCGCAGCACGCTCGTGTCATAGAAGCTCGTGGCTTCCAGGCAGCCCGGCGGATGTAGGAACGGCCCAGGGACACGCAGGTTGAAGAACCCCGGTGCACCCTCGAACAGCGAGTAGAGCGCGTTGATGTTGTTGGCGATCGAGCGCCCAAGGTCGCCGCCATCGGCGTGAATTTGCTGAAGCAGAGAGAAGACCGGTATCCAGGGCTTGGCGGTGACTCCTTCCCAGAATGACCGGAGCTTGTCCACCCGCGCCTCGGGCGGATTGCCCGCGATAATGGCGGAGTTGATCGACCCGATGGAGATCCCGGCGACCCAATCCGGTTCAAGCCCTGCCTCGGCCAACGCCTCATAGACCCCGGCTTGGTAGGCTCCGAGCGCACCCCCGCCCTGCAGGACCAGCGCAATGCAGTCAAAGGGCGGTCGATCACGCACGCGTCCGCCTGCCCTGATCGCTCGCGCGGAGCGGACTGCCCCTATGCCACATGCCGTCGACTGGGCGTGCTCGTTCATGGCGTCGCTCCAGGAGAAAGTCTCGAACGATTAACCTCACGCGCGCTTGCGTCGGCGCGGTTCTGAACTGTGACAGTGTGCGATACGCCAGTCGGCGGGGCACTTGCTGATACAAGACCCGGACAGACTCCAGTCACCACGACGATGCGCTTGAGCATGGGCTCCTCCTTGGGCTTCGCGGGCCAAGGGGTACAGGAGCGAGGTCGATCGTTTCTGCCGATCAAAAAGGGAGGCTCATCGTGAGCCTAAGCCCTACGCCATACTACCCCATCATAACGCCGATGCCCATCGCTCCGCAAGTTTGCCTTGCTAGAGGCAATCTGGCATCTCGTTCCCACCTGAACCTTTGCCGTGCGGGTTCGGCGCGGCGTTTGCAACTGGGCCGGCGGTTTTCCAAGACAGGACTGCTCAAGTTCATTGCGGAGGCTACCACCTCGTCGGCGGCCTCCAGTATGGGATGGTGGGGCAGCCAGTGAGAGGATCCATTCTAGAAGCGGCAGCCAAGCTTGATTGACGACAGTGCAACGAAGCCGAGATCACAGGCGACACTGCCGCCCCACATTTCCTTATGCTCCCCTGTGCGCCACAACAAAACCCTGATGTCGGCTCAATCTTGAGCTGTCGATCTCGCCCCTATCGTCTTGGTCAAGAGCGCCGCAGAGGCCGGACGGCTCCTCTGAGGTGAGCTGCGGTCACTCCTTGTTGCGTACGCCTCACATTCCGCCTTGAAGCTGGGAGTCCTCGCTCCCGTTGCAGCAGGAGGCATCTATGAGGATCAGTACCTTCCTGACCCGACTGATCGTCCTGACCGTCGCCGTGCCCAGCCTTGGCTGGGCGCAGGACCAGACTGTGGAAACCCAGGTCGTGGACGCGATGAATCAGGTGTTCGGCAGTCATCCTGGAATTCGCGCCTTTCACGCCAAGGGTATCGTCGTCGAAGGCAACTTCAAGGGTACCCCCGATGCTGTGGCGCTGAGCCGGGCGGTTCTGTTCGATGGCCGCACGATCCCAGTGACAGTGCGGTTCTCGGATTCCAGCGGCCTCCCGAGCATTCCAGATGGCTCGGATGGTGCCAATCCGCATGGCATGGCGCTCAAATTCCACCTGCCGGATGGCAGCGAGACCGACATGGTGACGAACTCGCTCAAGGTCTTCCTGGTGCCCACCGCGGCCGACCTGCGCGATTTCTTTCTTGCCATTGCCGCCAGTCCGCCTGAGGCTGCAAAGCCGACGAAGCTCGACCAGTTCGTTGCCAGTCATCCCACGATACCGGCGGCCCTGGCCACGATCGCGACGCCGGACAGCTTCGCCCATGAGGAATATCGTGGCCTCAATGCCTTCGTGCTCGTCAACAAGGCCGGCGGGCGCCAAGCGGTGCGCTATGTGGTGACGCCGGAACAGGTGGTGCATTTGAATGCAGCGGAGGCAGCCAAGCAGCCCCCGGACTTTCTCATGACGGAGTTGCCCGAGCGCCTGAACCGTGGACCAGTCATCTTCCATCTCAAGGCACAGCTCGCTGCGGCCGGGGATCCTACAAACGATCCTGCACGACCCTGGCCCGACGACCGCAGGGTGGTGGAGCTCGGCATCCTGACGCTTGATAAGGCAGTTCCGGGCAGCACTGAAGCCGAGAAGAAGCTGCTGTTTCTGCCAGGCCAGCTCACCGATGGAATTGAGGCTTCGGACGATCCGATGATCGACGTGCGAGACAGCGCTTATGCCGTATCGTTCTCGCGCCGCACGCCCTGACCGAGTGCGCGTCCGATACGGCAAGGCAGCTGTGCCCGTGCAACGAGCATGAGACCTCGGCGAAATGCCCGTTCGGATTGTCCTGTATCCGGGCAAGCGGAGCGGCCATTCCGACACGGAGATGGTACAATGACTGCGGTTCGATGGAAGCCCCTCTGCTGGAGGCCGGCTGCTCTTCTCGGTCTTCTGCTACCGGCGGCGTGCAACTCTCCGCAGCGGGCAACCGCTCCGGCGCCGCAGCCGGCGGTTGGTGTCCGGCCTGCGGAGATGCGCGGGGTAAACCAATCCTTCCAGTTCGTCGGGCGCATCAAGGCCGTGAGCACGGTCGCTCTGCGGGCCCGTGTCGAGGGCTTCCTCGAGCAGGTCGCGTTCCGAGAGGGTCAGGCCATCAGGACCGGCGACCTCCTGTACCAGATCGAGAAGGTTCAGTTTCAAGCGCAGGTCGACCAGGCCAAAGCAAACCTGGCCTCCGCCGAGGCCGTGGTGACCAACGCTCAGCTCCAGTATGATCGGCAGCTGTCCCTTTCCGAGCGCCAGTTCACGCCCCAGTCACTCGTCGACCAGAACAAGGCTAATCTCGACAGCGCCAAGGCCAATGTGCTGCAGATGAAGGCTGCACTCACCCAGGCCGAGGTGAACCTCGGCTACACTGAGATCAGGGCTCCGATCGACGGCCTGATTAGCCGTACCGCCTACACGATCGGGAACCTCGTCAATCCGGCGAGCGGCGTGCTGGCGACGATCGTGAGCCAGGATCCGATCTATGTGCTCTTTCCGGTGAGCGTGCGCGACCTTGAGCTCATTCGCGAGGCACGCCGCGAGGAAGGCGGCAGCCTCGCCAAGATCGAGATCCGCATCCGCCTGGCGAGCGGCGCCGAATACCCGCAGCGGGGCACCTGGAATCTGACTGACCCGCAGGTCGATCAGCAGACGGACACGCTCATCATGCGCGCCACGATCCCCAATCCCGACGGGCAATTGATCGACGGCCAGTTCGTGACCGCAGAGATCCGCCGGCGGCAGGAGGAGCCGCGGCTCGTCATTCCGCAAGCGGCCCTGCAGTTCGACCAGACTGGCTATTACGCCCTCGTGGTCGACGAACAGCACAAGGTGCAGCAGCGACGGATCAAAACCGGTCCGAACCGGGATGCCGACGTGGTCATCACCGCAGGCCTTCAGGAGGGCGACAACGTGATCGTCGATGGCGTCCAGAAGGTCCAACCGGGTCAGGCCGTGCAGGCGAACGTTCTGGCGGCGGAGGCATCCAACCAATGATCTCGGACATCTTCATTGACCGGCCCCGCCTTGCCTTCGTGATCTCGATCGTCATCACCCTGGCAGGCCTGATCGCCATACAGGCGATCCCGGTCGCCCAGTTCCCCGATATCGTGCCGCCCCAGGTCTCCCTTACGACTCTCTATCCCGGCGCCGATGCGGAGGTCGTGGAAACGACCGTCGCTCAGCCAATCGAGCAGCAGATCAACGGTGTCGATAATGCCCTCTATTATCAGTCGGTGAGCGGAGCCGACGGTAGTTATTCACTGACCGTCACCTTCGCGCTCGGCACCGATCCCGACATCAACACGGTGAATGTCCAGAACCGTGCCCAGCTGGCAACCCCGCTCTTGCCGCAGGAGGTCCAGCGGCAGGGATTGGTCATCCGCAAGAAGTCGGCAGCGCTGTTGCAGATCATCACCCTCTCGGCACCGCGGGGCACGCATAATGCGCTGTTCCTCAACAACTATGCGACCATCAACATCATCGATCCCCTGGCCCGCATTCCCGGCGTCGGCCAGGCCAGCCTCTTCGGTCCCCTCGACTATTCGCTGCGCCTGTGGCTTGATCCCAACCGCCTGACAGCCTTCAGCCTGACGCCGGCCGATGTGGTCGCCGCTATCCAGGCCCAGAACCTGCAGGCCGCGGTGGGCCGTATCGGCGCCCCGCCGGCACCGGGCAACCAGCAACTGCAGCTCACGATCAAGACCAAGGGGCGGCTCACCCGAGCCGAGGAGTTCGAGAATGTGATCTTGAGAGCGAACCCCGATGGCTCTCTCGTCCGCGTCAAGGACGTGGCCCGTGCCGATCTGGGCGCCAAGACGCAGGAGCGCCACACCCGCTTCAACGGCGCCCCCTCGGCGGCGATTGGCATCTATCAGAGCCCGGGCGCCAACGCGGTCGAGGTGGCACGGCACGTGCGTGAGGTGATGGATGATCTCGGCAAACGCTTCCCGGACGATGTCCGCAGCGATCTGTTCTGGGATGCAACCACCTTCGTCACCGCGACTGTGGACGAGGTCGTTCGTACCCTGATCATCGCATTCCTGCTGGTGGCTCTCGTGGTGTTCCTGTTCCTTGGCAAGATCCGCACGATGATCATTCCGCTCGTTGCGGTGCCAGTCTCGATCATCGGCACCTTCGCGGTCATGCTCGTCATCGGCTATTCGGCCAATACGGTATCGCTCCTTGCCCTCGTGCTCGCCATCGGCATCGTTGTCGACGATGCGATCGTGGTGACCGAGAACGTGGAGCGGGTGATCGAAGAGGAGCCGACCCTCTCGATCCAGGATGCCACCAAGAAGGCCTTGGCGGAGATCACCGGACCTATCGTCGCCATCACCCTTGTGCTCCTGTCAGTGTTCATTCCGGTAGCGTTCATCCCGGGTATCAGTGGCCAACTCTTCCGCCAGTTCGCTGTGGCAGTCTCGACCGCAATGATCATTTCTGCGGTCAATGCTCTGACGTTGAGCCCGGCCCTATGCTCGGTTCTTTTGAAGCGTGCCGGGCCCCATCGCGGGCCGATGCAGTACGTGCTTGGCGCGATCGATCACGCTCGAGACGGATATGCCGCGCTGGTGCGCCGTCTGGTCCGGGTCGCCATCGTCAGCCTGATTGTCGTCGCTGGTGTTGCCGCGGCAACGTTCGGTCTGTTCAGGGTGACCCCACAAGGGTTCCTGCCGTCGGAGGATCAGGGCGCGATCTTCGCCGCCATGCGGCTGCCCGAGGGGGCATCCAGCGAGCGCACCGAGAAGCTGGTCGCTCAAGTGGAAGACATTCTGCGATCGACCCCTGGAGTCGCCCGCGTTCTGTCAGTGGTCGGCCTGAACTTCATCGACTACGTGGCTTCATCGAACAACGCCTTCTTCGTGATCCGGATGAAACCCTACGAGAATCGCACCGATCCGGCGCAGAGCGTCGATGCGGTCATCGCTCGTCTGCGCCCGCAGCTTGCCGCCGTCCAGGGGGCCGTTGTCTTCCCGTTCAACCTGCCACCTATCCTTGGGCTCGGCAATACCGGCGGCTTCCAATTTGCGCTTGAGGCGCTGCAGGGGCAGAGCCCCAGGGACCTCGCAGCCGTCATGCGCGGGCTTCTCGTCACGGCCAATCAGCAACCTGAACTTGCCGGCGTCTTCAGCACCTTCGCGGCAGATACGCCGCAGGTCTCCCTCGACATTGATCGCGACAAGGCGCAGGTGCTGGGGGTCCCCATCAGCAGCATCTTTAATACGCTGCAGGCGTCACTCGGGGGCTTTTACGTCAACGACTTCAACCTTTTTGGCCGTACTTGGCAGGTCAATGTCGAGTCGGAGCCCGGATTCCGCAATGAAATCGACGACATCTACCGGGTCTACGTCCGCAATTCTGCCGGGACGATGGTCCCGATCCGGGCCTTGGCCCAGGCACGGCTCGTGCAGGGACCCCAGGCAATCGTGCGCTACAACGGCTTTCGTGCCACGATCATCAACGGTGCCCCTAAGCCGGGTTACAGTTCAGGCCAAGCTCTCGCTGCGATGGAACGGCTCTCGGCCGCGACACTCCCGGCTGGCTACGGCTTCGAATGGACTGGGACCGCGTTGCAGGAAAAAACGGCAAGTGGTCAGACTGGGATCGTGCTCGGCCTTGCGGTGCTCTTCGCCTATTTGTTCCTGGTTGCGCTCTACGAGAGCTGGAACATCCCAATCCCAGTCCTCTTGTCCGTCAGCGTCGGAGTGCTCGGCGCCATTGCGGCGGTAAAGTTCTCCGGCATCGCGTTCGATGTCTACGCCCAGATTGGACTCGTGGTGCTGGTGGCGCTTGCTGCCAAGAACGGCATCCTGATCGTCGAGTTCGCCCTCCAGCAGCGGCTCCAGGGCGTGGGAATTGGTGAAGCGGCGATCGCCGGGGCACGGTTGCGGTTCCGTCCGGTGATGATGACAAGCCTCGCTTTCATCTTTGGCCTGCTCCCACTGGTGATTGCTGAAGGTGCCGGGGCGCTCAGCCGGCGTGCCGTCGGCACGCCGGTCTTCGGCGGCATGATCGCTGCCGCGTTCTTTGGCATCTTTGTGATCCCGATGCTGTATGTGGTGTTCCAGAAGCTGCGAGAAATCAGCTCGCGTCGCAAAGCCAGCATGGGAGATCCGTCCGGCGGCGGTGTGAGGGACAGCGTCGCAGCAGAATGAGGGAGAGACTGCCACGCTTCCCCTTTCGACGGGGATCATATCATAGCCGCGTCCCTTGTCCGCCTCGAGCATCGGACCAAAAGACGAGATCCGCGACATCCTACCCCTCCCCCTGGGCAGAGGTCGGAACCAAGCGGGTCCGACAAACCGTCCGATGCTCTAACGCGTTTGGGTTCGTGCAGCGAGGCTTGATCGTTGAAGGTCTTGTGAGACTTTCAACAGGAGCTATCGCCCGGCCCTGCTACTACCGATTGGGACTACTTCTGCGTTGGCGGAATCCCGATCGGCTCATCGGCGGCCGTAGCGTTCCCCCGGCACACGATGAGAAATGTTCGGCGGGAGCGCTGCCCGCGCTGTTTTGAAGGCAGCCCAATCGGACACGTCCGGCAGTGCTAGATCGTGACCCGTTCTCCCTCACCGAGACCGGAAAGCGCCGCATCGACCATATCACTGGTCTCCATGAGAATGTCCTCTGGGAGAGCGTTGATGTCGAGCCCTCACATCTCCCACGGTTCCGTCCGCCTGACTCCGGGCAGCACGGCCTGCATACGGACGCCATATGGCGTAAGTTCGCTGTCGAGGCCCTCGCTGAAGGCTAGGAGATAGGCATCGCTAGCATCATAGCCGACGCTGATGGACGGTTAGTCGCCTGGATGGCAACCACTGAGGCAATATTGATGATGTCGCCCCTACGACGTTGTGCCAGGCCTAGGAATGAGATGGCTATCGTCCGAGATCGTGTTGAGGTGTGGGTAAAGGCGTGGTGGCTCCTTCTGTGTGCGGCGGAGATGCGGTTCTCATCACACCATGCGAAGCTGGATGCATCAAATCTGCGGTTGATAGGACGGTCCTTGGGCAATGAGCACTGGTGCCTGCCCACAGATGGCCATTAACATCGGCTAGGAGATTGGCTAGCCGGAACGGGTCTGGAACGGTCATGGCCCCAAATGTCGCTGAACGTCTCGTACGAACCCTCGCCGAAGCCGGTGTAAGCCGTATATATGGGATCGTGGGTGACAGCCTGAACGGCATCACCGATGCCTTGAGCCGGTACTCCGGCATTCAGTGGATCCATGTTCGGCACGAAGAGGTCGCCGCCTTCGCGGCAGCCGGTGAGGCGCAGATCTCGGGCCAACTCGCGGTCTGTGCTGGCTCGTGCGGGCCAGGCAATCTCCATTTGATCAATGGCCTGTATGACGCCCACCGCAGCCGCACACCAGTGCTGGCTCTGGCGGCCCACATTCCGTCACCGGAGATCGGCGGCGGCTACTTCCAGGAGACGCACCCGCGGGCGCTGTTCCGCGAATGCAGCCATTATTGCGAGCTCGTCTCCGAACCCGCGCAGCTGCCCTACGTCCTCGAGAACGCCATCAGGGCGGCTGTCGGCCTGCGAGGCGTCGCGGTCGTGATCCTGCCGGGTGACGTGGCCTTGCGACCGGCCCCGGCCCGGGACATCTCCCCAAGACCAGGCCTCCTTCCCCCTGTCCCCGTGGTGCGACCGAGCGAGCGAGAAATCGATGCTCTCGCCTCCTTGCTCAACAGCAGCCAGCGTGTGTCGCTCTTCTGCGGTCGTGGCTGTGCCGGGGCCCACGCAGAGCTTATGCAGTTGGCGGAGGCTCTCAAGAGCCCCATTGTCCATGCGCTTGGCGGCAAGGAGTGGGTGGAGTTCGACAACCCCTACGATGTCGGGATGACCGGGTTCATCGGCTTCTCGTCGGGCTATGCCGCGATGCAGGCCTGCGACGTCCTGCTGATGCTCGGGACTGACTTCCCTTATAAGCAGTTCCTGCCCTCGGATGCCAGGATCGCCCAAGTCGATCTCCGCCCCGAGAACCTGGGGCGCCGCGCCAGACTGCATCTTGGCATCGTTGGGGATGTTCGGGCGACGCTCGAGGCGCTTCTGCCCAAGCTCGACGTCAAGGCCGACCGCGCACACCTCGACGCCTCTGTCCGCCATTACCGCAAAGCGCGGGAGGGTTTCGACGACCTTGCTAAGGGCACGCCCGGCCGCAGGCCCATCCATCCGCAATACCTCGCCAAGCTCGTCAGCGATGCGGCTGCCGATGATGCGGTCTTTACCTTCGACGTGGGGACGCCGACCATCTGGGCCGCGCGCTATCTCAGGATGAATGGCCGCCGCCGGCTCGTCGGTTCCCTGGCGCATGGGTCGATGGCCAACGCCATGCCGCAGGCGATCGGGATCCAGGCAGCCGAGCCCGGGCGTCAGGTGATCTCGCTCTCGGGCGATGGCGGCTTCACGATGCTGATGGGCGACCTGATCACGCTGACACAGCACAAGCTGCCGGTGAAGGTCGTCATCTTCAACAACGGTGACCTGGGCTTCGTGGCGCTGGAGATGAAGGCGGGCGGCTTCCTCGACACTGGCACCAATCTCGTGAACCCGGACTTCGCCGCGATGGCTCGGGCGATGGGCATTCACGCACGGCGGGTCGAGGAGCCAGGAGAGCTGGCAGAGGCGGTTGCCGATGTGCTCGCCCATGATGGACCCGCGCTGCTCGACGTCGTGACGGCCAAGCAGGAGCTTTCTCTGCCCCCGACGATCGGGGTGGAGCAGATCAAGGGGTTCAGCCTCTGGGTGTTGCGTGCGGTGATGAGCGGACGCGGCGACGAGGTCGTCGATCTCGCAGCGACCAATCTTCTGCCGCGTTGATGGGCGCCAAATGCGGTCGAGTGATGAGCCACCGGCGGTCTATCCGTTTTAAGTGTAATTCGACGGGGCGCTTGCGCCGGGTCTGTTCCGCGGCGCCTGTGCGGGCCTGGCGCAGCAAACTTCCGTTCAAGCGATCCGGCTGGATCTCACAGATCCGCCGCGCTCACCCGTTGCTTGCAGACTTCTTCGCCCTGCCCGTCAAGACGAAGAATTGTCATTAGCACATGTCCGGACCACGTTTGCGGGACTGTCATCTGCTAATCGACGAGCGGAGGGAACAGATATTTGCCGCCCCGACCCTATTGTGGAGCGGATACGAAAGCTCGGCGGCCTGACGCTGCGCTGGGTTGGTAGGTCGGCGGTCTGCAGCGCAGGTTGGACAATGATGCCGAATACGTGACACCATTCGATATGATGGCGGAACTGCATGATGACAATCTGCAACCTATAACTCACATACGAGAAATTCACGCCATGTGCGAGGAGGGTGGCGACGTTGCGAGCGTCCGAGCATCGAGCTGGAAATCGGGTTCTTGGGCCACTGCGCGAGACGGCGGTGTGATTCACTCCTTCGGTTCGAATGTGGAGCATGGGTCTCTGCTATTCTCTCGATGTTCGCGTCCGGGTCGCAGAGCTTGTTGAGGCGGGCCCTTCCTGCCGAGCGACGATGCCATGAGCTGAGCGCGCCGCGGATCATTGATGGCCCGATCACCCGCTCGGCCTTTGCCACGTATATCGAGACGCAATTGGCGCCGATGCTGCGCAAAGGCGAGGTGGTCATCGTCGACAATCTGGACGCTCGTATGAGCGAAAAAGCCGTCGCATGCCTGCAGAAATAAGGTGCCCGGTTTCTCTTCGAAGCGAGCCGAACGAGAGGAGCCTGAGCGCTCAACCAGGGCTGACAGCAGCACTCACTTGTCCCGAATATCAGGGCATGCGCACTCCATTGCCACCTGCTGTATTGTCGTGAAGCTATATACCGCTCACCGCGTCGCTGGCTTCTCGGGTTTTAGTCACGGGTCACAGATCCTACAACTGCCCGGCAGCGCTCCCCGCGGGCTACTCGCCGTTGCCGCGCCTCCTCGATGGCCCGCTGCACAAGCGGTTCATCGAAGTCCCTTGGACGGCCCACCGGCACCTGCAAGCACAGGCTGAACACGGGCAGCACCTCCCGCCACGCGGCGATCAGCTCCTTGTAAGCGCGCCCCACGGGCCGGATGCTGCGGTCTAGCTCGTAGAGTCCGAGCGGGTTCACGCGGTTGTTCCTTTCGCGAAGGGCCGAGTCCCAGTCAACCTGATCGGTAAGCGAATACCAGGTGAAGCCAACGATCGGATGACCCGCATTGCGGACATGCAGCACGTTGGCCCACTCCTTCCAGAGCCACAGGACCGCCTCATCGCCCTCGAGCCCCTCGCGGAAGTTCGTCTCCGTGTGCATGATCGGCAGCCCGTAGCGCTGATAGTACTGGTGCGTAATCACCGCGTAGCCGAAGACCTCGCCTGAGGCCCGGGTTGTACCATCGGGCCAGATCCGGTGCTCGTTGGTCACGTAGTAGTCGTTGCCCATGATGCAGTGGGCCTTGAGCCGCATGTGCAGGAAGAAGTCGTATTCCTCGGGCGTCATGCCATTGTCCATCAGGTACCGGTACATCTCGGCATTGACACGGATGCCATAGTTCAGGTCCAACGCCAGGAAGCGCAGGGCGTTCATGAACTCCGCCGGAGCAATCGCTTCCGGGCTGTCGGCGTGGAAGTATTCGCTCGACTCGCTCTGGATGAACAGGGCGTCAGGCCGGACGTCCAGTATTGCCTGCATGGCGAGCACATTCGCCTTGGCAATGACCTTCAAGGCGGTGACGAAGGCTTGGTCGGAGGTGAGCTGCTCGTTCCACCAACCGTACTTAGCGGAGAAAACGGCGCAGATGAACATCTCGTTGACGGGCGTATAGAGCTGCACCCATGGAAAGCGGCGGGCAAAGTCACGGGCGTAGCGTTCGAACAGCTCCGGGAAATCCGGGTTCTGGAAGTCACCAATCCAGTCCGGTACGCCGAAATGGCACAGGTCGACGATCGGCACAATGTTGCGGCGCTTCAAGTCCGCGAACGCTTGGTCGGTGAAGCCCCAGTCGTAGCGCCCGTCGCCGAGCCAGACGAGGTGCATAGGTGGGCCGTAACGCAGATAATGGATGCCGAGATCCTCGACCAGGTCGAAGTCGTCACGCCAGCGCTCGTAGTGATGGCACTCCTCCAACTGGTCCCGCCGCGTACGGCCACCGTCGATCGTAGGATAGGAGTTCTCAATTCCGGTCGCAAACATGAAGCGGGTCATCGCAGCACCCTTGTTCGCGGGTTGGCTCGACTAACATCCCTAGATCACCAAGGGGGCTAAATGGGGGCGAGGCGGACCGAACGCGTGCAAGGCTTAATATGGGAGCCTCAGGACCAAGAGGCCCATCTGCTGGCAAATTCTGGGGGTAATGGTGATATGGGGCCGCCTCCACCGGAGGCATCCATGAGGTCTCGCCGCACTCGCGGTGAATGTCGGGAAGGGGTCGATGCTGTTGAAAGACTCTCATTTCCTTGTTTTCAGCAGCAACAGCATACCTGATGCAGTGGCCTCTTAAGCAGCTCCATACCACCTGTAGATGCCCAGTATCCCGCAGGGGAGTTTTTCAACAGCATCGGTCAATGTGTAACGTTGAGCGGGCTGAATGAAGGTCTGCTTTGCGCACGAAAACGGATAGAAGGATAAGCTCAGCCCAGTGCCTTACCGGACGTTCCGTATCTGACCTGACAAGGCAGATTCGAGAACGGACTATGTATCAAACAAGACACAGGGCGCGCCTGAGATAATGTTGGCGGCCTTCTGGTTTACTGCAGAATCTTATCCAACGTGATGGGTAGGTCGCGTATGCGCTTTCCCGTCGCGTGACAGACCGCATTAGCAATCGCTGCTGCAACGCCGACGATGCCGATCTCGCCAAGACCCTTGATGCCAAGCCGATTGATACTATCGTCCGGCTCGTCGACGAAGATCACCTCAATGTCGTGTACGTCAGCGTTCACCGGCACGTGGTATTCCGCAATGTTGGCATTCATGACCCGGCCGAAGGTATGATCGAGAAGCGCTTCCTCGTGCAGCGCCATGCCGATGCCCCATACCACCCCGCCCAGAATCTGGCTGCTGGCAGTCTTGGTGTTCAGGATGCGCCCGGCAGCGACCGCATTGACGACGCGGGTAACCCGGATAACCCCGAGTTCCTCGTCTACCTTGACCTCGGCGAAGACGGCCGAATGCGTGTTGTGCGAATGCGCTTCGTTCTTGGGAAAGTGCGTTGTCTCCTCCCGCTCGATGCGATCGATTCCGCCCTGCCGCATGGCGTCCGCAATCGACACCGCACGGGCCGGGTCCTTGTTGCCCACGATCTTGCCGTCAGCGAGCCGGACGTCATCGGGCTCAACGTCCGAAAGTGGCGAATTCCGCACCTGCTTGGCGAGGTTCAATAGTTCACGACGGATCGATTCGGAGGTCGTCATGATTCCATTGGCGACTGAGGCTGCAATCCATGATCCGCCTTCGACGGGCGATTGCGGCAGCGTCGAGTCGCCGAGCTTGACGCTGATGTTGTCGAGGGGGAGGCCCAGCATGTCGGCTGCGACCTGAGCCATGATCGTGTATGTCCCGGTGCCGATGTCGGAGGTCGCGCACGAGACCTCGGCGTGACCGTTGGCGGTGAGCGCGATGCGCACCGCGATCGGCACCTGCAATGCCTCCCAGACACCGGTCGCCATACCCCAACCCACCAGCTCGCTGCCATCACGCATCGAGCGCGGCTCGGGGTTGCGCTTGTCCCAGCCGAATGCTTCGGCGCCGCGGCGGTAGCACTCACGCAGGTTCTTGCTGCTGTAGGGCCGGTTGGCGATCTGATCACGGTCCGAATAGCACTGCAGTCGCAGATCGAGCGGGTCGACCCCGAGCGCGAACGCGAGCTCGTCCATGGCGCATTCAAGAGCAAAGACGCCCGTCGCCGCGCTCGGCGCACGCATGTCGCACGAGGTTGGAAGGTCAAGGGGCGCGAGCCTGTGCGCGTATGTCGTATTAGGGCACCGATAGAGCAGGCCGGACCAGCCGGTCTCCTGCCGGTAGAAGTGCTCGTATTGCGAGGTCACGGTGACCGCGTCGTGCGAAATCGCCTCCAGAGTTCCGTCGGCTTTCGCACCGAGATCGATCCGCTGGATCATGGCCGGCCGATAGCCGAGCCCGTACATCTGCTGTCGGGTGAGCCCGACACGTACGGAGCGCTTCAATGCGAGCGCCGCCAAGGCGGCCAGCACCACCTGATATTGCGGCCGCAACCCTGAGCCGAACGCTCCGCCCGTGAAGGGCGAGAGCACGCGGACGCTGCCCGGTGCGAGCTCGAGCGCGCCGCAGAGATAGCGTTGGACATTCTGAACGCCCTGGGTCTTGTCGTAGACGGTAAGCTTGCCATCAGGCTCGTACATCACGGTCGAGGCATAGAGCTCGATCGGGTTGTGATGCTCGATCGGGACGGAATACTCGCCTTGATGGCGCACGGCCGCTGCCGCGAGTGCTGCCTTGGCGTTGCCGCGCGGCTTTGGTGGGGCGAAGGGGCTCGAGCCGGGTTCCGCAGCAGCTTTCAAGACAGATTCCACATCACGCTGGCGTTGCATGTCCGTGACGTGCGGCTCCTCGTGGTAGTCGACCTGAACCAGGGACGCCGCGAACTGGGCGGTCTCCAGATCGTTGGCCACAACCAGCGCCACCGGCTGACCGTCGAACAGGATCGCGTCATCGTACAGAGGCCGGAACGGCGAACCGTCTGGCGCCAAATCGTCCTTATAGCCGCTGTCGCCGTCGGCCATCCGAGGCCGGTTCGTGTGGGTAAGTACGTCGATCACGCCGTCGACCCGCAAGGCATCGCTCACGTCGATGCGCGCGACTCTGCCCTTGGCGATGGTTGATGTGACGACGCTGCCGTGTGCAAGGTCGGCGGCCTTGGGTTCTGCTGCGTATTTTGCCGCGCCCGTGACCTTCGCATGGCCATCGACGCGGGATGTGGCGGTGCCGATATAGGTCATGACAGTCACCGGATCTTCTTGATGGCCTGGACTTGAGGCGTGCCACGCGCGGCCTGCGTCAAGGTGCGTTCGATCGCACGACGGGCAAGGCCGATTTTGAAATCGTTGTGCCCGAAGCCACGGCTATTCTGCAGCAGGATGTCGGCTGCTTTGGCAAAAGCCTCACGATCAGGAGCCTCGCCCTGCAAGGCCGCTTCGGCTTCCGTTCTCCGCCAGGGCTTGTGCGCCACGCCGCCGAGTGCGAGCCGCGCTTCCTTGATGCGCCCATTCTCGAACTCCAGGGCCGCCGCGACCGACACGAGTGCAAATGCATAGGACAGCCGATCCCGGATCTTCAGATAGCTGTAGTTGGCAGCGAAGCCCTTAGGCGGTAGTTCGACGGCGACAATGATCTCGTCCGGCGCGAGGTTAGTGTCGATCTCCGGGGTATCGCCTGGCAGGCGATGGAAATCGGCGAAGGGGATCGCGCGCTCCCCGGATGGCCCTGCGACATGCACCATAGCCTCGAGCGCCGCGAGCGCGACGCACATGTCGGACGGATGCGTCGCGATGCAGGCTTCGCTCGTCCCAAGGATGGCATTGATGCGGTTGATGCCTGTGATTGCAGAGCAGCCGCTGCCGGGATCGCGCTTGTTGCATGGGGTCACCGTGTCATAGAAGTACAGGCACCGCGTGCGCTGCATCAGATTTCCGCCGGTCGATGCCATGTTGCGCAATTGCTGCGACGCACCCGCCAGGATCGCGCTCGACAACAAGGGATAGCGCGCTTCGACCAGTGGATGGTAGGCCAAGTCGCTGTTCGGCACGAGCGCACCGATGCTCAGGCCCCCGCTCGGAGCTTCCTCGACAGTCCTGAGAGGCAGATGCGAGATGTCGATGAGCCGCCCGGGGCGTTCAACATCGTACTTCATCAGATCCACGATGTTGGTGCCCCCTGCGATGAAGCTGGCGTCCGGATCGGCTGCGATCTGTCGGAGAGCGTCGCCAACGTCGGTCGCTTGGGAAAATTGAAAGTTGATCATGGCTTGCCCCCCATGACAGCCATGGCCTGCTGGATCGCCGCGACGATCCTGGGATACGCACCGCAGCGGCAGATATTCCCGCTCATCAGTTCGCGGATCTCGTCAGCGCTATGCGCCCTCCGCTCACTGATCAAAGCAACGGCCGACATGATCTGGCCGGGCGTGCAATAGCCGCACTGGAAGGCGTCGTGGTCGATGAAGGCCTGCTGCACTGGGTGCAGGGCACCATCCTTCTCCAATCCTTCGACGGTGATCACTTGAGCGCCCTCCAGCCTGATCGCGAGGACGAGGCAGGACGTCACCCGGCGTCCATCCACGAGCACCGTGCAGGCGCCGCATTGGCCGTGATCACAGCCCTTCTTGGTGCCAGTCAGATCCAGATCTTCACGCAGCGCGTCGAGCAACGTCGTCCAAGGGGCAACGGTCAGCGTGCACGCCACGCCGTTGACATGAAGCGTGATTGTAACCTTTGGGGGCAGTGAAAGGCTGTGCTGGCCCTCTCGGGCCTCTCGCAAGGGCTTGTCCATGGGGATCGTCCAACCAGACGGCGTTGTCACTTTACGCGGTGTGGCGGAGAGGTCGTACGGATCCTGCTCCGGATCACGCTACCATTGATTTACATTCTGCCTACCGCACGGTGAAGTCAAGACACCGTCACATCGATGTCAGGCCGCTCAGGAGCGATCAATGCCACCCTTGTCTGGGAGAAGGCCTGTGGCGCTCCCTGAGGTAGTCTCAAGACCGTGTATCACCAGTTCGCCGAAGTTGTAGGCTTCAGAAAACGATACTCCATATCTGCTTAATCGCCAGGCTTAGCTTTGCCGCTGGAGTCGGCTTCGGGTCAAACTGAGCCGTTGGCATGGGCCTGTGAAGGTCAGCTTACCCGGTAACTATGGAGGTTCGGCTTTCGCCTTCCCCGTGCCAAACGCTGCCATCTGGACCCGCGTTGTAGCTCTTCCAGCGGCGATTTTTCATTGGGGATGTCGAATCAGAAGGAGCCAGCCGCAACGGAAAGTCTGGGCATCTATGCCACTCCGGCTAATGAGACGCATCTGACCAAGTCGAATTGCCAGCGAACAGGAGGTCGGTGCATCCCGATGCGGTGCCATCTGACATTATAGGAAGCTGTCCGGTTTCTCACAGTCGTAGCACCCCTACCCAGTGAGCCTGCACGAGGTTGCCTGACATAAGGTCCCAGAGCCGGTGCTTACGATCAGAGCGGATGGTTCAGTGGAGTCCAAGACGAGCAACGGAGAGGTGATGCGGTCAACGAGCGCTCTTCACCAGGGCGAGGAGACACATCGCTTCGACGTCACCACCTCTTGATGCCCGGTGAAGGATTTGGACGATGGTTTCGTCCTCACCCGGCGCGTGCCGGTCACAGACGGCAAGCACCTGCTCGTACAGGGTTCGATCCACAGGAGCGATACCCCACACCGCGGCAAAAGCAACCTTGATCTCCTCCGGAGCGGCGTCGGGCACGTCCGCGGCCACAAGCGGATAGGCAAGCTCGAACAGACCACCCGCGCCAACCGTACTGTGCTCTTCCGCAAGTACACTGATGACCCGCTGGACGGCGTGTCGGATAAGATCTTCACGCTCCTGAACCATAGAAGTGTCTCCAGCGGTCGTGACGGTGGGCGCCTCGGCTCCCGCTATCGATTATAGGCGGGATCTTTGCAGTTGTTGGCTACCGAGAACACCGCCGGCTGCCGCTCAAGCCCCCACACCCACTCGCCGGCGCGCCCCGGGTGAGCCTGGAAATGGGAGATGTCACATTAACTGAGTATAGTCCTTGGGCTGACCGACAAGGACAGTCGTTGCACAGCCCAAGTCGTTGATTTTTCTCACTGCGAGATTTTTCCTTGACGAGTACAGGGTAGTATTCGCCGTTAATATGACATCCCCCATCTCACCTCTCTATAATAAGCTTGGCCGGGTCCGTCGCATGTGGCGCATTTCATAGGCTTAGATCTAACAGCACCCTTACGGCTCCGAGGTCGGTACGCGAAAGCTCGTGCGCAGGGGCTGGGTTTCGTTGGCGACATGCTGGACGGCTGAGGGAGGCCGCTTGTCATGACCATTCGTGGAAGCGGTCGGAGCCGCCGCCAGTTCCCGCCAGAGCAGGATGAGGCTCGCCATGATGGCGGGACCAACGAAAAGACCCAGAAAGCCCCAGGTTTCCACGCCGCCCAGAATGCTGAACAGCACCCAGATGAAGGGCAGTTTCGTCGTTCCTCCGATCAGAAGAGGCCGGATCAGGTGATCGGCTATGGCAAGCACGACAAGCCCGAAGATTACGATCCCGATAGCTGCCGTAACAGCCCCTTGGGCCAGCTGGATCAGTGCGGCCAAGCCGAACACGATCGGTGCTCCGAACGGGATCGTGGCTGCAATCGCCGTGAAAAGGCCGAGCAGCACTGGATGCGGAACGCCCGCAATCCAATAGGCAATGCCGAGCAGGAGGCCTTCACCAAGTCCGACGAGCACGAGCCCACTCAGAGTTGCACGAACGGAGGCAATCATCTGACAGGCGAGCCTCTCTCCGTGCGGACCGAATATCCGTCCGCTCGCCCGACGCATCTCAAGGGTGAGCTTCTCCCCGCCACGCAGCAGGAAAAAGAGCGTCAGCAGCGTGAATACGAACAAGACTGCCCGGTGTGCAACCTGTGTTCCGAGCTCTCGCGCCATCAGAAGCGACGAACCTTCGTGGAGATGGGCCACGAGTTGAGAAGCCTGAAAGGGATGGCCAAGAGTTTGGGTCCACCACGTGGCCGCCTGTACCCCCAAAGGCAGCCGGGTCAGCCAATACGGTGCAGGAAGACCAGATGCTTCCGCTGCGTGAAGCCATCGAATGACGTCACTTGCCTCGTGGCTTGCCTGCAGCACCACGAGAAACAGTGGCACCATGAAGATCATACCGATGGCTGCCGTAAGGAGAAGCGGTACCGTAGTGTCCGAGCGTCCGCCCCAGTATGTCTGAAGACGTTCGGAAAGTGGCCATATGGCAATGGCAAAGATTGCGGCCCAGACCAAGGCTGGAAGAAAGGACTGTAGGGTCCAGATCGCGGCGATGAGGAGCGCCAACGCCAGCACAATTATTGCAATGGATTGGGGCGAATTCAGTTTCATCGGCACTCCGGGTCGGAGAGGTTCGATCATGCTATAGGCGGCGGACAAACGCAAAACCGACCAACATGGGAAACTACTATTGAATATGGTGCTCCGGTCTGAAGCCGTCGATCACGCCATGACAAATGCAGTTGCCGCCTGGCGGGCGCATCGGTCGAGATCATGCGCTGGCAAGGGCTGGAAGCCCGCCGTGACCGTGCCAGTCAGGTCGCACGGGAGCGCCAAGTCTCCGGGAGGCCTCGGCAAAGGGATGTAGACTCTCGCGCGCGTGCCTCCCGTGCATTCTTCCTCTAGGGGATGATCAAGAACTGATGATCTTGCGCGGGCCCAACACGGTCGCTTCGCCTGAACGGAACTGGTTGTAGAAACGTTGTTGGCCTAGATCTCCAAAGTCACAGAGGAACGCCATGAAACAAATTCTCCTCTCCAGCCTTCTTGTTATCGCCACGCTGGCGGGAGCTAGTTCAGCCCAAGCCAAGGGTTGCATCAAGGGGGCTATCGTCGGGGGCGTGGCAGGCCACATGGCTGGGCACGGCAAGACTGGTGCCTTGGCCGGATGTGCCATCGGGCACCATGAGGCCACCAAGAACGAACAGCAGCAACAGAATCAAAATCAAAAGCCGCCGCAATAAGCGGGGGGAAGTCCGGGGCGATCTCGTGCGGCCTGCTGCCCTGGAGTTTATCGTCCTTTGCGCCCTTCTCGCGACCTGCTCTGGGAGGCTCTGAGCGTGGTCTGACGCTGGACCAGGACGCCTAAGCTCCTTCGAGGCGTTCTCCCTCGGGATCATCGGCACGGGCCGGCTTGCCGTCCCAGTGCTGACGGGTTCGGCCGTCCCCTTGTCGGTGAGGCGCGTAAGTGGTCGGTGGCCTTCGCCCGCCGCCCTCAGGAAGCCAAGGCCTTCTACGGCGCCGTCGCGCTGGCCACCTAGTCGGCATGACGATCAACTTCGCCAGGATAGACCCGGTTAAGGCGCTGTGTTGGGCGGCCGTGCTCAACGGCGTGAACGCTGTTTCGGTGATGGCGGGCACGATGCTGATTGCCTCCCGGCCGACGTCCGGGGCCGTTTTTCCGTGCGTAATTGGCTGCGAGTGCTCGGCCGGGTCTCCACCGCCGTGATGGCGTTCGCCGTAGCGGCTGTGCCGGTGATATCCTTCTAAGCGACGAGCCTTGGACCCAAACCGATCAGGCGGAAGGACTGCATCGGGCGACCTAGCCCGTGTGCCAACTGAGGACATGGCCTGTGTCCGGAGGAAGAGGCCCCGAACCCTGAACCTCAAGCCCACGCCATGCCGGTTTCCCGCCATCTCCGGCTGCTCAGCCACATCGAGGGCTTCCGCCAAGGCAATCAGGTGTTGGGCTACGCAGTCCCGCCTTATCATGTCCCGGTGGCCGTGCCATGGGCCGCTCTATCCTCCTGCCTCGGCGGCCAACGTACAATCGTCCCATTTTCCTGCTGACCTGAGCCATAGCCTCGAACGTCTGAACGGGAGCTTTGAATGATCGGCATCATGCGTGGCCTTGTAGTTCCTCTGGCTCTCATCCTGGCGGTTTCGGGGGCCTGGGGTGCCGAGGGTAAACCCGGGGTCGATCTCGCCCTCGTGCTGGCAGTCGACATCTCCCAGTCCATGGAGACCGACGAGCAGGACTTGCAGCGGCAGGGCTATGTCGAGGCCTTACGCTCCCCGGAGGTTCAGCAGGCGATCCGCCAGGGTTTGCTCGGACGCATTGCCGTGACCTATGTGGAGTGGTCCGGAACAGAGGAACAACAGGTGCTCGTCCCCTGGACGGTGATCGAGCAGCCCGAGGATGCGCTTGGGTTCGCCGAGCACCTGATACAGAGTCCGATCCACCGCGCGGGGTACACGTCCATCTCCGGGGTGATCGACTTCAGCCTCGGGCTGCTGCGCGAGAGCGGCGTCGATCCTGCTCGCCGAGTCATCGACATCTCAGGTGACGGGCCGAACAACCAGGGCCGGCCCGTAACGGAGGCCCGCGACGAGGCCGTCAGTCTGGGGACCACGATCAACGGCCTGCCGATCATGCTGGAGCAGCCCCGCGGGCCATGGGACATCCCGGATCTCGACCTGTACTACCGCGACTGCGTCATCGGCGGTGCGGGGGCCTTTATGATCCCGATCCGCGAGCGGCGTCAGTTTCTTGAGGCGATCCGGACCAAGATCGTGCGTGAGGTCTCTGACCTTCGGATCCCTGAAACGTTCGTCCAACGGGCCCAAATCACGACGTCCGCGGATTGCCCTGCGGGAGTTCCCCGTCCCAGGAGGCCGGCGGGCGAATAGCAGGGCGCACCCGGCTGCGTGTCGCCGCCCCGAACGGACCGAACGGGCAGCGCGTTCGCCTCGATTACGTGGCCATGTTCCTCTGGTTGACCGCCGCCCCAGGGAGGCGCATGCCTGCAAGACGTTGCCGTCCCACTTCGGCCCGGCAGCAGCCCCACAGGAACCATGAACCCCATGCCAAGCGACAGTCACAGTCGATTGCCTGTGCCGTCACCGGCCTGCGCGAACGCCTGATCGCTTGATCGGCTCGCCCGCGACCGGCCCGTGACGGCTGGTCGGACAAGAGATGAGCCATGCAGGACAACACCAACACAACCGAGGTCGTTCGTGATCCCGCCGTCCTTGCGGCGGAGCTGGCCGACGCACACGTCGCCAACACTGCCGAGATCCTGAACGAGCAGCTCACTGAGGTTGCCTCGGAGGTGCTCGCCCGCCTGCCGCTTGACCGAGCGGTCGAGGTCCTCAACCAGCCGGAACTGGAATCGTCCGCCGAACTGATCGCGATCCTGCCGTAGGAGCGGGCGACGGACCTCCTGTCCGGCATGTCCGCTGACCGGGTCGCCGAGGTCTTCCGCGGCCTTGAGGAGCCCAGTCGCTCAGCGCTGCTGGATCGCCTCGATGACGAGACGAGGCTCGCGGTCCTGCGCCTCCTGTCCTCCCCTCCGGACAGCGCCGGCAGCATCATGACCACCGAGTTCGTCAGCGTGCCGACCACGTGGACGGTGGCGCAGACGCTCGACCACATCCGCCGGGATGAGCGGACACGCGAGGGCACCGTCATGTCTGGATGGCGCCCTTCCGGCTCCATTCTGGCGCAGGCCAACGCATGTACCCCTCCTATGGGCAACCGCACTGCACGCGCAAGGCTGATCAAGTGCACGCTTCAGAAATCGGCCATAACGGGAAGGACTTCGTGGGAGAGGACATGGACCCTGTCGGCAAAGCCCTGTGGCTGATCGAGAGCCGCTTCGCGCAATCGATTTCGTTGCCCGATATCGCGGAGGTGAGCGGCGTCTCTCGCTTTCACCTGTCGCGGGCCTTTGGGCTCGCAACTGGCCGCACCGTCATGGGTTATCTCCGCAGCCGCCGACTCACCGAGGCCGCTCGGGTGCTTTCCAAGGGTGCGCCAGATATTCTGTCGGTAGCCCTCGATGCGGGTTATGGCTCCCACGAGGCTTTCACCCGGGCCTTTCGCGATCAGTTCGGCCTCACGCCCGAATGCGTGCGAGCCCAGGGTCATCTCGACAACCTTGAACTTGTGGAGCCAATCAGGATGGATCAGGCACTTCTCGTCAATCTGGAAGCCCCGCGTATGGAAGACGGTCGGGCGCTGCTGATCGCCGGTCTTAGCGGCCGCTATACCTTTGAGACGAACGAGGGCATTCCCGCCCAGTGGCAGCGCTTTAGCCCCTACATCGGTAGCGTCCCCGAGCAGGTCGGCTGGACGACCTACGGGGTTTGTTGCAACTGCGATGATGCGGGCAGCTTCGAGTACATCTGCGGTGTCGAGGTCTCCGACTTTTCCGACATCCCTGAGGAGTTGAGCCGCATCCGCATTGCCACCCAGCGCTATGCCGTGTTCACGCACCGGGGGCACATTTCCACGATCCGCAGCACGGTCTACTCGATCTGGAACAAGTACCTGCCGGGGTCGGGACTTGAGGTGGCGGATGCGCCAGACTTCGAGCGCTATGACGAGCGCTTCGATCCCGGGAGCGGTTCTGGCGAGGTCGAAATCTGGATTCCAATCAAGCAATGATAGTCACTGCTGCATTTGCAGCTATGGCCGAGCTTCAAAGAACTCGCCGCCGTGCCCGCCCCGACCAGTTTCTGGCTGCCCCGGGCGGGCGATAAGCTTTTCGGATCAGTTACTTGCTCAGCGGTTGGCTGCCGAATACCGTGAGAAATCAGGCATGCGCTCCGCCCTTTAAAGATTCTATGCACCAAACAAAGGTTTTGATCGTTCAGGCTGCCGATTAACCCTGGTGCTTAAAACGCTTCCGGCCGATTGTAGTTAGCCTGAATCCGAATATAAAGTCACGGCAGTGAAGGTCTTGATTTGACTTTCCTATGGCGGATTGGATGTTCACTCGTCTGGGACCGATCCAAAGGCATGATGCCGCCCCGCCATACCGGTGTGAACCCGGTATATCGATATCACCATCGACATTTTAATCTGGTTCGAGTTCAAGCACTTTGTGACAGCTGAAGCTCGGAGGTTAACGCGAGCGTCCTATGCTGACCGTTTCTGAGTTTGTCTTCACAGAGCGATCTGCTCTCTTGATTGCGATGGAGGTTGCGACCCTTGCTGTTGCCTGTCTTACGTGCGTTCATCAGTGGACACAGGCAGGCAAGATCCGGGGCTCCAAGCGATTTGTGCTCAAAGGTGTGGCAATCGCGGCTGCTCTCTTCGGCCTATGGTCGACCTACTGGGTCGCAACCAGAGTGGTGGCGCCCCCTCCTCCGGATGGATTTGGCATCAGCTTAACCCTTCTGGCCTTCGTCACGGGTGTCGTTCTCACCGGGATAGGCGCAGGCATGAGCATCCGGGACCGCTGGAACCGGACCCGTGATCTTGTGACGGGCCTTGAGAACCGGGCCAACTTCATTGACAGGCTCGATCGTGAAATCTCCGCCCATCAGGCCAGGAACGAACAGCTGGCAATCCTTTGCCTCGACATCGACGGCTTCAAGGACATTAACGATCTTTATGGTCATACGACCGGCGACCACACTCTTCGGGATGTTGCCAGCAAGCTGACGACAGTCCTGAGCCGCGGGCAAATCCTTGCACGGCTTGGCGGTGACGAGTTTGCGGTTCTCATGCCTGATATTGAAAGCCCGACAGAAGTCCGAATCCTTGCAGAGCGGCTGCAGAGAGCCGTCGCAGCTGGCCTTCAGGTCAAAGACCTTCCCGGGTCCGTATCCGTGAGCATCGGCGTCGCCTTGTATCCAACCGATGCCGGTGACCGGGCCGAGTTGCTCTCATGCGCCGATACTGCTCTTCACCGGGTCAAGGAGGAATCGAGCGGGTCCTGCCGCTTCTTCGATACAACGATGGGCGACAAACTGCGCGAGCGCCGGACGATCGAACAGGATCTCCGCCAAGCGCTTCAGGACGATCAACTCTACCTTGTCTACCAGCCCCAGGCGAAGATCGGCACGGGGGAGGTCACGGGCTTTGAGGCGCTGTTGCGGTGGAAGCATCCCGTCCGTGGTGACGTCCCGCCTGGGCTCTTCATACCGATTGCCGAGGAGAGCAACCTTATCCTAACCTTAGGCGAATGGGTCCTGCGCACAGCCTGCCGCGAGGCGGCAAGCTGGACCCGACCACTCACGATCGCAGTCAATGTTTCTACCCGGCAGCTCATTGATGAGGGCCTCGCCGAGTTGGTTCAGAGCATTCTGGCAGATACCAACTTGTCGCCACAGCGCCTCGAGATCGAGGTTACTGAGACAGCCCTCATCAGTGATCCAAGTCGAGCCCGCCAAACGCTCAAGAGGGTCAAGGCGCTGGGCGTCACCATAGCCATGGACGATTTCGGAACCGGCTATTCCTCCTTGTCGAATGTGCGGGAGTTTCCGCTCGACAAGATCAAGATCGATCGATCGTTCATCAAGGCGGTTCATGCCAATAAGCAGGCGGCCGCGATCGTCCGGGCCGTGCGCTTGCTGTGTGATGGTCTCGGCCTGCCCGTCATCGCCGAAGGTGTTGAGACAGCGGACGAGCTCCGATTCCTGATCAATGAGGGGTTCACCGACGCGCAGGGCTACCTCCTGGGCGCTCCTGTCCCTGCCAGTGATATTGGACCCCTGGTCTTCGAGAATGTCATTCCGCTGCCGAGCGCTCGCCTCCGCATTGTCAGCGAAGCGGCAGTCTAATGATCATCGGTGGCCTCAGAGCAATGATAGCAATGAGCAAGAAGGCGCCCAACCGGGCGCGATCTCTCAACAGGCTCAAGGTTGTCCTGGTGATCCTCGGAGCCGGCTGCATCATCGCGGCCGCCTGCCTCCTATGGCTCATTGCCGACCGCCAGGATAAAATGGCACGAGTTTCGCGCCTGGACGTCGCGTGGGTCGCGAATAAGGCCGAGGCCGAATTCTTCCGCCTTCAGCATTCCCTTCTCGCTTATCGTACCGGCGACAGCGGCGTGACTGCCGACGATGTCATTCTCAGGTTTGACATCGTCCAAAGCCGCTTCACTATGCTGAAGGACGGCAACTTCGGTTCCTTCATCCAAAGCAAGGAAGACACAAAGGCGGCTGCTGATCGTCTCGATGAGATCCGCAGGGCTGCAGAGCCATTCATTTACGGTATCGAGAAGCCGGGCGCGCCTTCTCAAGCCGCAACGATACTTGCGCCAATCGCAATGATCTTGCCGCATCTCGTGGGTACGGCAAACCAATATGTCGCCGACTTGATTACCGATAATCATGTTGCCCTTATGGGTTTGCATCGCACTTTCACCCTCATGATGATCGGAATGATCCTCTGCGGCTTCGGACTGATTGCCTTCATGAAGCGGCAGAACGACTTGTTGGAGGATGCCCATGACGAGGTTCAGGATCTGGCCAAGAACCTGACCCACTTGGCCCACCATGATGCCCTGACGGGGTTGGCCAATCGGGTTCTGTTCCGCCAGTGTTTGGACGCAGACCTCGACAAGCTCCGCACTCAGGGCGAGCCGTTGACGGTCTTGTATCTGGATCTAGACGGATTCAAGCAGGTCAACGACAAGCTCGGCCACGCGACCGGTGATGAATTGCTTCGGATCGTCGCGAAGCGTCTTCAGAACACGGTCCGGGCCAATGACGTCCCTGCCCGTCTTGGCGGCGATGAGTTCGCCATCCTGCTCAGAGATCCTGTGTCGGTTAATATTGCCGAGACAATCTCGCAGCGGATCATCGCGGCGATCAGTGCACCAATTGGACTGGATCGCCAGGAGATTACAATCGGAACAAGTATCGGGATCTTCATGGCGAAGGATCCCGGATTGACCCACGACGAGATTATGCGAGGCGCGGACAAAGCCTTGTATCAGGCGAAATCGGAAGGCAGAGGACGCTATCGCTCGTTCGACGTTGTCACCCTGCCGGATCAACAGGTCGCTTAAGAAAAAGGCCGGTCCTTGCGAACCTGCCTGTTCCATTACGCTGCATCATCGGCTGCGGCATCGCCCGTATCGTTGGCTTGAAGATCATGCATGAGCAGGCCCGCATTCTCGCGGATCTTGCCCTCGATCTGGGCCGCGATCTCCGGGTTCTCCTTTAGGAAGGTCTTGGAGTTTTCGCGGCCCTGCCCGAGACGCTGGCTATCGTAGGAGAACCAGGCGCCCGACTTCTCGACCACCCCAGCCTTGACGCCGAGATCGATGAGCTCGCCCATCTTCGAGATGCCCTCACCGAACATGATGTCGAACTCGACCTGCTTGAAGGGCGGAGCCACCTTGTTCTTGACGACCTTCACGCGCACCTGGTTGCCAATCGGCTCGTCGCGATCCTTCAGAGTCGACGTGCGGCGGATATCCAGGCGCACCGAGGCGTAGAACTTCAGGGCGTTGCCGCCCGTCGTCGTCTCAGGGGAGCCGTACGTCACGCCGATCTTCATGCGGATCTGGTTGATGAAAATCACCAGCGTGTTCGTCCGGTGGATGGAGCCAGTCAGCTTTCGCAGCGCCTGGCTCATCAGACGGGCCTGGAGGCCAGGGCGGCTCTCGCCCATCTCGCCCTCGATTTCGGCCTTCGGGGTCAGGGCCGCGACGGAATCGATGATCACGACGTCGATTGCGCCGGAGCGCACCATCGTATCGGCAATCTCCAGCGCCTGCTCGCCATGATCCGGCTGGGACACAATGAGATCGTCGAGATTGACACCCAGCTTGCGGGCATAGACCGGGTCGAGCGCATGCTCAGCGTCGATAAAGGCGCAAACGCCGCCCTTCTTCTGGGCCTCGGCAATGGCGTGAAGCGTGAGCGTGGTCTTGCCCGACGACTCCGGCCCATAAATCTCGATGATGCGGCCCTTCGGCAGGCCACCGACACCCAGGGCAATATCGAGTCCAAGCGAGCCAGTCGAGATTGTCTCAACCTCCACAACCTGATCGCCGCCCAGGCGCATGATTGCGCCTTTGCCGAAGGCGCGTTCGATCTGCGCGACTGCTGTTTCGATCGCCTTGTTCTTATCCAAGCTCATAAAGGCTCCGCACGTCCTGATTTTTGGGATTGCAGGACCCTATCCTGATCCGAGGCGAATGACCAGAACAAATCGAGAACTGCGCCACTTTGTCGGGGACAAAGCTTAGCTGCGACCTCACATTGAGCTCAGCAACTCCGTGCGGCTCAGAGGGCCAGCGATAACTGCGGGGGTTCGGATTCTTCATCTGTATTCAAGGTGGAGAGGGAGACCCCAAGGAGCCGAACCGGCTTGGGAAAGGGAACCAAAGCCGACAGAAGTTCAAACGACGCAGCCTCGAGCGCTTCCCTGCCCTCTACCATGCCTGACAGCGTTCGGCTGCGGGTGATCTGGTGAAAATCCGCATACTTGACCTTAAGCGTCACCGTACGGCCCCGCACCCCCGTTTGATCGCAATGCCGCCAGACTTTGTCGATGATCGGCTGGAGCGCCGTCTTCATCGCTTCCAATTCCGTTAGATCGTTCGAGAACGTGTTTTCGGCCCCCACAGACTTCCGGATCCGGTCTGGGCACACGGGACGATGATCGACGCCCTGGGCGAGCCAGTAATAATAGCTCCCTGCCTTGCCGAACCGCTCCTGGAGAAACTCAAGCGAGCGTCCTTTCAAATCAAGCCCAGTGAAAATACCAAGCCTGTTGAACTTCGCAGCCGTCGCCGGACCGATCCCATGAAACTTCTGGATGGGGAGTTGCTCCATAAACGCCGGCCCCATCTCCGGCGTGATCACGAACATGCCGTTGGGCTTACGCTGATCCGACGCCATCTTCGCCAGGAATTTCTGGTATGATATACCAACCGAAGCAGTCAGCCCTGTCTCCTGAAAGATCTTCGCTCGGATCTCACGTGCAACCTGGGTTGCATAGGGAATACCCTTCAGGTTCTCGGTAACATCAAGATACGCCTCGTCCAGCGAGAGCGGCTCCACCAGGGGCGTGTACTCATGGAAGATCTCGCGGATCTGCAGGGAAACCTGCTTGTAGACGTCGAAGCGTGGTTTCACGAAGATCAGATCAGCACACTTGCGGCGCGCGGTGACCGAAGGCATTGCCGAATGGACACCAAAGCGGCGAGCCTCATAGCTCGCAGCCGCCACGACACCCCGCTCTCTTGAGCCGCCCACCGCTACAGGCTTCCCACGGAGGTCTGGATTGTCACGCTGCTCCACGCTGGCGAAGAATGCATCCATGTCACAATGTATCACGCGCCGGTCGCCCGCGACCGTTCCAAGTGCGGCTTCCTCCGGCTTTGGATGAGCAATGACTGGATCGAGGGTGATGTCCAACGTGGTCCCCACGAAATGGATACAGACTATCAGGCCGCCCTAGTAATAGCATTGCCTGTTCTTCATTTGTACTACCTGCCCAGAATTTCCACCTGTTTCCTATGGGGCCCCTATTCTTGAGATCGCTTTCGATCAATCCCCGAAATTTCAGGAGCGTCCGATGTCCGCTGACAAGCATAAGGGCCTTGCCATATGCACGGCATACCTCCGCCTTGCGGCCTCCCGCGGAGACGCGGGCTTCGCCGTTCAGGTCAAATGGGCCTATGCCGTCACCTCACACGTCGAGGATCTTCTGAAGCTCGGACACCTGCGCCGCACCAGGCAGCCCAGCGGCGGCCGGAAAAGGATCACCTGCATGGTGATCACGCCAAGCGGCGAGAAAGGCCTCCACGACACCCTCACCCGCCGCGGGGCAGGACTTCGGGCCGATCTCCCTCATCCGCACCATCGATCCACGTAAGGTACGCAAGGAGGAGCGGCGCAAAACCGCAGCTCAGGCTGCCGGATACATGAGCCGCCGCGTCTACATCCGCATCCGCCATTTGGATGCGGCTTGGAGCCCGCCACCTCGAGCGGATCAGACGGGTCTTAGCCCGCTCTGCCTCGTCCGTCTCCACGCAAGTTATCGCCTCAGGAGTTCCATGAGCCTTCTTGTTTCGGCGGCCCTCGCTCTCCTGTTCGTCTACCTGGTGTGGAACTGGATCCGGTACTCTGCAAAGCAGACCATCAATCCACGAGATCTCTGTGTGATCGACGGTGACACCGTGTGGATCATCGCGCCGGAACGATCCGTCTCAGAAAAGATCCGCTTGCAGAACGTGGATGCGCCTGAACTCCGGCGCCCGCGGTCCCGTAAAGAGCTCACCAGGGCTGTTGCCGCGACCGAGTTCCTCCGGGAGACGATCGACCGGGCCCGTTTTGCCACCATCCGCAGGAAGAGTAAGGATCGATACGGGAGAACCCTCGCCCGTATCGCAATCGACGGCTCTGACCTGGGCCGCCTCCTTGTCCGCGCTGGTCATGCCAAACGCTGGACCTGACCCGTTCCTTACGCCGATGCCGCAGCGGGGCGACGGCCCGCCTTCTTTGCAGGTTTCTTCCGCTGGGCGCCAAGACCCATGGTCTTCGCCATCTCAGAACGTTGCTGAGAATAGTTCGGCGCGACCATCGGATAGTCGTGAGGCAGACCCCATTTGACGCGGTATCCGTCCGGCGTCAGGCCCAGTCCCCTCAGGTGCCGCTTCAGGGTGCGATACTGGCGGCCATCCTCCAGGCTGATCAGGTAGTCCGGCGTGATCGTCTTCTTGATCGGCATCCGAGGCTGCAGAGGCTCTGCAATCTTGATCTCCTCAGGCCCGCCTTGGATCTTGACGAACGCCTTGTGCACGTTCTCGATCAAGGACGGAATGTCCTGCCGGACCAGGGAATTGTGCGCCACGTAGGCCGTCACGACATGTGCCGTCATCTGAATAAGATCGTTGCTCGTCGGTGTGGTGGCGACTTCAGGGGTGTTCATAGAGTAGCTCGCTTCTGGTTCTGAGCAGTCCGGAGGTTATAGGACCGGTGGTTCAGACAGGACCACCTTCAAAGGGGGCTCCGGCTGGAGCAAAAGGCTATTGGGATCTTCCATTAGCGTTTGTGTTCTATCCGGGATCTGCTGTGTTCTTGGACTTGCGGTCAACGGACCAGTTTGGCACCTAAAATTGCGGGGCAGTTAAACCCCGTAAGGCGTTTATCTTCCAATGGGCTCTATTCCAAGCCCGCCGGGCTGATTTTTTCAGGGGCGGCTCTGGAAGAATTGATCTGGAAGAGCAAGGCGATTGGGGGGCCAGTGGCGTTGGTGTTCTAATCGGGATCTGCTCTGTTTTTGGATTGGCGGTCAACGGACCTGTTTCAGGGCGAAAAATGGCGACTAATCTAAACCCCGAACGATATCTATCGGAAACTCACGTGTGTGCGCCTACTCAGATGAGATCACCGTCCATGGCGATAAGGATCATGGCGTGGGAGACTCAAGGTGATGTCTCAAATACGCTCTTGGAACAAGGGCTCGGACAATTCGCTCAGGACTGCTCAATCAAGGCTTGAGTAAAGTCAATCTCCTCCCGCAAGGCTTGCAGAAAAACATTCACGAAATCCTCTAAGGGAGGAGAACGGGCAGCGCGCGGCGGGTAGACGACTGAGAGCGTATACTTAATGGTTGGGCGAAACGCTCGAACCACTGTCGTCTCGGGGTCAGCAAGGGCTGCCGCCAGGGGATCTACAACTGCGATGCCGAGCCCCCGGTTGACATAGGCCGTGACAGTTGAGGAAAACAGACTTTCAACCCGCACCCGAGGCTCTGAGCCTGCAAGTTGCAGCAGTGCGTTCAGTTCGAGCCGCATCAGGCTGCTTGGGCCCAAGGCTACGAAATCCTGCCGATGAAGGTCTTCCGGATGAATGACCTTCTTACCCGCTAATGGATGACAACGGGGCAGAAGGCAGACAACTTCTGATGACGGAACGTCTTCATGATCAAGCTGGTCATGGCCTGGAGGAATAGCAACGAAGCCCACATCGACACTGCCATTCAAAACCAGATCGATAATATCGATTGATGCACCACTATGGACCGAGATGACCATGTTTGGGTAACTGCTTGCGAACCGCGCGACTGCCTTCGGAGTACAGGACACTGAAAGAGCCAAAATGGCCGCCACGCGTATCTGTCCTGCATTGTATTGCCGAATTGCCAGAGCCGCTTCGCGAATGCGTTCTGTGCTTACAAAATGCCGCTCGACCTCGCGATAAAGCTCTCGTGCTTCCCGTGTTGGCGTAATACGAGTTTTGTCTCGGCGAAACAGGGTCAGCTTGAGCTCAAGCTCGAGATCTCTGATGAGACGCGTGATGGCCGGCTGCGATATTGACAGGAGACGCCCTCCTCCTGTCATCGTTCCAGTCAGCATCACGGCCCGGAAGGCCTCGAGTTGGCGGACATTAAGGGGACGTTGAGTTTGACTCATTCGCTACTATGTGATGGGAGCCCAGCGGGAGGCAATAGACACGTTTACGTACCCGCTGGGTTTGGAAATCAATCCACTGATCAGACCACGTCCAGCCTATGCTCCTAGTTTGTGATGCTGATGCCGAGTCTCTTAACGAGATCGGTATAAAGAGCCTCCTCCCGTTCCAGCATTGCTTCGGCCTCGGCAGGCGAGTTGGCCACGACAGTTGCGCCCATCGTCTCGAACTTGGCCTTCACGTCATCAGATCGTAGGATGGCACCTATCTCAGCGTTCAATCGATCAACAATGGCTTTTGGAGTACCTTTAGGAGCCAGGACCATCCCCCAGGAGTTCGCGGCAAACCCTTTCAAACCCGCTTCTTCAACGGTCGGCACGTTGGGGTATTGCGACGAACGGTCAGGCCCGCCAGCGGCGATCATTTTGATCTGCTTGCTATCAACGTGACCGCGGACAGCAGGAAGGGTGTCAAAGCCCATCTGCACGACCCCACTCATGAGATCCGGCATCGAGTCGCCGCTGCCCTTATAGGGAACATGGATCATTTCGATCCCTGCCGCGTCCGCGAACCAAGCCCCGAACAGATGCGAATTACTGCCCGGGCCGGCCGATTTGTACGCGAGCTCCCCGGGGTGCTTTTTCGCGTAATCGATGAACTCTTGAACGGTGCTCACAGGCAACTTTGGGCTGATCACCATTGCCATTTGAGTCAGAGCCGTGGTTGTAATCGGCGTAAAGTCCTTGACAGGATCGTAGGGCAATTGCGGTACGATTGCACGCGACAGGGCATGTGAAGCAACGACAACTCCGATCGTGTATCCATTCGGCTCCGCCTTCGCCAGCGCATCAATCCCGATGATACCATTGGCTCCAGCCCGGTTTTCTACCGTTACAGGCTTGCCGATGCTAGTTGCAAGCTTTTCACTAATAAGCCTTGCAGTGATATCTCCCTGCCCTCCAGGTGAATAGGGGACGATAATGCGAATGGCGCGGCTCGGGTAGCTATCCACCGCCAGGGCCGGGACGGCAAGTAACGCGCTAGCGACCGCCAGCACAGATAAGGATCTATTCAGAAGACTCCTCATAGCGCCTGCTCCTTCATTTTACCGTGAGAAAGACCCCGATCCGGCGCGGCAAGATTCAGGCGCAGCATATCCCGGAGCAGCTGGACAATCGACATCGAGCTTTCGCCCGCGGTTCCATCGACGATAAAGCGGGAGGTACAATAGCGCATCTCCCACCCACCCGCGTCGAGACAGGCTTCAAGAATCTTGCGCTCCATCTCAGGTGTCTGGAGAACATCCTGGTCTTTTAGATAAAAGGCCACCATCGCGGCGATTCCGTAGGCGCCCCAGTTGGATACGGAGGCTGGCAAAAAGTAATCGGTATCAATCACCGTGATGACACCGGTGCCGCCGGGATACTGACATTCACGCCCATACGGGTGGAAGTCCCGCATAAAGTTATAGATGCGACCAAAGCCAATTTCATTTCCATTGTCGCCGATTCCAATGGTCAGAATGCCATGTTTCTTAGCCTCGATGAAAACGTGACCAAGATCAACGCAGTCCTTCGGGACCCCTGTCGAACCGTGGACAATGCCCTGGTCATTTGGCCCAAGGCGTTCGATCGAGATGACCGCGGCAGGCTTATACTCAGCGATAATATCCTTTGCCCAGTCAGGCGCCCTATCCCGCGCTTCGGGTGCTGTGATGAGAGCGCCTCCCATGCGGCGATTTTTAGCGAGTTCGAATTCTCGCACCATGACGGCGGCCGCCTTTGCGGAGGCAATGACCGGAGGAGCGTGGCAGGCCTCAGTGACAAACACTGGAACGGCTTTCAGGCCCCAATAGATGGCCCTGGCCAAGGATGCGGCTCCGGGCGGGCCATCACTCTCGCCATTCGGCACTTCAGGCGCATAGCCTGCACCGGTCACGATGAAGACGACATCCCCGGGTTTGACAGTCTTCACGAGCGCCTCCGCCGCGCGAGCACTGATCGGACGACCACCACCTTCGGCTCGCGCGGCATCGTAGATCTGCTTAACGATGCCGTAGTTCATTCCACGATTTCTCATTTCGACAGTCACAAGCCTGTCGACGTATTCGCCCATAATGTCTGGCATACTAAGAGCCTCAGATTGGATGGTTGGGATTGGCGACGGACATTGTTCAGTCACGACGCAATGCAGTTACGAAGGTAAAGTCTCAATTCGCCTCAGCGAAAGCTTCCTTTCTCTTGCTGCGTGCCATCGGCGAAATAATGGTCACAAGCAGGATTGCTGTCAGAGCCAGCATGGCTGCGGAGAGCGGCCGGGTGAGGAAGACGGTAGCGTCACCTCGCGCAAGCAGCATGGACCGGCGGAGGTACTCTTCCATCATTGGGCCCAAGATGAACCCTAATAAGAGCGGGGCGGGCTCGCATCTCAGCCTGTTCATCACGTAGCCGATGAGACCAAACGCGGCTCCCATCTGGATAGCCGAGACATCATTATCGATGGAGTAAAGCCCAATTACTGAGAAGATCAGGATTGCTGGATAAAGGTAAGAGTAGGGGATCCGCAGGAACCGAATCCAGATGCCGATCAACGGTAGGTTTATCACGACCAGCATCAGATTGCCGATCCACATCGATGCGACGAGGCCCCAAAACAATTGCGGATTGCGCGTCATGACCTCGGGACCGGGCACAATGTTATGGATCATCATGGCCCCGATCATCATCGCCATGACGCCGTTACTTGGGATGCCGAGGGTCAGCATTGGAATGAAGGAGGACTGCGCTCCTGCATTGTTAGCCGCTTCTGGCGCCGCCACACCTGCTGGAGCGCCCTTGCCAAAGGCCTCTGGTGTTTTTGAGATCTTCTTTTCGATCATGTAGGATGCGAATGATGAGAGTGTCGCACCACCGCCCGGTAAGAGACCTAGAATAGATCCCAACGCCGTTCCGCGCAGAACCGCGGGCCAAGATTCACGAAATTCCTGCTTGTTTGGCCAAAGGCTGGCTACTTTGTTGGTGACCAGTCGGCGCTCCTCACTCCCTCGTGCATTGACCATGATATCGCTGAACGCGAACAGACCCATTGCCAGAGCCGCGAACTCAAAACCGTCAACCAGGTCCAGGGATCCAAAGGTGAAGCGCGGAACGCCACTGCTGACGTCCGTGCCGACACAGCCGAAGAGAAGCCCTAACAAGATCATGCCGATTGCTTTTAGGAGGCCACCGGATGCCAGAACGACCGCAGCAACCAATCCAAGGACCATGAGGGAGAAGTACTCTGGCGGGCCGAACGATAAGGCGAACTGAGCAAGATGAGGGGAAAACGCTGCGATCAGCAATGTTCCGACTGTGCCGGCAAAAAAGGATCCGAGAGCCGCAATTGCAAGAGCTGCGCCCGCGCGACCCTTGAGAGCCATCTTATGGCCGTCGATGCAAGTCACAACGGATCCAGACTCTCCGGGAAGGTTCACGAGGATTGCTGTGGTCGACCCACCATATTGAGCGCCGTAATATATGCCGGACAGCATAATCAGGGCTGATATCGGCTCAAGGGCATAGGTGAGTGGGAGGAGCATGGCGATCGTTGCCAGGGGGCCCAGGCCTGGCAGGACACCAATTGCCGTTCCGAGCGTGACGCCGATGAAGCAAAAGAGACTATTCTGCAGGCTAAGAGCGGCCTCAAAGCCAGCGGTAAGGTTTGCAAACATCGTCATTGTAGAGCTTCCGGCAGGAGCGACAGTTGAATGCCGAGACCAACGACAAACACCAGATAGGCGAAGGCGGTGAGGAAGGCGGCCATGAGCAGGGTCGGCAGCAAGCGAGCTGATCCGGATGCTAGACTGCTGAGAATGACAGCCCCCGGGATTGCCACGATGATCCCAAGCCCCTTTACAGTGAGCCCGGCAAATACGAGGGCTCCGACAATGCTGCTGATGCTTCTCACATCGATCTGCAGGGCCGCTTCACCACCGGAAAAAACAGCTCTGATGATCTGGGCTGCCCCAACGACGACAAGAAGGATGGAGACAATCACCGGAAATGCGCCGGGTCCGAGCTGGAAGGAGGACCCAATGCGGTAGTTCATGGAGTATATTGCTGCAATAACTCCGATGAATAAGAATAAACAGCCACATAGCAAGTCAGAGGATTTAGCAGATGTCAGTAATAATCTTGCTTTATTCATGCAGACTTCCTTCCGTGGGTTAACTCTTGGGTTTCTTATCTTATTGAGACAGTCGGCCATGTCGCCCTTAGTCTGCTTCAAGGTTCGGCAGTCAGGGGTATATCGTCAAATACAAAAGTGGCATAAACTTATGACTTGGTGTTATGGGGAGTGCCTGTTTTTGAGGCAGCCCTCTCATGTTTTCTTCGCTCCCTCTGCGGTTTATGGGCTTTTCAGGCCAGGGCGGCCCGTGCTGAGGGCGAAACGGCCGTTATGGACACACCTGCTCCACAACTTGCGGCTCGTTTGCATGTGCAGTTTTTCCGCAGGAACTACGGCCTGTTATGACTTGAACCCTTTTGCGCTTGGAGGCGTTTTGCTCATCCTTTTTGAGGAGGAGCCATGCTGACGGACGCACAATGGGCGATGCTGGAGCCGCTGGTGGAGCAGTGTCGTCCGAACGGCAAGACGCCGCCGCAGGATCTGCGTCGGACGGTCGAGGCGATCCTCTGGCGGCATGAGAACGGCGCCAAGTGGCGCGCTGTGCCGTCAGACCTGGGCCCCTGGTGGCGTGCCGCTCAGACCTTCATCCGCTGGGCGCGTCTGGGTGTCTGGGAGCGCCTGCTCAGCCTGGTGCAGGAGCGCGGGATCCAACTCGGCATGACCTTCCTCGACGGTACCAGCGTGCGGGCGCACCAGAAGGCGGCAGGAGCGCGCCGAAAAGGGGCTCTCAAGCTCAACGAGACGATCGTGAAGCACTTGGCCGCTCTCGTGGCGGCTATGGCACCAAGGCTTGCGTGATCGCCGACGGTCTCGGACGCGCCATCGCGTTTCGGCTCGCGCCGGGCCAAGCGCACGAGTTGCCTGACGCCATTCCGCTTCTCAACAGCCTGCCGACGTGCCGGGCTGGGTCGTGGCGGATCGCGGCTACTCCAGTCATAGCTTCCGCGAACACATCTGGAGCCTCGGTACGAAGCCGGCGATCCCGGCCAAGTCCAATGAGGCGCTGGCCGCCTGTCCGGACTGGATCTACACCAATCGCAATGTCGTCGAGCGGCTCTGGGCCAGATTGAAAGAGTGGCGAGCCGTCGCAACACGCTATGAAAAGACCGCCCGATCCTTCATGGGCGTGCTCTGCCTCGCCGCCACTCTCGACTGGATCAAGCGCTAACAGGCCGTAGCACTCATGACCCTACCGGGCAAAGGCCGCCAAGATCCGTGCCCACGAGCGAATGCCATGATGGAAACTCGACAGATCGTACTTCTCGTTGGGTGAATGAACACGATTGTCGAAGCGGGCGAAACCAACCATGAGTGCATCCATGCCGAGCAGGCGCTTGAAGTCGCCCACGATCGGAATGGAGCCGCCCGTACCAGCCAATGTGGCTTCACGGCCCCATTCCGCCGTCAGGGCGTCCAGGGCCGGCCTGAGCCAGGGGCCATCCAGCGGCAGGCTAAGTGCCGGACTGGCGCCATGGTCCCTGAAGGTGACGGTGCAATCAGCTGGCATGTATGAGCGCACATGATCCCGGAAAGCCTCACGGATCTTCGTGGGGTTCTGCCCGCTCACCAAGCGGAACGACACCTTCGCCGACGCTTTCGACGGGATGACCGTTTTGAAGCCTTCGCCAATGTAGCCGCCAACGATGCCGTTGATCTCACAGGTCGGGCGCGCCCAAATCTGCTCCAGTACACCGCGCCCCTTCTCGCCTGCCGGGATGCTCAGGCCTACCTGGTTGAGGAAGCTGGCTTCATCAAAAGGCAGACGGGCCCATTGCTCCTTCACTGCCTTGGGCAGTTCCGATACGTCATCGTAGAACCCTTGCAAGGTGATGCGTCCGTCCGCATCGCGCAGTGTCGCAAGAATTTCGGTCAGAAGATGGATTGGGTTGCGTGCCGCGGCCCCGAACATCCCGGAATGAAGATCCCGGTCGGCGCAGGTGATCTCCACCTCCTCCCCGACTAAACCCCGCAGCATGGTGGTGATGGCAGGCGTTTCATCGTCCCACATATCAGTGTCGCAGACGAGGGCAACATCGGCGGAGAGTTCGTCGCTGTTCGCCTCCAAGAAAGGCTTGAGACTTGGACTGCCGGACTCCTCCTCCCCTTCGAAAAGGATAGAGACACGGATGGGCAACTCGCCGGATACCGTCTTCCAGGCACGGCAAGCTTCCAGGAACGTCATCAATGCGCCCTTGTCATCTGAGGCACCCCGCGCAACAATCCAGGTGTCTCCATTCGGCGCAGCCACCAGAGTAGGCTCGAAAGGCGGTGTGTTCCATAGTTCCACGGGATCGACAGGCTGTACGTCATAGTGCCCGTAGAACAGCACATGTGGCCCTTTGGCTGCCTGGGTCTGGTGGCCAACCACCATCGGGTGACCTGGCGTGGCGCGGGTTGCCGCGACAAAGCCCAACTCTCGCAGTTGCACCGTTAGCCACTCCGCGGCTCGGCGGCAATCCTCTTTGTAGGCGGGATCCGTTGAAATACTCGGAATGCGGATGAACTCAAAGAGACGCTCCAGGCTCTTGTCCAGATCAGCATCGATATGGTCAAGAACGGCAGAGAGATGATCAGCCATGGAAGGTTCCTCTTTGTGGCATGCAATCTCGGGCCTGAGCGAGAACTGTTCTGGAACCATCTTCTCGTCCACAGGTAGGGTGCCAGTACCGGTAACAACCTCTAAATAGAATCGTCAAGCTTGTTTAAGTTGTGTTGTAAGAACGCGACACATCTGCTGTTTCTACACCTTTGATTTGGAGGTGATACCCGGATCACGTCGGCTGTGTCGCAAATCTGGAACGGATGCGGGAGAATCGTTGGGGTATCGGGGATGTCACATTAACGGCTAATACTACGCTGTACTCGTCAACGAAAAATTCCGCGGTGAGGAAAATCAATGACTTGGGCTGTGCAGAATGAGACCTTGTCGACCAGCTCAATGGCTATACTCGGTTAATGTGACATCCCCCATTCGCTCGCTCAGCTTCGAAGGAAGGCTCCCGAACCACTTCATCCAACCGCCTTGGATCTGAAGCAGCAAACCTGCAAAGGGCAGCTTTGGGTCATCCCGGGTCCTTTGGCGAGGTTCTGCGAAGGTCCCGATACCGCTCCATTGCGGAAACAAGGCTAAGGTCGGCCCAGTGCTAGAAGCAGCCCTTCGCACTTTTTCAAGAGTACACTTGGATCAAGGCATCCGGGCGCGGGAAGCCGAGAGCGGGTCGTATGCCCGATGCCACGGATGACAGCGGCATTGGGTCTGGTTAGGAGGTCGGCGTTCGTTGTCATCGTATCAGCCTCTTGCTCGGTCTCATCGGATCGACCTACGTTCCACTCGTGGTGAAATGCCCAATCCAAGCGTCCGTCGCGTTCAATCGCCGACCATCAGGCACAGGATGGTGAAGAGCACCTGCGCCGCCACGTGAGCCGTGTTTGTCGTAGCGTCATACTGTGGTGCGACCTCGACCACGTCGCCGCCGACGAAGTTGATCCCCTTCAGGCCTCGCAGGAGTTCCAGCACCTCGCGCGGTGTGAGGCCACCCACCTCGGGAGTGCCCGTCCCGGGTGCGAAGCCGGGATCGACGCTGTCGATGTCGAAGGACAGATAGGTGGGACCGTCGCCGACAACGGCACGGGTCCTCTCGATTAGAGCCTCAATCCCGATCCTCGGCACTTCCTCGGCATGGATGACCGTCATGCCGCTTTCATAGGAGAATTCCCAGAGGTACTCCGCTCCGCCGCGGATGCCGATCTGGATGGTGCGCTCGGGATCAAGCACTCCGTCCAGGACTGCTAGGCGGAAAGGGCCCCCGTGCTGGAACTTGGCGCCTTCATAGGGACCTGCGGTATCGCAATGGGCATCGATGTGGATCATTCCAACGGGCTGTCTCTCGCCCACGGCCTTCAAGATGGATGAGCTGATCGAATGATCGCCACCGACCGACAGCGGCCGCACCCCGGCCTCCACCAGCCGCTTGTAGAAGGCCTCGATGTCGGCATGGCAGAGGGCGAGGTCGTAGCGGCTCTGCATTGGCACATCGCCGATGTCCGCGATCCTTGCCTTGGAGAAGGGTGCGCACCTGAGGACATGATCATATGGGCCGACCCGCTCAATGGTCCGCACCGCACGTGGTCCGAAGCGGCTTCCATTGCGATTCGTCACGCCCAAGTCCATCGGGACGCCGACGAGCGCGACGTCGAGGCCGCCGAAGTCGGGCAGGTCCTGGGCATCCGCGCGGTAGGGCGCATCGAGTAGCGTGGGAATCCCTGCGAAGGGCCACTTGCGCCTGTCGGACCCCATGAACTGGGCTTGGGCCACGGATGCAAAGAGCGGATTGAAGATGTCCCCGCCCGAGGCATTGGCATACTTCTCGCGAAGGGCTTGCAGCTTTCTGGAATCAACCATGGCTTCAGCTCGTCCTCTGTTCAGATGGGGGTGATCGGGTTAGGCCTTCCGGTTCCAGCGGCGACGGGAAACGGCGGCAACGGCATCCGGCTGCCCGTGGAAGAGATCGGCCAGCCTGTCCCGGTGGCGGACGCGATTCTCGAACCTCTTCTGGTCCATGCTGGCTTTCTCCGGCACGTCGAATGTCTATCGGAAAAGCGGCGGGCGTGGTCGATCGGAAAGCAGGGCATGGTTGAGTGCCCGAACATCCTCTTGGCCCCACAGCCCGAGCACGCCGTCGATCAGGCGCTCGGTGCGTTTCCCGTCGAGAGCCATCCCCGAGAGGCTTCTGATCTTCGCAAGGAATGCGTCATCGGGGACTGGGTTCGCCGGCGATCCGAGTGCCTTCGGCACCCGCGCCTCGTCCGTTCGCCCATCCCGTGTCACGATCCGTACGAAAGGCTCCTCGTTGGCGGCGATTGTGGGGTCGACGATCAGGGAAACCCGCTCCATCACCGTCCGAAGCCGTGGACTGTCTCGCTCCTCGGCAGCATAGGCCGATAGACCCGCTTGTCCGAGGGCGAGCCTTGCCGCGAGAGCATAGGGCAGGCTCATCTGTGCGAAGGGCAGCGTCTGAACGTCCCGCCCACCGCACATATTGGAGAGAAACGGGCTGAGCCGGACCTCGATCCGCTCTACATCATGCTCGGCCGAACCGCTCCGATCGAGAAGCAGGCCCAATGCATCGATCGATGAGTGGGTCCCGCGGCAGGATGCGTAAGGTTTCAGGGAGACACGCTCCAGGCGCCAGCTCTCACCGAGCCCTAGTGTCAACACGTCCGGGCGGGCAGTTTTGGGCGCGAAGGTTGTCAGGAAGCCGCCCCATACATCCTCGAAGACCGCAGACGGGCCACTGACGCCAGCGCGCGCCAGGAGTGCCGCGAGGACGCCGCCTTCCGAGGCCCGGCCGGCGTGAATGCGCTTGGTCTGGCTGCCATCGTGGATGAAGGCCCACAATCCTCCGCTGAAACTCGCGGCATGGCCGAGTGCATGGGCAACCTGTGTCGCATCGAGCCGAAGGATGCGCGCAGCGGTGACAGCCGCACCGAAGGTTCCGCAGGTCGCCGTGGAATGCCACCCTGCCTCATTGTGTGGCTCGTACCCACCACAGGCTTCGAGAACGCGGCGCCCAACATCATAGCCGAGGACGACCGCGAGAAGGAACTCCTCGCCGCTGACCGGATGCTCCGCCAGCGCGGCGGCTGCCAGCGCGGCGGGCAGCACGACGGCTCCCGAATGGTCACATCCACCCGTATCATCGAGTTCGAAGGCATGACACGCAATGGCATTGACGAGGGTAGCGGAGCGAACGGAGAGACCTTCGCTCGTTCCCCAGACCGGCACTCCGCCTCGCTGCTCAGTTGCCAGGATCAGGTCGAGAGTGGACTGGGCTTCCTGCGACGCAGCCCCTGCGACACCGCAAGCGAGCGTATCAAGGGCATGGCGTGCTGCCTTGACGCGAGTCGGCTCAGGCAGATCCATCGGCGTGGCAGAGGTGACGAACTGGGCGAGCGCGGTCGTGCGCGATGCCGGGGCATGCGTGCTCATATGCAATGAATCCTGTCGAAATGACCATCGAAGCCGCGCTCCGAACATGCACCGCCGGCGTCAGATACGGCCGGCGGTGCGTTGGGAGGTTACTGCGTTTTGCCGGCCTCGCCGTTGATCATGACCTTCTCGACCTTGGCGGAAGACAGTTCCCACTTCTTGAGCACTTCCGCATAGGTGCCGTCCTTGATCATCTCACCGAAGGCTTTGGCGACTGCGTCACGGAGCTGCGTATCCTTCTTGGCGAAGGCCATACCCTGATAGACCGAGGTGAAAGGCTCACCGATGATGGCGTAGGTGTTCGGCTCCAGGTTCAACAGGTACGGCAGGGTCTCAGACCCCTGGACCGCGGCATCGAGACGCTTCTGTCGAAGCTGTGTTCGCGCATCCGCGGAACCTTCCGTGCCGACGATCTTCAGGGGCGGCTTGCCGGCACCTTCGCATGCCGTCTTGCTCCAGGTTTCCATTTCGTTCGGGAACGACGTGCGACGGCTTGCGCCGACGGTCTTGCCACACAGGTCGGTCAGGGTCTTGTATTGATCCTTGCGGTCGTTCGTCGTGTAGAACTGCGCGCCGGACTCCAGGTAGTCGACGAAGTCGAGCGTATCCCGGCGGCCTGGAAGATCGCTCATGCCTGAAAGGATCATGTCGGCGCGGCCGGTCGTCAGGGCGCTGACCATCTGCTCGAAACTGATCTCCTCCCACTTGATCTCAATGCCGAGCTTCTTCGCGAGCGCGTTGCCGAGGTCGATGTCCAGGCCGGTGAGCGTTCCCGTCTTCGGGTCCTTGAACTCGAGAGGCGGATAGTTCGGCACGTTCGCGACCACCAGTGTCTTCTTGGTAGCAATTCGCTCGGGCAATTGCTGCGCCATCGCCACACCGCCGGCAACCAGCAGAGTGGCAAGTGAGCAGAGGATTGTCATCGTTTTCATGTTCGGGTTCCTTCCCTGGTTAGCTTTGCTCTCATTTATGCACGGCCGAGATGAACTCGCGGGTGCGTGCCTGTTGCGGGCTCGCGAGGACGGAGCGCGAGTCCCCGATCTCGACGAGTTGCCCTTGATCCATGAAGGCCGTGCGGTGGCTGACCTCGCGGGCAAATCCCAGTTCGTGGGTCACAACGATCATCGTCATCCCAGAGTGCGCCAAGTCTCGCATCACGTTCAGGACCTCGCCGACGAGCTCGGGGTCCAGCGCCGAGGTAGGCTCATCGAAGAGCAGGAGCTGAGGGCGCATGGCAAGGGCACGGGCAATCGCGACGCGCTGCTGCTGCCCGCCCGAGAGATGGACGGGATAGATATCGCGCTTGTCGATCAGGCCCACGCGTTCCAGCAATGCGTGGGCGCGCTCCTTCGCCTCGGCTTTGTTTTCCCTCAGCACCTGTACAGGACCCTCGATGATGTTCTCGGTCACGGTGAGGTGCGGAAACAGGTTAAAACGCTGGAAAACCATCCCGATGGTGCGTCTCTGCCGTGCGACCTGTGCGTCATCGAGTTCGTGAAGGTTGTCGCCCTCACGCCGGAAGCCGACGAGCTCGCCGCCGACCCAGATCGCACCACCGTCGATGCGTTCGAGCTGGTTGATGCAGCGCAGGAAGGTGCTCTTGCCAGACCCGGAAGGGCCGATGATGCACAGCACCTCACCTTTCGGCACAGTGACGTTGATGCCTTTCAGGACCTCGAGAGAGCCGAATTGCTTGCGGACATCGGCGGCGACCACGAGCGGAGCATTGGCGGAAAGATTCTGCATATCCATATCCTGCTGCTCCTTATTTCGTGTTTCCGGCCCCAGCCACGCCCTTCGAGAAGTACTTCTCGATACGGCCCTGAATCAGGCTGAGGATGGTAACCACGACGAGGTACCAGATCGCGGCAACGATCAGGAGCTCGATGACCCGCGAATTGGCGTAGTAGATGTTCTGCGCACTATGGAGGATCTCCGCGTACTGAATGACGCTGGCCAGGGATGTCAGCTTGACCATGCCGATGAACTCGTTGCCGACCGGCGGCACGATAACCCGCATCGCCTGGGGCATAACGATCCGGCGCAGCGTCTGAAGCCGCGTCATGCCGATTGTCTGCGCCGCCTCATATTGCCCACGGTCAACCGACAGCAGTCCGGCGCGTACAACCTCGGCGGTAAAGGCGCCCTGTTGGATGCCAAGACCGAGGAGGGCCGCGACGAAGGGGGTCATCACGTCCACGGTGTTGACCGAGAAAAGGCCAGGGATCCCGATGGTCGGAAAGACCAGGGCAAGGTTAAACCACAACAGCAATTGCAGCAGGGCTGGAATGGCGCGGAAGAGCCAGACGTAGCCCAGCGCCGTCATGGAGAGGACCGGGTTGTCCGACAGGCGCATGATCGCGAAGACGATTCCAAGCACAATGCCGACCACCATGGCGAGGATCGCCATGACGATGGTGTTCACGAGACCTTTCATGATCACCGGGACGGTCAGGAACTCTGCGACGTAATTCCACTCGATCTGACCAACGGCGAAAGCATGAATGACGACAGCAAGCACCGTCAGGACGAGCACGGCGGCAATCATGCGTCCGTAATGGCGTTTCGGGACGAGCGTAAGGTGACTGATTTGATAGACCGTATCGGTCATGGGTTGGTTCCTCCTCCGCGGCCTTTTACGCGTGTTTCTCTTTAACCGTCACGACGATCTTGCCGACATGCCGTCCAGATTCCATGTACCGGTGCGCCACGGCCATCTCGGCAAAAGGGAAGATCCTATCGACCGTCGGCAGGATACGCCCACTCTCCACGTGCGGCCACAGATCCCGCCTGACGCCCTCCACGATCCGAGCCTTGGCTCCCAGGGGACGGTCCCGGAGGGACGTCGTGAAGAGTGAGCCACGCTTGGCCATCATGCGGCCGAGGGGGATCTGAGCGTCACGCCCACTCTGGAGGCCGATGATCGCAATCCGTCCATCTGGGGCAAGTGCGTCGATATTTCGGGAGAGATAGGCGGCGCCCATGTTGTCCAGAATGACGTCGGCGCCGTGCTGGGCTGTTTCGTCTCTGATGATCGTGACGAAGTCCTCGTCGCGATAGGAGATGGCCCGCTCGGCTCCTAGATCAATGCAACGTTGCATCTTGTCGCCGCCGCCGGCGGTGGCGAAGACCCGCGCTCCTATGGCCCGACTGGCCTGAATGGCGAAGGTGCCAATCCCTCCGGCGCCGCCATGAACGAGAACGACTTCCCCGGCCGCGAGTCCGGAAATGTCGATGATGTTGGACCACACCGTACAAGCGGCCTCGGGCAGCGCAGCCGCTGCGATGATGTCGACATTATGTGGCCGCCTAAGGAGTTGGGTGGCGGGAACCGCCACCCTCTCGGCATAGGCTCCTCCGGAAACCAATGCGCAGACCTCATCCCCGACGTTCCAGCCTTGCACGTTCTGGCCAATCGCGTGGATCGTCCCGGAGCACTCGATGCCGAGGATGCCGGGTAGGCTCGCCGGTGTGCCGTAGGTTCCCTTCCGCTGCAAGAGATCGGCGAAGTTCAGCGCAGTCGCGTGAACGTCGATGACAACCTCGCCGGATGATGGATGCGGGTCGGGAACCTCAGCTGAGACCAAGGCCTCCGGCCCCCCGGTGTGGGGCAGAATGACAGCGCGCATGTTCGTCTCCGAAGTTGGATCGGCTCAGTTACCGGCGTCGATTGTCACTTCGGTCACGGCCTGACGTTCGAGGCCGAACTTCTGCAACGCCTGTTGGTAGCTGCCATTCTTGATCGTAGCCCTCAGGGCCGTCGCGACCGCATCCCGCAAGGCAGTGTCCTTCTTATCGAAGGCAAAGCCGAAGAGCGTCTTGATCAGAGGCTCGCCTGCCAGGGCATAGGTGTTGGGTTCGTCGGCCATCAGATAGGCAACGTACTCGGGGCCGAGCACCGCCGCATCGAGGCGGCCTTGCTTTAGATCGAGCCTTGTAGCCGTAGCACCAGCCGTGCCATTGATGGTCGCGGCGGGCTTGCCGGCAGCGACGCAATTCTTCTCGCTCCACGCCTGCGCGACCGGGAAGTAGTTCGTGGTACGTGGCGCACCCACGGTTTTTCCGCAAAGGTCGATCTCAGATTTGATTGCATCCTGCTTCGCGACCGTCGTGAAGGGCTGCGCTCCCGTGACGAGATAATCGACGAAAGTCAGCTTCTCACGCCGCGGCGGGAGATCGCTGATCGCGGTGCCGATCATGTCGATGCGGCCGGTGGTGAGGGACGTCATGAGCTGTTCGAAGCTCATCTCCTCCCATTTGACTGAGACCCCGAGTTCCTTCGCGATACTCTCGACGAGGTCGACATTGACACCGACCCGCTGGTTGGTTTTCGGATCCTTGTACGCCATCGGCGGATAGGTGGCCTCGATGCCGACCACGAGGGCCTTGGCAGCCTTGATCTTCTCCGGCAGGGCCCCGTCCTGCGCCATTGCCGCGACCGGCAGCAGCGCGACAACAGCCGTCGCGACCACAGCGTTGTAGAGAGTCCCGATAAGCGTATTACGTGTATTCATTGTTTCAAGGTTCCCATTGGTTAGATCTGGGCCACGGTTCCGTCCGCAGCTCGTTGGTTTTGTCTAAGAGAGCTTGGAGCCGGGCACTTCCCCTCGCCGGCCCTCGGCTCAAGCCTTTGCCCAGTCACGCTGGCGCGAGACATTCTCCTTCAGTCGTTCAATCTGCTCGGCCACGCGTGCCGGTGCGGTTCCGCCATATCCTGCTCGTGCGGCGACGGCTGCTTCGGGCGTCAGATGACCGAGCATCTCTTCGCCGAGCCGCGAATCCACAGCGCCGAGGTCGGCAGGCGTAAGGTCGGAGAGCTCAAGACCGTTTTCCTCGCAGTAACGGACCAGTGCACCCGTGATCTCATGTGCCTCGCTGAAGGGCATGCCGTTGCGGGCAAGCCAGTCGGCCACCTCCGTTGCCAGCGTGAAGCCTTCGGTCGATTGCGCCTTGAGACGAGCGGCATCGATCTGCATCGTCTCGATCATGCCCGCCATGGCGGGCAGGACTAATCCCAGGGTATCGATGGCCTCGAAAGCAGCCCACTTGTCCTCGGAGAGGTCGCGATTGTAGGCGAAGGGCAGTCCCTTCAGTGCCGTTAGGATGGCGTTGAGACCGCTGATCAGGCGTGCTGCGCGGCCACGGGTGAGCTCGGCAATGTCCGCATTCTTCTTCTGCGGCATGATCGATGAGCCGGTGGCATAGCCGTCGTCGAGCACCACCCAGCGGAACTGGCGTGACGACCAGAGGAACACCTCTTCCGCCAGACGCGAGAGATTGACCCCGATCATCGCGCAGACGAACAGGAATTCCGCGACATGGTCGCGGCTGCCGACCGCGTCTATGGAATTCTCGCAGGGTGCATCGTAGCCAAGCTCCCTCGCCGACAGCTCAGGATGGAGCGCAATCGCGGAGCCTGCCAGCGCGGCGGCACCCAAGGGTGAACGGGAGGAGCGGCGATGCCAATCCTGGAGGCGTTCGATGTCGCGCGAGAAGCCTTGCGCGTGGGCAAGGAGCTGATGCGCGAAGGTGACCGGCTGGGCCGGCTGGAGGTGCGTGAAGCCCGGCGCGAGCGTAGTCTGATGTTCGCTCGCCTGTGCAATCAGGGCGTCCTGAAGCGAAAGGAGGTCGCTAGTGATCTGCTTCGCAACTCCCCGCAGGTGGAGCTTGAGATCGTTTGCCGCCTGATCGTTGCGCGAGCGGCCGGCACGAAGCTTGCCGCCCATGGCACCGAGGCGTTCGACGAGCACACGCTCGAGGAATGTATGGACATCCTCATCAGCGTGGGATGGCGCGACCGTTCCCGCGGCAAAATCGTTGCCGATGGCCGTCAGCGTCTCGCTGATCTTGTCGCCTTCGTCCTGGGTGAGAATTCCGGCACGGACCAGTTCGCTCGCATGAGCGATGGAGGAGCGCAGATCTTCGGGAACAAGCCGGAAGTAATTCTGCGGGGCGCGTGAGAGGCGCATCAGTGCCGGTGATGGCGGCGTCCGGAAGCGCGCTCCCCAAAGTCTGACGGTTTCTGTCATTGGCTATCCTCCAAGTTGCGAGGATGCTTGCACCCGTTTCCAATATGGACAATTGAATTGATTTCCGAGAGGCTAGTCGGAAATGGAATAGTGTCGTTGTTGCATTCGGGGCCGGAGTCCAATGCCTAGAACTCACCTACCCAGCACGATCGGATTGCGGGTCGTGGCGGCGCTCGCCCAACACGGAACCGCGTCGGCGGCCTCCGAGGCGCTTCATCTGACCCAAAGTGCCGTGAGCAAGCAGCTCAAAAGCATCGAGACATTGGTGGGGACACCTCTTTTTGAACGAACCAGCCAGGGTCTGACGCCCACAGAGGCCGGGGTGATCTACATCGAACAGGCGCGAATTGCCCTTGGCGCCCTGGAGACGGCGGCGGTCCGTGTAGCCGCCCTGCATCGGGCCCAGCCCGCGATCCTTGTGCACGTGCTCCCCATCATCGGCGATCGCTGGTTCATTCCTCGGTTCTCGCGCTTTGCCGAGTTGCATCCGGAGATCGAGGTCGAGTTCACGACTTATGCGGCAGCCGACACCGTGGAAGAGGCGGATGCGGTCTTTCGCTTCGGCGAAGGCAATTGGCCAGGCTGGAGAGCCGACTATCTCCTAGGTCGGGACGTCATCTTGGTTGGGGCACCCCACCTCATCGACCGAGCGGGCGGGATCAATTGCGTCCAGGATATCCGCCGTTTCCCTGTGCTGGAACATCGGCAGACACCCTTGCGCTGGAACGACTTCGCGGAAGCCTCCAACCTCCACGATTTCGCGCCGATCCGCATTACGCGATTTGCCTATTATTCCCTCGTTATCCGTGCGGCGATCGGCGGGCAAGGCCTTGCCCTGGTGCCGCGCAGCCTCATCCCTGACGAGATGGAAAGCGGTCAGTTGGTCAATCCGCTCGGTCTCGGGTTCCAGAGTCGGAATTGCTACTGGCTGACGACGCAGGCAACCAAGCCCGTCAGTGGCGGCCTAGCAACCTTGTGCGAATGGCTTCTTCACGAGGCGCGGCAAACGGAGCCCATGGAAGGCACCAACACACGGGCAGTCGGCTCTTGAAGACTTATCGAGCAGCGCTCTCGCATGCCTCGAAATGATCGGCGATCTCGCGGCCCGTCGTCCACCACACGTCGTCGTAACGCCGGACATATTGCAGGAATTCCTCGAGAATCCTGTAGCGCATAGGACGACCGGATACTTGCGGGTGCATGATCATGGTGGCAACACCGCTCCATTCTCGCGTTTGGTCGAACTCATCACGCCAGATCGACAGCACTTCCTCACGACCGAACAGCGCACGCGGACTCATGCGGTGCGTGATGCCGAAATTCCAGTCGTCGAAACTGTAGTTCACAGGGATCTCGATGGGACCGGGACCCGTCGGCAGGACATGACGATAGGGCCGGATATCGTCGCGCCAGGAGCTCGAATAGCGAATGCCGCGATCCCGCAGCAGCGCGAGGAGTTCTGTGAAGCTCTCGCCGGACGGCGCGCGGTAGCCGATGGGTTTCACGCCAAGGACGCGCTTGAGCGCATCGAAGCCGCGATCCACTTCTTCCACCATCGTGGCAAGATTACCCGGCTCGGGCCGCAGGTGCCAGTAGCCGTGGTGACCGATCTCATGGCCGGCCTTGAGAATGGCCTCGCAGGCTACCGGATGCGCCTCGGCGGTCCATCCGGTGATGAAGAAAGTCGCCTTGACCTCGTATCGGGCCAGGAGCTCCAGCAGTTTCGGAATGCCGACACGCGCCTCGTAACCCCCATAGGACATAGTGACGAGGCGGTCCGCATTGCGGCGGTCCATGCCAAGCCAGACGGACTCGGCGTCGACATCGAAGCCAGGAAACAGGGCGCACCTCTTGCCGTCTGGCCACGGGAATTCAGGAGCCGGGGGAGCCGGATTGGCTGGGCGTGGTGTGGGGTCAGTCGACATGGCAATCTCCGCAAGCGCCTGATGCTGTCAGCTCGATCGGATTTGGCAATTGAATAGTTTTCCATCCCGCTAGTCGCAGATGGAATAGGCCGCTCTCAGGAGGTCTTTCATTCGGCGGCCAGAGCACCCAACACCTCTGTCGGCATGGTATAGTGCACCTTGTGTTTCACGACACCTCCGAGCCCATCGTAGAGTCGCTGCGCCGAGACATTGCCGTGATCCGTCGTGAAGTCCATCCGTCCGATCTCGTTCCTGACCGCAAAGGCTGCAAGGAAGCGGATGATGCGGGTACCGATCCCGAGTCCTCGGGCTTCCTCAACCACAAAGAGGTCCTTCAGGTACAGCAGACCCCGCAGGTCACGACCGGGCCGCAGGATCGCCACGCATGCGAGGCCGACATTCTGCCCTCTTGCATCCCGCGCGAGCACGAAACGCGTGCCTTCATGGCTGGTAATCGTCTCTTCCATAATACGGCGATAATCGGCCTCGGGTCGGAGTTCCTCGCCCGGACGGTAATGACGATCCATGTCCCGCACCAGCGATGCCACGGCAGCGGCGTCGTCAATGTTCGCAAACCGGATCTCGTCAACCATTGGTTCGCCTCAGTCAAGAACTCAAACTATGTTAATCAGCTATCTGACGACTGCAAAGGGTGTCAGATGATCTCCCATGTCAACACCGCCCCGCTTTCGATGGACAATGAACAGTCGCCGATGTGATCCTCCAACAGTGCGGGCCAACCGGTCAATGGCAGAGGTCGTTACCGCCACCGGTGCTTGGTTCAACCGCAGGAGCGGAGTGACCGGCTCTGCGGAATCTCTGGCAAATCCCGGGTTACCTGTCACGCTCAGGCACTGAGGGCGGCCAACTTGCCCGAACTTGCAGCCCGCAACAGCATGCCGAATAAATCGCGGGGCTCGTCTGGATCGGCCAGGAGATCGAGCTCCTGATAAAGGCCTGTCGCCTTGAGCTGGTCGCGCACGTAGCGCAGGGCCGAGAAGTCCTCAATCGCAAACCCGACGGAATCGAATAGCGTGATCTGCCGCTCACCCGTGCGGCCTGCGACCTTCCCGGCGATCACCTGCCACAGCTCCGTCACGGGATGATCTGCGGCGAGCTGCTGGATCTCGCCCTCGACCCTGGTTTGCTCGGGAAACTCGACGAAGATGTCCGACCTCAGGAGGATGCCCCGGTGCAGTTCCGTCTTGCCGGGACAGTCTCCCCCCACTGCGTTGATGTGGACGCCGGCTCCGACCATGTTGTCGCTCAAGATGGTCGCAGTCTGCTTGTCCGCGGTGGCGGTGGTAACGATGTGCGCGCCCTCGACCGCCTGCTGGGCAGTGGCGCAGATAGTGACATCGAAGCCCAGGCCGGCAAGGTTCCTGGCGCACCTGCGGCTAGCCGACGGGTCGATGTCGTAGAGACGGAGCCTGCGGATATTGAGGATGGCCTTGAAGGCGAGCGCCTGGAACTCAGACTGAGCTCCGTTCCCGATGACGGCCATGGTATCCGCCCCTTCCGGAGCGAGGTACTTGGCGGCCACCGCCGACATGGCTGCCGTACGCAACGCCGTCAGGATCGTCATCTCGGTCAGTAGCGTTGGATATCCGTTGCCGACATCGGCCAGGACACCGAAGGCCGTAACCGTCTGCCGGCCATCACGCGTGTTCTTGGGATGGCCGTTGACGTACTTGAAGCCGTAGAGCTGCCCGTCACTCGTAGGCATCAACTCGATCACACCATCCATGCTGTGGGAAGCCACGCGTGGTGTCTTGTCGAAGAGTTCCCAGCGGCGGAAGTCCTCCTCGATATAGGCTGCAAGATCGGTGAGGAAGCGCTCCACGCCGATCGTGTTCACGAGCCTCATCATATGATCGACGCTGACGAAAGGAACGATGTTGAGCTTGCTGTCCATGGTCCTTGAATCCTGTAACTGGCCGCTGACGCCGCAGGATCGGGTCAGCGGGCACAGTGGAGATGCTTGCACGCTTCCAGAGCGAGCGTTGGGGTCAGGCCGCGCGGGAAAGCCCAACCGGCTGGCGGGACCGAAGTGTTATGGCCTTGCCGAACAGGCTGCCGACGAGGTCGACCATGAGGCTGGCGGTCTGCCCCTGGATGTCGCGCATTGGGTTGAGTTCCACCACATCGAGGGATCCCACGAGGCCGGAGTCGTGGAGCAGCTCCATGATGTAATGCGCCTCCCGGTAATTCAGGCCTCCGGGAACTGGCGTGCCAACGCCTGGTGCGAGGGCTGGATCGACAACGTCGAGGTCGAAGCTGACATGCAGGTGGGTCGTCGTCGGATCGATGCTGCCCAGGACATCCTCCACAAGGTAGCGGATGCCGTGCTCGTCCACCGCCCGCATGTCGTGGCATCGCACGCCGGCGGCCGCGATCGCCTCCTGTTCTTCCTGGTCAATCGAGCGGGCCCCGATGACGGAGATATCCGTCGGCAGGATGGCCGGGAACGCGCGCCCGCGCATGATCTCGGCAAGATCCTCGTCGCCGGCCAGGAACGCGAGGCTCATGCCGTGCATGTTGCCTGAGGGCGAGGATTGCGGGGTGTTGAAGTCGGGATGGGCGTCGATCCAAAGGACGGCCACGCGTTTGCCATCGCGGGCGGCGTGACGGGCCACGGCGCTGACGGAGCCCATGGAGACACTATGGTCCCCGCCGATGATGAGAGGGCGTTGCCCTTCAGTCAGGGCGGCGAGCGTCTCGTCATGGATCGCCTCGACCCAGTGGGATACGGCCTCGGCATGGTTGCCCAGGCGGGAGATGTCTCGGGACGTCCGGGAATGCGACCGAACCGGAGCGAGATCCCCACGGTCGACGACCTCGTGGCCAAGACCGGAGAGTGCTTCGGCGAGGCCTACAATCCGTGCAGCGGCAGGCCCCAGGCACGTACCAGGTACGCTGGCGGCAAGACCGAAGGGTACGCCGATCAGGCCAACGGCTTGGGCCACAGCCGAGGATTTCGCGGACAATGCAGCATCGAAGGACAAGGTCATGGAGTGGAAGCTCGTCTGTTGAAAGGCGAAGCATGACCAATAGCCTGTTCAACAGGAAGCCAACGAAGCGATAGATTTCGTGATATTTATGTGCATTATGTCAAGTTAGTTAGCGAAACGGCAAGTCAAATGCGACTGGATGAAACGGACCAACGTCTGATCGAACTCCTGCGAGGCGATTCCCGCCTCCCCGCTGCGACCCTCGCCCGTATCCTCGGCGTCTCACGCGGCACGGTGCAGAACCGGATCGACCGTTTGGTGCGGGACCAGATCATCCGAGGCTTCACGCTGCGTCTTTCGGCAGAGGCGGAAGCCAACATCGTCCGGGCAGTGACGGCTGTGGAGATCCGGGCAGGCGACGCACGCGCCGTCGTGGCAGCACTGAAGCGGATCCCCGCTGCGGCCGCGATTCATTCCACCAATGGTCGATGGGATCTGGTGGTCGATATCTCAACAACGGATCTCGCCAGCCTGGATCGCATCATAAGCCACATCCGGGAGATCCCAGGGGTGACGCACTCCGAAACCAGCATCCTATTGAACGAGCTTTGAGGTTGGTGCCACAAGGAGACATTGGCGCGAGGTTTGGGCTGAACGCTCCAGTTCCCTACGAGGGTTATCCGCTCCAGCGGGCATCTTCTCTTAGAAGCGCCACGTGAAGTCACCCTTCAGCGCATGCTCCTGAGCGCGCGATCCAATCTGGCCAGAGTAGGAGACGCCGAGCGTCATGTCCTCGTTGACCTGCCAATCGAGCCCGGCTTCCGCCACCAGTGCATTCCGATCAATCGGGATGCCCGCAACCGTGAAGGCCGAGGCGCCACCTGAGAAGGCCAGTAAGGCGGCGGGCTCGACATCGCCGAAGGCATGCCGCCAACCGGCCATGCCGCGCAGGGTGAACGGAAGCTCATCGCTCAGGCGCGTCCCGGCCCGAAGGCCGAACATGGTCGTGCCGAGCTCAGAGGTGCGGCCGTAGCCGATCAGCGCGGCTGGTCCGCCCTCCTCCCGGAAGCCGTCCGTGTGCAGGCGCATCATGGACGCGCCGACGAAAGGTTCGACCGTCACACCGCTGAGAGCGAACTCGTAACCGATCTCGCCGAAGGCCGTCAGGGTCGAACCGGCGGAGGATGCATTAGCTTGATCGGAGAAACCCGGGAAGCTGAACGTGCGGCTCACGTCCATGTCATGGGAAGCTAAGACAGTTCCGAGGCGGACATTGATGGCATCCCACTTCGCCGCACCGTAGATGCTGCCGAAGACGCTATCGTTCGTGCCGGACGAGAGGCGGCCATCAATATCGAAGGACGTGCTGGTGAAGCCGCCTGCGATGCCGATGCGATAGGCCTCGTCGATCGTCGCCTCGGCCCCGAGAATGAAACCGCCCGTGGCCGTCTCCAGACCGGCCGCATTGCCGTTCGAGCCGATCCGGCCCCAGGAGCCGAAGCCCTCGCCCCAGAGCGCGAAGCGGCGCGGATCAGAGATCGACGCAACGGCAACCGCTTGCGAACCAGCCCCAGTTCGGGCGGCCGCATAGGCCGCGCTGTATGAGCCTTGAGCCAAGCTGGGCCGGGAGCCCATCGGCTGACGCAGGCGGTGGAGGATCGCATTCTGTACCAGTTGGGCATCGCCATAGGCCACGGTCGCGGCAGATGCATGGGCTTCACCCGAGAGCGCGTTGAAGGCCTGACGGGCGCCCTCTTCACTCGTGCCGAGCACGGTGTCGAACAGCGCGTCGCCAAAGCCCAGCCTCTCGACCGCGTCCGCAACACGGTACTGGTTGCGGGTCTCGGCCACGGAGTTGAAGATCAGGCCACCACCCTTATCGTTGTCGTTCGGCTCACCCTTCCGCTCGAGCAGGGTCAGTGTGACGGCGTCGGGCCCATAATCGAGAACCGGGTTCAGGAACGCGAACTGGTGCTCCACCTTGGTGTCTGTGAATTGTCCCGTCACGCCCTGCTTGGCGGTCAGGATGGTGTAGGGTGACAGCGAGTACCGGCCCTGATCCGGGAGAATGTGCACCGTGCCGCCATTCAGGGTGGCAGTGCCGGTGGCCGCGATCCTGTCGGACTGCCCAGAGCGGTTGATCTCGACCTGGTAAATCGAACCCGGCGCGAAGCGGACATTGCCTCTGACATTCAGTGTGCCGATCGAGTTGCCTGGGGCGACCATGCCGCCACTCTGGACCGCGATCCCGCCCACTGTACCGCTGCCGCTCAATGAGCCGCCTGAGACCGTGATGATGGACTGTGACAGCGAGCCGTCCACTGCTAGGCGGCCCTCGTCGATGATGGTGGTTCCGGAAAAGCTGCTTGGCCCAGTCAGGGTCAATACGCCTAGTCCGTTCTTGGTGAGAGAGCCGGAGCCAGAAATGCCGCCTTGTAGCGTCTGACCAGACGCGTTTGTAACCGTAAGACTGCCCGTGGCGAGGTTCACCCCTCCGTTGATAACGGAGCCGTCCATGAGGGTGAGCGTATTGGTTCCGCCCGTGAAGTTGATTGCGGTCCCGTAGGTCATGCCAACGTTGTAGCCACCCGAGATCTTGCCAGAGTTGGTGATCGACAGGTCTGCTCCTGCAATACCAGCACCGGCAATTCCGTTGATACCGGGATCGCGCGGGCCTTTTGCACCGTATCCGGCATCGCCGCCGAGGACGGTGCCCTGGTTGGTGATGACGGTGTGGCTGGCTTCGATGCCCGCCCCACCATCTCCTCCGTCGCCGGCTTGCCAAAGAAATGCATCGCCACCTGTGCCACCACTTCCGCCCGCTACGGTGCCGGAGCGTGTGACCATAACAGTGTTAGAAGCGCCCTCAAGATAAAGGCCGACCCCACCATCCCCGCCTGCACCACCAAGATCCCCTCTACCGCCCCAGCCGCCGCTGCCGCCGACGTAATCGTGACCGACAATCACGTGTGCTGTGGACCTGACGACCGCACCGAACCCGCCGGCCCCGCCTCCACCGCCGCCAGCCCCCATACTGTCTCCGCCGTTGCCGCCTCTGCCACCCCAGAGATCTCGGGTCGGCAGGGGACCTGCTGCAACATCAGCCGCGTGCGCGCCCCCGCCCCCGCCCCCGCCCCCGGTGTAGGCATCGGAAGACGAAACACCATTGGCGCCACGCGAAGAGCCCGCCGTTCCGCCGGCGCCGCCAGCGGACGGGTTGCGCGGGAGGCCTTCGCGTGTGCCGGGCTGGCCGCCCTTACCGCCGCCAGCCGCTCCTCCGCCCCCGCCCCCGCCGCCATCAGCGCCAGCCTGCCACTCGGCGCCGATCCCGCCGTTTGCTCCAGTGCTGCCACTGCCTCCGGACCCACCGGATACCTTGCCGGCCGAATCGCCAGCGCCGCCGCGGCCGCCATCCGCCCTCGCCGACATGGGGCTGGTAGCGGCAAGGATGACGATGCCCACCAGAGCAGTTGTCATGAACAGCGCGTGGCGGAACGCACGTCGCAGACGCAGCGCCGCTGCTGGCCTGACAAGGTGGGCACCAGGAGTGCTTACTCTCAGAGGGAAAAATGATAACTGGTCCTGCGAGTTGCGGTTGTGCCCCACGCTTGCCCCCGTTCGGAAAACTCTGTTCGCTCATACCTTCGCGGCGAATGGCCGCGACGCGTTTGGCGAGCTTTGGAGGCGCTATAGCACTATTTTCCTGAGACCACTTGTCCGTGCGCCTCAGGAACTTGTTCGTATACCTCAAAATAAGTGTCTGAGCGTGTCTGTCTCGATTAGCGGATGAAGAATTCGACCGAACTTGCCCTGGGGCTTATTGCGTCATCGCCAGTCGGATCGGTGGTTGCAGCCAAATTTTTGCGCTTTTGTGGAGATCATCCTAGGACATGAGAGCCGCGGGAGTGCCGAGCGCCTTCGAATACGACGGCGACGAGCGACCCGCGGCTGGCCTATCGCGTCGCTCCTTTGCCCCGGAGATCCTGGTGGCGGAGTCGTTCGGCCCCAGGATAGAGTGGAGGGCGCTCCTGCCAGCCTGACGTTCCTGACATACTCATCCCAGTAGACCAGCGGCCTCATCACGTGGATGCTGCTAAGGTCTGGATCGGGTCAAAATTTCACGTTCCGGCCGCTTTGCGAACGTCGGCACTTCAGTGTGCTACTCAAAGGTGGCGTGGCGCAGGTGATGTGCGGCGTCGCGGCTACGCACCACTACGATTCCTTTGCGTTCCGTGAATATGCCGGTCTACGACGGAGATAGTTCTTGGATTGCCAGGGCGCGATGGCCTTTTCTTAATATTATAACAGATACGAAGGACTCGGAACATCTTGGGTGGTCACGAGGGTATCGATGGCGCCAGCCGGTTGCCTAAGGCAACGTGAGCACGACAAGGAGAATACGGGCCAAATGGAGGAGTGCGATTGCGTGAGCATCGCCGTCCTTGTCCTCACAAGCAATCACCGTCTCCATCAGGCCGCCCGGCCTTCCGGAAAAGCATGCTGCATCCATATTGATGAGATCTTCGTCGCCGAATGTCAAAAAAGTATCGGCGAGAACTTAAAAACGTGCTGGCACGTGCCGGTGCCGGAGATTACCGTCAGTGCCAGCAAGAGCCGAGACAAAGTCGGCCGGCTGGGAGCGAAGGGCGCTGCGGCCATCCGCATCGACCTGGAGGAAACGGACATGGAGCCGGATCTAGAAGTCGTTCAGATAAGGCCTGGCGAGTCGTTCGCCGCCTGGTCGCACGGCTATCCCTATCGCACGGTGCGCTGGCACTTTCATCCCGAATACGAACTGCATCAGGTGGTTGCCACCAAGGGGCGCTATTTCGTCGGCGACTTCATCGGCGAATTCGATCCCTGCAATCTGGTGCTCACCGGACCGAACCTTCCGCACAACTGGGTGAGCGATGTTCCAAAGGACAGGGTCGTTCCCCTCCGCTGCCGCATCATCCAGTTCAGCGAGGGCTTCATCAGCGGAGCCATGACGGCGCTGCCTGAACTCGCAGCGCTGTCGCCGGTCCTGGAATCCTCCCGGCGCGGGGTTCTCTTCAGCCGGGAGACGAGCCATGAGATTGCTCCTCTGATGGCCGAGATGATGGACGCACAGGGCGTGCGCCGCATTGAATTGTTCATGTTGATCGCCGGATTGCTGAGCCGTGTGACGGGATCGCGGATGCTGGCCAGCGCCAGCTACCTGCCTGACCCGTCGGGGTACATGTCTGTCGGGATTAACAAGGCGCTTGCCTTTATCCGCGAGAACCTGACACAGCCCTTCGGCGAGGCGAATCTTGCGGCGATTGCCAGCCAATCGACAAGCAGTTTCTCGCGCGCCTTTCGCCAGCACACGGGCATGTCCCTGGTGCAGTACGTCAAGCGATTACGCATCAATCTCGCATGCCAAATCCTGATGAGTGACGAGCAGGCCTCGATCATCAGCATCTGCTATGAGGTCGGCTACAATAATCTGTCCAATTTCAACCGCCAATTCTTGGCCGAAAAAGGCATGACGCCCTCTCAGTTCCGGCGTCTTCTGCTCGACAACGGCAACGCGGCCAAGACGGCCATGTCTTCTCAGGGAGGCGCCAGACAATACCACCTCAATCCACGAGAGAACGGCCGGGCCCCGCACGAGGGCCCGCAGGAAGAAGTGCTCTGCTGAGGGCGCACCGGGGAGCGGCATGGTCCTGTCCACGAGACAGGCGGTTCGCCTGCCCTACAACAAGTACAAATGGGAGAGAAACGAATGATCAAGTCTTCATGGAAACTCGGCGGCCTCGCGACGCTGACTCTGTCCCTGCTCGTCGGAACCGGCGTTGCCATGGCCCAGAACGCGAAGCTGACCAACGCCACGGTGGCGTTCCTGATGCCCGATCAGGCCTCCACCCGCTATGAGGAGCACGACTTCCCCGGCTTCAAGGCCGAGATGGAAAAGCTCTGCCCGACCTGCAAGGTCATCTATCAGAATGCCGATGCGAACGTGTCGCGCCAGCAGCAGCAATTCAACTCCGCGGTCTCGCAGGGTGCGAAGGTGATCGTGCTCGACCCGGTCGATTCCGCCGCAGCCGCCTCGCTGGTGAAGCAAGCGCAGGGCCAGGGCATCAAGGTGATTGCCTATGATCGCCCAATCCCCGATGCGAAGGCCGATTTCTACGTCTCGTTCGACAATCAGGCCATCGGCAAGTCCATCGCGGATTCGCTGGTGCAGCACCTGAAGAAATCCAATGTCACGGCCGGGAGCGGCATGGGAGTTCTGCAGATCAACGGCTCACCGACCGACGCGGCTGCGGGCCTGATCAAGAAGGGTATCCACGAGGGTCTCGACAACAGCGGCTACCCGATACTGGCGGAATTCGACACGCCGGAATGGGCGCCCCCGAAGGCGCAGCAATGGGCCAGCGGCCAGATCACCCGCTTCAACAAGAACATTCTCGGCGTGGTGGCGGCAAATGACGGCACGGCAGGCGGCGCCATCGCGGCGTTCAAGGCTGCCGGCATGAACCCGGTTCCGCCCGTCACCGGCAACGATGCGACGATTGCGGCCCTGCAGCTGATCATCGCCGGCGATCAGTACAACACGATCTCCAAGCCGAGCGAGATCGTGGCCGCCGCCGCTGCGAATGTCGCCATTCAACTCCTGGGCGGCGAAACGCCGAAAGCCGACACGACGCTCTTCAACACGCCGTCCAAGCTGTTCGTGCCTGCCGTAATCACGGCGGATAACCTGAAGGCGGAGATCATCAACAAGAACATCAATACAGCCGAACAGCTCTGCTCGGGCCGTTATGCGGAAGGCTGCAAGAAGCTGGGCATCACCCAGTAAACAGCGAACTCCGTCCGGCTGCCTTACGGGCAGCCGGACGTCATGCGTGGCGCCGGCAAGGCGCTTGCGGAGTTGAGGAAGAATGGCCAGAACCCAGGAGCCGCGCAATACGCGCGAACCAGTGCTCAGCCTGCGCGGCATCTCGAAGCATTTCGGTGCCGTTTCGGCTTTGACCGACATCGATCTGGACGTGCATGCAGGTGAGGTCGTGGCCCTTGTCGGCGACAACGGCGCGGGCAAGTCGACGCTCGTCAAGATCCTGGCGGGAGTGCACCAGCCGAGCTCCGGATCGATCACCTTCCGCGGCAAGCCGGTGACACTCCCCGATCCCAGCGCGGCGCTCGCCCTCGGGATCGCGACCGTATTTCAGGATCTCGCCCTGTGCGAAAACCTCGATGTGGTCGCCAACATCTTCCTCGGCCGCGAGCTCAGCCCCTACCGGCTCGACGAGGTGTCCATGGAGCTGAAGGCTTGGACCCTGCTCAACGAATTGTCCGCGCGCATCCCCAGCGTGCGGGAGCCCGTAGCCTCCCTCTCGGGCGGCCAGCGCCAAACCGTCGCCATCGCGCGCTCGCTGCTGCTCGAGCCCAAGCTCATTCTGCTGGACGAGCCCACGGCCGCCCTCGGCGTCGCGCAGACGGCCGAGGTGCTCGACCTGATCGAGCGCATCAGCGATCGGGGCCTCGGGGTCATCATGATCAGCCACAACATGGAGGACGTGCGCGCCGTCGCGGACCGCATCGTCGTGCTCAGGCTCGGCCGCAACAACGGCGTCTTCGAGCCCGATTCGTCGAACCAGGAACTCGTCAGCGCCATCACGGGCGCGGCGAACAACTCGGTCTCGCGCCGCGCCAGCCGACGCCAAGCGCAAAGCACGCAAGGCCCGGCACTGGAGGAACGCCCATGACCAAGGGTGCAGAGCAGAACGCGCAGGCCGCTCCGCTTCTCGACCGCAGGGACGAGCGCGTGAAGCACGCGGAAGGCATCGGTGGCTCGGCCCGCGCTTTTTGGGACAGGATCCGCTCCGGCGATCTCGGCTCGCTTCCGGTGGTGGTCGGCCTGGCGATCATCTGGACAGTCTTTCAAAGCCTCAATCCGGTGTTCTTGGCGCCGAACAATCTCGTCAATCTTCTGTTCGATTGCTCGACGGTCGGCGTGATCGCGCTCGGAATCGTGTGCATCCTGATTGTCGGCGAAATCGATCTGTCGGTGGGATCGGTCAGCGGATTCGCATCCGCGCTCATCGGCGTGCTGTGGGTCAACCAGGGCTGGCCCGTCGCGATCGCTATTCTGGCGGCGCTCGTCTTCGGCGTTCTGATAGGCGCGCTCTATGCGGTCCTGTTCAACCGCTTCGGTATGCCGAGCTTCGTGGTGACCCTCGCGGGCCTTCTGTCCATCCTGGGCCTGCAGCTCTACCTGCTCGGCTCCACCGGCTCGATCAACCTGCCCTATGAAGCGCCCCTGGTGAACTTCGGCCAGTTGCTCGTGATGCCGGATCCCGTTTCCTACGCCCTTGCGGCTCTCCCCGGGATCGTGATGTTCGTGCTGGGCTACCGCACTGCAGCCCGGAGGCGCGAAGCAGGATTGTCGCCTCAGCCGCTGACCAGCCTGCTCCTGCGCTGCGTTCTGGTCACCGTCGTTCTCGGATTCGTCGTCTATTACCTCAACCTCGATCGCGGTATCCCGTGGATGTTCGGCCTCTTCGTGGGCCTCGTCGTGATAATGAACTATGCCCTCACGCGCACGAAATGGGGCCGCCAGATGCTGGCGGTCGGCGGCAATCGTGAGGCCGCGCGCCGCGCGGGCATCAATGTGCGCTTCATCTACATGACCGCGTTCATGCTCTGCTCGGGCCTTGCCGCGGCCGGAGGCATTCTCTCCGCCGCGCGTCTTGCGTCCGCGAGCCAGCAGGCGGGCACCGGCGACATCAATCTGAACGCCATCGCCGCCGCCGTCATCGGTGGGACCAGCCTGTTCGGCGGCCGCGGCAGCGCCTATTCGGCCCTGCTCGGCATCATCGTCATCCAGTCGATCGCAAGCGGACTGACGCTCCTCGATCTCTCCTCATCGCTCCGGTACATGATCACTGGCGCCGTGCTGGCCATTGCAGTCATCGTCGACTCCTTAGCGCGTCGCTCGCGCGTATCCCATGGTCGGGCCTGAAACCAAGACGAAGGAAAAATCATGAGTGAGAAACTATCCGGAAAAGTTGCCGCCATCACCGGAGCGGCCTCCGGCATCGGCCTCGAATGCGCCCGGATCCTCCTCGCCGAAGGTGCGCGGGTCGTGCTGGTCGACCGCGACGAGGAAGCGTTGAAAACCGTCTGCGCCGAACTTGGCCCGCAGGCCCTTCCCCTGCGCACCGACGTCACCGATCCGGCGAGCGTCTCGCGCATGATGCCGCAGATCCTCGAGCAGGCAGGCCAGCTCGACATCTTTCACGCTAATGCCGGCTCCTATGTTGGCGGTGAGATTCTGAAAGGCGATCCCGATGCTTGGGACCGCATGCTGAATCTCAACATCAATGCTGTGTTCCGCTCCGTCCATGCCGTGCTTCCGCATATGGTGGAGCGCAAGACCGGCGACATCATCGTGACAAGCTCCATCGCAGGCCTGGTCCCCGTGGTGTGGGAGCCGATCTACACCGCCTCCAAACACGCCATACAGGCCTTCGTGCATACGGTCCGACGACAGGTCGCCCCGTACGGCCTACGCGTCGGCGCCGTCGCACCCGGACCTGTGGTCACGGCCCTGATCAAGGACTGGCCAAAGGACAAGCTGGATGCGGAGCTGGCCGCAGGCGGCCTGATGCAGCCCATGGAAGTGGCCGAAGCGGTCCTCTTCATGCTGACGAGACCCCGCAACGTCACCATTCGCGATCTAGTCATCCTGCCGCAGAGCAACGACCTGTAGTGCGCGCCTGCGCAAGACATCGTCTCTCACAACCTTCTCTGGATGAGTGAACGCTCATGGCAAACCATTTTCTCGGCATCGATGTCGGCACCGGTAGGAGAAAGCCATGTTCACCCTTGAGATCGACGGTACGGCCATCGCCATCACGGATGCGAACGGGTCCCTGGCATGGGAGATCGTCAACAGCAATGCCTTCCGGCAGGACCTGATGGCGATGACCAGCGACGGGACGCCGCTGTGGGACGGGCGAGTCCCAATGGTCATCCGGCCGGCCCCACCGCAGGAGACCGAAGCCTTCGGCGCTCCGAGTCTCGACCTTGACGGGACGGACGGCGACGAGGATGGCGTGTTCATGATCTTCCTCGTGCCGATCGACCACGATCATGAACCGACGTCCGCCATTCCGCCAGAGCTTCGGGGGTCATGAGCCGACAGCCCGGCGGAGAGGTTCTCCCGGACGTCAGGCCTGATCCAAGGGCAGGAGTGTTTTGAGCAGCCGCACGAGCGTCTCGGGATGAACCGGCTTGCCGAGGAACAGGGCTCCTTCCGGCAGGTCACCGGCTTTGGGCGCGGCTCGTCCCGACGCGATCAGGACCCGATGTCCTGCCGATCCAAACAGACCCTGCGGGCCAGCTCAAAGCCATCGATGCTGCCCCGTGGTATCTCCACGTCGGTGACCACCGCATGGATGTCGGAGACGGTACTCAGCACCCGCAGCGCCTCGTCGGCATGAGCGGCCTCGATCACCTTGAAGCCGACATCTTCCAGCACATCCACGAGGGTCATCCGGACGAGTGTCTCGTCCTCGACGACCAGAATGAGAGCACGCGGGTGGGGATTCGGGCCAGGCATGCCCGACGAAAGCGCAAGCAACGGTCTTTGTTCCTAAGGGCTAGATCTCAAACAATGCCTCCTAATACTACAGCGGGACTACAGCGGGGTTTGTGCGTTGTCTTTGACACGGAGGTGTCAGGCCATGACGCGCACAAGCGAGGTCCATCGTTGGGCCGATCAGTTGGATGATCTGTGCAGCCGCCTTGCTCCCCGGTTCAGCCGGGTCGAGCCGCGCCGACGAGCCCGCGCCTATTTGCAGGGCCTGCTTGCGCCGCTCGAGCGCAAGAACGGCTGGCACCTGGCGGAAGCCGCCGGCGACATGACGCCGGATGGCGTGCAGGATTTCCTCGCCCGCATGCACTGGGATGCCGATGCGGTCCGCGATGACCTACAGGCTTATGTGGTCGAGCATCTCGGCGATCCTGACGCCGTGCTGGTGCTGGATGAGACCGGCTTTCTCAAGAAGGGCGACAAGTCGGCCGGCGTCAAACGCCAGTACTCCGGCACCGCCGGCCGCATCGAGAACAGCCAGATTGGAGTATTCCTCGCCTATGCCAGCCGGCATGGCCATGCGCTGATCGACCGGGCGCTGTACCTGCCCGAGACCTGGGCCTTCGATGCGGCCCGCCGTGCGGAAGCGGGCGTGCCGGAGGAGATCAGCTTCACCACCAAGCCGAAGCTCGGACAGGCGATGCTCAAGCGCGCGTTCGAGGCCGGCGTGCCCTGCCGGTGGGTGGTGGGCAACTGCGTGTACGGCGCCGATTCTCAGACGCGGCGCCTGATCGAGGCGCACGGGCGCGGCTACGTGCTGGCGGTCACCTCGGCCCAGCGGCTCGGGTTCAAGCCTGTCGAGGACTGGCTTGAGGATGTGCCGGCGCGAGGGTGGAAACGCCTGAGTGCGGGTGATGGGGCCAAGGGCCCGCGGCTGTATGACTGGGCCTATCTGCCGTATCGCACGCCGCCGGTGCCGGGCTGGAAGACCGGCCTGCTGATCCGCCGCAAGAAGGGCCAGCCGCATCAGTTCACGTTCTATCTCACCCGTTCGCCGGAAGAGACCTCTCTCGCCGAGCTGGTGCAGATTGCGGGAATGCGCTGGCGGATCGAGAGCTGCTTTGAGGAGGCTAAAGGCGAGACCGGACTGGACGAATACGAGGTGCGCTCGTGGACGGGCTGGCACCGGCACATCACCCTCTCCATGCTGGCGCATGCCTATCTCACCATCGTGCGTCAGCACGCCATCGGGGGGAGAAGCCCCCGTCGTGCAGGCCGCGGGGCTGCTGCCGTTCACCGTGCCCGAAGTGCGGCGGCTGCTCTGGCATCTGGTGTGGGAGCGGCCGCCTTCGGTTGAGGCGGTCGAGCACTGGTCCGTCTGGCGCCGGCGGCATCAGCAGCGCGCTCGCGAATGTCACTGGCGCCAACGCACCCGCCGCCGACGTAAATCCCGGCTGTAGTATTAGGCCCGGCGACATGATCGCGCGGGGCTTTTTCATGAGCCTCAGTCTCTCATTCACCAGCCACGGCCGTAGTACTCGCGCCCTTCCCAGTATGGCCGCTCGTAACTGCGATGCCACCAGGGCCGCGCCCATGGCGGAGGGCCATCGCCGCGGCGCCAGTACGGACGTTCATAGTAGCCACGCGGTGGGCCTTCGTACCGCCGCTCATAACGAGGCGGGTCGTAGTACTGGATGCTCTGCACCAAAGCACGCGAAGCCTCGGGGATCACGGCAGGGCTGCCTAGCGGGTTCGCAGAGGCTGCCTGGGCTCCGAAGCCGGCGGCGGAAAGCGCGAGAGCAAAGACCACTTTCTTCAACATGTTACCCTCCTCAAGGGATGCACAGAGATTGCTCCCGAAGGAGTGAACCCACTCTGAATATACCTCTGTCTAAGCGTTCATCTTTCCTCATACCCAATCGCGAAACCTGCCGCCGAGACGACAGCTGTCTCATGATAGAGATCTGTCGTCATAAGGTCGACGAGGATCGTTGGGCTCAGAATATGGTGGTTGAGCTTTAGAGGGAGTGATATGAAGTCCTCGCAAAGGCCCCCTCAGGTAAACTTGTAGCGGCAATGGCGGCACTATTCGACCCATCTCGTCACCAGCCAATCGAGGCCATTGTATGGGATCCAAGTGTCGCTAGGGATGCCATCGAGCGCATCGTCACAGACACTCGCGATACTTTCACTACGAAAGAGCTGTGGCCCATCCATCCCAACGATCAAGAAGGAAATGAGACGGGCCCACATACACCACTTTATTTCGGCGCTGCTGGCGTAGTGTGGGGGCTCGATCATCTAGTTCGAGAGGGTGCAGCAAGCCCAGGAAGGTGTTTCGCCGAGTTCCTTCCAGACATTCAGCGCCGGAACCGCCAAATGCTTGAAAGCGAGGCATGGCGAAAGGCTCTTGGGACTGGATGGCAAACCCGTTCGTGGTTGCTGGGCGACGCTGGCATCCTGTTCACAGACTGGAAGATCTCGCTGTCTGATGAGATCCTGTTACACCTCGCAGATACGGTTGCGAAGAATACAGACGATCCATCGTTAGAGCTTATGTGGGGAGCTCCGGGCACGATGCTCGTTGCTCTCGAAGTGTACCGGTCAACCAACTCGGCCAAGTGGCGAGATCTTTATTGCGCAGGAGCTGGATCACTCGAGGCTTCGTTCGCATATGATGAGCGAGTAGGCTGCCATATATGGACACAGATCCTTTATGGCAGAAGCGGGCAATACCTTGGTCCCGTGCACGGATATGCCGGGAACGCCTACGTTCTGAATAAGGGAAGAGACCTCTTAGGCGAAGGGCGTTGGACTCAACTTTCAACTCAGATTGCACGGACTCTCGAAGTTACAGCGATCAGAAGCTCGCAGGGTGTGAATTGGGCCCCACGGGCAGGAGCCGAGCGGGCCGACGCCCCTCCCTTAGTTCAGCATTGCCATGGAGCTCCTGGAATGGTGACGGCTCTCGCTGGTTTAGACCAGCCCATCGATGAGTTGCTCTTAGGTGGCGGTGAGTTGACTTGGAACGCCGGTCCACTGGCGAAGGGATCAAATCTCTGCCATGGAACTGCGGGCAATGGATTTGCTTTTCTAAAGCTCTTCGACCGGACTGGGGATAGCAGGTGGCTCGATAGAGCTCGGTCGTTTGCAATGCACGCTATCATGCAAAGCGACGCTGAAGCTTCTCAGTTCGGGCGCCGCCGTTTCTCGTTGTGGACAGGGGATATCGGGCTGGCTTGTTTCCTCTGGGAGTGTATTCAAGAAAAGGCAAGGTTCCCCACTGTCGACGTGCTTTAAACAAGAGCGTTCAGACAGTAGGAACAGCCTGTTGATCGCCTCGACCTCTACGTGGAAGAGAGCATGGCTGAGGAGCTGGGTCTCCTTCGTTTAGAGGCTTGGAGCGTAAAGCAGATAAGCCCATCCGCATATCGAAGCGAGTACAAGTACAGCTAGCCAGTTCAATGAGCGGTCAAACCAAAGATTGAACGTAGCTTCATGTGAGCGTGACGGCATTCTACTTGGTGGCATATCGACGGGCATAACAGAGCCTCATATTGGTAGGGGAGAAAGGGTGCCGACCATCTTCAAGCGGGATTGGGATTGTCTGGACCAACTGGTGGCGTGCAGCAACCAACCATCTTTTCATTGTACCAGAGTTCGACACGGCAGGTGTGCGCGAGGCTACAGGCCCACTCTCGAGCCTGCACTTCGGTGTCCCAAACCATAGTTTTGATCGTAGCGAGCCCAGTTGATGGGTCCACAAGGACGGCTTGGTAGGGTTGCGCTGATTTAGAAGAATTGTTCATAGCACACCTCTGAGCCTGAAAAGCTTCGAGGTGCGAGATTGCGCCCAAAAGGGCAGCGGTCGACTAGGGAGCCGCTGATCCCGATACCTTAGGCGAACAATACGCCTTTTGAAAGGCTCGATCGCGACGGTGGAGCTATTATGGTAGAGCTTAGCCCAGGATGTAGAATATGCCCGACAGGCACAGGAGCGCGCCGGAGAGGAGGCCGAGCCGATTCAGCGACCAGAAAAACAGCTGCCTCGTAGCTTCTCTTCTGGTCGGCACTCCGTCGCGCATGTCTACCTCAAGGCTGGAAAAACCTGCGAGGCGAAAGTACGCCCAAAAGGTCAACGGTCAGATAAAGGCCCGCTGATTTCTCCACATATCGTAGCAACGAGTCTATTTGAGGGCGCCATGGACATCCGTCGTCGCTTCCTCACCCGTTCATTCAGGGAAAACCTGAAAGAGCTACGTCGCTCCGAGATGCTGAAGAAGCAGAAGCACATGATCCAGTTCGACAACTGGCAGACCATAAAGCGGGAACTGAAGCTCACCTAAAGGAGCACATGCAACGCCCTGGTTCTGACGTCACCCTCCTTCAGCGTGAGGGAAAGCGCCGCCCGAGTATCTTCGTTGACTGCGTGGCCATGACAGGTGTCGTGAGCGCCGAGTATACGGTGGTCAGATGGGCGACATGCCTACCTTGACGATCAAGGTGATCATCCCGAAGCTCGGTTACGGGAAGCCCAGAGTAAGGCGCAAGTGCTTGACCCGCCCTCACGTTGCCTGAATGCTCAAGCCCTTCAACTTCTAGTCAAGGCCAAGAGAGAGCAGAGGCTCAGCCCGAGAGAGAGGCTACACCACACGCTGGGACAAAGCCCGCAAGACCTACCTGATGAGCCATCCCCTGTGCGTCATGTGCAAGAAGGATGGGCGAGTAACGCCGGCAACCGTGGTCGATCACATCATTCCCCATAAGGGCGATCAGCAGTTGTTCTGGGATACGAGCAACTGGCAGAGCCTCTGCGCTCCGCACCATAACGGAGACAAGCAACGAGAGGAGCGAGGACGCTTCCAGGCTGTGGGAGAGGATGGATGGCCTTCAAGTTAGGAGACTCGAGCGAATGCCTCTATGGTGACTCTGGGGCAGCCTGAAGAGCTCCGGAAGGAACATTCCAATGCGGGTTCTCCCGATCGTCGTTATCATTACTTCGGCCGTGTTGTCGCATGCAGCACTTGCCAATGACAAGACAGCCACCGGAACTGCACTGCAAAAGCCGGTAGCGCAGACTTACTCGGCGGAGGAGTCTTCGGCAGCTGGTGCCGCCCGTCGAAAGGCTGATGAACAACAACGCGCATGGGATAGGAAGACAAAGAGCATCACGCGCGGCATCTGCATCGGATGTTAGTCAAGGCAAGGGGACCCGGATCTTAGCCCTATTTAAGTATCCAAGAGGGTGCATCAGTACCATACGTCCAAGCAGTATAGATGTGGCCGTCTTCATCCGCGGCCATAACCCGAGCGTGCCCATGCAAGCGTCCTGCTTCGCTTGCCGCTGCTACCGCCTCGCCCATGGCATGGGCTTTCGAGCTATATGGGCCGAAGTGCTTCTCATGGTGAGAGTACTCCCATCGGCCGTCTTTAAAGGCCACAAAGAACGTTCGGTCGGCCATGAGCGAACTCCATACGCCACAATGCTACTAAGTAGCGTGCGCCTGAATTATGGCCGGAGGGGGGCGCCGGTCGCTTCGCTGATTTCGCGGGCGAACGGATGGCCTGCAAGGGGAATGCAGACATTGCGGAGTAGGACAGTGAGACCTGGCTCTTGGAGATGCCGGACGCGCCCATGGCTTTGACCAGATCGTCCACGGCGCGGGTCGAGATGCCCTGGACATAGGCTTCCTGGGTCACGGCGATGAGCGCCTTCTCGGCGATGCGACGCGGCTCGAGAAAGACTGGAAAGTAGGAGCCCTTGCGCAGCTTGGGGATGGCAAGATCGATCCGGCCGGCGCGGGTGTCCCAGGCGCGCTCGCGATAGCCATTGCGGTGAGTGAGACGATCCGGACCGCGCACGCCAGCCGGGGCGCCGGTCAGGGCCTCCACCTCCAGGTTCATCAGGCGGTCGGCGGCAAAGGCGAGCATGTCGCGGATCAGATCGGCATCGGCCCCCTTTTCGATCAGCTCGATCAGGGCCATTCTCTCGTCGGTCATCGTCGTCTCCGGGGTCAGGATCAGGTGTCGCAACCCGAATTCTAACCGAAGACTGGCGATGTCCACCTCCCGGGCGGCATGCTGCGCTATGGGGAGCTTCGCACGCCGCCCTCGCGGCCTGCTCCTACACCACGTCCCGGGACGCTACCCAGGCACCTGCCGCCGCGCCCGCCCTTCAACCCCTCCGGTATAGACAAAGCCACCCAGCCGCGACCCACGGATCCAGGCCACCCCAGGCGCGGCGCCAAACGGGATCGAGTCACGCGCGAGGTCACGCCCGAGCCGAAGCGCCACCCGGCTCGCGCTTCAAAGGCTGCAAGGGGGTGATCAGTGGGTCACTTCCACCCCACAGCGGCCTCATGGAGTTCTTACAGACCTTCTCTCCCGGCCGGTACCCTGAGTGCGATGGAATGCTCTGGAGCAGTGCAGGCGCGTTTTTCGGATGCCTATAAGGCGCTCGGCTTCGATCCCGTATGCGCTGAAATTTACCTCCATCCGTGTACAGTGCCGCGAGGTCCGCTCACACTCGACAGGAAAGTATCATGAAAAGAATCGTGTTGCCGGTAATTGCTTTGGGGTTCGCAGGGCCCGTGTGGGCACAAGATAATCAAGCTGGCATGATCCCAATCGTCAGCACAAAATACGGTGAGAAGATTTGTGGTTACAAAGTAAATCTGGAAAAGCTAGCAGATCACATTGAGCGAGTGTCAGGCAACCCTGTGGTCTCTGCTTTCACAGATCCTGATCTGCCAGAGATAATGGATCGAATGTGGAAGCAATATAATGAGATTGGCAAGGCGAAAGCTTGCTCTGGGATACTTAAGGAGTATGGGCCTCGAGGCACCGTGGCCCGGGGGATCGTTAGTGGCAGCAGTCGCTAATTAAATATCAATCGGTATCAAGCCAGGCGAGAAGGCATACGAGCATTCCCATTAGAAAAGCCATATTGGGTCGATTGTCTACTCACGCACTGTAGGTCGTCTTGTCACGGTTTCTGAGGAGACCGCAACTTTCTCGAGATCAGGCTAGAAGCGCCCTCTGCGCTCGTACTCTCGCCTGAGTTCATCAAGCTTCCGGGTCAGTCCTTCGATGGCCCGTGTGACATCCCGAACATCATCATGGGTGATTGAGCCTGTTTGGTCAGGAGGAGACAAGGATGGGTTTGTCTCCTGTCTCGCATCGGGACAGTCTGGCAGCCCATCCCGCTGATAGCGGAGGCTGAGGGTGTCCCCGAGCTTGAGGTAGGTGCATCCACCTTCAGGATCTCGCCACACCGACGGAGCCTCCTGAGCAGTGGCAGGAGCGACGCTGAGAAGGCTAGCAACGAGGATCACGGTTCGCATCGTCCCAGCATGAACCGACAACCCGGCCCCGTCTAACATTCTCATGGGTAAGAGCACCCTTGGCACCGGTTCTGGGGATGTCACCTTCGCCGCAACGAACGAACATTGCTTCAGATGCGACGAGGGAGGATGCCATGGCCGAAGGCCGGTTCGTGTCGTATCTGCCGGTATCCACGGCCAAGCAGGGCCGCAGCGATCTCGGGCTGGAGGCGCAGCGCCAGGCGGTGGCCGACTACCTGAACGGTGGGCAATGGCAGCTCGTCACCGAGGTGCTGGAGATCGAGAGCGGCAAGCGGGCTGACCGGCTCAGGCTGGCTGAGGCGCTGCGATTATGCCGCCTGCACCAGGCCGCCCTTGTCATCGCCAAGCTGGATCGCCTCAGCCGCGATGCGCATTTCCTGCTCGGGTTGAAGAAGGCCGGCGTGGATTTCGTGGCGGCCGACATGCAAAGCGCCAGTCGTCTGACGGTCGGCATCATGGCTATGGTGGACGAGGAGCGGAGGATGATCTCCAAGTGCACCAAGGGCGCTCTGGCCGCTGCCAAGGCCCGGGCGATTAGCCTCGCGACACGCCAGGCCAAGGCTCGGAGCTGCGCCACGGACTTGGCTCTGATCATCGAGGAGCTGCGGACCTCTGGTACTGTCACGCTCCAGCGGATCGCCGAGGGACTGAATGCCAAGGGGCTCAGGACGGCCCGCGGTGGCGCATGGAGCCGCGAACAGGTGCGGCGGGTGCTCGATAGGACTGTCGCAGGGGGGATGAGGTGGGTTGGGCCTTGATCTTAGCCACGCAACTTCACGTTATCCACGCCGCTGGAAAGTTGACACTCACCTTTCATATGTTTCGCGATGGCCGACATGACGCTGTCGAGTGAGGAGAAGGTGGCAGTCTCCATTCCCGCCAGCCCAGGATTGCCCTCTGCATGGATGATAAAGAGGGACAGAGAGACTTCCGTAATGGTTCCAAGAGGGCGCTGGAGCCTATCGCTCAATATCCAAGTGCCTGGTCTGAACTCCGCAGGCGTCACGACCACATCCACGGCAACTTCTCCGTCAAGGCAGGATAATGTAGATGCCCGCTGCGCTAGCTTTTTCCAGGGAAGCGTTGCTCCAGTGATACGGGTTATGGGCATGAAAAAGCCACGTTGGGATTGGTCTGAACGGGGCTGAGTTTACGGAGGTTGTGTGCCTGTTCACGCACAAGGAAGGGCCTTTGCGCTACTCCAACTCCCACCCTCTCGGAGATTTGCATCACGATGCTGGTGCGCAGGCATGCTGTTCTCGATCCGATCACCGGCAATCGCGTCGCAAGCGACACCTCGAGCAGTCCCTGCCGCTGGAATCCTGAGCACCTGGAAGGTGGTGATGAAACGATCCTATCTCGGGTGAGCGCTTATTGTACCTTGTGTTCCAGATCCGGGTGTGACCGATCATCGTCACTCTCGGCTTCCGGAACAAACAGGGGGATCGGCTCTGCCGGGAGAATGGTCGAAATGGCATGCTTGTAGACGACCTGCGAGCTGCTGCCTCGCACAAGCTGAACCGTGAAGCTGTCAAACCGTTTGATCCAGCCCAGAAGCCTGATCCCGTTCACGAGGAACATCGTCACCTCGATGTTGCCGTCGCGCAGGTGCTGGAGGAGCGTATCCTGCAGGGGTGAGGTGCTTTTTGCGGTCACGGTCTGCTCCTTCGTGTCCTTTTATTAGGATATTCCACGAGAGGATGGCGAGATCCCAGAACTGACCGAGATGGCGTACGATCAGAGGGTCGAGCCCTTGCGGGCCTTTTCCTGCTGGATCAGTTCCTGCAAGAGTTGGTGGGCCAGGGTGTCGTGCGCCACCCGCGGGGCGATCTCAGCCGACTTCCGGCCGTAGGGCGTTGTGACGGTGAGAATCTTGCGGTCGATCTGGTAGGTGCCCGCGTAGGTTCGTCCATCGATCTTGATGTGAATGGCATGGCCTGACATGGGAAAAGACCTCCTCATGAGAGCTTACCCAACGCCTGAGCACGAGCATACGATCTCAAAGGATGGCAGACCACAGGACAGGAGCCGCACTAGCGCGCGCGTGGCACCGAACAGTCGCTTGGAGCGGAGTTGGCTTCGTTTAAGTCTTTATCGAGTCATGGTCTGTCCTACAGCATGACCGTGGGAAGGTCCGCATTTCACTCCTGACCTGCCCTCCCCCGATCGCCGCAGCGGAAGTAGCATGGCTCCCGGCAAGGAATGGGAGCGAAGCGGGTCCGACAAACCGTTCGCTGCTCTAATGCTCAGGCCTTGCGCTGATCCTCTCCTCAGGATTGAACCGCTGGATGTCCAGCGTGTAGCGCTCGCCGACGTGCAAATCGACCTCCTGGGCATCGATGTTGTTCAGGATCAGGGTGACCTCCTGTCCACCTTCGGCTCCGGTTCCCTCGAACTCGGCTTCGGTGCGGTGCTCGTCCTGAACCATGCGAACGAGCTTGAAAGCCGTCAGAGTTTTCATGGGCGTGATCTCCTGTCAGAAAGACAGCCAGCCCAGACCAGATCAGGTTCGTGAATGAGCCCCGCGCAGTGGCAACCGCGACTAGCTCCTAAAAAATACCAGCGAACCACCCCTGGAATTGGGAGCACAGAGGATACTCCTCCACAGAGGTGGCTGTTGCCGCATTCTGCTGGACTGTCGCCATCCGGCTGCTGATCACCTCCGGCCTCGACATGTCAGCCGGCCGGCCGATCGCGAGGGCGCCTTCGAGAATGGCCAGCCGGTCCCGGAAGGATAGACGCCAGCTCAAGCGCGCGGCGATGTAGGCCTCCCGCTCCTGCTCCACCGGTGGTGTATCGGCACAGGCCAGGCGGGTGACGAACGGCAGCAGGAGCTGCCGCTCCTCATCGTCGGCCTCATCGTTCAGGTGCATCGCGAACCGACAGATCGGGCGCGAGAAGCAGTCCGGCATGGTCTCGACCGACCCGACCGGTTGGTACGGAAAGCCCGCCGCGACAACGGCCGCCTCGTTGATGCAGGTGCCGCCGTCTTGGCCCGGGAACGTGTGCGAGCCTTGCTTCAGCTTCCAGTGCAGGATGTGGTCGAAGCGGTCCATCGTAGCCATCCTTGTGGCGCACCCCCACGTGGAGAGGGTGCTCCTTGGGCGCTAGTCCTGTCAATCGATCGGGCGCACGTTCATCCGGCCCCTCGTTTCGCACCGGACTAATCCTGGGCGGCTATCGACCGAGCTGGAATGTGTCGAGCTTTGGCGGATTGCCGTCGGTCACGAACGCTCCCTCATACAGACCTGCCCGGGTATGGGCCACGCACTCGATCGTCGAGCCTCTCTCGGTCATATCGCTAAAACGGCAGAAGCCGATTGCTGTCTCCTCCGTAGCATCCTCTTCCTGGGCAGGCTTCGCTGTGTCGGTCAGGAACACCCGCTCGATGGACTGGATCACATGGCCGGAGGCTTGTTCAAGCCGGCGGGCGCCGTCGCCGGCAAAGGACACAATGCTGTTGCCGGTCATGAACCAATACCCGCTCACGCCCGTGCTGTAGTTCGTATTCACCAGGATGTTCTTGCATCCCGCGACGGGCTGCCCGGCCTGAACCAGTCGGGTGCATTCCCCGGAAACGGTAACTGTCTGGGCGAGCTGACCAGCTCTGGGTGTCGTCTTCGACTTTGCCGGGGCGGCATCCGCACCGAGTGTGGCTGCCAAGAAAAATGCGAGCGCAAGAGACAGCGTCATCGCCTGCCTCCATCCTAACCCAGCCCTAGATACTATAGATGCGTCTGACATCTGCTGTCGATCCGACGGAACGAGCGAGCATCTTGGCTCATGATCGAAGAGGAGGGGGATGAATGACCGAGAGTTTCTCTCCGGTGATCCTTCTTTATGGGATGGCCATCATCCTTGCGGTCGGTAAGGCCTGTACGCTGTTCATCTGGCAGGCCCTGCCCAAGCCGAGGCCACCCTTGCGGCAGGAGATGATCGAGGTATGGCGCGGCTGGAGGACCCGCATTCGGGCATCGGACGTGGCCAGGCCCGATCCTCAAGGCCCAGCCTCGGATCAGCGCCCTGACGTGTCGGCCTCTGAGGCATCCGTGGCTGATGTACACGGACGAGCGACACAGGGGTGTTGAGAAGAATGCGTCCGCCACCAGACGATCAGGGGAACGGTGGCCGGTGAGGCCGCGTTGGAGAACAGAGCTTAACATGAGTTTAGGGAGGCCACACATGCGCCTCAAACCAAGACAGCTTTGGCTGACTACAATCGTCATGGCTGGCGGGGTCGCCAGCACGCCCCTGGCACATGCACAGGGCCAGCCTCAGACCTCCGAGACGCTCAAAACCGAGAGCACCGGGCCACAGGATCCCCGCTCCACCGGCTCAGTGGGTCGCTCGACCGCGCCGCTGAGCGACAAACTGGAACGTACAGACGGCATGATCCGCCCGCCGGCCGACATCGCCTCCGACATGGCGGTCCGCCCGCCGGTGCCGAATCCCGGCACGACGCGGGTCATCCCGCCTCCAGGATCGCCTGGCGGCGATCAGTCCATTGAGCCGAAGTGACAAACGCCTCCTGAATCCGCCATGCCGATCGCCCCTGACGCTGCCCCGCTCGACCACATCAGCGAACTCGCCAACGGAATCATCGACGCGTGCCCGTCCTGCGCGAGCACAGCGCCGGAGATTGTCATGTGGGTCAACGAGATCCGGGAACGCCGGCCCGGCCGCGAGGAGCTGACAGCTCTGGTTGATACCACCTACCCCGGCCTACCGGCCGATCAGAGGGCGCTGCTGATCGCCGGTCTGCGGGCGTTTGTTCGCTTCGCCGAGACCTGAACCGTTCCGCGGAACAGGTTCTGGACCGGTCCGGTTTGGCGCCTGAGGGCTGTCCCAAAGGCCCATCATGACGCCCGCCGGGCTATAGCGTGCAATCAGGCGAGGCAGGTTTGGCGAACGAACCGCCGCGTGGTCGGCGATGGCACAGAGCAAACAATAAGAGTTGGCGTTCTGGAGGAGAGTTGCGGCTTCCATTTCATCCACGTCAGGGGACAGTTCATGGTCGACCTGGGCTCATGGCACGACATCGTCCTCCTTGGTGGCGCCGTCCTCGTCATGGTGGCGATCTGCAGCCTGGAAGGATGGATGCGGTAGCCGAAAGCACCTTGGATGGATCGCGAAGACGGCAGGAGACAGCCGGGCCGCGCTCGACGAACCGAACCAGAGGAGGGCTGGACTCACATTCGAAGCAGTCGATGCTGATGGAACGTCATCCGCCGCGGAGGCCTATCACGATGCCGGCGCGATCCACCTCAATGTTCTGCCGATCAGCATTGAGGTCGGTCGTGTAGGCGCGCCCCGGCTCGATCGTTTGGACCTCGCGAGCCCCGACTGCCCCGGCGGGCTCTCTCGGCCAGCTCAGGCGAGTAGTGTTGCCCGATGATGGCTTGAGCCTCGCCCCTCGCACAGGCCTGCCGATCCGGAGCCGGTTGGGCGTGCCCTCCGACCGGGACCAGAGCGAGAGTGGTCAGAAGGACCGCCGAGAACCGGACTACACGCACGCTCATGCGATGCCTTTGCTCCCAGATCAACCGAGGTGATGCAAGCTCTCTGCGCCTCGGCGTCCGCCCGCTCAGGGTGCGAGAACCGGCTGCCGATGGCATCATCTGGTCCCAGACTAAGGATCTGTGCGAGATGGTGACGCACGCGGTTGACCCGGCTGTTGACGGTGCCCACCGTGACATGCTGACGGGCGGCAATTTCCTCGTAGCTCAGGCCCTCCACACCAACCAGCAGGAGGACCTCGCGCTGCCACGCTGGTAGCTTCGACAGTGCCTGCAAGAGATCCTGGAGCTCCAGCTCATCCAGCTGCTCCGGCAGTGCAATCAGGCCCGCGGCATAGGCGCCTTCGACATCCTCGACCTCCCGCTGCCGTTTTCAGTGCTCGGTGTGAAAGTCGTTCTTCAGGATCGTAAAGAGCCAGGCTTGAAGGCAGGTGCCCGGCTCGAACCGGTTGCGCCGGTCACAGGCTTTCAGCAGCGTGCTCTGCAACAGGTCTTCCGCACGGTTCACGTCATGGGTGAGCGAAATAGCAAAGGCACGCAGGTGACAGATGGAGTTCAGGAGATCCTAGACGAAGCCTGGATCATGCGGATCGTGGGGGATCCGGATGGAATTCTCCAGGCGTCCGATCAGCCTGACCAGATCCGAAGGCAGATCGGAGACCATCAAGTCGGAATAGACGCCACGCAACTGTTGTCCCAGGTGCTCCCGGACCACGTCGCCAAGAGCAATGGGGTTGGGTGGCCTGAACTTGGAGCCAGCCATAAGAAAGAGATGTTGTCCGATCTTTGCGACATCAACCTGCAAGCCTGTGGCAAGCTCACGCAGTCTCCTGCAGGACCGACAACACCCTGGCGCCTCATCAGCTTTACCGCTCGTAGACGCCGACCACCTCCGCCTCGGCGATGATGTGGGGCTGCACCTTCGCCCAGACGTCCTCGGCCCTTGTCGAAGCTGGGATGTCGAGCCTTGGCGCATCAAGGGCGGCCAAGCGGAAATGGTAGTGATGCGGCCCATGACCCTTTGGTGGCTGGGGACCGTCATAGCGGGTTTTCCCAAACCCGTTCACACACTCCCCTGCTCCGCGCAGAACCTGGGCAGATGTTCCCTCCGGCAGGCCCGTTTCGCCAGCTGGAATGTTGTACAACACCCAATGCCGGAACGTACCCGAGGGCGCGTCGGGATCCTCGACGATCAGCACGTAGCTCCTGGTTTCGGGCGGAGCATCTCGCCACGCCAGCGGCGGCGACAGGTTCTCGCCGTCGCGGGTGTGCCGGATCGGGATGACCTCGCCGTCCCGGAAAGCCGGACTAGTGATGGTAAGCGACATGGCTCCTCTCCTTCAGCGTTAGGTCGCGGCATCCGGATTGATCATGCGCTTGGCGAGCAGGCTCAGCCGCCCGTCCGTGCGTTTCTCCTCCAGGATGGCCAACAGCGCCTGCACATCCTCGTCTAGCCCGAGCTGCTTGGCCCAGCTTGCAAGCGAACCGTACACCGCGATCTCGTAGTGCTCGACCCGCTGCGTCGAGGCGATGATGCCGGCATCGCGCAGACCACGGTCCTGGACTATGGCCTGGTCGACGTGCTCGCGCGGCTCGGGCTTGTGCCGGCGCAGGATCTCCTCCACGCGGGATTGCTGCGCGCGGGTCTCCTCCAGGTGGGTTTGGATCCCCTGCCTGAGTTCGGCATGGCCGACCACATCGGCCATCCGCGGCAGAGCCGCGACGAGCTGCTCCTCGACGCTGCGGATTTCCTGGAGCTCGGCATGTACAGGTCACGCAGACTGGTGACGTTCATGGGACATCCTCCCTTTTCCAGCGTTGGGCCTCGTCCAGAAGCCTCATGACCTCCCGGTCCGAGATCTGGCGGAAGTCATCGTAATACTCGCCGACGGCGTAAAATTCCTCTGGTGTCATCAGGCAGATCACCTCGTCGGCTTCGCTCGCGAGGCGCGCGAGGGTGTCCTGTGGCGCGACCGGAACGGTCAGGACAAGGCGGGCCGGCCGGGCACGGGACAGGCCCTTCAAGGCCGCCCGAACGGTGCTGCCCGTGGCGATCCCATCGTCGACCACGATAGCGATACGCCCCTCCACGTCGACCGGGCGCCGGCCCGCCAGATAGTGCTCGCGTCGCCGTTCGATCTCCTTCAGCTGCCGTTCGGTTTCGTCTTCGATGTAGCCTGGCGGCACTTTGACGTGGCGAAGGGCCTCTTCATTGAGCACGACCTGGGGGTGGGCGCCGTCGACCACCGCGCCGAGGCCGAATTCGGCGTGGCCAGGAGCCCCGATCTTGCGCACGAAGATGAGGTCGAGCGGTGCCTGCAAAGCCTGGGCTATCTCGAATGCCACTGGTACGCCGCCGCGTGGAAGCGCCAGTACAATGGGGTTCTCAGCCACAAAGGCCATCAGACGCGGAACGAGTTGGCGGCCGGCCTCGGCGCGGTTGCGAAAGCTCAGATCATCCGGCTGCATGTTCAACCTCTCTGGCTCAGGCGCGGGACGAACCAACCGCGTGCCAAGATCACCACCTGATCGAGCGTGCCGGGCTCCTCGAACAGATGCCCGGCCCCGGGCACAATCGCCATGTGCTTCTCGCAGGTGAGCTGCTCAAGTGGTTCCTCGTTCAGATCGATCACCCCATGATCGTCGCCGCCAACAATCAGGAGCGTTGGCGCCCGGACCCGCGGCAGCGCTGCGCCCGCCAAATCCGGGCGGCGGCCGCGCCCGTGCTCGCCCCAAAATAGCCGATGGGCCTGTTGCGCAACTCTCCGGAGCGAACCCAGTCCGTCGCAAGCGCCAGCCGCTCGGCGAGCAGGCGGATGTCGAAGACGTGGCCGCGGTTGCTCGCCTCCTCACGCTGGAGTAGATCGAACAGCAGCGTGCCGAGCCCTGCCCTTTGCAGGCGCTCGGCCACCAGCCGGTTGCGCGGGCTCAGGCGGCTGCTGCCGCTGCCATGGGCGAACAGGACAATGCCCTGCCCGGCTGCCGGATGCACCAGCGTTCCCGGCAGGCTAAGCGGCGCAATCGAGACCTCGACCTCAGACCGGTCGTTCCGCTGGTCCAACGGCGCGTTGCGGTTCCCGCCTGTCATGGCAAGTGTCCGGGCTATGCCGATCTCGCTGTACCAAGACTCAGGGCTGGGGGACTGCCGGTTTGGCTGTGCTGACCGCCAGGCTGCGAAATGCCGGCTACGGCTTCGCCGGCCTTGCCAGCCTCGTCCGACACCGCCATGTCGCCGAGCGAGATGATGCCGACCAGGCGCTTGTCCCGGGCGAGCACCGGCAGGCGGCGGACCCGGATGTCAGCCCTGTTGCGAGCGACGTTCTCCGTGTCGTCGTCCTCGTAGCAATACTTCACGTCCTGCGTCATCACCTCGCGGATCGGTGTCTCGGGTCCCCTCCCTTCGGCGACGACCCTGACCGCAATATCCCGGTTGGTGATCATGCCGACCAGCCGATCACCCTCACGGGTGGGCATGATGCCGGCATCCATCTTGGCCATCAGCTTCGCCGCCTCGCGGATGGTCTGGGTGGGCTCGATCAGCCGCACGTCCCGTGTCATGACATCACTGACTTTCCTGGCTTCCTCTTCTTGAGCGCCTCTGCCAGGCTTGGTTACGGCGGTTCAGACTGCCCCCTGGGCAGGTCGCGCCAATAATCCCACAGCTCCTGCTCACGCTTCTTGTCGGGCCAGACCTCGTCCTCGCCATGGAAGGCGGGAGCGCCACGAACCTGCTCTTCGGTGATGTCGGTGCGATACCCGTGAAGTCCTGTCTCGTAAGTGAGCTTCTCCCATGGAATGGTGTGATGGTGGACACCAACACCCAGGAAGCCGCCGAACGTCACATCGACGTACACCACCCGGCCGCTCACCTTCTCGATCAGCAGCCGCTTGATGGCCCCGATCCGATGCCCCTGGAGATCGAACACTGCGGTGCCCTCGACACGGTCACTTTCGATGACAGGCTTGGATGAGGCATGTTGGGGGATCAGACCCCAGAGATAGAAGCCGTTCTCCAGAATCCCGAACTCCACGACGTGTTCGTTGACGTCGAGGGGCCAAGGCCTGTCTGGATCGATCTGCCGCTCACGGTTCCAGGGCCCGTCCGAAGCGGGGAGCGTGGCACCGTCCGGATCGCCGGTGATCCCGCGCAGATCAGGTGCCGTTGTCGAGTGGAACACGTAACACGTGGTTCGTTTCATGAGCACCTCCCTTGCTCGGGATGGATCGCCTCTGGGCATCAACTCATGATCGAAATGATAACGCAAAGGCTGGTCCTTCGGGTCCGGTCGCGAGAATCAGAAATCCGGCAGTCCAGCCCCGCCATACCGGTTGCGAAGATGATGGGGATCCCGCGGCCGCGGATTACCGCAGCGACGGGATAGCTGAGCCTTCCATTCAGATCGAGAACGGCGACGTCGAACTCGGCATCCTGGGCCAGTGGCAGAGCCGTCTCGAAGACGGCACGGCCCGATGGGGCTCTCTTCACCGGCGACGTTGATCCGATTGCTCAAGACGCTTCTGCCCCAGTCCAATGTCAAAAGCCTGACGCGCCTCAACCAGCCTCCGCCCATTGAACCGCCCCTCAAGTCGATAGAATCCGATCAACCGCGCAGAGAGGCTCTGCCATCCGTGAGCGGAGGGCCAAGTTAGTCAGAACTGATGCCAATAGGTTTGCATTGATCCGGGTAGGGCACGGCGGCAGCGATGCAGCACGTCACGGTTTTCGGCGGGTCGGGCTTTCTCGGTCGGCACTTGGTCGAGCATCTCGCCAGAACGGGAGCGTCCGTGCGGATCGCGGCGCGCCATCCGCTCACCACAGCAGAGCCTCCGAGGCTGGCCCGGATCCAATACGTCGCGGCCGACATTCTCGATGATGCGGCGGTGCAGGCGGCGATCCAAGAAGCCGACACGGTCATCAACCTGGTCGGCATTCTCTCGCAGGTACGCCGGCAAACCTTCACGGCCCTTTATGAGGAGGGAGCTCGCCGGGTGGCCGCCACCGCTGGGCGCTTGCGGGTCCGGCAACTGGTGCACGTGTCGGCGCTTGGGGCCAGCCGCACGGCACCCGCGCTGGCGGACCGCTCCAAAGCGGCCGGCGAAGCGGCGGTGCGTGCCGCTTTCCTCGGGGCGACGATCATCCGGCCCAGCCTGGTTTACGGACCAGACGATCACTTTTTCAACGGCTTTGCCGCGCTGGCGCTGCCGCTGATCGGCAGCGGACGAACGCGATTTCAGCCCGTCTATGTTGAGGATTTGGTGGCGGGCGTTGGGCCATTCTGGCAAACCCCGCCAGCCGCAGCCAAACCTACGAGTTCGGCGGCCCCCGGGTCTATACCTTCAAAGAGCTGCTTGAGTTTGTCTGCGCGACCATCGGCGCCCGGCCGCTGCTGGTGTCCCTGCGGTTCTGGGCGGCTGAGCTGTTGGGCTGGTTGCTGCAGGTGTTCCCCCATGCGCCGCTCACTCGCGATCAGGTCCGGCTGCTGAGGACCGACAAGGTGGTCAGCGGTTCCGGGCCGACGCTTGGTGACCTTGGTGTCAAGCCCCAAGCGCTCGAGACGATCGTCCCTGAGTATCTCGCGGCCTATCGACAAGTAGGATGGGGCTGACGTCTCAGGCCTAAAAGGCAGACTCTCATATCCGTGCACAGGCTTACTGAACCCTCTGGACCATCCTGTCGATCTGGCGCCCTGGCCGGAGCTGATGACTGAAACTCGCGTAGGTGCGGGCATTGCGAGGCAGGTGGATTGGTGCAAGCTCATGCACAGAGGGCCGCGCTCACTATGCGCCGGCCGGTCCCGCCCCAACGTCTCGATCACGTCCTGGGACTGGTGCGCTTCTTGGCCGAAACCAGCGCCTGCCAGCGATCTCTTGCAGCGGTTGCCCAAACACGGGCCCGCGACTGCGAGAAGTGGTATAGTGCTGTAATCAGGCATGTTGTCGAGATCACTCACAGTTAGAAAGTATCGAAGTGATGCGTTCGCATTGAAGGAGATCGCAGATGCAGATCACTCCACTCGGCCCCCTCGAGCGCGAGGCAGAAGGCAGCAGCAATACGGCTATCGTTACGAACTTGGAGCCTACTGCATTCGGACGAGTGATCTTCGCCGGTGACCATACCCTGCACGCCGATCGCCCTTGGGCGCTGGCGGACAAGCCGCCGGCCCTGATCCCTATCAGTACCTTCTGGCGGCGCTCGGGGCGTGTACGTAAATGATCGTGGGAGCCTTCGCTCGGCGTAAGGCCTGGCCTCTCGAACAAGTTGTTGTGCGCCTCACCCATTCTCAAACTCACCCGAGAGGTGCGGACGGCCGACCGTCGGGAAAGATCTCCGACCGCATCGAGCGAAGCGTTGATCTTGTCGGGCCACTTTCGGATACCCAACGTGACCTCCTCCTCAAAGTTGCAGACATGTGCCCGCTGGTTGGCATGCTCCCCTCGGGGATCGACATCGTCACGACCTTGGCCGCACACGCCCCGGGGTGAGAGCTTTGATCCGGTCGACCGCGACTCTGACCAGAGCTTCCCGGCAAGCGACCCTCCCGGCTGGATCCGGATGACTGGAGCAGGAAGTCCCCTCCACATCAACGCCTCACCCATTTAGTGTACGCATCCGAGGAAGACCGCAGGATCAGGCCTCGCGCGTCGATGGGATCGTGGCTAACGTTGGTGCAGGTTTAAGGGGCGGCTTTTTGTGATGCGACGGTCCTGCGAGCCTCGATGATGTACTTGAGGTTCTCGATGCCATCCTCGGTGAAGAGGACAATGTGCTCGGTCAATTCGGAGGCTGGGTAGTTGTCGTAGGCACTGAGGCGGCCGTCTTCCGGGAACATTTCGATCGAGCACTCGTGCAGGACGTCCTCGTCTTCGCCGAGCATGTCAGCCACGTATTTCAGCGTGTACAGCGTTGAGTTGCGATATCCCATTCGTCGGTCCCTTTTCTGTCACGCGGCCAGCTGGGAGGCCGGGTTCTCGGCCTGCCGTAGCCTTTTCCATTCCCAGGGAAGCAATTCGTGCAGGCGGGCGACAGGAAGATCGGCAATCCGGGCCAGTACGTCGGCGAGCCAGGCTTTTGGATCGACGTCGTTAAGACGACAGGTCGTGATGAGGGTGAGCATGACGGCGGCACGATCCGCCCCGCGCTGGGACCCGGCGAAGGTCCAGTTGCGGCGCCCCAGGGCGATCCCTCTCAAGGCCCGTTCGGCGGCATTGTTCGTCAGACACACCCGGCCATCCTCCAGGAACCGGGCAAAGCCATCCCAGCGCTTCAGCATGTAGTCGATGGCGCCGATCACCTCGGACGATCGCGTGAGCGTGGCACGCTCCCGCTTCAGCCACTCGTGCATGTCATCGAACAGCGGCTTGCTCTTCTCCTGCCGCACAGCCAGTCGTTCCGCGGCGCTCAAGCCGTTGATCTGACGCTCGATGTCAAACAGCGCGTCGAACCGCTTGACGGCCTCCAACGCGATCGGGGAGATCGGCTTGCCGTTTCTTTTGCGATCCCGAGCCCTTTTCTCGATATCGGCCAGTTCAAAGAATTTCCGTCGCGCATGCGCGTGGCAGAAGGCAAAGGTAAGGGGCACCGCTTTCTGTTCGGCAACACTGATCGGCTCAAAGCCATTGTAACAGTCACTCTGCAGAATGCCGCCATACCCGGCCAGGTGTTTCTGCGGATGCTCGCCGCGGCGGTCACCTGAGGCGTAGTAGACCGCGGCTGGCGGCGCAGGCCCACCAAACGGCTGGTCGTCCCGCACGTAAGTCCAGATCCGTCCAGTCGTGCACTTGCTTTTGGCCCGGATGGGGATGGTCGTATCGTCGCCGTGAAGGCGCTCGGCCGCAAAGACATGCGTCTCGATCAGATCGAAGACCGGCCTGAGAGCGGAGGTTCCAAACCCAACCTGATCGGCCAGCGTCGAGGTCGACAGCGCGATGCCTTCGCAGGTGAGCCGGGCGCTCTGGCGATTGAGCGGACTGTGCATGCCGAACTTGTCGAACAGAATCGTCGCCAGCAGATGAGGGCCGATGAAGCCGCGCGGCGTGGCATGGAACGGCGCCGGCGGCTGGCTGATCGCCTCACAGTCCCGACACGTGAACTTCTCCCGGACCGTCTCGATCACCTTGAACCGACGCGGGATCTCCTCCAGCGTCTCGGTGATGTCCTCGCCCAGTTTCGCCAGGCGCGAGCCGCCGCAGCAGGCACAGGTCGCCGGGGGAGAGATCACCACACGTTCGCGCTCGATCGTCTCCGGCCAGGGCTTTCGGACCGGCCGCCGGCGCACAAAGGAGCGCCCGTTTGAGCTCCTGGCCGCGGCTTGCGCCGCAACTTCATCCTCAGTCGCGGCCATCACCAGTTCTTCGAGCTGTAATTCGAGCTGGTCGATCAGTCGCGCCGCGCGCTCAGACCGCTGGCCGTGCAGTTCGCGCTTCAGCTTTTCGATCGCCAGTTCCAGACTGGCGATCAGGGCCTCGCTGTCGGACAACAGGGCCTGCGCCTTGGCGGCTTGCGCCACAGCCCTGTCCCTCTCGGCGACAACGACATCCCGTTCAGCCTGCAACCCCTCACGCTCGGACAGCAGCGCCAGATAGGCGCTCACAAGGTCGTCTGGAAGATCGACAGGCGTTGACGGCATGACGCCATTCGAACAGAATTTCCCTGTCTTTTCAATCGAATAATGCTACCCAACCCGTGTCGGACGCCAGGTTTCCTGCGGATTGCGCCAGTCGATTCCGGACAACAAGTAAGACAGCTGCGCCGGCGAGATCGCAACAGCGCCGCCCTCCACATTGGGCCAGATGAACCGGCCTTTCTCCAATTTTCGCGTGAACAGGCAGGCTCCCTGGCCGTCATGCCAAATCACTTTGATCAGATCACCTTTGCGCCCCCGGAAGCAAAAAAGGTGGCCGCCCAGAGGGTCATGCTTCAAAATCTCCTGCACCCGAAGAGCCAGAGTGGGGAAGCCACAGCGCATATCGGTATGCCCGGTTGCCAGCCATACCTTCACAGCCTGACCCATCGGAAACGGGTTCATGGCAACGTCTCCAGACCACGTATGATCCGCAGCAACACCTCAACGTCGACATCCCGGTCCACAATCACACGCCTGCCGTTCGCGCTCATGACCTCCATGCGACCGTGGTCGGGTGTGAGAGGCTGCATAGGTGCAGCCGATGCAGGCTGCGCGACTGCACCACGAGACGCGGGAACGATCAGTGCCGGAACAAAGCCGTCCGTCGAACGGCTGACGAGCCTTCCTTCCCGCGCGGCCCTGCGCCACCCGTTCAACTGCCAGCGCGTGATCCCATGGCGCTGCGCCGTTGCGGTGACCTGGCGCAGGCCGCTATAGCTTTCCGCCACAATCGCCAGCTTCGCCTCATCAGTGAACCGCCGCCGGCGACCGCTCTCGACGATCTCCATCCTGCTGACGCGCCCCGGGCGAGCATCCATCATGTCCATGGCTAAAGCACTGTCTATATTGACGTCTATATAGACAGACCATCCACAGTCTCACTCACTAGCGCAATGCGTCCTTCCTCGGATGCGTACCATTTAGTCGAGCACGCAGATAACACTCTGGCACCATCAGAGCTTCGAGCGCGTTAACCTGCCGGGGCCCGATCTGCGGATGCATCAGGACAGGTGCTTACATGAGCCGCATTAATTAGTGTTCAATGATCCGGCTGGCTGGCACTGTCAACTTAACGCGTTTTCCTTAGTTTTTGCGGTTTTCCGGCTCGGGCAGGTAACGTATTTTCAATGGCTTTGGGTCGGGGGTGATGACCTCAAGCGGCTCTTACTCGCTTAAGCTGACAATACCCTCTGAAGCCCTTGCAGTCCATGTGGCGCAAGGGCTCTCTTTGCTCCAGTCGCTCCACACACAGGGGATCCAATAAAGACGGCGGCCCAATGCAACTTCCGTGGCGGAATGCTATTTTCGAAACCGGGCAACAACCACAACTATTTACGTTGCCAAACCCTATGAACCTATGAATGCCCTGCCTTTGCGCAGGAGCGAGGGCAAAACTCGAGGGACGCTACGCCTTTTCGCGGCCATGCACCTTAGCAGGAGGAGCAGTCGCTTCGACTGCGGTGAACGTCTCCAAAATACGGTAGGTATGCTCAGACCCTGCGGGCACGACCCAGGAGTCTCCCGGTTCCAGCCGCACAGTCTGGCCCTCGATCTCCAGTTCCGCTCTGCCTGCAATCACATACCCAACCACCTCATACTCGTGCCTGTGCTTGGGTTTGTCCTGCGTGGGCTCCTCATCGCGCCAGAGCCGCATCGATACTCGCTTGCCAGACGCAAGATACACCTCGCCTTGGCTGCCAGTCGGCGAATGAGCGCTGCTTACCTTGGTCACCGTTGTGTCGGCCATCTCCCTCTCCTGTGCTCAGCCTTGTGAAGAAGCATCGCAATCGCGACGGCCTGTCCGCCGCTCTGTTCTGGATCGGCCCTCACTTGCGGGGTTTGAATGGCACTGGTCCGCTGGTGGCCTCGTCAGCCGCCTGGGCGGCTTTCTGGTTCACTGCTCCTTCTGCGGCATCGGCAGCTTGAATTGCGCCCTTCAGTTTCTTGGCCCGTGCCTCACGGTGCTTGCGAAGCTCGTTCAGTTCTTCTTCGGTGAGATGCTCGATGCCGATGTATTTGTTCTGGGCCGCACTGGTCCGGATCAATTCGTCGAGCTTGGTCTGAACCGCTGCTCCGTCGCGGTTCTGGGTGTTCTGGATCAGGAACACCATCAGGAACGTCACGATGGTGGTGCCCGTGTTGATGACAAGCTGCCACGCATCAGAGAACTGGAACAGTGGTCCGGTCACAGCCCAGAGCAACACCACGATCACACACAGGGCGAAGGTGATCGGCTTGCCGGTCGCATGCGCCACATGTTCGGCCAGGTCACTGAAGCTGCGAGACAGCGACATCTGCGCCTCCGTCGCGGGAGCCGCGACAGACGGCTGTGCTGCGGCGGCTCTCAAGAGCCGATTGTCAGCCCACGCGAGTGATAAGGCAAGCGTGGCGCTCAATCCTGTGCGCTGGTCCGGCGAAGCGGGGACATGGCCGCTAAGCGACAATGCTTGGAGAGCTTTGCCATGATTTGACGTCAAGACTGACCGAGCGCCGCCAACAAAACCCCGTTCTGGGACGCGGTTCAAGGTTCAGGAGAAAACATGCTCTCGAGGGAAATGCTGCTTCACCTGGGCCAGCCCCTCCCTCTCAAGAAAGAAAGTTTAGCCGAACGAAGGGCTTAGCTTCCCGTTATTATGGTATGCGCGGCATAGCGCAGACAAGACGATGGAGGAACACATGGCTGCACAGCATCTTGCGTTAGTTCTTCTTGGTACAACCCTGATCGCAGTCCCGGCTCTGGCCCAAACCAATCCGTCCGTAGGCTCGACCACCGCTCCTCCCGCACGCTCAATGCCTGCACCTTCGGCGGATGACCCCAGCTTCGGCGCGAAGGAACCAGTACGCATGGACCCTGGCAACTGGATGACCCAGGAGCAGCCGGGGCAATGGCGGGCCTCCAAGCTCGACGGCCTGAACGTCTACAGCCAGGACAATGAGAAGATTGGCGACATCAGCGAACTGATCGTGGACAGCAGCGGCACAATCCAGGCCGTGGTGGTGGGCGTCGGCGGGTTCCTCGGCCTCGGCGAACGGGACGTGGCCATCCCGTTCGACCAGATCAAGTTCGTGAACGAGCCTCTAGCTGTTGGCACTGTCAGTCCGACTGCGCCGACCACCACAGGCACAGTGGCGACGGACCGGACCGCTGCTGCCGCGAACCGCTCAGCGCCCGATCATGCGATGCTCACAACGACCATGACCAAGGATCAGCTAAAGGCGGCTCCCGAGTTCAAATACGCTCGGTAGAAGCATTGATCGTGACGGAGGGGCTCAGCGCCCCTCCAGCTTTCTACTGTTGCCTCAGAAGCGCAAAAATTCTTTCCGTGTTGAGCGGATGGGCACATCTACCCGTGGCGGATAGCGTCGTGGCGCTTCTGCTCTGGCGCAGAGGCAGGTTTTGCAGCGATCACCCAGTGCCCCTGACGCCACTCCCACCAGATGCGGCCTGGGCCAATGTCGGTGACACAGCAGGGCACTAAATTCGAGGTGTGGTCAGGCATACACAGCTTCTCCGTGTTCCCGCATGGGTGTTGGATCAGTCGCCGACTGGGGTTTGGTCTCGTGCCGGACTATCGGCATTGCCATAGCCACACCGTCCGTGGAGTTTGCCCTTTGAGGCCAGCACGGCTTTCCAAACCGAGTTTGCCGCCATCTGGATCCGACTAAGCGGCGTGTTGTCCATACTGGAATTGGGCAACCGAGAGCAGGCTTTTTGATGACGGTGAGGACTGAGGCGATCTGAGGTAGCGTCCCAACCATGCTCGCCGTTGAGAACGAAGGTGACGTTTGCTCTCAGGCATATTCATGCCGTCAGCAAACATATCGCTGCGCTTAAGAAGGGCGTATACTCCCGAACTTGGGAGGACATCAGAATGCAGCGAATCCGGTCCTATCTTTCTCAAGGCAACGAAGCGGTCTTTGCTACTGCTCTGGCATTTTTGTTCTGCGGAGCAGTGATCCTGGGATTCATGTAGTGCTCTCCGAAGCCTTGATCGCGCTGCTCCTGATGGCTGCTGTCGTGGCGATCTACGTGCTCGCGGTCAGGTCTGGGTAGCGGGAAAGCTCTGATATCTCCGGATGCGGTGATTGCCCGAACTGTCGCAGTGCGAGCCCCGGAGGTGACCATGGCTTATGTCATGTTCCAGTACGACCGCCCGACCGACACGCCAAACTGGAACAATTACAACCGGCATGTTCGCGACTGGATCACCCAGCTTCTACATATGCCTGGGGCTGTGTCCTTCATGGCCTGTCGCACAGCGGATAAGGCCAGCCCGGACACCTTCACAATGCTGGAGTTCCGCACCCTGGAGGAGGCGCGGCAAGCCGCAGCATCTGAACAAATGAAGATCATCCTTCAGGAACTGCGATCAGTTGGAGCCGCAGCAGGGGTCTTGCTGGTGGAGCGATCCCCATTCAAGCCAGAGCCCCTCTTCGCCTGAAGTCCAGAATCCAGAGAGTGCCGCAGCCACTTCGCCTTCGATTCATTGCCCCTGCGCCTTATGGTGTTACTATATTCTAATTCTGGTGCATGTCGGCCCCACCTGCCCGCACTGTACTGGTCCCTTCCAGATGACCAATAGCCTGAAGCCGAGTGCCTATCGTGAACTGATCAAGGCTGGCGAGCGGCAGGTGGAGAAACGTACTGATCCGGTTCTTCAGGAACTGGAAGGCGCGAACAAAGGCTTGCTCCTTATCAGCATCAGAGCCTTCGACAGCGGCTGGATCGCTGATGCCCCAATGAGCGATTGAGACATGTCCTGGCCACACTGGAGACGCCTCACCAGCCGGGCTGTCGCAGACGGTGAGCACAAAATCCATCACAGGCGCTCCAGGAGCCGCGAACTCGTCCCAGCTTTTCGAGCGGTAGCCGTCTGTTGGGTGGCCGTGGTCGCCCAGCACCTTTAGGACCAGCGCGTTGACCGTGCCCCTTGGCTGACTGCTTGCCGAATACGCCCGGAAGTGCCCCTCACCGTCCTTGCGCAGGATGCCTTCGGCTAGAGCGTCGGACCATTAAGTGGACGCACCAACGGCGGCTTCGAGATGGCTCCAGGACTGCTGAGATGCAGAACGTATCGGATCCGACTTCTCGTCCGATGCTCTAGGATCGAGCGGGCAGAGTTGCCGGTGCAGAGGAACAGGACGGTGTAGATTCGCTCGGTCATGGGAGAACTTCCTGTGCCAGACATGGCAACTGGGCTACCAATGCTCCAGAGCGCCAACCCTTGCGGCGGGCTGTGGAGTTGGCGCTAGAGCGCCGCAGGCGGGTGCTCCCGCTTGGTGCCGAAGGAGCGGGACGGAGTGCCAGGGAACAGCGACACGTGCGTGTGCTGCGCCACCCACTCCTCACCCACAGCCTTTCGCCCCAGCACCACCGTCGCGCGTCCGGGGCGGTCAAACGCCCTGCCATCTTCGGTGTAGCCGGTGGACTCGAACACCGCCATGCCAACCGCCGTGAGACGGTCGCCCGAGATGAGGGTACGCAGATCGTCCAGATGCCAGCGGAACCGGTCGATATGACCCCAGACATGACGCCACTGCTCGTGTTCGGTGGCCTCGCGTCCCACAGTGAAAGCCGTGAAGGTGCCAAAGGTGAGCATATCGTCAGCGAAAAGCGGGCGAGAGCCGACGAAATCCACCGTCTGGATACAGACCTGGAGGCGCTGAAACCAGCGCCGGATCAAGATGACATCATCATCGCGTTCAGCCATGGCAACCTCCAAGGGCCGAGGCTTGGAGCCAGGATGGTGCGCTTGCCCCGGCAAGGGGTCAAGCTGCCAGCAGACATCAGTTCTATGGTCGAATGGGCTGGCTGACCGGCAACCGTAGGTGTATGTTGAAGCTGTCGCCAAGGTGGAGCGAGGCCATGACCACCGCCGCTCGCCAACACAGCCAGCCCACTTCCATAGATACGGGTCGCAGCCGGTCCGCACGGGGCAAGCGGGCACGGCTGCGGCACATCCATCCGCTCCCGCACGCGCAGCAACTGGCCCTTGTCGAGGAGGTCCGCGCAGGCCGCCGCTCGAAGCATATGCGAGACCAGCTTTCCGCCTTTCTGCCGCACCTGCGGAACTTTGTGCTGCATCTCACCCGCGATCCGGTCCGGAGTGATGATCTTGTGCAGAGTATCGTCCTGCGGGCTTGGGCCAACCTGGATCATTTCCAGCACGGCACCAACCTGGAGGCGTGGCTGTTCACCATTCTGCGCAACAGCTTCTACTCCGAGCATCGAAAGTACAGACGCGAGATCGAAGACCCAGAGAGCGGCTTTGCCAGACGGCTGATGGTTTACCCTGGGCAGGAATCCAGGCTGATGCTCGAAGACCTTCGCAAGGCGCTGGCGCGTCTGCCGCCAGGACAACGCGAGGCTCTCGTCCTGGTGGCCGAGCAAGGCGACAGCTATGAGGATGCGGCGGCTGCCTGCGGGGTGGCAGTTGGCACGCTCAAGAGCCGTGTCAACCGACACCGCACCCAGCTTGCGGCGATGTTGCAGATGGAAAATCGGCACGATCTTGGCCCGGATGGAATGCTGCTGGCCGCGCTGCAACAATCGAGGGTCGCGGCTGCCATCTAAATCCGTTCTTGGTTCCGCCCAAGGGAGAATCACATGCCGCCTTCAACACCAGAGAAGCCGGAGGATCAGGCGAATGCAGCCGAGGGTACGGCCCAAGAGCCAACCTCGGCCTTTCTAAAACCGTTACAGCCTTCGCAGGAATTGGCTGCCGTCGTGGGCTCGGCTCCGTTGTCGCGCCCGGAGGCGGTGAGCAAGATTTGGGAGTACATCAAGACACACAAGCTCCAGAACCCGCAGAATAAGCGCGAGATCATGGCGGACCAGAAGCTTCAGGCGGTGTTCGGGGGAAAGAACAAGGTCAGCATGTTTGAGATGAACAAATACCTCGCCCAGCATCTCAAGTGAAATGCCTAAATGGCAAACTTCGCAAGCTTCTGAAGATCGTAATCTGAGTGTAGTTTATCGCTGAGTCGCCCGCCTCAGTTCAGCGGCATGAAGGCGGTCGCGGAGCGCTGCTTGGCGGAGGTATTGAGCTGCAAATCGCAGACGGGTCGCCTGATCCGCTCGCTTCTGAGCGAGCAAGCGCTCGACTTTACGCTCAAGTCTCGCGACAGCACGCTCACGACAGTCAGCCCAGTGCTCAAGGGCTTGCGCCTGCTGGAAGGGTTCTGGCGGATGGCAAGTTTTGATCATCTGCACACCAAGCAAAGCTGCTCAGCATCATGTACTAATTATGTCTTGCTCAAGTTGCCCCGCCCTCCCGCTCCTGTAAGCGGAGAATGAGAGCGGCAAGCGCGTCGGGAAGTGGTTCCTTGAGCAGCACCGGATGCTGGGCTTGGAGACAGCGCCCAATCTCGGCTGTGCGCTCGGCAGGTATCAGTGCGCCTCTGAACGGGCTATTGGTCCCGCCGTTGGGCTTCGCGGAATTTGGTCCGCCTTCGTCTGGTGAACCCGCAGCCATTGCGCTCTTCCGGCTGCCCCAAACCCTTGAAACCGTTTGACTTGGTATCAGAGACAACCCTCAGCAGGCGCTCTGGTTTCGGCAAACGGTTTACATAAGTTAAGAAAAATGCAACCGTGGCCGTCAACTGAATGCTAGTCTTGCCGCAGAGCATTTGTGCCGCTTCACGCCCCAATGGGGAGCTTCGACCAGCGTCCAGTCGTCATCGTAGGTCCAGTGCAGATTCGAGTTCCAGTGGGGTTTTCGAAGCGAGGTGTCCTATGACGCACAAGTTCCAGGTCGGCCAGACGGTTCTCCCAGCCCACCCCAGGGGAGCTAATCCCAGTACCTACGTGATCGTTCAAGTGCTGCCTGAGACCTCGCATGAGCGCCAGTACCGGATCAGGGCGCTATCCAGCGCAACCGAGTGCATCGTTGGCGAGACACAGATCAAGGCGCGGAAAACAGAGCCGAGCCTCTCGTGAGGTTCCGGCCCCGGTGAGGGATGTGCCATGCCCGTAGACATGCGTCCGACACCGAGTGGTCGTGGGATCGCTTCGGCACGTGGACTGTTCGCTCGTATTCTGAATTGGACAGCCGTCGTGGTCGCAATCGGCTTGTGCTGGTGGGCTGCTGCCGTTTTGCTCTAGGCTGATCGCCAACCGGAGCACGGGGCCAAACGCAAATGCTGCTTGACCTAGATCGAGAGCAATCAGGCGTTCTCAGGCGCGCCCTCGAAGCGCGGGTGCGGGACATGCACACGCGTTTGGGCGGTGACCCTGGTGATGAGGGATTCCGGCGTGAAGCAACACTCGCGACACAGCTTCTCCGGCAGGTCGAGGCCCTGGAGCGACGCGCTGGCCATCGTGCTTGGGGCATTGGCGATATCGAGTCTCTGCCGGAAGAAGATGAGAACTGAGCAATCGCTGACGCTCAATAACAGACCACGGCCTCAAGATGAGGGGAACTCTGTTCGCACAACTTTGTTGGCCCGACATATTCGCTCTCATAAAGGGGCCAGTCTGATGATCTGCGTATTTTGCAAGCAAGAGGTCGATGAGCCCTGCCAGAGTGCCATTGAGACGTAGCGGCGGGCCAGCGAACACATCGAGCAGTGCGATAGGGCTCTCAAGAACCTGAAAGTGTGATTCAGCATCGAATATGTACCCTTGAGCCGACTGCCGTTACGCACATGACATTGATCGAGAATTCGTCGTGTGTAAATCGGCGTGGAAATCCTGACCCCTTCCGGAACCGACGCAAACTCCTGAACACTCAGGGCAAATGGCCACGGTGAGAGGGTCACGATCGGCGCCGTTCGTGACCCTCTCATTCTCAGCGAAGAATGTAATTCGCTCAGGAGGTTGCGTCTCATCAGTGGAGGGGTTCCGGTTCAGAGCCGAATAACAGGTCCTCGTCGAGGGCGCCGGCCTTGTACTTCCGGACCCAGATCCGGATCAGGTTGCGCGACAGGTCGTAGCGCCGGGCCAGGCTGTGCAGGGGCTCACCAGCGAGGTAATCCTGCGCAACCTGCCGTTTGAAGTCGATGCTGTGAGTGCGGTTCTTCACCATGGGCTTCAGTCTCCGAAAACCCGGCAGACCTGGTCAACTCCTCAGTGTCGATCTGTCCACCTCAAGGGGCGCCTGCAGTCTTCGGATCAGTATCGCCGCCCTAAGACCCAATCGCCTACCTCATCAAGGGCATCGAAGGCGCGGTTGGTCAGGCGGCGCGGACCAGCCAGCAGCCTCTCGTCCCGCTCCACAACATCAGGCTGTGGCTGGGGTGGCATTGCCTGACGGTATCCTCCGAATTCGCCAGCCGGCTCGTCGATAGCCCAGTCCCGCTGAGCCACGGCAGGCGGCATGCTCACCGGTGGAACCGGGCGCATGTCATGTCGAGCCTCGGCTGAGCGCCGGCTCTCGGGCGGCAGGATATCCTCGACCCGGCTCAGGGCTACGGACTGCGACTGGGGCAGAGCAACTCTGTAGCCAAGCTCCTGAGCGACACGCGGCAAGTTCTGAACCGCCGCTCGGCCCGCTTCCATGCCATGGCAGATGCTGAAGTACAGGGCATGGAAGTTGGCGTTCTGGCGGATGGTCTCGCGGCTCTCTTGGGTGGCGAACGGCGCGAGATAGAAGGCCATGGCACGTCCACTCTTTTCAGCCACGATCGCCGGCTTGGTTTGTGAGCAGTACACATACCCGTTTTCCTCGCTGAGTTCCCTGCGTCCAGATGTACTGGCGTGGAAGGTCTTCACCCGGGTCTGCATGAGTGTGCCCTCTCCTGTCCTGGTCAGAGGGGAGGCTGCCAGGATGGCGAACTCGTCGCAGCCATCAGGGCGGCAGAGGCCGCGGATGATGTCGGGACGGCTATTGGTCTGAGCGAAGGCTGGGGGCGCGAGCACGAGGGCCAGGGCAGCAAGAGTTCTGAGCATTGGTGGCCTTGGGCGGAGGGATGGTTAATGAAGCGTCACCCCCGAGGTCGCGCAAGAATGTGACGATTTCAGGCCGGTCCACCCACGGTATCTGGCGGCGATAGCCACGACGCCCCTTCGGCCGCGAAGAGCTCCAGGACGTTCGGAAGTCCTGCCGTGGGCTTGGACAAGTGCGAGTGTTTTTGGCCTGATGAGAACCCGAGCATCAGGAGCGCCTTTCATATCGGGCGATCTGAGCGGCCTTGGCCTGCTCGCGACCGCGGCCATCAGGGGCTGTGTCGCAGATTCTGTGCGAGCGGGGTGGCGTACCCCAGCGATGGACGCCGAGCCTGTTGTTGTTCTCGCTTACCTGCGAAAACCTGCCGCAAAGTTCTGCAAAACGTGGACCTGTGTGCTCCTCTGCCGTGTAACAGAATTTCGAATTTCTCAGTCGCCTTCTCCTTCTTGTCCACCCGAACGGATCAGACCACGTGAAAGACCTTCTCAAAAAACTCTTTGGATTTGGACTCCCGAAAGATGTCATCATCGCCCCCCACGGGGCGATCCTCACGCTCGGGGAGGACCGCCGGGGCGTTCCTCACGGCACAACCCGGAACGCCAATACCCTTCTTCTCGGAGCCAGTTCGCGCCAGCGGATGGAGAGGGTGATCGTCCCGACCCTTCTGCGGGGCACATCGGCCAGCTACATCGTCGACGACCCGACCGGAGAGGTTTACGACCTCACGGCTGCGACCCGAGCCAAACTGGGACCCGTCTCACGTATTCGGTGGCACAGCGGGAGCTCTTATAATCCACTCGCTGACATCAATCTGGGTACCGACCCGGAAACCCGCTCCCGACGGCTGCGCAACATCGCGGAAGCGTTCATCATCCAAGGGACAGAAGGATACGACTGGATTCCAGAGATCAGAACGAACGATGGCAATGACACCATCGAGCAGGAAGCGATCTCCGCTCTCTGGGGCCTTCTGGAGCTCGCCACCGCTCAGGTTGCGAACGGCAGCGGACTGCGTCTAGCCGAGCCGACCTTGATGGGGCTGTGCACGGCCCTCATCGAGCGCCGTCTTGACGATAGAGCTACTGATTATGTTGCCGCCGCCGACAGCTCCGGGAGCCCGAGGGCACTGTTCGAATTGCGCGCCTATGCGGCCCTTTCCGATGAGCGCCGCCGGGTGATCCATGACGCGATCGTGCAACGGCTGGTGCCCTTCCATACTCCCGAAACCTCCTGGGTTTCCGGCGATCCGCGTGGCCAGTGGGCGGCCCACCGGAAAATCAGCACCTCTGTGGGGGTCGAGATCAGTGGCCCGGCGACCGTTTATGTGTGCTGCCCGACCCGACACGGCCAGCATGCCGCGGCCTACAATCTCCTGACACGCCTCCTGTGGCAGCAGATCATTGATGAGGCGATCCATGGCCGCAACGAACAGGCGGCCGGCAAGCCTCAGCGGGCAGCCGTGTTCATCTTCACAAACACCGATCAGGCCGAGCCGATTTCGGGAATGACAGAGCTGGCGGCAGCCGCCAAGAAGACGGACCTTTCAATCCTCGTTTCCGCTGACGATACGGCGTCTCTTGACCGGCTCTATGGACCGGCTAACGCTGAAGCCCTCAAGGCCGCGATGGACCTGGAACTCGACTTCGATCCAGCCGCCACCCGATTCATGGTCAAAGGGCCTGAAAAGCCTGTCCTGCGGCCTTCCCAGGCAATGGGGTCATTCCTCCTGCCCGCGCCCCGTGATTTCTAGAAAAACCGCCAGAGATTTCAGATGCGGGCAATCTCTGGCGCATTCTGCAACAAGTCCGCTTCTGGCCTCACGCCACCAAAAGTACTTAGGATTTCCAATTTGCCAGGATCTGTCGCAGGTTCAGCCAAGCGTCAAAGTGAGACAGGTTTGCCTATGATTATTCACGCCTCGCGTTAAGGCATGTGGACCGTCAGGTGATCCGAGGGATTCCCGCTCCAGTCGAATTTTGATTGGTCGTCCTGATCGAGGAGGCCGCTCAGAACGCCCTGGCGATCGAGTACAAGTGCAGCACGGAAGGACTGCACGATCCGTCATGCTCCTGAAGAAGCCCGTCGGGATTGGTCTAAATGGGGCTGAAGTCTACGGATGTGAATCAGCATCGAATGCAGACCCTTTTGCCGTTTGCAGTTAGGCATATGACGTCGCTAGCGAATTCATGGCGTCAGCGGGGTCATCGTCGGCGCCGATCGTAACCCCGCTGGATTTCTGGGTTGGGTCGCTCAACCAAGGCGTTGCGCTTCCCCAAGCAGGGGTCGAAGCTTCGGTGCCGATTCACACACTAGTGGTTGAACGTCATGGACGTGCTCAACAGGCTGATGGGAGAGACCAAAAGGAACTGCCGGGCAATCATTCCGCCCATAGTCCAAGCTCAGTTGCACTACCGTCGATCGGGCTTGCTCATCTCCTCCCAAGGGAGCCCTCTCACTGGCCGCCCTATAGATCCTTATGGCTCGCGAGGCACGAGCGGTCCCAAGTGAAGGTCGTGGTCTGATAACACCGGTCAGGGTTTATCGATGAGCCGCTTGATCTCAAAGATCGCTCCAATCAGGAAGATTGTGAACACGATGCCGCCGAAGATCACCGAGATGACGCTGCCGCTGACATTCGGATTGTGCGCCACCGCGATCATGAACAGGAACAGCGGCAGGACCACGGTAATCCCACCCAACAGAACGAGAATGCGTGGCGTGCTCATGTCCCCGACCCCTCCAATCATTGCGGGACCGAGTATGCCGTGCGCCCTCGCCAATGGCCAGGACCCATCGGGCTGATCCAGGAGAGCCTCCGAAACTGGGGGCAGCGAGTTCACCCACGGCCTTGGTTTTCGCTGCACTGCCGTCAATCGAGCTTGATCCTCCCCTCGCGGATACGCCCTCCTACTGACCTTCCACAGTTCCTCACGCTCTCCTACTGTCAATTGACGTCCAAGTTTGGCTCTGACGTAGTTTGGGTGCCGCAGCTGTGATTGGCTTAGTGACACAACATGGAAATCCGGTAGGGTCAGAATCGGCGCTGATGATGACCCGGCCCCCGCTATGAATTTGCAGCAACGTCATACATTTGGTGGCAGTCGGCTCAGAGGTTAGCGTTCGACGCTGATTCAAAAGTGGATCGCATCTCTGCTTGCACAAGCGGCGACAGGTGTAGTTTAGCATCGTCGGTTGTCAGTGAACCCGCCAAGAGCGGAACAGGATCTTACCCAAGACAGTACGGTGATCCTGTTGCGCCTCCCAAGCCCACTTGAACTGCGCCGCTACTAGATCACTCCAGCGCCTGCAGGCGCTCAAGTCCTGGGCGGCTTGGATATCTTTTCTCCAGCGATGAAGCAGAAACTCCACAAGATCCTGCTGGTACGCGCTCGCAAGCAACCAGGAGACCGGAGCCTCAAAGCTCTGGATTTCTACGAGCGAGATTGGATTGCTATCGATGGCATGTCCCCCGGATCGGCTGGGAGTCTGCATCAGCATTCCGGCCTCCTGTACGTATTGAAGGAACAGTCATGATTCTATCATGGCGTTGCTTTTTCGCTAAAACAACAGCAGTTCAGCTTCCGGCAATTAGGTCGGATGGCAGCAGAGACGACTAATCCTTATGGATGAAGGAGTGTTCACCGCAGCTGCAGTGGATCATCTTCAGGATGTCGCCGGACATCGCTCTATGAATGCTTGTTCCGCTGTAGCTCCCGGGCATACTTCTCGATCCTGGCAGCGAACTTCTTGAGCTGGCATCGAACATCCCGATGCTGTCCCGCAAGGGGCAAGTCGTCGGGACGAGCGGTGGTCTGGTAGCTCAGAGAGGTCGGTGTTATCACGTTAACCCGCATCGGGCACATCGAGGCAAATTCGGCCGCGTGACAGGTTCAAGCGGCGACGTTCGCTGCGACTTTCCACGCTGCCATGGCGTTGACGTGGTGAAGGTGGGTCGCGCGGGGTATTGTCAACTTAGCGCCGAAGAAGCAAAGCGGCCGCAAGTGCAGCCCTCACGTCAGTCCACATCAGCCCACGACGGCAACGCCGGTCGCATGGCGCCAGGTGAGGAAGGCGCGATCGCGGGTGGTCCTGTACTCACTGGCCGAGAGGCGATGACGGCGGAGCTGGAAGTGGTTGTGGATTGGAGTGTGAGTGGCGAGGAACTGCTGGGCGTGCCGGACTGACTTGAACCGCCTCATGGGGCGTTCTCGCCGTCGGGTGGGTTGGTGCGAGACCTCACAGCGGTTGTTCAGGTATCGGCTCTGCCGATGCTCGACGCCCGGGAGGATCTCGCGTTTGGCGGCACAATAGGATCCGAGTTTATCCGTCACGATGACCCTCGGTACATAGCGCAATCCCTTCAGAAGCTTGCGGAAGAACCGTTTGGCCGCCTTCGCGTTGCGACGGCTCTGGACCAGCACATCGAGCACATTTCGATGCTGGTCAACAGCCCGCCAGAGGTAGTGCAGTTTGCCTCGGATGCGGACAAAGACCTCATCCAGAAACCACTTGTCGCCGGGTTGCGGCCGGCGCCGCTTGAGGGTCTTGGCGTAGGTTCGTCCGAAGCGCAGGCTCCACTCGCGGATGGTCTCGTAGCTGACCACAACTCCGCGCGCTGCCAGGATCAACTCGACCTCCCGTAGGCTCAAACTAAAGCAGTGATACAACCAGACTGCCTGGTTGATGATTTCAGCCGGATAGCGGAAGCCCCAGTAGGGATTGGACATCATGCTCATGCCCGAGACCCTGCCACAGACCCGATCTCTGGCCAACTTGACAGTACCCCGCAGCGGCTTACTTCTTGAACGCGTCCTTGATGCCGCCCACAGCGTTTTGGATCTTGCCTTTGGCTTGGTCCATCTTGCCTTCACTCTTCATCTTGGAATCGCCGGTAAGGTCACCAGCAGCTTCTTTGGCCTTGCCACCGATGTTGGTCGCTGAGCCCTTCACGCGGTCCTTATCCATAGCCATCTCCTGAAACAATAGACGCCAGTCTGTGTCCACCAAAGCAACGAGGTCCGGTCAGGCTCGTTCCTGTGACACCGCCGCGCATGGATAGGTGTTGCGCTGCTCCGCAGAACCAGATTCTGCCACCTGCGTTACTCCTCCCTCATGGAGACATAGATGAAGAAAGTTGCCATCGCCCTTGCCAGTCTGCTCGTTCTCGGAGCTTATGGTCCCAATCAGGCGCGTGCCGAGCCGGGCGGATGTCTGAAGTATGGTCTTGGTGGTGCAATCATCGGCCACTTTGCCGTGGGAAATCGTTGGAAGGGCGCTGCGGCGGGCTGTGCAGTCGGCGTGCTGCGCAGGCGTCAAGCCGAGAAGCAAGAACGTTTAGAGCAACAACGCATCCAAGAGGAACGGATCGCCCGCCAGCGCGGACAGGACCGCGTGGCCCGTCAGCGCGATCCTTATCAGGACCGAGGGCAGTCCCAGCCCCGACAGTACGATCCGGACGAGACCGGAAGCTTCGCTCCACAGAGACGATCCTATTCTTACTGATCGGGATGTTCCTTTCAGTCGTCCAATGAGCATCGAGATAGCGGCCACTTATCGAGGAAGTCGAGATGATGAAGAACCCTTGGATGAGCCTTTGGCTGAGTGCGGCAAACACTTGGGCGGGTGCTGCCCGTGGCTTCTGGACGGCAGAGATGCACCGTCAGCAGAAGGCGATCTTGAATGACATGACCAAGCCAAAACGGCAGCCCGCCGCTAAAAACTCGCCGAGAAAAGAGTCAGCCGGAGCGAGAAGGAAATCCAATGGCTGATCTTGGCGCGTCGTTTTATCTGGGGCAGCCCTCAGTAAGCGGGGACTAATCGCTGCTCGACCAGCGGCGCTTCCATCGCAAACCGAAGCCCGCCCTTGTCATACTGGACTTCCACTTCGGCGTTGCACTGCATGGGTAGAACCCGCTGAAGCAGGGTCGAGCCAAAGCCTTGGTGCTGCGGCTCGCTCACGGGCGGACCACCGAACTCCTTCCACTCCAGATGGAGCGTCCTGGCACCCTCGTTCTCGGCCACACTCCACCGAACCTGGACGTAGCCAGTCGGAGCCGACAGTGCCCCGTACCGGACAGCATTCGTGGACAATTCGTGAAGGGCCATACCAACCGGCACCGCCAAATCCGCCGCTAACTCGACGGGTGGCCCCAGGAGCATGAACCGGGGCTGTCTGCTCTCGGCGAACGGCTTGAGTTCATTGAGGGCGATCTCTCGCAGTGAGGCTGTTTGCCAGTAGTCCTCGGTCAAGAGATTATGGGTCTTCGCTAAGGATGTGACGCGCTTCGAGAAAGAGCGATAGAACTCGTCAAAGCTGCCGGTGGACCGGCCAGTGGCTCCAACCAGCGCCTGAACCGTGGCCAGCGTATTCTTCACCCGATGATGAAGCTCACGAACCAGCAAAGCTTGGCGCTGCTCGATCTGGTGGCTAGCCTCCAGCTTCTCGTCCCGCTCTGCAATGGCGCGGCGCAGTTCCAGTTGTGACATGACCTGTCGCGCCAGCATTGTGAGGGTGGATGCCGGCTCCTCGGTTACACAACGCGGAACATAGTCAAGAACGCACAGCGCACCCAACGGCACTCCGTCAGGCGTTCGCAGCACCGCTCCAGCATAGAAGCGCAAATACGGCTCCCCTGCGACCAGAGGATTGCGGGCGAAGCGAGGGTCCTCCGTGAGGTCAGAGACGATGGTCAGTCCCGGCTGAAGCATGGCCGTGAGGCAGATCGAGCGGTCGAGCGGCGTCTCCCGCGCCCCCAGTCCAACCTCGGCCTTGAACCACTGCCTGCGCTCGTCGATCAGGCTGATGAGGGCAATGGGCGTCCCACAGGCACGGGCGGCAAGCTGCACAAGATCGTCAAACTCTGACTCTGGCGGCGTGTCGAGAACCCGGTAGCTGCGCAGAGATGCGAGCCGGTCACGTTCTGTCCAGGCTGGGAGCAATTTGTCGTTCAACACGCGTCAGTTACCGCTGAGACCACCCGTGGGAACGCGATTAACCCATGTTAGTTCGAGCGAGGCGGCTGATTTCCCCTGAAATTTAGTAGCAGCCGACCAGAAGCTGCTGACAGGCTTGGACCAGAACCGCAGACGGAACTGGCTTCTCAATCCAGACCACATGATCAAACTCTGATAGAAGCTGGCGGTCCTCATGGTGACCTGAATAGATCAGGAACGGCACCTCACGGCGGCTAAGCTCCAGAGCGACCTCGCGGCACGGACCATCCTTGAGCGTGGCATCCAGAATGGCTGTGTTGGGTGAGTTGGTCCCGAGCCATTCCAGGGCAGCGGCACAGGTCACGAAGGGACCGGCTACACCATAGCCTGCGTCCTGCAACTCATCCTGAAGATTGAGCGCAATCAGGGCCTCGTCCTCCAGAACGAGCACAAGTGGTTTGCCGTTGGCCTGCGTAGTCATCTGATAAGCTTTTGCCTATTCGGCTTGAATCTATCCTGAACAGCAAAACTTGGCCATTGAGATTCAGGATCGTACGGCAGTACGCGTCGGCTGTGTGTATAGGGATGTAAAAAAGTACCCGGCGGCTCGGATGAGCGCCGGATCGAGCAATCTCTCGCAAGTCTTGGACCCACTGCACAAGGGGAATGCGGGGATCAATAGAGGGTCCGAATGTTTCAATAATTCGATCGCCACTGATGGGTTCCACCTCTGCCAACTCGCCCATGCCTGCTCTTCTGAAGCTCATTGGCATCATTGCCGAGATTAACGGGGCTGAGCGTGTGACGCCGACAGAGCCCACATGGAATCCCGCTTGTACTCCACAGTGTTGATCCCTCGTGGTAAGAAGAGATCAACGCGAAGTTCAAAAGCAACTGCTCAAGACACGCCCTCTGATTTCCACCTCCGCATTCCTGAACCGATCCCACAATGATTGCTTTCCGACCGGCCTGTTCGGACGACTATTCCTTTGCCCTCGGACTTTACACCGAAGCGATCAGACCTCTTGCAAGTGCCTGGATGAAGTGGGTCGATGTCGACCAGGAGGCTCTGTTTGCCAGTCTATGGCATCCGAACGATACCATGATCATTACGCTCGATGACCGGGATATCGGGTGGGTTGAATTTCGACAGGCCGAGGACGAATTGTTTCTGAAGCAACTCTATATCTCTCCTGCGTATCAGCGGCGTGGAATTGGCTCACGGGTGATGCGGTTGCTCCTGGAGGAGCGTTGCAGGATGGCAAAGTCGATGGCGCTGTTCGTGCTGAAGAATAACCCTGCTCTTCGATTCTACACTCGGCATGGCTTCCAGATCGTCCGGGAGACACACACCACGTTGGTGATGCGCTGTGCGATGGCTGAAGCGGCTTGATCCGACCGATTGAGTATCGGTTTAGCGGACGACATGATCCAGGCTGGTACAAGTAGGGTGCAGCGAGCCAGATGATGGAATCCATGAGCCACCCCGTACGCGAAAACCGGCTCTGGGACGCAGATCAAAGACCAGTTATGAGACCGTCATTCCGCAACTACTTTCAATAATCCTGTTCATTACGAGCGCGAATTGACGCGGGACCTCCTCTGCATCGTTTTTCTTCGCTAACCTGATGAGCAGATCAGGGGAGATGGCAAGGGCATGCATAAGTTTGGGGTGTTTACCGCCCTTACTTTGAGTTGGATCACCGCATCTTGCGCTGAACGAATAATGCATTCGGCTGTTATCCCCCAGCCACCGCCACTAAGAGCCACACCCAAACCATCGCCTAACAATGGGGAGGCGAGGCATCGATCTGAGACAATTGCAAACGATGCCAGAATGCGTTCGGCCGTCCGCTCCCGTCAGGTCACTCTAAGCGCCAGCGTGAAGCCAGAGCCGTCGCCTGAAGCCCAGGCTCCGCTCCCGCAAGTATCGCAACCGCCGAAGCAAACCCCAGTAGTGTGGTGAAGGTTCTGCAAATCGCCTGATCGGGGCGGTCATGGCAGGATGGTGATGTTCAACGTCACCCTCCGAGAGGAGCCCCACCATGACCAACTCCAAGGATAAACCTGCCGCGGCCGCCATCAAGGACCTTCTGAGCCAGAACCCGGACGGGCTGCGCGAGATCGTGCGGGCCGTCATGCAGGAGATGCTCGAAGCCGAGATGACCGATGCGCTCCAGGCCGAGAAGGGCGAGCGCACCGCCTCCCGCCTCGGCTACCGCTCGGGCTATTACACCCGCACCCTGGTGACCCGCGTGGGCAAACTCGAGCTGCGGGTGCCGCAGGACCGGGACGGGCGCTTCTCGACCGAGCTGTTCGAGCGCTATCAGCGCTCCGAGCAGGCGCTGGTCGCCACCCTGGCCGAGATGTACGTGCAGGGGGTCTCTACCCGCAAGGTCAAGGCCATCACCGAGGAGCTGTGCGGCCACAGCTTCTCGGCTTCCGCCATCTCCTCGATCAACAAGCGGCTCGACGACAGCCTGGCCCAGTTCGCCTCCCGCCGGCTCGAGGAGCCGTTCCCATACCTGATCCTGGATGCCCGTTACGAGAAGGTGCGCGAGGGCGGCATCGTCCGCTCGCAGGCGGTGCTGATTGCGGTGGGCATCGACTGGGATGGCCGGCGCCAGATCCTGGGCGTCGAGATGGCCAACCGGGAAAGCCAGTCCTCCTGGCGCACGTTTCTGCTGGGCCTGCGCGAGCGCGGGCTGTCCGGGGTCGAGCTGGTGGTGGCCGATGATCATGCCGGGCTGAGAGCGGCGATCCGCGAAGTGCTGAGTGAGGCCGCCTACCAGCGCTGCTATGTGCACTTCCTCCGCAACGCGCTCGATCACCTGCCGCGCAAGGCCGATGACGACTGCCTGCAGGAGCTGCGCTGGCTCTACGACCGGCGTTCGGTCGAGGAGGCGCGGCGGGATCTCTCCGCCTGGATCGCCAAGTGGGAGGCGCGCTACCCGCGCCTGATCGCCTGGGCCGAGGAAACAATCGAGGAGACGTTCACGTTCTACCGGCTGCCGCGCCAGCACCATAAGCATCTCAAGAGCACCAACATGCTCGAGCGCCTGAACGAGGAGATCCGCCGACGCACCTACGTGGTGCGGATCTTCCCCAATGCCGCCTCATGCTGCCGGCTGGTGCGGGCGCTAGCGGTGGAGATGCACGAGAACTGGCTCGAAGCTCACCGCTACCTCAACATGGACGATCTGAAGGAGCACAAAAAGGATCAACTCCGCCAAGCCGCTTAGCCAGCCTGTCGGCCGCCCGCTTTGCAGAACTTGACGCACACAATCCAAACCCCAATTTCGCGCGAACCGCCTGCTACTGTGGCGCTTCCTCCCCCGCAGCCTGCCGAACCCAATTCCCCGGTCCCAGCGCTCATGCCGCCACCCCTGGAACCCGCTGAACCGACATTCTCCTCCGTCTCGCCAATCGTTGAACTGCCGCCCCCACCTGATCCTGCCGCCCCCATCCTACCCGAGGTGCCTATAGAAACCTCGCTGCCCCCGCCGCCCGAGCCTGCTGAGCCGGGTTTTCCCATCGCCACACTGATGCCTCCACCTTCAGAACCAGCTGAACCTTTCCTACCATCGCAAGAAAAGGTCGGCGCTGAAAACCCGATCTCAGTCCCGTTTCCAGATCTTGCGTCGTATCTCTCGCTACGCCCGCGTTTTGATTGGGTAGATACAGTGGGTGCTATCGAAATTCCGCAAGGTCCGCGATCCGAGGCTCTTGAAACGAACCCGGAGGAACAAATCCCGAGCCTGACCCGAAATCCATGGCCACTCGCAACTGATGCTCCGTAAGAAGATGCTGGGAAGCGCCTGCTCAAATTGCGCCAGCACCTTTGCTTTGAGCGCCGTCCGATGGTTCAGACCCGTCCGGAACTAACGCGTCTGGGACGGTGTGAACACTGACGAGAACAACGAGGCGAGCGACGGAGAGAGAGTCGAAACAGAACCCGTCATGACCGGTACGAAGCCCCCGCAGTAGACCTTTGCGCTCGGCTGCGTAGTAGCCTCCGGAGTACAAGGACACAGCGCAGTCTGTATTGCCTCGGCCACCTTGTAGGTGTTGGCGAAATACGGGACCGCATAGGCGGATCGACCAATGGCGCAGCCTACCAAGTCTCCAACAGCCCTGATGTGCTGGAGCAGCCTATCCCGTCACCGCATGTCTGATCCGAGCGGCAGCCTCTATGGGTTCGGTGCCATCGGTATACCAGTCTAAGATCGCCAGATAGATTCCATTCCGCAGAAGGGGACGGTGCTCGGAGGGAAGGTGTTCCTCGACAGCGGTCAGGTATCGCGAGAAAGGCTTTAGCATCGAACCGACCTCCGCTGATGTTCCTCACTCTGGGACAGTGCTCTTCCAGGTAGAGCACCAATGGAGCAGCATTTTGGCTTTCACCCTCTGCCCAAACTTCGGGCTTTTACTCCTGCAACTCCACCCAATGGCGCCTGTCCCCCTTCTTGGGTAGGGCACGGAATGGAACCTCCCCTTCCCTTGAGCGATGACTCGGATTGGTCGCTCTTCAGGCTGCGGGATCAGCCATGCCCGACGACCCCGAAACAACTTTGCAGGAGTTGCGCCATCGGTTAGCCACCGAAGGTCTGCCCAAGCTCTCTGCCGAGGCATTGCGCTCGTTCAAGCGGGAGGATCGGCGTGATCTCAAGCTCGCGCAGCCGCCTCTTTCCAGAACTGTACTCAGCCTGTCGCAAAAGGCACGGCGTCTGTTCGTCAGGAAGAGCGATCCAGAGTGGCCGTGGCGGCGACGATAATCGTACTCCGGAAAATCCTGTCGCGTCCCTCTTACTCTCTTCGTCCGAACAATGCAGAAATCAGGCCACCCTGTTTGTGGACGGGCTGAGGCTCAACATCAACCTGATCCGGTTCAGAATCGCCTGCCGCTTCAGGTGTTCGCTCCGTCTCAGATTCTGAGGAGAGATCCAGTTCATCCAAATACTGCTCGTCTGCTCCTCGCAGGGAGACTGCAGGCGCTTTTACCGATGCCGGAAGGGACGCGGGTTCCGTCTCTGGGTCCTGTGCTTCCAGGTACTGGGCTGCGGGGGTCAATACCTCGATCCGGCCAGGGAAATCGCTCCGGCCCTCATACGGAACGTAATCGTGAAAATCGGGCCTGATCCGGTGCGGTCGGTCTAGAAGGACCTCATTCCGGACTTCGAGCACGAAGAAGCGCCCTTCCGGAGTGGTCACATCCACCCGCCTGACCACGCCCTCCGAGAAGCTCTTCCACGAACCGGGCGGATGGAAATGGACGCGAACTTCATCGCCAACAGCAATCTTCATCGGCAACGTCTCAGACATTCAGGGTCGATCCTTCTGTCCTTGGTAGGCGCTGAGAGGCCCACATGGCAGCCTGGGTACGATTGGTGGCCCCGATCTTGCGCAGAATGGCTTTGACGTGGACCTTGATCGTGGCTTCCGTGATCTCCAGCTTGCGGGCGATGACCTTGTTGGGCTCGCCTTTGGTCAAGCATCCCAGGATCTCTCTTTCCCGCATGGAGAGCTTGCAAGCCTCCAGAGCAGGCAGCTTCGCCTCTGCTACACTGTTGACATGGAGCGACTGATCCTGATCCGAGGCTGCACCGCTCGTAAGAGAGCGAAAGATCGCCGAAGGCAGCACAGTCTCGCCAAGCATCACCAGTTCAAACGATTTGATCAGAACCTCAGGAGCCGAGGCTGTGAGACAGAAGCCATTCACGCCCGCCGCGTGCCCGAGCCGCACCACGCTGAGGTCGAACTGATCCGCCAGAGCCACGATCCGAGCCTGCGGGAACTGCTCTTTCACTTGTCGGACGGCTTCAACCCAGCGACTGGCGTTCTGCTTGGCCTCGATAAGCACCAGTGCGGGCTGCGATCCTCGCGGATGAAGCCGTCCTGAGACAGGGGCCGAAGCGGCTTCCGCAAGAGCGAACAAAGTCCCCTGGAGGATGTTTCGAAGCCCTGACTGTAAGAGGAAGCTGTCGCAGATCAGAGCGGTAGAGATTGCTGGAATAAGATTGCTGGATGGAAGGTCTGGGGCCGACGAGCGATTATGAACAAGCGTCAGCGTTTGTGCAGTCATCTTTGCCCCCTATTGGCTCTCAAGTTAAGCAAAGGTAAATAGGTTGCGGGAGAACCGTCTGTCGGCAACCAGACAAAACCCAATTATCCCATAGTCTAACGCAATATGCCGATCGGCATGCTCTGCTCCCTAAACTTAGCGATAAAGGGCGACGACTGGCAACGCACTCACCTTAATCCTCAAGGCTCCGGGAGAACGTACGAAAAGCGCCCATCGAGGGCGCTTGAAGTCGCAGTCCGTAGGAGGTGGCCCGTTAAGTCGAAAATCCGTCAACCCACGGCATGAAGGTCGTCCGCCATCGCCGACGACAGGTGCTTCTGGAGTTCAGCAATCAGCATCGTATAGGGCTGACGCCGCTCGCGATGCCTGCGCTGAAGGTTCCCAATGATCTGCTTCTTCAGCACAGGATCAGTTCGGCTTCGTTCCACGCGCTGCACCTCGTGCAGATGCTCGAAATCAAGGTTCGCCAGAGTCCGCGACGTGCTCTGCAACAGTCCATGCAAGTCGAAGCTTTGGTTTGTCCCGACGATCAGGCGGTCCAGCAAAGATGAGATATGCTGTTGGTTCTGCATGAGAGCCCCCGATTGGCCTGTGCCGAGCCGCACCCGCGGTCCGGGAACTAAGCTCGGCACAGGCACAACTTCAAGAAACGTTCATCCCTAAACTATCCCGCCCCAGCATACATCAGTTATGAAACCGCTCTGACCACCTCGGTATGAGACTACTGATCGGTATCGCACCACACTGCTTGGATGTTTTTGCTGAAGGCGCAGCACGAAATACTGGAGAAGAGAGCATCTGTCTGTTGGAAACCCGACAAAGATGCTCACTATTTTGTATAGTTCAGCTTGTCGCAGATGTACTGCCTCAGTTCTACTCTCGCACTGGTCCAGCCAGGGGTGTGCCGGGAGCAAGGCGGCAGCGCTCCCGAAACACCTGTTGAGCGGCAGCAAGGTCAGGAACCCAGGCCTTGAACCGCGCCGTCATCGCACCGCGTCCCTCCACATTCAAGGATTGGAGCCCCATTGTGTGGAGTGGCCCAACGAGCCTGTCGCCCTCACCGAAGAACAGAGTGCCGTCCTCCCACTCCAGCAGCACAAAGCCTTTTTCAGTCTGCACAATGAAGCTTTGGCAGAACGGCTTGAAATCGAGAACGACCGTGCCGGTAAAGCGGGGATTGCCGGGACCGGTGGTGATGAGACCCACGACGCCAACCACAAAGGCAACGCACCAAAGGCCAACAGCCAGGAGAGGCTTTGTCATCGCAGGCCCCCTCACAAAATTGGAGAGACCGCCCAGATCGACGCAGCACGAACTTTGCGAATATTATAGCCGCTTCAGTGGGCTATGTTAATGATCCGGTTTACCCTGCCGTGAGCACAAAGCCCCCGAAATATTCCATCTGCTCTGGTTGAGGCCGGAAGAGATCACGAGCATGATCGGCAGGAGCAGTGCTCTCGGAGGCCGTGATGCCAAGTCTTCTTGTCCATATCACCTGTGGCCCTGAGAATCCGACCAAAGCGACGCTCGCGTTCTTTGTCGCAGCGGCGGCAGTTGAAGCTGGACATGAGGTTCATGTCTTTCTCGCGGGCGATGCCGTCCAACTCCTGCGCGAACCGGTGCGGAACGCCCTGGTCGGGCTCGGCACAGGGGCGCTGAACGAACACTATTTGAAGATCATTGCGGGAGGCGGTCGTCTCTACCTCTCGGGCGGTTCGTGCGCCGCACGAGGTGTGACCGACCATGATCTACAAGGTCTGCCTCACGAGAAGGGAGCACCACCCACATTGGTGCAGCTGGTCATGGAGTGCGACCGCAGCATTGTCTACTGATGAGACCATCAATGGGGGCTGGAATGGGAGACCTTCGTGACAGCAACTACGACCGTTGATCGGGTTGAGATCCATGTCCTGGTGGACAATGTAACGGACAGCCTGTCCACTGTTCCAGGCTTCGTCGAGAACGAGTGGACTTACCTGTGGCGGAACGGGATGAAACGGCTGTCGGGCCGCTGCATCTGCTGTGCTGCCCATGGCTTGTCATGCCTGATCACCGCCTACCGTGGCGAGAGCAGGCACACCATCCTCTTCGACACGGGGCCAGAGGAGGAGGTCTTCGAGCCTAATGTCTCTCGACTGGGGGTTGATCTCGGCACTGTCGAAGAAATCATCCTCTCCCACGGCCACTGGGATCACGCGGGCGGGATGCTCCGAGCGCTTGATCTCATCCGCGAGCGCAATGGTGGGCAGCCGGTCCCATTCTATGCCCATCCCGGCATGTACGCGACCCGTGCTATGAAGCAACCGGATGGCAGCATGCGGCTGATGGAGGACATTCCCAATGTTGAGGCCCTGACGGCTCGCGGCGCACAGGTCATCAACACGACTGAGCCGCAAAGCCTCTCAGAGGGGATGTTCTATGTCAGCGGCGAAATCCCGCGCCGAACGGCCTTCGAGCATGGTTTTCCGGGACAGTATCGACAGACCAATGAGGGCGGCTGGGAGCCTGATCCCTTGCTCATGGATGAGCGCTGGGTTGCCGCTAACGTGAAGGATAAGGGCCTCATCGTGTTCACGGCCTGCTCCCATGCTGGGGTGGTCAATGTCCTCAAGCATGCTCAGGACTGCTTTCCCGGTGTGCCGCTCCATGCCGTTGTGGGCGGGTTTCACCTCTCGGGCGGCAACGAGAAAATCATCCCTGAGACGGTGGAAGGCATGAGGGAGTTTGGCCTGAAGACCATAGCGGCAGCCCATTGCACTGGATGGCGGGCCGTCATGGCGCTGACGCAGGCTTTCGGCGAGCCGGTAGTTGCGCCTTCGGCTGTCGGTAAACGGTATACGTTCTGACAGAGCTTATTCGACCATCTTCCCGTCACCGCCCAGGTCAGCATGATGCTCCAGATGAAGCTTGACAGTTTGGCTTACCCACTTGCCGATGCGGGCTGGACACCTCACTGCGGCGAGCAGCATAATTCGATCTGGAACTATACCGAGGCTCCCATGGGTCCGCAGGAGCACAAGGTTGAGCGGCGGCTGGCAGCCATCTTTGCGGCTGACGTGGCAGGCTACTCACGCCTCATGGAACAGGATGAGCTGGGCACACTCCGGAACCTGATATCCCATCGGGAGGTCTTGGATCGGCTGATTGCCGAGTACGGCGGGCGCATTGCCAATACGGCTGGCGACAGTGTTCTGGCCGAATTCCCCAGCGCTGTTGAGGCCGTCCAATGCGCCGTCCGAGTCCAGAATGCTCTCATCCAAGAAAACCAAGACACGCCTGCGGAGCGCAGCCTCCAGTTCCGGATCGGGGTCCATGTCGGCGACGTGATGGTACGGGGTGGCGACCTGCTCGGAGACGGCGTGAACATCGCCGCTCGGCTGGAAAGCATTGCTGAGCCGGGTGGCGTCTGCCTCTCCGAGGCTGCCTACGGGTATGCGCGGAAGGCGCTGCCTCTCGCATTTGCGGATCTTGGACTTCAGAAGGTAAAAAATTTCGAGGAGCCAGTTCGAGCCTACAGTGTCGGCTTAATCAGCACTGCCTCGGCCAGCTTCACGCCAGGGAACTCACCTGACATGCCACCTATTCTGGACATACCGTCCATCGCGGTGCTGCCATTCACAAACCTGAGTGAAGATCCGGATCAAGCATTTCTGGCTGATGGCATCGTGGACGAAGTGACCTCTGCCCTGTCGCGTTTTCGCTCTCTTTTTGTCATAGCGCGAAGTTCCGCCCTCGCCTACAAGGAACGCGTAGCGGATGTGAAGCTGGTCAGCCGAGAGCTAGGAGTCCGCTATGTGCTGGAAGGCACGCTGAGGCGGGCGGGTGATCGGGTCAGGATTACAGCGCAACTTATCGATGGCCAGAGTGGCGGCTATATATGGTCGGATCGCTACGGCGGTGAAATCACGGACCTGTTCGACTTACAAGATCGAATCACTGAGAGCATCATCGGGGCATTGCAGCCCACCATCCGCTCGTCCGAGATCGAGCGTGCTCGGCGCAAGAGACCGGGCAATCTTCATGCCTATGACTACGTTATGCGGGCTCTACCGTCGATCTGGGCGGTGGAAGGCGCGATGAATGAAGAGGCCCTTAAACTACTCGAACAGGCCATAACTCTTGATCCAGGTTATGCCCTACCCAAAGCACTTGCTGCTTGGTGTCATGGCCAGCGGGTGCCATACCTCTGGACCAAGGATCCGGAGGAGGAGCGTTCGGCGGCTCTCAGGCTGGCGAAGGAAGCCGCCCGTCTCGACAGCAACGATCCGCTCGTATTGACGGTTCTCGCGTCGGCTTATGCCGTGGGAAGAGAGTTCGCTGAGGCCATCCCGATTATTGACAAGGCCATGCAACTTGATCCGAACTCAGCCTGGGCATGGCATCACAGTGGCTGGATCAGGAACTTTCTGAGCCAGCCGGAACTTGCCATCGAACACTTCCAGCGCTCGATCCGCATCAGCCCACTCGACCCGTACAACTTCGATGCTGCCATTGGAATTGGCATCGCTCACTTTCATGCCGAACGGTTCGCAGAGTCTGCATCGTGGGTGCGCCGGGGGATTGCGGAGAAGCCCAGTGCGACGTGGGCGTGGCGGATTGTTACAGCGGCATACGCCAATCTGGGAAGATTGGATCAGGCGAGAGAGGCGCTCACCCACCTTGTCCAGGCCCATCCTGGGATCACGATTGCAGCGATCAAGCAAGCATCGATGCCCCCGAGCCGATCCTTTCAGCGTGCCTTGTTTGACGGCCTACGCACGGCTGGTCTTCCAGAGTGACACCGACTAATTTCGTTTGTGCCGCCAATGGCACCGTCAAGTTGTCGGAGAAGGATACGCGGACCCTGGTTTGAGGCTGGACCAGGCGACAGTAACGACGCCGGTTATCTCAGTCCAGGCCTGGAACGCCCGAGCGCGGGCACGGCGATGATCGGCGGCCTTGGAGTGGGTAGAGCGGCGGAAGAGGTTTGCAACCTGATCGTGGACTGAAAGGAAGCGTTGAGCCTGACCGGCTGACTTGAAGCGCGTCATGATGCGCTCGCGCCTTCGGGTCGGTTGGTGGCTGTTTTCCGCTCGATTGTTTAAGCCTTTATGCTGCCGATGCTCGACACACGGCATTATACCCGCTCATGGAATTCCTGACGCAGTGAGATACGGGTAGGCCGTCAATGTTGTGAGACGGCCTGTCTCGTCGAGGAGCCGGTTCCAGGCGCGGCAGACCGCGTCCAACACGGCTTCATAATCGTCGAGCATCCGATGCGAGAGATAGCGCTCACGCAGGTAGAGCCAGACCCGCTCCACCGGGTTCAGCTGGGGTGACGCCGGCGGCAAAGGCAACAGCGTGATCGTCTCTGGCACGTGCAAGGCCCGCGCGTCGTGCCAGCCAGCCTGATCCAGCACGAGCACTGCATGTACGCCGGGTTCGAGCTGCCGGGCAAACTGCTCCAGAAAGATCATCATCGCGTCGGTGTTCACCCGCGGCAGAGCCAACGCGAAGGTCTCGTCCGTGCCGGGCCGGCAGGCGGCAAACAGATACAAGCTCTCGAAGCGCTGATCGACCACACCGGGCGGACGTACCCCACGCTCGTACCAAACGCGGGTGGTCCGGCCTTTCTGGCCAAAGCGCGCTTCATCCTGGCACCAGAGTTGAAGACGCGCCTCAGGGTGCTCGGTCGCGAGGGCCTGCAGCTTTGACGGGAGTTCCTTTTTTGAACGCCGCCTGCGCGGCCGGATTGCCCTTCGGGTGCGAGGGCCGGGTCTTCTGCCGTGACAGGTTCAGCCGCTTGAGCAGGCACGAGAGCCCCCATTCGCTGTAGTGAACGCCATACGTCCGCTCGACATGCTCACACAGGTCGACCAGACGCCAGGCACTGACCCCATCGCGCTCGGGCTCCGGCCCGTGCAGAATGTGGGCCTTGAGCGCGGCCTGCTGCCCAGGGTTGAGTTGTTCCGGGCGACCCGAGCGGGGCCGGTCATGCAGATCGTCAGGTCCCTCGACATTGAAGCGCAGGATGGCATCGTGCAGAGCCTGGCGCTCCATGCCGGCCAGCCGGGCGGCCTCCGTTCGGGTCATGCCCTCAAGCGCATTGGCAATGGCCAGCAACCGCAGGCTGGCCCGGGTGTCCCTCTCACGAGCAGCCCGTTGGCGTAAGTCGGATGGTGAGTAGTCCTGGCGGATCCGGAGGGCAGCCATGCTGATCCCCTCAACAACGCCCCCGCTCCGCAGTGAATCACGTCAGGCGCCCCGACGCAAATCCGAGTCAGCAATTCCCTGGCTGGGTATTAGAGGCTGGTGAGCAATTTTATTGCTCGAGCCAAGTGGTTGATTCAGAATAGGTTTGGTGCTGGGCCGCGGAGGCGGATGCGGGCTGTTTCACGTTTGAGGAGCCCGTGCCATGGATGTCAGTTCCTACGCCAGCGATCTCACTGATGCGGAATGGGCGCTGCTGGAGCCGCTGATAACCCGCAGCCATCCCGCCGGGCGACGGCAGACTTATCCGCTCCGACGCATCACCGACGCCATCTTCTATCTGCTGCGCACCGGCGCCCAGTGGCGGCTGCTACCGCACGAATACCCTCCGCGTTACGCCGTGTTCTATCACTATGCCCAGTGGCGCGAGAACGGGACGTGGGAGCAGGTCACGCGAGTGCTGCGCGAGAGTTATCGCCGCATGATTGGCCGGGCTCCTCAGCCGACAGCGGCGATCATCGACAGTCAGTCGGTCAAAACCACTGAGATGGGTGGACCACGTGGGTACGATGGTGGCAAAAAGATCAAGGGCCGCAAGCGTCACTTGCTCGTTGATACGCAAGGAACGCTGCTGAAGAACAAGGTGCATCCGGCCGACATCCATGACCGCGCGGGCGCCGAGCTCCTGTTGGAGGGTTTAGAGCATCTCTTCCCGGTTATCGAGCTCATGTGGGCGGACACGGCTTATCGAGGGTTGAAGGATTGGCTGTGCAGAGCGCTCGGATGGAAGCTATCCATTCCGCAACACTGGTGGAGCGGTGGCGTCTGGATGCGGGCCGACGCGGAGCCCCCAACACGGCCGAGTGGCTTTCACGTGCTCGCACGCAGATGGATCGTTGAGCGGACCATCGCCTGGTTGACCACCAACCGCCGCCTCGCCAAGGACTACGAACGCCTAGTCGAGACCGGCGAGATGCTGCTTTATCTTGCGATGAGCCGCATTTTGCTGCGCCGCCTCACGCGGAAAGAAAGATAATTGCTCACCAGCCTCTTATAGCTCGCTTGGTCGCGCCGGAGCTTGCGAGTTTATCGGTAATCATCACGCGCGGTGCGATGCCTTGTTTCTTGAGCAGCTTGCGCAACAGCCGCTTGGCCGCCTTGGCATCGCGGCGGCTCTGGACCAGGATATCGAGCACGATCCCATGTTGGTCGACAGCACGCCAGAGCCAATGCTTCCGACCGGCGATGCTGATCACCACCTCATCGAGGTGCCACTTGTCTCCGGCTAGCGGAAGACGGCGGCGGATCTGGTTGGCAAAGTTCTGACCGAACTTCAGCGCCCACTGTCGCACCGTCTCATGACTGACCAGGATGCCGCGGCGGCCAGCATTTCCTCCACCATCCGCAGGCTGAGCGGGAACCGAAAGTAGAGCCAGACGGCATGGCTGATGACCGCGGCCGGAAAGCGGTGGCGAGCATAAGGAGAATGACGCGTGTTCTTCATCCCTCCTCTATGCCTCTTTCCGGTCACCTACCGGTTAACCTGACGCTACCGTATGAAGAAGGCGAACGATCCTAACGATATCATCCCTGCTCACGCACCGGGGTTGATAACCTGGTGAGATTTCCCGCGATATCGGGATGAACCTCTCCTGCTTCATCTGTAATCATGGTCGGGCTGAAATTCTGTCGGAGATGCTCGGGGAGGGCGAAGAGTGGCTGATAAAGTGGTCCGAGAGGCTGACTAGAGGTAATATAGGTGAGTGTCTCGTCATGAGTGAGAGACGGGCTACGACGATTGTTGATCAGGCTAGGCATGCACAAGCGGGCGCTATTTGCGATCAAACATGTCATCTGACGCACAGAAAGAGATCGCCGGTATCGACGCCAAAAGCCAAAACTGTGACGTGCGATCTGCCTGCTGTGGCCATTCAGTTTCGCAAGGCTTCGAACAAATGGGACTACCCGTTCAAGCTCGTCAATCGGTCGTGTGAGTAGGGTATATCCGTCCATATCCCTGAGTTTCGCCATTGGAAGGAACTGCTTTGACCGAAGACGGTCGTGGAACAAGGGGGTTCCGAGGAGCGGGATCGTGAGGCTGAGGAATGCCGGAAGAGGGATCCTGTCGCAATTCAGGACAAAGTCGAGCTCTGCCTCCATGTCTTCGAGCAGCTGCACCGTTGGGTCAAAAAGCAGACCATACTGGAAAACGATTCCGGCTTCTAAACATGCCCTGATGACTTCGAGCTGTGGCAAAACAAGATTTTGCCGTTTGTTATAGGCTTTAATTTGGTCCGCGTTGAAACTTTCAACGCCGCAGAATAGGCCAAGGCAGCCTGCCTCACGCGCACGGGTGAGGTTCATAGGATCTGAAAAAAAGTCACTTGTGACCAGCGCAAGCCATCCAGGTAAGATTCTACGCTTTACAAGATCTTCTAGCAGATCCAGCTTTTGGTAGAACAAGGAGCGATTGTTGCCATAAAAATTGTTGTCTACGAAAAGAACCGGCTTAGGGCGCCGATATGATCGGAGCTGCTCCTCCACAAAGTCTAAATCATAAGCTGCATAAGGCCTATTCTCCGCTGTCAGAGCACAAAAGGAGCAACGAAAATTACAGTACCGGCTCGATTCCGCATAGTTAACCGGGCCATTCCACGTTAGAAGATCAAAGCGTGGGCGGAAATGGTCTGCCACGACATGAGGCCCGAAAACCTCCTGTGCTACAGTGGCCAATTCCTCAACATCTCCATTGCAAGCGTAGTCGAAGGTACTGGCACTCGTTCGCGGCAAATTGCGAACGGCGGGCCCTCCAGCGACAACAACGCATTTAGGCGACTTGACGCGTGTGTAGGCTGCGAGCTGCCGCATTCTGTCGAACGCTGATGTGACCCCCGTAAGAACCAACATGTCTGGCCAAGAAAACATCTTCTCGTCAGCGAGTGGGCCACTATAGAACTCACTATAAAGCATCAGCTCAACTTCACTGCTGGCGAAGGCTCCTGCCAGAAATGCGTGCCCGACGCCTTGCGGTACAAAATTGGGGCGCCCGTTTGGGTTACGCGAATCGTCAAAATGAGCAATGACGATCAAGACTCGAGGCTTACGCGCAGGTCTATGCACCAGAGCTATCCTTACGAATGAGACTAAATCCTGCGGCAGACCGCTCTGCAATTTCCCACTGAGAGCGGTCATAGATCTCTGACAAGGCATCCAGTTGCATCGACGCCATGAGGCAAATGTCATCAAGGGGAGCGTTCTGGGCTTGGAGCCGTTTCCGTGCAGCTATCGCCATCCCGAAGAGCTGTAGGCGCATCGAATCCGAAAGCGCCCTGCGCCAAAGCCGAACGGCCTTGCGCTCTCTCCCGAACTTTGCCTCCAAGTCGCCGGAAGCCATAAACGACACCGGTCGTCCAATGGGATAAATTCTTGCGAAGCGCCGGAGCTTTGTCGCGCTAGCACTGGCGAGCTTTAGACACAACTCATTCGCCGCCTGGCTGGCGTTCTCGCTAGACTCAATCATCGCTGCTCTAAAGGCGCCGCTGAGAGCTGGCAGTGTTCTCGATTTCATGGTTGGATTCACCATGTCGATCCAGCGAAGCGCCTCGGTGAGCTGGTTCTCCCAGACATCCAAGTCTCCTTGGAGGTGCGCCACATCCGCCAGATACGCTGCAGCCTCAAGGCGATGGATAGGCTCAAGCTCCATCGCACGGGCTCCTAACAAATCTGAGAGCTGATGAAGGCATACAAGCGCCTCTTTATGGACACCGAGAACGTGGTAGCCGCGTAAACCGCCTGCTAGACCGCAGCCGAGTACTTGGATGTCATCCCGTTCTAATCCAGCACGACAGATCGCACCGACGAGCTTGATCCACTCATGCTCACTCCGGAAGATTGGATTAAATAACCATGGATTGCTGATCGTTTCCAATCCTACTGCGAGTTCACACCATCGTCTTGTATCACCGACCGAAGATGCTTGCTCAAGACCTCTCTCGAAATGGATCCTGGCTTGCTCCCAATCTCCAACGCTGGTCTTGTACAACCCTGTGAGGAGGTCCACTCTTGGCCTCACCGCAGGATTGTTCAATTCTTCTGACAGTCGGTTCGAAAGCTGAAGGTAGTATTCTGCTTGTTTCCTGAGTGGTATAACTCCACAAATTGCGCCGAGGCTTGCATAATTCACAACAAGTACAGGAGTTATGCTGCCCACCCGCTCGGCTAGAGCGGTAGCGCGTAGGGTTGCATAAATCAGCCGGGTCTTATCGCCTTGGAAATAGTAAATCCGGGTTAGGTCTTCATAGACCCGCGCCGCCTTGAGAAGCACACTATCGATGCTCGATCCTAAGGAACTACTCGTATCATTGGCAGCTAATTCCGAGTTTCGTCGACGTACATGTCGGAAAAGATGTCGGATGGCTTGTCGCAAGATACTTGCGGTGAGACCGACGGAGCTTTTCGGGAGAGGTAGCTTCATGATTCGGAGGCCATCTTCGTAGGCGCGCCGAGCAGCCTCGAGATGACCGAGGTTTAGTTCTGCCTCACCCTTAGTGAAATAAGCGGCCGCAAGTCGCTCAGCTGGTAAGACATATTGGGGTTCGCTTCCAGCCATTGCGAGGAAGCGATCAACCAGCACAAGTGCCGCGGAGCTGTTGTATTGCCGTAGCCTTATCTCTGCAACGACATCGAGGTAAACGAATTCCTTCGGTGGAACTTTGGCCTGTTGCCACTGCCGGAGAATAAGCGCTAGCGTTTCGGGTTCAGCGCGACGGTGACTGCTCTCAAGCATACGGGCAACTTCGGCATGGGCTTCTTCCCGTTGCTCTGACGGCATGCTTGCATACACCACCTCCCGAATGACGGCGTGGCTGAACATGAAGCGGTCTGCCTCAACGAAGTCTCGCCTTAACAAATTCACTGCAACGAGGTTAGAGATACAATTTGAGACATCGATATCTGCCTTCCTCAGAGGCTCAATGGCCCCGAGGTCCTCAACTGTGAAAGTTCCTGTCACGGCGCTTGAGATCTTGAGAACGAGTTGCTCATTGGAAGGCAAGAGATCCATGCGACCCAAGATTGCCGCTCGAGCGGACCGAGGCAATGTGACGGTACTTTGGTGGGGCGACGAAGCTGATGCTTGATTGAGCGCCTGGCAAATTTCACCCACGAATAATGGGTTGCCGCCGGTCCGGTGCCAGATCTCATCCTTAAGATAGGCGCCCGGGTTCGGGTATTTCAGCAGGTGCTGAGCCAGTTCTGTCGTTTCCCGCTCATTCAGTGGCTTAAGCCGAATCTTTTGAATAACAGTACCGCCTTCGAACTCAAAGTCTTTAGGCGTTGCATCGCGGGCAGTGAGAAGGACCGTGACCGGGTTCGATGTTCGGGCAATATCAGCAAGGAGGAGTCTAGATGCAGCATCAAGCCACTGCACATCCTCGATTATGATGAAGCCGGATCCAGTTTGCAGTGCGTCAAGAATCAAATCTCTGACGAGACGTCGTAGATTCTCGGAACGGACGCTACTCGATAGCTCTTCGGTCAACGCCGTGGCGTTGAGCCCGAGGTCCAGTGTGTCTCCTAGAAGAGAAATATATGGAACATGCTCTTGCCGGTTTGCCAACCGCTTGGCGATTTGATCGAATGCGTGGTCTCCACGCAAGCGCTCGACACCAAGGAGCTGTCTTACGACGCGGCGGAATCCGAAGTATGGTGTCTCGCGCTCGACCTCGTCAGCAGTCGCTACAAGGACGGTGAAGCCTTCTACCCGGCAAATTTGAGCAAGCCGGATCATCAGTGCGGATTTTCCGATCCCAGCTTCGCCTTCGATGAGAATTATCTGTGTGCCGGCTTTATGTGGTCGCTGAACAAGGGAAATCAGTTGCAGCAATTCTGCAGTGCGGCCTACAAGGTTCTGTTCCAGGGGAGGCACGCCATCGCTACGTCGCTCAATAGCGATGTAGGTCGCAATTGGAGTCCGGAGCCCTGGGACATTCATTGGCCAGGGACCCTGGAAGTTGACAAACTCGGACGCTGCGCTGGCGGTCATAGCATCCGCAAGCGTACGACCGGCCGCAACAGTTGTGAGCCGAGCGGCGCGATTCACCGCTTCTCCAAGGACTGTGTATTCAGCTCGATGGGGTGTCCCCAAAGGGCCACAAAACGTGTCTCCGGTTGCGATGCCTATAGACAGCTGCAGCCCTACTTGTTCAATGGCCGAATGAAGCTCTATGGCCGAGAGGCAGGCACGCCGAGGGTCGTCTGTATGGGTATACCCTGGCAAACCGAAAGCAATGAGAGCTTGAAGTCCGCCCTCGCAGCTTGCAATCCTCAGGCACTCACCAGAAAACTTTCTTGCCTTTGCATGAAGCGTATCAACGACGAGCTCAAGGCTGCCAATGTCATTAAGTAAGTTTGTGCGGGTAACTCGAGCAAATAGGATTGTAACAGTCCGAATCTCTGTGAGCCATCGCGCCAGAGGCGAGCCAAGTCGAGTGCGCACCACAGACGGAAGATAATTTATGAGATCCGCGCTTCCGAGTTCGGGGGACGCTTTGTGCGGGGCGCGCTTGAGAGGCGGTGGATCTTCGATTTCAATAAGGCGGACCATGTCGTCCGTGCTTCGCCCCTTCGCATACTCACGGACACTCTGCCATGCCTCTGCGGATATCAAGACTTCTCCACTCTCGGCTAGCCCAGCACAATGAGCGACCTCCGAGACACAGGGACCGGTAAGGATGACCTGTCTATCTTTTGAGCGTGTTTCCAGATGCACAACGCTCAATGTGCCTGCAGCGACACCTGAGCGAAGGGTAAGCGTCTCGCCCTCAATATCGATTGCACCAAATTCTCGATTGAGGATGTAAGCACAGTGACAACCACGCCAGACAGCCGATGCCAGTTGAGGTGGATCCCCCTCTGCCTTCCAGCCAGCAAGGAGTGAGTCCCCCTCAAAGCTTAGAACAGAGCCGCCCCGCTTTTCTATTGCTTCAACCAGCTCGCCCACGACCTGATTCAGAGCATGCCCGATCCTCTCTGCGCCGGCGTTTGTTCCGTCGCGTGATAACCTTGCGGTAAGGCGGGTAAAACCTGAGATGTCAGTTATTAGAAGCGCGCCAACATGCGACTCTTGCAGGGGAAGCGCACCACGTCCCTCCGCCCAATCGATAAGTACCCCGGGCAGAAACCTAAAGATGTCCTGTGATGCTCGGTCGGTCATAAACCTCGCCGGTCAAGACGGAAAAGCTACCATAAAAACCGCCCATCTCCTGTCACTATGTATGACTCGTTGGGAAGAAAGTGGCGCACGCCCCAGGCCCAGCCGTAAGCTTAGCATTAGAATCGGCAGATAGAATGGGGAGCATGATGTTCTCAAGTTGCATTTGATCAGGTCAGCTGACAGTTCGCGGGAGCATATCAACTTTCGTTGCCCACAGTGGCTTTGGCACATTCTTCGCGGCATAGAACGCGTCGAGTCGCGATCGTGTGCTGTTGGGAACCCCAGGGTGCAATGAAAGATGATCTGCGGCGTTGATTCCAAAGAAGCGATCGCTCAACGTACCTTCAGCTCCAATCGAAGGATCGCCACTAAGCTCGGCGAAAATCTGTTCGAATGTGCGGAGATAGCCAAAGGTATCGCCACCTTCGATGATGAGCATCTCCCAATCGCTGCCGTACATCAATCGTTCACTCAAAGGGACTGAACCTGGCCCCTGCATCGTCTTGAACAAGGTGCGAAGGGCAGATTTGAGGTTCGATGGATTGGTGATGGCATGTGTGAAATAGGCCGAGTCCGCATAAAAGTTAGCCCCATGGTTTCCCATTGGTTGCATCAGCTTCATATACTGCTTCGCGCGGTCGAGATTACTCTGGAGGCCTACTTCCGTATTCCCAAAATGCCCGAACGTAACGCTTAGCCCCGCCGGTACGGATTGCCAGTAGGACGCTTTAGTGAGTTTCTCGAAGTCGGATGAGGGGCTGTTTGACTTCGAAGTATGAGCCATGATCGGCACATTGTTGGCAATACACCAGCTATATAATTGAAGCAGAGCCCTATCGAGGAGAACACCAATATCTGGACGCTGCAGAGCTGGCGCAATCCACGGTTCTCGCCAGCGGCTCCACGATAGCGATGAGTTGCCCATAGGAGCAAACCCCATTGGCGGGTACATCTTAACGCCGATAAATCCCTGCGAGCTGATCGCTCTTTGAACGAGCGCGAGGGGAGACTCTTGAATCAGCTGAAGGTCGTACGCAACCTGCCTCATCGGGTCGAACGGAGCGAAGCAATGGACTCGACCTCCTGTAAGAATTGAAATTTGCTCCATGACATTGATCTGATCTTGTATGGAGGTTTTCGTCGGCTGGCCGTGAGCGAGTGACCAGTCAAAGTCCAATTGATGACAAATTATAAGGTCTATTTTTCGCGATGAACCTGAAGAGTACCGAGAGAGATACTCCAAGACATTGACATATCGATACTGAAATTGCTGTAATACAAACGCTAAAGCGGCATCAATTTCCTGCCGCGCTGAGCCTCTCAGTTTCTGCTGCCGCAGGCGATCCCGCAACTTGTTGTGCTCTGTCGGAAGGGATCGTATGGCGTCAGCAATGGAGTCTGCACTTTCCGCACGCGGTTGGCCCACATAGCGGCGCTCAACGATATCCAAAGCACGCGTGAGCTCCTGAAGCCCCTGAAAGTACTTCTGAGCTCTATAAGCGGCGATAGTCTGCTCGATCCTTCCGGCGTTGCATTCCGCTCTCATCTGCTTGCTGATCTCTTGAAGGAGTGCAAGCTCGTCTGTCCCACTTGGTGCAATATGCCATCCCACCTCCTGGAGAATTTCGCCAAGATACTTGAGAGCAGGGGTCACTCTAGCTCGCACAAGAGAGATGTATCGCTCAACCTGGATGTCGGATCCATTGAACACATGCACGTGTGTGTCGATGGTGAGTGGAGTAGTTGAACTGGTGTAACGTGGATCATCCGGACAAACGCCGGTCGCAGGGGAAACGAGAGTTGCGCACCCCCCGAGATTTACCCCGATCGTAGACAGCGCTCCACTGATGGCCTGGCGGCGAGTCAGCATCGGGGGCACCCCTCTTACGCTAGTGACGGATCAATAATGGTTGAGGATCAATCGTAAGTCTATGTCTGGCCTATAACTCTAAAGAATAGTATTTATGCTAAGAGAGTGGGGCAGGATTGGAACAGCTCAGAGAATCGGAGCTGGTATTACGCAACCATGACCTCGTATGGCAGATGCTGGAGGCTTAATGAACTGTGGATGTCTCACTATTGCCTATAAATGTCGAGTGAAAGTCTGCACTTCCAAGCTAGATAAACGAACCTCTATGAAGTTGGTGTCAGTGGCTTTCGAAGTCAGCAGATCTAGCCGTAAATTATCCATTCGACTTAGACTGCTGACGCGAGAACTTACTCACACATTTGCTGAGTTCTGGAGACGATTGCACCGGTTTTGTCGGTGGCCCACAGACGGACGGCGTGCAACGCATCGGTGGGTCCCAAACCCAAGTGTTGAGTTAGTTGAGGCACCTTTGGCCCCATGAACTAATTGGCCAATGCACGCTGGAACGTTGCCTATCCAGGGTTGTTTGTCCCTGCCTTCACGGTTCCTCCTGTTCGTGATGGTTTCTCCCTCTGGTGAAGGCTTGAGCCCTGAGTGTGTCTTGGGGCTTTCTTTTGCTGGGCTTCATTTTGGTTGGAGCCCCCTCACACGAAGCTCAAGGCGGATTGCACGTAATCGCCCCCGAAGCTCAAGTTCACGGCGGTGGAACTCCTCCTCAAGTTTTGTCAGTTCGCGTATTAGGGAACCGTACTCTGACACCAACTCCGCATCATCCTGACCCGCTAGTGTGGACGGAGATTTGAGCCCGGTTTGGACGATTGAACGAACCTGCCTGACCGTCGGTGGGCCAAACCCGGCAAGCGTCATCAGGAGACCGTCTGAGAGAGCAGCCACTTCCAAGAGGGAGGGGCGGCGGCCACCAAACTCAGCCAGGATACTTTGCTGTGCCTGAAACCTTAACAACTCTATTGGAAACAGATCGTCGTGCGGCACCCCACCCTCATGCACAAGGTCAGTAGGCGGCTAAAGTAACCTTTGCCGGGATGGATTGCAGGACCAATATCCCAATGATCCTGTGTCTACCCGAAAGAAGGCAATGCCGGACGGCAGATGAAGTTAGCCCTCGATTAGACGAGGCGTTGCCCAACCAAGGCAATCCTGGCTCGTTACCATTTCCCAGGTCGCCCGTCTGCGAAGGAGTTCACGATGGATGACTTCGGCAGGTATCTAACATGGCTCCTGCTTGCACTGGGCTTTGCCATAACCGCTACGCTATTGCTGTATGGGCTTGGATATATTCTGTAGGCCATCAAGCACTCAAGTCTCAGCCTCCTAGGACCTCTTCGACAATCCCTGGTTTCCAGTCTGACAGTGACTGCAGCACCCTAGCTGGTCCTTGGCGTATCCTACATCTCGGTTCCCAGTTTCCGATGGTGGCCACGGGGACACCAACGCGGGTTGCATTTTGCCAGACTTTTTAGGAGTCCCACACCGCCAAAAGTGACCCCAGAGGTGCGGGTGCCCGTTCCACTATGTAAGCGAATGCCATTCAGCAGGAGAAGAGAGCCCCCAACTGGGTCTGAAGCCTAAGCCTCGCAACCTCATTGTGACGCCACATATCCCGGATTGCTTCGGCTGTAGCGGTCTGACTTTCCCGCTCAAGCTTCTCCGCCGCAGCCACAAGAAGCTGGGCCTCCGTTTCCCGTAAGTCCAACTCGCGCTTCAATTCCCGATAGTACGAAGCTTTGGCAGTTTCAGACATTGCAACCCCCATCCTATCGGTAACAGCATGAGGGGTGAATGTTTCCACCTGTGCCTTAGCAAGATTTAGAGGAGCAGAGAGGGACCAAAGACAGGGATGCAGAGTTGTCTCTCTGCCCAGGCGTTCCTTCGTGTACACCGCCTCGGCAGATCGATGTTGCCTTCATGGTCCCTTGAGAGAGCCCCAGGTTTCCCTGCTTGGGGTTCTTTCCTTTTGCCTGGACCTCTTAGGAGTCTCAGCCGCCAAAAACTGACCCCAGGGGTGTGGGGTGAGAGCATCTTTCAAAAACACCGTTAAAGGTCTTGTTCTTGTTGTCGGACCTGAGGGGCAGTGATGTTGCTAGGAATTTAAAGCTAAATATTGCCCAGGTTCAACCCATCCCAGTTTTTGACATAAATCGACGAAAACATGGACAGTTGAACATAACTGAGGAGGCCACCCATGCTCCCGAACGCGTCTTATTTTCATCTTGGTGACAATGGACTGTATTACGGCAACTACGGTGGGCTGGATTACTCAGCGGGGAAAGAAGACGGAAAAGCGGCCGTGCCAGCTTATCCAACACCCGTCGATGCTTACGATAAACTCTTTTACCAGCATGACCTTGCCCTCCAGAACGCTTCCACCCCAGGTGAGCGTCTCGACGCACATATTCAGGTTGTGGAGGGCGTGTGGCATTTGCTGTTCTAAGAGTGTGGCGCAGGCGTCCCACTCCGCCAAAGTGACCCCAAAGGGCGTGATAGGGATAGGGACTGTCACAGTCAGCAGCCAGCACAGATGCTTCGACCGAGCTTATCTAATCTGCGCTGACGAGGCTTTTCAATGTCTTCGGCCTTCTGACGCGCTGCCGATGCTGGGCTTCCAGTCAATGGCCACTGCCCGTGTGATCCTCGGTGGGATCGAGATGATCCACATGATGCGCAAGCAGCAGGCGAAGTATGCCTGCAATCCGCAGCCGTCATTGGCCGAGCAGTTCAATCTGCTCGCCGCCTAATCCTAAGATGAGATCGCGGCCATCTTCGCGCCCCTGCTGCAAACTTGCGACGCAACCCGCCGGCGTCGCCCTTTCGGCTGTAGGGCTGAGGTTTCGCAGGGATGTGTGTGGGCCCCCCTGAGGCTCGAGCGCCGCGCTGTCACGGCTCCCGCCTGTACGTGGGCTTGTTGGCCTTCGGCGCTGGCATCACAAGCTGATACGCCTGCCCTCTGGCCGTACAACAAACGGGGCCGATTGGACCTCCGAGGGGGCAACGGCCAGACCACTGACTTGCATCTGCCCGGTCGCGATGGCCTGCAACACGGTCTCGACACGGCCGAGATAGACCTCGCCTGGGAAGGGCTTGAACGTAACCTCCACGGGCTAGCCGACTTCGACGTAGCGTGAGTAAATCTGCTGGATCTCCACGCCGAGGATCGTCTCCGCCGTGTCGATGAACGCCATCACGGGGATTGCGCGGTCACCCGTGCTCCCTTGCGCAGCGCCAGTTTGGTCACGTAGCCATCGGCCGGCGCCCGCACTGTGGTCTTGTCGAGGTTCCACCTGGCGCCTTCGAGCTCGGCTCTCAACTGCTCGACCTCGGACTCGCGCTGCTGGACGTCAAAGGCGCGACCACTGTCCCGGCTCTGGAGTTCCGAGAATTGGCTGCGGCGCAGTTCGGCGAACTTGAGCTGGGCCTCGATGGTCTGGACCTGGGCCTGGTAGGTGGTCGGATCGATACGGAACAGGACGTCGCCCGCCTTCACCGGCGTGTTGGCCGCAACGGGAACGTCGACCACCTCGCCCGCCACTTCGGGCACGATCTGCACCGAGTTGCGGATCGCCGCCGCCGGCCGGACGGCGCGCCCCACCCCATCGGGATGAACAGCCCGACGAGCAGGAGCAGCAGCATGAGGACCGGCGACAGCTTAAAGAACAGGTTGAAGGGAATGAACCGCAGCCAGATGAACAGGGCCAGCAGCGCGATGTAGGAATTGAGCAGGACGACGATCACTCGGACGCCTCCCGCCGAGCTGGCACATCGACATAGGCCCAGATCAGCACCAGCGGCCGGAACACGAAGCCGAACACCAGCGTCGCCCAACTTCCGACCGTCACTGCCTCGGGCCAGGGATGGCCGCGCTTGCGGGCGATGTGTCCCGGCATTATCCCGAGCGCCACGAACACCGCGACACCCGTGGCAACGAGGACAATGAGGACGATCCAGGCAAAGATATCGAGACCCGACATGGAAGCCTCCACCCGCATTGCGATCAGTTCACCTTCGCGACGTCCGGCAGCCTCCAGGCCTTGTCGAAGAACTCCTTCTTCGGACCATAGGCCCGGAACATCAGCTCGAAACCGCGCTGCGGATCGGTCGGCACCCAGTTGGCCTCCTTGCCGGCTGGCGCCTTCGGGCCGAAGTAGATGTCGACGGACCCGTCGGCATTCCGCTGCACCTCGGCGGCGTTCGATGCCCGGCTGGCTCGGCCGACGTTCCTGATGAGCGCATGGGTCTCCCGATCATAGGCGGTCACCGACCAGTACTGCTCAACCGGCACGTTCGGCGGCACGGTCAGGCGGTAGGTCTTGGCTCCGTCATAATTCTCGCCGTCCTTGTCCTTGATGTTGATGAGGTAGAACTGGCCCGATCCCAGCCGCTTGATGCCGATGTAACCGTAGGTGTAGGTCAGGCCCCGCGCGTCAACGGGGTAATGGTCGGGGTCATTGAAGCCGGCCGATGCGGCCTGGATGAGTTCCGGTGATGTCGGGAACGTCCAGTGGGTTCCCTCGAAGAACGTCGGAAGGCCCGCATCGTACCGGGCCTCGAGCAGCATGTGGGTCTCCCGGATGCCGGCATCGAGCGCCTGACCCGCCGCATCGCCAGGCGCGAAGGGCTTGCCCTTTTCGATCCCGAGCGTGCGCAGCGGATCGATCATGGCCCTGTCGCGGTCGAGCCACGGCTCGCTCTGCACGATCCGGTTCAGCCCCTCGTAGAAACTGCGGTCATAGCGGATGGTCGAGTCGAAGAGGATGTCCTTGACGTCGGTGAAGACGGTCGCAGGAGGGCTGGCAGCTTGCGCCAGGGGGTAGATCCTGATCCGCTTGCCGTAGGCGATGGACCTGGCAACGTCGGCTTCGGCATGGCTGGCGAGGTTGGCCCGGAACAGGGCATAGCTTCCGTGGGTTTCGGGTTGCAACCCGACATAGCCGTCGGGAACCTTGTCGGCATAGTCCGGGGGCAGCATGACGAACTTGCTGCCTTGGCCCTTGTCGACCCCAAGCAGGCCGGCGTCCTCGAGCGGCTGCTGCCAGATGTTGACGATGTTGGCATTGAGCGAGCCGTCGGATCCAGCCGGCGGCACCTCGATCACGATCGGCCCCACGTCCTTCGTGTTCATGAACGCCATAAAGTAAAGCGTGTCCGGATTGGGGGTGAGCGTCTGGTTGCGCCAGTCGAGGGGGTGGCCCCAGTAGATCACTTGGTTCACCTTGCCCGGGGTCTTGGTCAGCATCTCCTGGAGCATCAGGTCGTAGTTGACCACCGGCATGCTCCAGATCGCCGCCTCGACGGCCCGGCGCTCGATGACTCTCCGTTCCAACTCCTTGGGCGACGTGCCCTGGGCGGATGCCGGTGCCGCCAGGGACACGACGGCCAGTGCAGCAACAACCAATCTCTTCATGACGTCCTCCGCCAGGTTATCCCTGCATTTGCTCCCAAGGGTCGTCGAGGCGATCGGCCCCCGATTGCTCGGTCGCGGTCTTGCGCGGGATCGCTCATAACCGCCGCCTCCTATTGCACTTCCTCGAAGTCGCCGGGCTTCCAGCTCCGGTCGAAGGCCGCCTGCTCGGGTCCGTAGATGCGAATGTAGGCGAACCAGCCCCTGCCGGGTGCGGTCTTGATCCAGCGTGCCTGCTGCCCGGCTGGCGCCGTCGGCCCGAAGTACAGGTCGAGGGGTTTCGTCTGGTCGACGTCCTTGAGCTCGAACAGCGAGCGCAGCGCCGCCTTGTCCTGATCGGTCTGGACCTGCGAGCGGGTCTGCGCGTCGTACACCGTGACTGACCAGAACAACTGACCCGGCACCGGCTGCGGGATGGTGAGCTTGTAGTTCCTGCCGCCGTCGAGGAATGCGCCTGTCGCGTCGCGAGCACTCAGCCAGTACAGCGAGCCCGCGCCCGCGTTGCGCCGGAACATGGCGGGCGAGGTCACGATGGCCTGTGCGAACCACCGGTCACGGGCATCGAGGTCAATGCTTGTGGGCGTCTCGAACTGGGCGCTGCCGGGCACGAGGCCGGCCCATTCCCACTTGCGGTCGGGCCAGTTGAGGCGATCGGGCCGGTCGCTGTCGAAGGCGGTGACCAGCATCTGGTCACGCCCGGTCTTGGCCGCACGTTCGAGGATCGCCTTCATCCGGGCATCGGGCGCAAACGGCTTGTCCTGCTCGATGCCGAGTTCCGAGAGCAGGCCGTACATTGGCAGGAACTCGGGCACCCGCGGCTCCCCCGCGATGATCTTGGCCAGCACCTCCCAGAACCGGATGTTGTCTTCCCACTTGAGCGAAGAGGAATCCATCGCCTTCTCGCTCGTGTCGGCGATCCGGAGCGGCTGCGGCGATGCTTCGCTCGCGAGCGGGTAGACCTTGATGGCCCGCAGGGCCTCCAGGGCCTTGGGGACATCCCCGTCCGCCGGCAGGGAGCGGACGGCGAGCAGGTTCTTCAGCGACTTGGATCGGCCGACGTAATAGCCGGCCGGAACCTCTCCCGTGTAGCCAGGTGGCAGGACGAGATGCTTACCGCCCTTGCCAGCATCCGGCCCTGGCAGGCCGAGATCCTGCACCCAACCCTGGTGGTGATCGTTGACGAGGCCGATGTAGGCACCCGGTGGCAGCTCGATCACCATCGGTCCGTTGGAGAGGTCGAGCACGGCCGAGCCGTAGGGCGTGTCGGAGTTCAGCGTGAAGCCGACCTGACGCGGTCCCGTGGCGGCGATGCCCATGGCCTTGCCGTCTTCGATCCCGACCGCGCGGTTGCCGTTGAAGATGCCCTCGTTCGAGACGGTGGGATACCAGAAGCGATAGGCGATGATGGCGCGCTGGAAGTCGGCCTCGTCGCGGACGCGCTGCGAGGTGTCACCGACCGGATAGCCGCGCTCGAAGGCATAAGGCAATGATGCGGATGGGGTCTGTGCAGCGACGGGCGTCACCGCAAGGAGGACAGCTCCGAGCATTGGGCCTGCGGGGCGTAGCATGGTCCCAGTCCTTTCTGTGGTCGCGGGAAGTCGCGTTCACCCGTGAAGAAGAACCGCGCTGCTGCGGTCGGGCTGCTCAGGAATTCTATCCCCGTGGCTGAAATTGAGTATCAGGTGAAACCCTGAGCTCCAGACAGGAAAATACCCCATGCCCAGAGACCCTCTGAAAGGGAGCCATAAGTCACCCCAGGAAATTGCGGGCGCCTTGGGAAGGTCTGCTGCCGCACGCTTGAGCGGACGTTCGGCGTACTTCCGCGTCGTGCCAGGAGCTGTCCTTCCTTCCGGACCTTCCGGAGCAACCCAGGGCAAATTGATCCGAGATAGCAGCTCCGGGCGCACAACACCGGCTACCGGGATAACACTTCGCTTGTGTTGCCGGGTCAAAGAGGAGCGGACAGTCCTTTGTCCATTCGCGTCCACCAGAGGTACATCCAGTTCAGACGACAAGATCCTCAAGCAGGCGGCAGATCGTGTTTCGACCAAGGGCACTCATGCTCGGATGGGTATGCTCGTAGTACCACACAAGTCCCATCGCCTGCTGAAACGCCCATGCTGCGCCGCGCGTCCACTCGAGTTCACCCAATCCGAGATAACTCCGCACAACCTCCCTGCGGTCGCGGTCAAGAAGATGCCACGCGGCCACAAGATCCAACGCCGGATCGGCCGGCCCGAAATTGCCAGCGTCGAGCACACCCACGAGACGCTCGCCACGCACAAGAAGGTTCGCCGGAATGAGATCCCGGTGGCTCATGACGTCGGGCCCGGATCGCGGCAACTCACGCAACCGCGCCCACAGGCGACGCAAGCGGGCAACGTCGAGGAGCGCCTCGCTGTTCATGAAACAGACTTCCATCCAATCGTCGTGATCGGGAAGGTTGCCGCCCCGCCCCTGTCCATCAAAGTGGCGACCCTGAGTGTCCGCGGCCCGCAACGAAGCGATGAGGTTCGCAATGTCGAGTGCAAATGCCGTGGAAGGCGCAAGGCTGGTTGGTGTAACAGGAACACCTTCTACCCAGGTCTGTATCGCCCAAGGCATCGGATAGAGTTCACTGGGCTGGCCAAACCCCAGCGGTCGAGGAGTCGCAACCGGAGAATGCCTCGCGAATTCGGTCATGGCAGCCGCTTCTCTGCGAAGCATATCGGCGCATTCGACCGGCGTCATGGCGCGCAACGGGAACCTCGCGGCGACACTTGATCCAACCCGGAAGATGGCACTGACAGTGCCGGTCAAGCCAAGTTGCTCGATCCGCTCGTGGCGATACTCCGGGAACTGATCGATAATCATCCCCCGAATGGCATCAGCATCAATATGAACCTGATCGTCGTGCATCATGCTGCCAGGATCTCCGGTCAACCTCGCTTCTAAGAGATGGCTACAGGTATGAGTTGCAACGCTCAATGCCGCTAAGTCTTGGAATCAGCACCGGAGGTCCGGAACGGGTCAATGAGTAACGAATAGCAAATGAAGTGAAGGTCGGCTCACGCCACGGATGCGGAAATTCGATCTACTTCCGCCTCGTGCCAACCTCAGACCATCGGCAAACCGTAATTTTCCTTTCGTGAGCATAGAGATATCTTGGCGAGTTGCCTCCCTCGGATGAAGACGCAACCATGACCTCACCGCTGAGGGCGCCTAGAGATCTCAATTCGCGAAACCACGAAGCGTTTACCCTCGAAGTGCCCCGCGAGAACGGATGGCAATCCCAAATGAAAGAGCAATGCCCCTGAGTCACTAGCGGTTTTGAATGAGGATGACAGCAGTACTGACCGCCAGCGCAACAAAGACGGCGATCCTTCGACCAGGTCCTCCACCCTCTCGGCCCCTGGCGGCACTCGGCCAGCAATTACAGTTCCTGTTATGAGAGGCTGGTCAAATGCAGGTGTCTCCGGCATTTGTGCCCCTCTGGCCTGATTCCCAGCGCACAACCGGCATGGCGACGAAATCCCATCTTATCCCTCACCCGACCGCTTCCGCAACTCGGCAATTTGTTGGACATAGTGGGTGCGGCGCTCAACGTACCGCTGGCGTACTGTGTCCATGATTATTGCTGTGAGATGAGGTTCGGCCGTCGCCCGGATCCGCGCCAGCTCGAACTCATACTCGACATCAATGTTGGCTAAAGTCGTGGACAAGATCCAAATCAGTTCTGTAACGCGGTTATCGTTCGCAGCCTTGTCCATGGTCTTGCGTTCCTCCCTGACGTAGTCTTGAGGCTTGCTTGGCAAACTTGATTGCACCCCTCACCAGATCTTCTCCAGGCGAGCCTGCTGCGAAAAGGGCGTCTAAGCTTCGGGGAAGGCCGTGCACCCGTGCCACCCCTTAGCTCGTTCCTCGATTAATTTAGCGTCTCGCCGCCTCCTTGGGCGGTTCTCCCTAAACCGCAAGCGCCGTCGCTGCCTGCCATTAGCCTGAGTTAACTTTTGGTCCAATCAGGCACCAGTCGGATACTTCCTACGGATTGTTCCGCAAGGCCCAGAAGCAGCTGCCGCAGCAGCGGCGTGCTGAGCAGTTCAGGCAAGATTGGCCCAGTGAATGCCCCAAGGGAATAATCCTCACCGTGCCATTCTGAGACGTAGTTCGGCCACATTAGAGATGTGATCGCGCTGTTGCTTACCACCTGCGCAGTCAACCGTGCCTGTCCTGTCGTTTCGACTGCAAGCCGGCTGCCACGGCAATCTGCACCAGTTCAGGCAGGCTTTGCGCTCCCAGCCGCTCCATGATGCGGGCCCGATGCGACTCGACCGTGCGCGGGCTGAGGCTAAGGTCCCGCGCAATCGTCTTGTTGGTCCCCCCTGCGAGTAGTCCGTCCAACACCTCCCGCTCGCGTGGCGGCAACGCTGCAATGAGCGCCTTCACGCGTTCGGCAGCCTGATCTTGTCCGGCCCTCTCCCGGATGGTCGCCTGTGCTGAGGCGAGTGCGTCCAGCATCTGTTCGGGTTGGTACGGCAGGTCGAGGAAATCCACGGCTCCGGCCTTCATCGCCTGAACCCCGACCGTAACATTCCCACCAGACTCTCCGAGCACAATGACCGGCAGCCCGGCCCTGCGCGCCTTCAGCTCTCTGGGGATCGTCAGCCCCCCGGCTTCAGGACTGCGCGTATCGAGCACCACGCAACCCGGCACCAACACCGGCGCTACCGTGAGAAACGATTGTGCAGAGGCAAAGGATTTTACCTCGTAGCCGGCCCCCTGGAGCAGAAGGCACAGGTCCCGACGCGAGACCTCGTTGCCATCGACCATGTAGACGATAGAGCCTTCATTGTGGGTGATATCCTGGGCGATGCCGCCAACCCGTCGGATCCGCCCCTGCTCATCTCGCATTGGAAAGAACGTATCACGGATCCAGCGCACGCCGCCGTCAGGTCGGATGATGTGGTACTCGTACGTGCCCTCCTCGCCGCCTCGGACGCGATCGAAGATGGTGCTAACCCGGTCACGGTCGTCGGGGTGAAGGGCTTGGATCCAATGATCCGGATCGCGTAACGCGACCTCCACAGGCTCGCCCCAGATCGCCGCGTAGGCCGGGCTGATGTACTCTATCTCGTGGGTTTCGAGATCCTGGATCCACAGCACCGTGGAGGAGTGCTCGGCAAACTGCCGGAATCGCTCCTCACTGTCCCGGAGAGCCGTCTCGGCCCGGGACTGCAAGATCGAGGTCCAGGTGCGCTCGGCAACTTCCTGGACCAGCGAGACCTCGTCATCGCGCCAATGGCGCGGCTCGGTCTGATGAACATAGAAGGAGGCGACCAGCCGCTCGTCCCTGACCAGGGGCGCGATGATGGCTGAGCGCTTTCCGGCCCTGAGGAACTCGGCGGCGACGGGACCTTCCCCGGTGAGCGGATGTATCAAGGCATCATCAATGCGTACGGTGCGTCCCGCCCTCAACTCGTGTTCGATGACGGTGCCAAAGTCATCGATGCGATGCCCGCCGACAAAGCTCGGGGTCGTGGCATCGGTCCAATCACGCTCGACCGCAAAGGTCTCACCACTCTCACTCAGTTCATAGTACCCGACACGGTTCGCCCTCAGATGACGCCCCAGCATCTCCGCGGCTGTGGCCATGACCTCGCGCGCCTCGGCCACCCCACGTAAGCGTGTGCTCAGATCGACCAGAAACCGAAGCCGCTGCTCAGTGAGCACGCGCTCGGTCGTCTCCTGCAGGATAATCAGAACGCCACCCAGCTGGTCAGCCCCGTCCATGACAGGGCTGATTGAGCCGGTCCACCAAGTCTCCTCCGGGTAGTCTTTTCGTTGCACGATATCGATGGGCACGTCCTGAACATAGGTCGTCTCACCCCGAAGGGATCGCGCGACCATCGGCGACACGATTTCCCAGATCTCGGACCAAGCTTGCGGCAGGGGCTGTCCAAGCGCCTCAGGTCGGTTCCCGCGCAGCTTGAGAGCGGGGTCATTGTAGAAGGTCGTGAGATCCGCCCCCCATGCGAGATAGGTCGCGAACGCAGAATGAAGCATGTTGCCGAGCGTGATCCGGAGCGCTTCCGGCCAGGTTTCGATATGACCTAGCGGCGAGCCTGACCAGTCATGCGCCTGGATTCGCCCTCCCATAGTGCTGCCCTTCAAGAATCGCATCGTTCCCAAGCCGCCGTCACTCCACCGTTTGCCATCCGCTAAATCCGACCAACCTTGGCGATACCGGTGTGGCACTTCCACAAACGTATCGGTCGCTCCTATTGGCCGCTCCGGTCTGCTCGAAAGCACCAGGCTGTCATGATGCAGGGTCCCGTCGAGCGGCTGGAGGGTATTTCTCCGTCGTAGTTTGCCGACATGACAACGCGGATGCGCCCGAATAGATGAACGTCATCGGTACCGTTACTTTTGCCCCTACGGGCCGAACCTTGGAGCGCCCCTGGGAAAAGGGGCGCTTTCTTTTTGCGGAGACGGGTTCGTCAGGGAACTTGTCCGGCATATATCCGGACCCCTCTGAGAGCCGGATCTCAGAGGGCGGCACCATTCAAAAATGGCTACTGCCATCATCTACACAGCATTGCTGCAGTCACAAGCAAAGGGCTGAGCTTGACTGAATTGGCCGAGCCTGTCGATCGGGCGTGCCTATCCCAAACTGCGTGCTCGGAAGGACTGCTTTGGGTCGATGCTGTTGAAAAACTCCCCTGCGGGATACTGGGCATCTACAGGTGGTATGGAGCTGCTTAAGCGGCCACTGCATCAGGTATGCTGTTGCTGCTGAAAACAAGGAAATGAGAGTTTTTCGACAGCATCGGTCAAACTTAGCCGTTAGGCATGGCCTTATGAAACTCAGCTCACCCTATGAGTTCGGAAGTTCGGCTTTCGTCCGCCTCGTGCCAGATGTATGGTCCGGCCGTGCGTCGCAAGATGATGTTGGCAGAGTGACAAACGTGAGAGCTGCATCAATGTATTCGGCCTCGTGGTGGAGCCTCAGCTCCGGGCCATCATGGGGATCCGCGCGCATCCAAGACTCGCTAGCGGCGAGACCTCTATGGGCCATTATGGCACCCAGTCTTGTGGTTGCGCCGGGCAGACCGTTCGTCCATCTCCTTCGTCATCTCGCAGACCTCGGCGGGAAGCCGCTGATTAGCTAACCGGTGTCATCATTCGACCCTCAGGGTTGATGGATCATCTGAACCGACAGGATCGTGTCTCAGAGGTGAGTTCGTATCAGGCTGCTGCATGGGAGGCACTCCTGGGCTGATAGCCGTGCCCTCGCGCCAGCACCGCCCAGGCGATGCGCGCCAGCTTGTTGGCCAGAGCAATCACCAGCATGTTGCGATGTAGCCGCCGGCCCGCAGTCTCGATCCAGAGCCACAGGCCGAGCCTCGCCCCATGTGGCCGGCGCACCAGCACGATGTGAGCCGCTTGGACGAAGAGCATCCGCAGGTACTTGTTGCCGCGTTTGGAGATCTTGCCCAGGATCGTGCGATCACCGGTCGACTCCTGCTTCGGCACCAGCCCGAGCCAAGCGCCGAAGTCCCGCCACTGCCTGAAGCCTGCACCTGTACCAATGGCCGCCACCACGGCCGACGAGATGATCGGTCCGACACCCGGCACGCTCATCAGACGCTGACAGTGTTCGTCCTGGGCGGCGAGCGCCTCGATCTCGGCGCAGACGTCCGCAATGCGCGCGTCGAGCTGACGCCAATCCTCAGTCAGATCGGCAATGAGGTGAACGATGCGCCGCGATAGAGCATCAGAGGACGAACCCAGGATGCTTGGCAGCGCCTGCCGCAGCGGCGCAAGGCCCTGGCGCACGGTGATGCCGCGCTCCAGGAGGAAGCCCCGGATCTGATTGGTCACGCCGGTGCGTTGACTGACCAAGCGCGAGCGCACCCGATGCAAGGCGAGCAGATCCATGTGCTCGGGCGTCTTGATCGCCACGAACGACATGGTGGGCCGTTGCACCGCCTCCGCGATGGCTTCAGCATCGCGATAGTCGTTCTTGTGGCCCTTGAGGAACGGTTTGACGTATTGAGCCGGGATGAGGCGTACATCGTGGCCGAGCGCCCGGAGTTGGCGGCCGATGTGGTGGGCTCCGGCACAGGCCTCCATGCCGATCAGGCAGGGTGGGATGTGGGCCAGCCGCTGCGGGAGCTGCGAGCGGGAAAGCTTGATCCGCAGCACGATGGCGCCGCGCTGATCCTGGCCGACGAGGTGGAAACTGTTCTTGCCGAGATCGATGCCCAGCGTGGCAATGGCGGAAGAGGAAGAAGACCGTGACATGGGACGTGCTCCTTACGTGGCTCGAAGCCCCACAGCTTACGAACAAGCGGGGCAGAAGCACGGCCGGACCATCCCATTAGCAGTCGTTCCCTCACGCGCCGTCTGTTGGCAGGGATTGGAGCGTACAGTCATTCCGGTAGAGGAACCATCAAACCGACCTTGACGCGATCCATGGCGACGAAGGTGCGGAACCGCTTTACGTTGTTATTCCCGAAGAACAGGCGCCGCGTCAGTGCCTCATAGGCGGTCATCGTTGACACCACGACCACCAGCACGAAGTCCGCCTCTCCAGTGACATAGTAGCACTGCTGCACCTCCGGAACCGAGGCGAACTCCCGCTTGGCCGCATCGATCAGCTCTGCCGTCTCACTGATCACCTCGACCTCGACGAAGATGGTGATGGATTGTCCAACCTGGGTTGGATCGACAACTGCGACATTGGCTTGGATGACCCCGGCCTTCTCCATCCGCCGGATGCGGCGCTGCACGGCAGGAGCGGACAGACTAACGGCCTCACCGATCACCCGCTGCGGGGTTGTATTGTCCCGCTGGAGGATGTTCAGGATCGCGAGATCGAAGCTGTCGAGGGTGATCGACGACGAAGGCTTAGGCACCACGGGGCCACTCACACGAAAAATTCTTGCATTCAACAGGTCAAAATAGAGCGCCTTTCTCGTGGCAGGCGCAATATCTTCTCGCCGTCTCAGCAATAAAGGATGGCGATGTTCCTGCTCAATCAGCACCCCGACTACCGCACGCCTCTTGAGCCAGTTGATGCCAAGACGCTCGGCGTACCGGCCGCTGAAGAGGTCGAACGTTATCTCACCTATCGGGACAACCATGCCCCGACGCCCCTACACACCCTGCCGGCCCTGGCTGCCGAACTCGGCGTGGATTCCGTCCATATCAAGGATGAGGGCTTCCGGCTGGGCCTCGGCAGCTTCAAGGCGCTGGGCGGCTCCTATGCGGTCATCCGGCTTGTGCTGGAGGAAGCCCGCTGCCAGCTCGGACGCGCAATCGATGTCGCTGAACTGCACGCGCCCGAGGTCCGTGCCGTCACTGCTGGCATGACGGTCGCTTGTGCCACCGATGGCAATCATGGACGCTCAGTGGCGCAGGGTGCCCAACTCGTTGGAGCCAGTGCTGCCATCTTTGTGCACTCCGGCGTCAGCGACGAGCGTGTGGCGGCCATTGCCCGCTTCGGCGCTCAGATGATCCGGATCGAGGGCACCTATGACGATTCGGTCGCTGAGGCCGCACGCGTCGCTGCCGAGAAGGGCTGGACCATCGTCTCTGACACCTCCTGGCCGGGTTACGAGCGCATCCCCGGGCTGGTGATGCAGGGCTACACCGCCATGGTGCGCGAAGCCCTGCGCCAGCTTCCCGAAGCACCGACCCATGTGTTCGTGCAGGCTGGTGTCGGGGGTGTCGCGGCCGCAGTCGCGGGGCATCTCGCTCTCGCCCTTGGGGACCAGCGGCCGACCTTCGTCGTGGTCGATCCCGCCCGAGCCGCCTGCGTCTTCGAGACCGCGCGCGCAGGACGTCCGGTCCGGATCGACCACGGCGAGCCGACCGTCATGGCGATGCTCGAATGCTACGAGCCGTCGCTGGTTGCCTGGCGGGTGCTGTCGCGCGTCGCCGATGCCTTCATGACCGTCGACGAGAAGGATGCGGTCGCGGTGATGAACCGCTTGGCCCGGCCCACCGGGAACGATCCGGCCATCGTGGCGGGTGAGAGCGGCGGTGCAGGTCTCGCCGGTCTCATGCGCGCGGCTGCGGATCCTGAGATCCGAACAGCGCTTCATCTCAACGGAGCGTCCCGGGTCTTTGTCATCAACACCGAAGGCGCCACCGATCCGGAGCGCTACGCGGAACTGGTCGGGATGCGGCCTGAGATCGTTGCAACCACCCCTAGAAGGGCTGACGCATGACAACGCTCTCAATCAACGCGGAGCGCCTGCTTGGCCGGCTCCGGGAACTCGGGCAGATCGGTCGCGACAGCGATGGCAGGCTGATCCGGCTCACCGGCTCCGACAACGACAAGGCAGGACGTGACACCGTCCTTGCCTGGATCCGCAGCGCGGGCCTGGAGGTTGCGGTCGACCGCATCGGCAACATCTTCGGAATCTGGAAGGATGACGCAAATGCGGATGCGGCGCCTGTCCTGCTCGGCTCCCACATCGACACCGTCATCAATGCCGGCATCTATGACGGCTGCTACGGCGTGCTGTCCGGGCTGGAAGTGATAGAGACCCTGAAAGCTTCTGGGTATGTTCCTACACGGCCTATCGCAGTCGCCGCCTTCACCAACGAGGAGGGCGTGCGCTACGCCCCCGACATGATGGGTTCGCTCGTCTATGCCGGCGCGCTCGTGGTCGAGGAGGCGCTGGCGACGGTCGGCACCGATGGCACGGTGCTCGGGGCGGAGCTGGAGCGGATCGGCTATGCCGGCTCCGAGGAGCCGGGCTTTCTCAGGCCGCACGCCTACGTCGAGTTGCACATCGAACAGGGGCCTGTGCTGGAGTGCGAGGGCGTGCCCATCGGTGCGGTCGAGAACCTTCAGGGCATCTCCTGGCAGCGCATCACCATCATGGGAGAGGCCAACCACGCCGGCACGACGCCGATGTCGATGCGCCGGGATGCAGGCCATGCCGCAGCCCGCGTGGTCACCTTCCTGCGCGATCGGACCCGCACTTCGAATACACCCACCGTTGCCACCGTCGGCTGCATGAGCTTCGAGCCGAACGCAATCAACGTCATTCCCTCCCGCGCAACCTTCACGGTCGACCTGCGTGATCCCGACGAAGGGCGCCTCCAGGCGGAGGAGGCAGCCCTTGCCGCCTACCTGACGGAGTTGGCGGCTACCGAGGAGGTCACAATCTCGGTCGAACGGCTGGCGCGATTCGAGCCGGTGACCTTCGACCGGGGATCGTGAAGCTGGTGGAGGAGGCCGCACGCAAGCGCGGGCTGGCCTCGAAGCGCATGACCTCGGGCGCGGGTCACGATGCCCAGATGATCGCCCGTATCGCGCCCGCAGCCATGATCTTCGTGCCGAGCATCGGCGGCATCAGCCACAATCCACGCGAGCACACGCCGGATGCCGACCTCGTTGCAGGCGCCAACATCCTGCTCGACGTGACCGCTACTCTCGCAGCCCCATAAGGAGACACCGATGGCCCTGGATCTGGACGCCCTGGCTCAAGAGATGACCGCCTGGCGGCGCGACCTGCACGCGCATCCCGAGTTCGGCTTCGAGGAGAGGCGTACGAGCGCCTTCGTGGCCGCCAAACTGCGGGAGTTCGGCCTTGACGAAGTGGCCGAAGGCATAGGTGGCACCGGCGTCGTCGGCACGCTCAAACGCGGAAGCGGCAACCGGGCCATCGCGCTCCGGGCCGACATGGACGCCCTGCGCATCACCGAACAGGGCACGTCGGAGTACCGCTCGCAGAATCCCGGCACGATGCATGCCTGCGGCCATGATGGCCACACCGTCATGCTGCTCGGGGCCGCCAAGCTCCTCGCCGAGGAAGGCGGGTTCGACGGCACCGTGCGCTTTGTCTTCCAGCCTGCCGAGGAATGGGGCAAGGGCGCGCTCGCCATGCTGGCGGACGGGTTGATGGAGCGCTTCCCGTTCGAGGAAATCTACGGCCTGCACAACATGCCGGGACTGCCCGTCGGGCACTTCCAGACCCGAGTCGGCCCGATCATGTCGGCGGAGGACAACTTCGAGATCGTGCTGAAAGGCGTCGGCGGCCATGCCGCCCGCCCGCATTGGGGCAACGAAGTACTGGTCGCCGCCTGTGCAACCGTGATGAACCTCCAGACCATCGTATCACGCCGCCTCAGCCCGACTGACATCGGTGTCGTGTCGGTGACGGAACTGATCACCGACGGCATCCGGAATGCGTTGCCCGGGCTTGCCCGCATTCTCGGTGATGCCCGCAGTTTCCGGCCGGAGGTCAGTGCAGAGATCGAGAAGCAGATGCGCATCATCGCGGAGGGCACCGCCTTGACGTACAATGTCGCCGCCGAGGTGACCTACACGCGCGAGTTCGTGCCGCTCCTGAACGATGCCGCTCTGGCGGACGAAGCCTTCGCTGCCGCTCAAACCGTGTTCGAGCCTGAGCATGTGTCGACTGCCCGCGAACCAATGACGGGGTCGGAGGACTTCGCCCGCTTCCTGAAGCACGTGCCGGGCTGCTTCGTCTTCGTCGGCAACGGCACGGATTCGGCGCCCCTGCACAACCCATCCTACGATTTCAACGATGACGGGCTGCTCTATGGGGCACGCTTCCATGGCGCCATCATCCGACAGCGGTTGCCATCGGCCTAATCGCCACGGATCAAGAATTAACGTCAGGGAGAAATAGCCGCCTAAAGAGCTGCCGTTCCGGATTAGCGGACTTCGCAGGTTCCTAGCGCCGGAAGACAAGGCTGAGATTATTGGCGGGCATCGAGATCCGCTCGACAAGCGTCAACCCGTACCTTCCGGCGAGCTCTGCCACCTCCTCGAGGTCCCGGATACCCCAATCGGGATTCCGACGTCTGAGATCGGCATCGAAGGCTTCATTGCTTGGTGCCGTGTGGATACCGTTCTCCTTGTACGCTCCGTAGAGGTAGAGCACGCCGTCGGGGGACAGCGCCCGTCCTGCCCCGGCCGCCAGCCCTTGAGTCGCCTGCCAGGGGCTGATGTGGACCATGTTGATGGCCACGACGGCGTCCACCTGCTCGACAGGCCATTCGGGAGCTGCGGCATCGAGGCGAAGCGGCGCGAGAAGGTTCGGCAGGCCAGAGATGGCCCGATGAGCAGTGATGCTTCTCAAACCCTGCTCATCCTGATCCGATGGCTGCCATGTGAGGTGCGGCAACGCAGCCGCGAAGTGCACCGCGTGCTCGCCCGTGCCGCTGGCGATCTCGAGAACCGTGCCAGTCGGCGGCAGAACTCTGCGCAATACGGCCAAGATCGGATCGCGGTTGCGGGCCACTGAAGGTGCAACCCGTGCATCCTGGGAAGACGATGTCGTTGTCATGAAGGCGTATTCCTCATCATGCGGTGCCTGTGCTGTCATGCCGTGGAGAGGAGCCGTCGACAGGACAGACACCGCCACTCTGCGGACGATCAGTTGGAAGAGCCGATCCTTTGGAGCGTGTCTGTCACAGCACATCTCGCTGCCTCCAACGCCCCGGCCAGAAAACCCGGTTCCGTTGCGCTGGTTTCGCTGCCGGCCAAGGCGAGGCGCCGTTGCCACGCTCCCGTGACCCAGGCGGAACCCTCTGCCGAGGGGTGACCGCCGAATCCTCTGTCTGCCGATGTTGCGGTCAGCGGGTCCTTTGACCAGTCCTTGTAGAGCGTGGCTCGCGGTTGGAGCGCCTGAGGTCCGAAGATTCGGGCCAACTGCTCGATGCAGGCCTGGGTGACCACGGCCTCGCCAATCGCCGAACGCTGATCCGGTCCCATACCAAGGAAGCCGAACAACCCCGGCTTCCCGGATGAGGTCGTCGCATCGTGGATTTCCATCAAGGGCCCAACCACACTCTGCGCCGTTCCCGACAACCCGGCCTCGCGCCAGAACGGTCGATCATAGAGGGCGAAAAACTTCGCATGCGGGGCCATCCAGGTCGGCGTGCTACGCCAGCGATCGGTCGTCGATGGCTCCAATGCAGGCGTGAATTGCACTGTCGCTTCGAGGAGACGCGGCGGCACCGCCGTGATCACTTGGCTAGCGTGGGTTTCCTCCTCCCCGCCACCGGGAAGGCTAATGGTCAGCCGCACCCCGTCCTCTGCGAGCGCGATCCGGGTGACATGCGCCTCGCACTGGATGCAATCCTCAGGCAGGCTGGCCATGAGCGCGCGGACGATAGCGGACATACCGCCAACCAGCCGGATTGACTGTGGGTCCTGCCTTGGCCCTGCATGGCGGAGCGGCCCCTCGCGCGAAAAGCGCTCGAAGACGACATCACCTTCACTGAACTGGGTGAAACCGGACAGTCCGAGTTCGTCGACTAGGGCGCCTATCGCCGGCTGCATCCTTGGCCAGATCCAAGACGCGCCGAGATCGAATCCGTCCTCGCTCGGACGACCTTCCTCATCGACTGACAGAATGCGCCCGCCGACACGGTCGCGGGCCTCCAGGATCTGGACCCCGATACCTGCGGCGTGAAGCAGACGGGCAGCGTAGAGGCCGGAAAGGCCGGCTCCGATGATCACAACCGTAGCGGCGGTGGGTTTCATGCAGGCTTCCTCTTGGCGGCTTAGGCCCCATGCACTGGGGCGTACTAGACTCCTCCTCCATACTAACTTCCTATCATGAGGAGAAATGGTAAGAGCTCATTGATCGATGAGCGGGAGTCATGAATGCTGGACCACCAACACCTCGCCGTTCTCCGGGAAGTCGACCGCTCAGGCAGCGTGACCGCGGCCGCCGAGCGACTGAACGTCAGTCAGTCGGCGCTGTCGCACATGATCCGCAGGGTCGAGGAACGCTATGGGGTCAAGCTCTGGGTCAAGCAGGGACGCGGCCTGCGCTTCACACAGGCTGGCGAATACCTGCTCGGCCTCGCCCAGCGGGTTCTGCCACAGATGGAACACGCCGAGCGGGTTCTGGTCGACTTCGCCCAAGGGCGGCGCGGCGCCCTGCGCACTGGGATGGAGTGCCACCCGTGCCAGCGCTGGCTGATGCGTCTGACCCCGCATTACCTGGCTGCCTGGCCGGACGTGGACCTGGATGTCCGCACGGCCTTCCGCTTCGATGGGGTCGCTGCGCTGCTTGGCCACGAGATCGACCTGCTGATTACCCCGGACCCGATCGATCTGCCTGATCTCCTGTTCACGCCTGTCATCGATTATGAGCTCGTGCTGGTCGTGCATGAGGAACACCGTCTGGCCCGATGCGATTGGGCCACACCGCCGGATCTCCTCGACGAGGTGTTGATCACCGTCCCGGTCAGCGTCGAGCGGCTCGACGTCTACACGCAGTTTCTCGTGCCGGGGCAGTGTCGCCCGCGGCAGCACCGGACGGCCGAAACGACCGATCTGATGTTGCAACTCGTTGCTGCCCGGCGGGGTGTTTCGGTCCTGCCAGACTGGCTCGTCCGCGAGGAGGGAGCGCAGCTTCCCATCCGCGCCGTAAGGCTTGGGAAGAGCGGGATCAACAAGAGCATCAATCTCGGCGTCCGCCGCGGCGAGGAAGGGATTGCCTACATCGCTGGCTTCCTATCTCTTGCACAGGAACTAGAGGCCAAAGCTGACCCAGCGACCGACTGGAGCTAGTGACCCTCGCATGACGGCGCGGGAGCTTACGTCCGGAAAGGGTCTTGGTTGTATCAAAACGCTGACAGGTCCCTCGTTGAAGCAACTTCATGTCTCGCAAGGCCGAGTAGGCTGGAGATTTCACGGCCTATGAGGTTGGTGTTGTACAAATAGTTCGTCGAGCTCGGACCTATTCGCGTTTTGACACAGGCTGGGTCACAGGCAGTCCTTCATCTTGGCCGTGTGAAGGTCCGCTCCCGGCCCTCAGGCGGGCATTGGGCCGGCGGGTCGGAAGGTGTGATTTAGTCGCGCGTCCGGCAAGTCGTCGACTTTCCTGCTCGGGTCAGCGTTGCACCCTTGCCCTTGATCCAGAACTCGACGTCGCCCTGAGTGTATCGCCCCCCATCCGCAGAGAGAGCCTGCGGGAGCATCATCTCAGTCGAAGATCCGGCATAAACCAGCTTCACTGACCCCATTGAAGTGCTTGGAGGTGAGAACGTGGCCTGAAGCTTTGTGCCATCCATACATGTGTAATGAACAGGTGTACGATCTTGGGCCGTCGCTCCTGTGGCGGCACCGATCAGATAAAGTGCGGTCATGATCGTTCTGCCGAGGGCAGATGATGTACAGTTCACGAGACAGTCCCTTCCTTCTCGACCGCCCTCCGTAAGTCCGCATTGGGGCGGCCCTGCGATCCAGAAGATCCTGCTGAAGATCCTCAACCACGTCCTGGTCTGGCTGCCCATTTTCTTGGCAGTGTCAGCCGTTCACGAGGCAATGCCGCAAGGATGACGGTTGGCATGCATCTCTCTGCTATGCCAACATTCCCACGCTCAGACCTAATCTGCTGGTGCTGGAGGCTTCATGAAACTGATCGCATCCATTGCTTCGATGGCAATGTTCCTGATGCCCACTATTGCCCTGTCGGGGCAAGGCTTCGATCTGATTGTTCTCGGCGCTTTGGGCGGCATTCAGGACAGCAATCTCAGTTCCTACCTCATTCGGCCACACGGGGACCGCAACGCCATCGCCTGTGATGCCGGCAGTCTGGTCAACGGGTTGAAGGTCGCTCAGGACAAGGGCGTCTTCAGAGACGTCAAAGTGCCTGAGGGTTCGACCGACAGCGTCATCGGGCACGTGTTGAAAAGCGAGATTAAAGGCTACCTGATCAGCCATGCTCACCTCGACCATGTACAGGGCCTGGTGGTCGCATCGCCGGATGACAGCAACAAGACCATATATGCGCTACCATCGGTGAGCGCCGAAATCGAGCAGACCTATTTTAACTGGAAGGCCTGGCCCAACATGCTGGATCGTGGCCAGCCGCCTCAGTTGAGGAAGTATCGCCTGGAGGATCTGAAGTCCGGGGAGACCAAGGACCTTGCTGGCACTACGATGACCGTCACCCCCTTCCCGCTCAACCATGCAGGAGCCGAATCGACCGCCTTCCTCATCGAAAGCGGGGGTGACGCCATCCTGTGCTTCGGGGATACCGGCCCTGACGAGGTTCAGAAGGCTTCCAATATGCAGGATATCTGGAAGGCGATTGCCGACAAGGTGAGGCAGCGGACGTTGAAGGCCATCATCCTGGAAGTGTCGTACACCAGCGATCGGCAGGACAATCTGCTGTTCGGGCACATGACACCGAAATGGGTTCACAAGACGCTGCATGTTCTGGATCAGGAATCCGGCGGCAATGCCCTGAAGGGGCTGCCGGTCGTCGTGAGCCATATCAAGTACTCATTGACCAACGAGCAGCCGCAGGAGGCGATCCGCAAGGAACTCGAGGCCGGCAACGATCTTGGTGTTCAGTTCGTGATCCCGGAACAGGGTGCGCTTTACCACTTCCGGTAAGGCGGTGAACTTGCGTCGTCTCAGCGCCACGCCGGGAATGGACCATCGATTTCCCCATCCGGGCCCACCGGGATCATCGTGGGCAGTCGCCATCAAGCCGCGTGTTGGAGGAGTTCCTTGACTGCCGGCTCCAAATCCGTGATCGGCTGGATGCTTGGCGGGAACTCCAGCGTCCGATCCTCCGGCCACGCGATGAGGTGGGTGCCGGCGGTAAGGGCGGCCTGCGCTCCGGTCGGACTGTCTTCGATGGCAATACACTGCTGCGGCTGAAGCCCAAGAAGCGTCGCCGCCCGCTCATAAGGCTCAGGGTCAGGCTTGCCCCGCACCACGTCATTGATCGATACCGAAATAAACCCGGGCGTTTCCAAGCCCAGCACCCTGATGTTCGCGTTCACCACGATCCGGTCGGAATTCGACACCAAGGCCTGTCGGAGCCCCGACTGCTCGAAGAGCTGCCAGGCCTCCAGCGCGCCGGACCGCACCGAGATCTCTGCGGCATGGGCGGTGTAGTAGCTGTATTTCAGCCGGCGCCACTGGTCGAAGCTCATCGACAAGCCGAAGGTCTGCCGGCACTTCTCGTAGACGACCTTCGCCGCCCGGCCGACGATCTCGTGATGAAACTCGTCAGGCACCTCCACCCCTTCGGTTGCCAGGGTATGGCGAAGGGCACGAAAGTGCATGTCCTCGCTCAGGAGCAGGGTGCCGTCGATGTCCCCCAGCACGGCCCGAAACGGATGCTGTCCTGGCCTAACTCCGCTGGGATGTTCGTTCGTCATAAATCAGCTCCATCGCGGGCTGCGATTGCGGACGACGCATGGGCTGTCTCATCGGTGGGCTCAAACAGCTCCAAGCATCAGAGCAGGAGGTATGGCCGCTCACCGATCCGTTTCAATGATCCCGTCGCGTCTTCAGGTCACATTTCAGCCCTCCTGAGGGCCAACCATCCCGACTGGGCTTGGTTCTTGAGCTTGGGGTGGAGAGTCTGATACTGGATCTGGTGATTGATGCCAGGCGCAAGGATCTCGGTGGCTTTGAAGTCGGCCGGGTGCTCCCCTTCATGCGGCGGCGCATGGTTGGGCCGTTCATCTTCTTCGACCATATGGGCCCCGTAGATCTGCCTCCCCACGTGCCTCGGACAACCGACGTGCGCCCTCACCCGCACATCGGGCTCTCAACCGTCACCTACCTGTTTGATGGTGAGATCACGCACCGGGACAGTACGGGGGCTCAGCAGGCCATCCGGCCCGGCGCTGTGAACTGGATGACGGCCGGCAGCGGCATCAGCCACTCAGACATGTTGCTGGGCGGAGAACCTCTGGGACCACGGCACATCTGGTGGAACTTCCTGTCATTGCGCCAGGACAGGATCAAGCAGGCCAAAGCCGACTGGCAGAACGGTCGCATTCATCTGCCCCTGAACGATGATCAGGAGTTCATTCCGCTGCCGGAAGACCCGAGACCTGCTCCAGAACCAATGTCCTGAGCCAAACCTGCTGTGTGAAAAGCGACATGAGAGCACCCCTCAAAGCGGTCGAGGAGGCGCTGCGCTGCTTCTGATGCCATGACGGGCCAATAGCGATCGACATCCTGCTCAACGCGCTTCTCTCGCTCTGCACCGGAGAGGATCGGATACCAGCCCGAGCGCTCAATGGCTTCCTTCAGCAGCGCCCGCGCTTCCCGTTCGACCTGATCGGGTCCGATGCTCGCCATTCCAGTCCCGCCCTGACGTGGTGTCCGGCAAAGAAAAGACCGCTGTACCCAGCGGCCCAAGGTGAGAGGGGCCCGCCCTCTTTCCAGAGAACCGTTGCGTCCATCGTTCAGGACGCGCCGATGTGAAAGATAGTGATACGAAGGAAGCCGATTCTGGAATTCCGTGTCGTCAACGCACCTATGTACGCAATTCAATGCACGTATCGCTTACCCATGTGCCCAGTAGGTTAAAGCAAGCGCTTGTGACGAATGTCAGCCTCCACGATGAGCTTGTCGCCGAAGCGACGCTCGATCTCGGATACAGCTTGAGGCGATGCCTCAATGACGACGCAACTTGGATTGCCCGCCTCCTTAACCTGGACGCCAGGCACTTGGCGGACGCACTCCTCGGCCGTCACAGGTTCCAACCGTGCCTCACGCCTGATCGCGACTACGTACGTGGCCAAGGCCAACCCTCCCCAGATCGGGCTCATTATAAACAACTTCTCTCGAGAACGGGATCTCTGGCCAAGACAAGAGAGGACGTCCAACATTGCACAGAATAACCTATAGGAGTCCTCTGATAGCCTGTGACCCGCGGAAATCCCCAGGGCGCTCTTCTGCCAAGGATCTGCCTTTGATGTCCCGAATTAACGGCGCGATGACTTTTCGCGCGGACGAACAGGGTCGGAAACACCACCCTCTTGGTGGCACTACTGGGTGGGACAGACACAGTGCGACCGCGTCTGGGATCTCAATGCCATACCGGCGAGCGGATGTTGCCATGAACCACAACCAACCCGACCTCTTCCAAGCTTCCCCTTCCTTGCCTCAGGGGTTCAGATATCGTCCCGACTTCCTCTCGGCGGATGAGGAGCGCGATCTGGTGGAGCGGTTTGCGGACCTGGCTTTTAAGGCGTTCGAGTTCCGAGGGTATCAGGGCAACCGACGTGTTCTCTCCTTCGGCTGGCAGTACGACTTCAACCGAATGGAACTGCAGCGGACGGAGGACATGCCTGAATTCCTGCTCCCATTGCGGGAGCGCGCGGCTCGCTTTGCCAGCCTGCACGCCTCTGATCTCCAGCACGTTCTCCTCACCGAATATGCCGCCGGGGCTGGGATCGGCTGGCACAAGGACAAGCCAATGTTTGCCGAGGTAGTCGGTATCTCACTCGGATCGCCATGTGTATTTCGCTTCAGTCGCAAGGCGGGCAGCAAGTGGGAACGCGCCTCCGTCGTGGCCGAGCCGCGCTCCGCATATCTGTTACAGGGACCTTCCCGCACAGAATGGGAGCACAGCATCCCGGACGTGGATCGACTGCGCTACTCGATCACCTTCAGGAACTTCAAGCCCTCACGCCACCCGGACGGCTAAGGAGGGGCAGCGCGTGAACCATGGTGCTGTCATGCATCACAGGCATGAGCATGCCGCTGTTCCAAGGCTTATACCCGGACACTAAAATTGTCGTTGCACAGTCAGCCTTACTCTGCTGTGAATGTATGTGGCAGCAGGCGCTCAAAGGTCGTCCGTAGCTTTCGGTAACATTCGCAGGAGCCCTGTTCCAATTTGACGATGTCAGCTATGGTGATGCCGCCCCTCACCTGTTGGATCACTCCGGCGGCCTGGAGTTTGCCCATGATGGTGGTGACCGTGGAGCGTTGCACACCAAACCGTTCCGCCAGAAGCTCATGAGTGAGCGGCAGGATGACTTCATCCGTTCTGTGATGGGTGCTCAGGATCCAGCGGCACAGGCGCTGCTCAACACTGTGGACTGCATTGCACGCGACTGATTGCAGGATGCGCGCCTGCATAGCCTCGGCGAAGCGGTTCATCAGCCCTGCGACCATGGGACGTGCCTGGAGAACCGCTTGCAGTTGATCCAAGGAGATCCGAGAGGCAGTTCCCCGCATCTGCACAACGTAGTTTCCAAAGGCTTGGCGCGTGACCGATGCTGGAATAAGACCCATCACACCTTCCCGGCCGCAGACAGCCATCTCCGCCGTGCTGCCATTCTCCATCACGGTAACCAGAGAGATCACAGCATCATGAGGAAAGTAGGCATGGTGCAGTGCCTCGCCCGCCTCGCAAATGATCTGCCCTCGTCTCAGGCTGACCATCTCGAGATGGGGCTCAAGGTAGACGAGATCATCCGGCTCCAGAGCGAACAGGAGCCGGTTGGCGTAACGGCCGGCTCGTCTCATGCTATCTCGCATGCCGGATGATCAGCTTGCCGGTGGGTGGCTTATGACACAGCCGTCCTGTCATTGGGTCCAAACCCCACGCGGACACCACCACAAGTTATTGCTTGCTCTTCGAGATGGTCTATTGCGCATCAAAGTAATCTCGCATTCGGCCCTGGATCAGCACATGCCTATGGCGAAGAAGTCGCCAAGCTGCTGGGACTACCTTCCCGATGCCAGATGATCGGTAGACGGCCTGCCTTGACGTTATGACGTCGCCCATCCAAGCTTAAGCATGACCTGCGAGGGGCGGTGTGTCTTGGTGTGAGACGAACTGCGGTGTGGACGTCGGCGAACTGCATCGCCGTATTCGGATGGGCAGGTGCGCTAATGATCTCTGCGCTGTGTAACTGAGAAACAGTCTCTGATGGGATTAACTGCTGACTGGGCCTGACAGCATCTTGATCGTATAGGAGGTTCATGCAAACCCGCATTGAGATGAGCGCTCTCGCTACTCCTAAGGATCAGTTCGCGTACTGGCGTGAGATTGTTTGTGAGACGTGGTTCGGGCTATGGGCCGAGCGAACTGACTCAGGCCCGTTCCACGCAACGATCGAGTTGCACGGGATCGGTGACGTGCAAATGGCCAGGGCCCATCTGCCAGAGCACCGCATGGGCCGCAGCGCGTCTGAGGTCGCCCGTCTTTCACAAACGGCGTATTGCCTGCATTACCTGCACGGAGGAGCGGTGCACGGGGTCTACCAAGGTGTGGAGTACGAAGCTGGTCCTGGCGATCTCTTGCTGTTCGACACGGCTGAACCCTGCGACAGCTTTGTGATTACGCAACCTGTCCAGTCAACCATCCTGCATGTGCCCCGCAACCTTCTTGACAGGCACCTCACTTCCCTGAACCGGACCAAGGTTTGCGTCCATGGGGGTGATGGAATGGGAGCCCTGCTCTCAGGCTATCTGGTGACACTGTCACAGACGATCTCCACCTTGCCGCCAGAGGCGATGAGCAAGGCTGGTTCGATCTTGTGCGATCTAGCCGCGGCGGCCTTCCAGCCGGCGGGATCAATCAGTTCCGATCAGGGTGGAATTCGACAGGCCCGACTTGCGACCGCCCGACAGTTCGTCACGAGCAATCTGGCCGATCCGGAGCTGAGCATCGGCAAGGTTGCGGCCCATCTGAAGGTCTCTGGGCGCTACGTGCAGAAGCTGTTCGAAAGCACCGGGACCACATTTAGCGAGTTGCTCGTGTCGGCGCGGCTAGACGCCTGTCACCAGGCATTGACTGACCTTCGGCAGAGCAGGCGCACCATCGCCGACATTGCATTCAGCAGTGGGTTCAACGATCTCTCCTGGTTCTACCGGTGCTACAAGCAGCGCTGGAGCGAGACACCAGGTGACACCCGAGCACGCACCTGCGGGCCATCCTGAAGCGTCCAGTACCAACAATCTTAAGCCTATGGGATTGCGGCTTGCTAGATTCACATCAAAGTTCTGACGGAGAACATTCCCATCCGAATAGTCAGGGTCAACCATTCACCTTTTTGGGTTCCCAATGAATGTCAGCCCCTGAGTGCGAAAGCAGACCAACAGGGTACCTCTCAGGAGCGCCAACAAGGAACTTTCCGGGCTCATCACATCCAATCCCCGACCGAACTTGCAGGAGCCAGCAGGTGGGGGATGTTCGCGGGCGACCTTGGGTGAACGCGGTCGCACGAGCGGCTGGGGAGCCATAGCCGCCTCTCATTCTCTTGGCCAACAACGGCCTGAAGTGGTAAATTTGGTGGATGGGATCAGGCACGGGAGCAGTGCCATGCGTTATCTCATCTGTGTGGCCTTAGGGCTGGTCCTTTCAACCGGGGCCCGGGCTCAACAGCCCGGATCCGGCCCACCTTCTGTTGTTGGTGAGAAGGTCGATTTTCAGGCTGCTGCTCGGCCTGTCGGAGGGCTCATGGCCCGCAAGATGCGCGAGCGCGGCGAGGAGCCAAAACCCACACCAGGAACTCGCATCGAAGGCTACTTGGCCAAGCCCACGGGCGATGGTCCCTTTTCGGCCGTCGTGGTGCTCCCCGACTGTATCGGTATGACGCCGTTTGTTCGCGAGATGCTCCCGGCGCAACTCGCCTCGTGGGGCTATGTCACCCTTGTGGTTGACAGTTGGACCTCGCGGAATGCACAAGCCGGCTGCTTCCTGAACGGTCAGGAACCTCCTGGTGTGGACCGGATTGCTGACGCTTATGGCGGCCTGTTCTACCTGGCGGGATTGCCAACCGTCCAACGCGACCGAGTAGGCCTTCTCGGGTTTGCGACGGGAGGCGTCTTTGTTCTCACCCTTGCTGAGCCGCAGTCACAATCGAGCGTGGTCAACGATGAGAACCTCGGTTTCAAAGCCGGCCTGGCCTACTATCCCGAATGCACTGCACTCGGACAAGTCCAGAAGGCTGCATTCCCGCTGCTGATCCTGGTAGGGCGGGAAGATCAGCGCACGCGGGCGCAGGGATGCGAGGAGATTGCGCGGCCCGCGAACGGAGACGGCAACTCCATTGAGGTTCAGGTCTATCCTGGGGTGAAGCACGGGTTCGCCGATCCCCGCTGGGGAGCCATCGGTGAGATCCTAGGGTTTGCCGCGGCCTACGATGCAAAGGCAGCCGAGGATGCATTGGGGCGTGCTCACGCATTCTTAGATCGGACTCTCAAGGGAAAGTCGCCCTGACAGCGGCGACGTCCATTGCCGACCAGCAGCGGCACTGATCCGCAGCGCGGAGCCGTGCGCGGGCCAGACATCGAGACGAAGGTCGGGATTGTCTCGTCTGTCCGCTGCTCAGGTTCAATCTCGACGACGGCAACCTGGACGAAGCGCAGGCGGAACGGGAGCTAGGCATGCTGAGCCTACCGCGCCTCATGACCACCCTGATGCTGGCAGTCGGGATGTTGCTCGTGACCAGTGCAGTGGCTCTGGCGGAAATCCGGGTCGATCTCGCCCTGGTGCTGGCGGTGGATGTCTCGTTTTCCATGGAGCCGGATGAGCAGGATCTCCAGCGCCACGGCTTTGCCGAGGCGGTTCAGTCTCCCGAGGTCCATCGGGCGATCCGCCAGGGTGTGCTGGGACGCATCGCCGTGGTCTACGTGGAATGGTCGGGAGCGTTCGATCAGGAGATCATCGTCCCCTGGACCGTCATCGTGTAGTCCGATGATGGCGTGGCCTTTGCAGAGCGGCTGTTGCAGAGCCCGATCCACCGCATGGGCTACACGTCCATTTCAGGGGTTATCGACTTCGGCGTTCGGCAGCTTCGTCAGAGCGGCCTACAAGCGGATCGGCAGGTGATCGCCATCTCGGGTGACGGAGCCAACAACACAGGCCGAACCGTGACCTTGGCGCGCGATGAGGCCCTGGCTCACGGCATCACCATCAATGGCCTGCCAATCATGCTGAAGCAGCCCAATGGCATCTGGGATATCGAAGATCTCGACCTCTACTTCCGCGACTGTGTCATTGGTGGTCCGGGAGCATTTCTGGTTCCAGTGCGGGAGAAGACGCAGTTCACCGAGGCCATCAAGGCCAAGATCATCCGGGAAATCACGGACCAGCGGCAGCCTCGCCCACTCGTCCAGCCAACCCAGGCTGCCGCACCGACGAACTGTTTGGCTGGTGAACTGCGACGGCACCAATCGCTAAGCAGATGATTGACGCAGACATTGTTGACTGCCTGCAATGATGCCACGGACGCAACGCAACCGCGGGCAGCTTGGTTCTAAGTTGGCGTTGTGATCCAACCCTCTCTACGGCCGGTCTCGTGATGTCCTTAACACCGCTCAGCAGGTTAATGCCACGCCAAGGATGTCGGTGCGGGGTCAATCTGTAACGTTGATCGGACCCGATGAAGGTCTGCTCAGTGCGCCAATGCAGAAGATCCTTCGGGTCACGCCGTCATCCCGCGGATGATCCGCACGACGTCGGCCATGCGGTACGGCTTGGGCACGAAGCGCGCGTCCGGCGCCTCGCCGCTGAACTTGGACGGCAAAGCGCCGGAAGAAACCAGGACGCGCACGTCCGGGTACGCCCTTTGCACCAGCCGCGCCAGGTCGAAGCCGTTGAGAGTTCCCGGCATGGGGACGTCGGTGAACACCACGCCGATATCACGCCGGGACTCGAGCAGGGTTGCCGCGTAGTCGGCCGACGGGGCCTCCAGCACCGCGAAGCCCTCGTCCTCGAGTGCGTCCACGGCCATGGCGCGACAAAGGGGTCGTCTTCGACCACGAGGACGAGTGGGAACGCGATACCGGGAGCGGCATGGTGGCATGGGAGGTGGCCTGCCGCCAGGGAAGGTCAAGACACGCTGTCCGTTGGGGATGCCCTCGACAATCCGGACAGGCTGGCCGCCAGCTCGGCCTGCCGGAAGGGCTTGGTCAGCCGCGGCAGGTCGGGGGCTATCCCCTCGTCCTCGGCATAGCCCGAGATGACCAGCACCGGCAACCCAGGCCGCTTGTCCTTCAGGCGGCGCGCCAGATCGACACCGGTCATCCCGGGCATGAGATGGTCGGTGACGACCACGTCGGGCACGAGGCCGGCCTCGACCAGCGCCAGTGCCTCCTCGGCCGAGGCCGTCTCGACCACCGCGTAGCCGAGATCCGACAGCATGTCGGCCGTGCTCGCCCGCACGGCCTCCTCGTCATCCACGATCAAGACCGTTCCTGCGGCCGCCAGGCGTCCGGCATCGGCGGACCTCTCCGACGGCTCTGCCCCCGTGGGCGCCATCGGCAGCCACAGCTCGACGCTCGTGCCGACACCGGGCTTGCTTCGGATCGTCAGCGCCCCGCCGAGCTGGGCGGCCAGCCCGTGCACCATCGACAGCCCGAGCCCCGTGCCCTTGCCGATGCCCTTGGTGGAGAAGAACGGCTCGACCGCGCGCGCGAGCGTCGCCTCATCCATGCCGACGCCCGTGTCCGACACCGACAGCCGCACGTAGCGGCCCAGCGGCAGCTTCGAGCGATGCTGGGTTCCGAGGATCTCGTCCCGCGCCGCAATGGTGAGTTGCCCGCCGTCGGGCATGGCGTCACGCGCGTTCACCGCGAGGTTGAGGATCGCCATCTCGAGCTGGTTCGGATCGCCCTTGACGGGCGGCAGGGCAGGATCGACATCGACCACCACCCTCACCCGCGGGCCCGAGGTGCTGGCCACGAGGTCGGCCATGCCGGCGACGAGTTGCGGCAGGTCGACGGCCATGGGCTGGAGCGGCTGGCGGCGGGCAAAGGCGAGCAGGCGCTGCACCAGGGTCTTGGCCCGCTCGGCCGATTGGAGGGCGCCCTGGATGAGACGCTGCGACCGCTCGTCGGCAACCCGGCGCTGGAGCATGTCGAGGCCGCCGATGATCGGCATGAGCAGGTTGTTGAAGTCATGCGCCACGCCGCCCGTGAGCTGGCCCATGCTCTCCAGCTTCTGGCTCTGCCGCAGCGCCTCCTGCGCCTGCTCCAGCTCGGCCTGGCGCTCCTTCTCGGCCGTCACGTCCCGGCCGCTCGCATAAAACACCTCGCCCTCCGGAACGAGGCTCCAGGCGAACCACCGCCACGAGCCGTCCGCATGGCGCAGCCGGTCCTCGAACCGGGCAATCGCCTCTCCCCGTCGCAGCCGCTCCACGAGGGCCCCGACCGCCGCGTGATCGTCCGGGTGGACCTGCTCCCAGAACGGCATGGCGAGCAGCCTCGCCTCGTCGAAGCCGAGCGTCGCCTCCCAGGCCGGGTTGATCGCCTTGAGGTAGCCGTCGAAGCCCATGACCGCGACCAGGTCGCGCGAGTTGCGCCACACCCGGTCGCGCTCCGCCGTGGTCTCCGCCACCCGCTGCTCCAGCGTCTCGTTGAGCCGGCGCAGCTTCTCCTCGCTTGCCTGGAGCGCGGACTCGATCCGCTTCCGCTCCGTGATGTCGATCGAGGTGCCGATCAGCCCCGTCACCTCTCCGGCCGCGTTCCGGAGCGGCGCCTTCGTCGACAGCCACGTCGCAGGCGTGCCGTCGGGCATCCGCACCTTCTCCTCGACCTGTTCCATGACGCCGCCCTCCATGATGCGGCGGTCGTTGGCCATAATCGCCTCGCCCTGCGCCCGGTCGTCGAGGAACTCGGCATCGGTCCTGCCCAGGTACTCCTCCGGCGGCTTGCCGATCAGCTCGGCGGTGCCGCGGTTGGCCATCAGCATGCGGCCGTCGCGGTCCTTGGCGTAGACCACGCCCGGCACGGCCTCGATGAAGGTGTGCAGCATGGCCATCGCCCGGTCACGCTCGGCCTCGGCCGCCCGCCGCTGCTCGATGTCGATCAGCACGCCCGGGAACCGGAGCGGCGTCCCGTCGGCGCCGAGTTCGACGCGCCCGTTCGCCTCGATCCAGCGGAACGCGCCGTCCTGGTGCCGGACCCGGTACTCGCAACGGTAGTCCCCGCCGCGGCCGAGGGCCTCGGCAACGGCATCGGCAACCCGCGCGCGGTCGTCCGCGTGAATGGAAGCCATCACCTGCCCGATCGGCAGGCCTGCCCGGCAGAGATCGGCATCGAGGCCGAAGGAGCGCGCGAAGCGCTCGTCGGTCGTGAACCGGTCGCCCGGAACGTCCCACACCCAGGTGCCGACGATCGCCCCCGCATCGAGCGCGAGCTGGACCCGCTCGGAGGATGCCCGCAGCCGCGCCTCGATCTGCTTGCGGTCGGTGATGTCCCGGGCCATTCCAAGCAGCCCGATGATTGCACCATGCGGCGCCCGCAAGGGAACCTTCGTGCTCAGGAAGATCCGGCTTTCCCCGCGACCGTGATCAAGAACGCGTTCTTCGACGCTGACCGTCTCGCCGTCCCTGAGGATCCGCTCCTCCTCGCGGTCGTGGAACGCGGCGAGCTCCGGCGGCAGGAGGTCCCGGTTGCGCAGGCCCGCCATCTCCTCGCGCGGGCGGCCGATCACCCGGGCCGCGGCCGAGTTGACAAGCGTCCAGCGCCCGGTCTCGTCCTTGGTCCAAATCGGGTCCGGGGCGGTCTCGATCAGTTGCTCCAGCAGCGTCGCGGTCTGCCTTGCTTCGGCCTCGCTTTTGCGCAGCGCCGCCTCCGCGCGCCGGGTCGCGCCGATGTCGCGGTAGAAGGCGGCCACTCCGCCCGGCACCGGGTAGATGCGCAGCGCCAGCCAGAGGTCATGGCCCGTGGCCGGATCGACGTAGCGGTGGTCGAGCTCGACTGGGACGCGCTCGGTCATCGCGCGGCGGTAGGCCGCCTCGACCGGGGTGCCGACCGAGGCGGGCGCCGCCTCCCAATGGGTTCGCCCGAGGAGTTCGCTCTTAGCGCGGCCGTCGAGCCGCAGCCCCTCGGCGTTGATCTCGGTGATGCGGTACTCCTCGTCGAGGACGATGAAGCCCTCGCTCATGGCCTCGAGCACGCTGGCATAGCGGCCGTTGCTGGCCTCGACGGCCGTCCGGGCCCGATAGGCCTCGGTGACGTCGTGGCCCTCGCAGAAGATGCCGGTGATCCGCCCGCTCTCGTCCCTGACGGGCTCGTAGATGAAGTCGAGGACGACGTCCCTGGCTGGCTCGGACGGGGAGGCTTGCAGCCGGGCCGGGACATGGGTGGCGACGAAGCGCTCTCCCGTCGCGTAGACCTGGTCGAGCCAGTCGTAGAAGCCTTGCTCCCCGATCTCGGGAAAGGCCTCGCGCACGGTCCGGCCGATGAAGTCGCGGTCGCCGAACAGGCGCTTGTAGGCCTGGTTGACGAACTCGAACCTGTGTTCCGGCCCGGCCAGGATGGTGATGAAGCCCGGCGCCTGCTCGAACAGCCGCCGCTGCCGCTCGGTCTCCGACGCGATCCTGCGCTCGGCCAGCACCCGGTCGGTGGTCTCCACCACGATCGCCAGCACGCCTGCGGGCTGCCCGCTCTCGTCGAGCACCGGGCTGTAGTCGAGGTTCATCCACACCGGCTCCGGCACGCCCTCGCGGTGGAGCGTAAGCTCCTGGTCCTTGTAGGACAGCGTGCCGCCGGCCAGCCCCACCCGCATCACGTGGGCGTTGAAGTCGGCCACCTCCGGCCAGCCCTGGAGCACCGGGGAACCCAGAAGCCGCGGATGGCGGCCTCCGGCGAAGACCGTGTAGGCGTCGTTGTAGATCATCACGCCGTCCGGCCCCCACAGGAGAACCATGGGCACGGGCGAGCGCAGCATGATGCCCACCGTCGTCCTGAGGCTCTGCGGCCAGCCGGCGATCGGACCGATGGCCGTTCCGGTCCAGTCATAGGCCGCGATGCGTTCGGCCATCTCGCCGCCGCCCGCGAGGACGTCCGGTCTGCCATTCGGTCCAGGGCTGCCGTGCATCGCGTCCGCTCTCTTCGTGGATGCTTGGGTCGACGGCCGCGGCCCGTCCCCGCCAGGGGCAAGGCGTTGGCCCGACTTCAGGCGAAGGCAATCAGATAGCGTCGGGGCCGGATAGGGTAAAGGTGGCCGTCCGGCGGGCCACGCCTCATGCTTCGGGATCGCCCCGGCGTCGGGAGGATCCTCCACCACGTGACGGGATTCGCCTCACTCTGCTCCTAAGGCCGCGCCATCGACCATGGTTCGGTTCCGCCCTTCGCGCTTGGCGGCGTACAGGGCCCGGTCCGCCCGTCGGAGAAGCGAGCTTCAGTCATCCTTCGGCACGGCCTCGGCAATTCCGGCGCTGAAGGTGTAGCGCAGGCTGATCCCATCCTCGGCCAATCTTATCGGCGGGAGCCCTTGTCGCACCCGCTCGGCGAGCCCCATGCCATCGCCTGCCTTGACGCCGGGGAGGACCAGCAGGAACTCCTCGCCGCCCATGCGGCCGAGCACGTCCTGGCTCCGCACCCGCTCGCGGCAGGTCCCGGCGAAGTGCCGGAGCACGGCGTCGCCGGCCTCGTGCCCGTGCGTGTCGTTGATGGCCTTGAAACGGTCGATGTCGATGACCGCGACGCAGAGACCCGACGTCGAGGCCTCGTTCCCGAAGAGCGCCTCGTCGAGCAGTTCCAGGATGCGGCGGCGGTTCGGCAGGTCGGTGAGCGGATCGGTGCGTGACGCCGCGATGGCCGCCTCGTGCGCCTGGCGCAGGGTTTTCTCGTTGTGCTTCAGCGCGGTGATGTCGGCACCCACGGTCAGCACCCAGCCGTTCGGCAGGGTAGTCTCGTCCATCCAGAACCAGCGTCGTCGACGAGGTCGGTGTCGAACGACTTGCGCGGGACGCTGCGACGGCCCTTGTAGGTCCGCGCGATCAGGGCCTCGACGCCGCCGTCGGCGATCCGTGTCCCAATCCCGTGCCGTGCCCCGTGGCGCAGGAGATCGGCAAACGTGAAGGTTCCCTCGCAGTCTCCGAGAAAGATCTTGCGGTAGGCCCGGTTGGCATACCGGAGGCAGTCCTCGGGATCGTAGACGGCGATCACCTGCCCGCTGTCCGTCAGGGCTTCCACGAGGGATCGGAGGGTTTCGTCGTCGGCGTCTGCAACAGGCGTGGGCATCGGGTCGTCGGATGGCAGGAGCGATGAGTGCGGTTCGGGGGCATGTAGCACGAAGGCGGCTCATAAGGCATGTGCCGGCCCGTGCGGCATTGAGACAGATCAAGCCACACTCGGACGAGCCTTCCCGGGCCGGAGGCCTACGCGACCGGGGTGTCGATCGTGCAGACGATGCCGGAACGAGCGAACTCGATCCGGGCTTCACCGCCCAGGTCCTGTGCCAGGCTGCGCTCGATCAGCCGTGTGCCGAAGCCGCGACGGCCGGGCGGCGCGACCGGCGGGCCGCCGTGCTCCTCCCAGCGCAGCCTGAGGCGGGGCGGCATGCCCCCGCGATCCACCTCCCAGGTGACGCTGACCGTGCCGGAGGCATTCGACAGGGCGCCGTACTTGACGGCGTTGGTGCCCAGTTCGTGCAACGCCATGGCCAGGTCGAGCGCCACCCGCGGCGACAGCCGGAGTTCGGGCCCGCTCACCTGAAAGCGGTCATGCTCCGCGTCGCGGAAGGGCAGCAGTGCCTGGTCAATGATCGCGGGCAGCTCCGCCCCCTCCCACTTCTCACGGGTGAGCACGTCGTGGGCGCGCGACAAGGCGATCATGCGCTGCTCGATCAGGGTCCGCGCCTCGGGCGGGGTGGGCGCGTTGCGCAGCGTCTGCGACACGATCGACTGCACGGTGGCGAGCGTGTTCTTGACCCGATGGTTGAGCTCATTGAGCAGCAGTTGCTGGTACTCGGCCGCGCGGACCCGGTCCGTGACGTCGCTGCCTTCGACGAAGATTCCGGAGACCTGCCCGTCCACGCCGATGATCGGCTGATAGATGAAGTCGACAAAAATTTCCTCGACAGGACGATCCGGCTGCCGCTGGACTTTGGCCGGCATCTGGTGCCCGACGAAGGGCTTTCCGGTCGCATAGACTTCATCGAGCAGTTCGAAGAAGCCCTGCCCTGCGAGTTCGGGCATGGCCTCGCGCACCGGCTTGCCGATCAGGTCGCGCTCGCCGACGGTGCGCCGGTAGGCGTCGTTGACCAGCGCGTAGACGTGGTCCGGTCCCCGCAGGACCGCCATGTAGCCGGGCGCCTGCCGGAACAGCGCGTGCAGATCCGCCAGCTCGGCCCTGAGGGCGTTGCTGGTCCCAGCGTTGTCCATCCTCTCAGTGCGACGTGACATGGATGATCCGATCGCCCTCGTCCGTGACCGCCACGGTCCCGCAGCAGCCTGCCCTGGTTTCATGCAGGAGAACGCCGTGCAGTTCCGCCGCGACCTTATCGCCCCCTTCCGTGTCCCGGACGAACCGTTCCTTGGAGCGGAGGTGGAAGTAGTAGCGGGGCATCGGAATCCCCTGCGATCACGGGACGGGACGGTGAGTGGCTGGAGGCTAAAACCCTGGGATGCCGCCCCTTGTTCGAGGACAGGGCCAAGTTTTGCTGGGAAGGGCGTGATCCATCTCCGGAAACCCTCTCACCCTGGTCGGGCGGCCGGCACGGAACGGGCCCGGACGCTTATGCGACGGGCCCGTGGTGACCCGCAGGTCACACGTCACTGACGGTGTTCCGGATGACCCGGTCAAAAAGGCTCGAATTGTGGAGCCGGGACATGAGCCTCTGGATGGGAAGACATGAGAGGCGGTCTCGGCCCAGGCGGTATGTCGATCTCAGCCTCCCTTTCAGCCGGAGCCGCGGCGGGTGCGCGTCCCAGCCGGGAACGTGAGCGGGGCGGCTTGAGAAAACCCGCAGTGAACGCCACCCCACTTCGATAGTCAGCATGCACCCGACCGGGCGGGGCCGCCCTAACCCATGTGAAACGGGGCCGCGGAAAACCCGGCATTCGCTTTCGCCCCCGGGCAATACGACGTTGCTGGGTAGCGACTGGGCCGCGACCTCCGGCTCAGTGCATCCGCCGCGGCATCGGCCCCATCGGGGCCAGGGCGTGTTCATGGGCTAAGACCGCCGTCAGGAGGCGGAGCCGGCCTTCGGCACTCGCCAAGTCGGCCACTGATCGCCCGTACGTTCCGATTGGAAGCCGCATGGACGGTTCGTGTCGCGGCGGCCGATGGCGGATCCGTGCCAGCAACCCTGTCGCGGGTCGGGATCGGCCCTCAGGCCTTCGCGGCCCCGACGGTGTCGGCCATGGTCGCCCCGCGGCTTCCCATGGGCTGTGGCGGCCCTTCCGTGGAATCTTTTGCCGTCTGGTGCTCCATCTCGGCGTTCAACTCTGCCCCGAGCAGCACGACGATGCTTGAGATCCAGATCCACGTCATGAAGCCGATCACCGCGCCGAGCGAGCCGTAGGTCTCGTTGTAGCTGCCGAAGTTGGCCACGTACCACGAGAACAGCATCGAGCCGACCAGCCACAGCACGGCGGCCACGAGGCCGCCCGGCGTCACCCATTTCCACTCCGCCTTGTCGCGGCTCGGGCCGTAGCGGTAGAGCACCGCCAGCCCCGCAACCACCGCGGCCAGGAGGATCGGCCAGCGGGCGAGCGAGAGCAGCCATTCCATCCCGCTGCCGAGACCGACGAAGTCGAGAACAATCGGCAGCACGACGATGCTGCCCAGGGCCAAGAGGATGAAGCCGATCGCCGCGAGCGTGAACGCCAGCGACTGAAGGTTCAGCCGGATGAAACTCCGCTTCTCCTCCTCGTCGTAGGCGATGTTCAGCGCATCGAAGATGGCCTTCATGCCGGCGTTCGCGCTCCACAATGCTATTGCCAGACCGATGACGAAGCTGAAGCCCAGCGTGCCGCCGCCTTTCGAGGCAATCCGCTTCACCTGATCGCCGATGACCTCGGTCGCCCCGCCCGGCAGCACGCCCGAGAGCGCGTTAAGATGGTCCTGGATCGTGGCAGGGTCGGCGAAGAGGCCGTAGATGGAGACGAGTGCCGCAAGGGCCGGGAAGATGGCCAGCAATGCGTAGTAGGTCACGCCGGCGGCCACCGACATGATGCGGTCCTGGCCGAACTCCTCCCAGGTACGCCACAGGATGTCCTTCCAGCCGAGTGTCGGGATCTGCGTCGGTGTGTCGGCCTCGCGCCCGCGCCTCGTCTCGCTCGCCGCCTGGGGTGGGGCATGCTGCGGGTCGCTCTCCTGGCCGGGCCGTCGGCCACGGGCCGGGGTGGCCCGGCGATCCCTCGCCTCCGCGGGATGTCCCCGCCCATTGGCGACGAGGCGGACCAGTGCCCAGCCGGCGACGATGGCCAGCATGGTGGCCGTTGCGGAGCCTGTCCGGCTCTGTTTCGGATCCTGACGCGGGGGCGTGACGGCCGACATGACGGAAACGGCACCTCCTCGACGATGGACAAGCGACATGCTTGGCTGCTGAGGTAACCGGAACCGTGCGGCGACGGTTCCCGCTCCGCTTCAGGCGGACCGCGGGCCCGATGCCTCCGGCTGCCCGTCCGGGACGTGCCCCGTGCCGCCGCAGGCTTGGCATTGCAGGCCCCCGATCCACCGCCGACGGAGCACCTGTGCCGGACGAGGTCCAGGCCTTCCACTGCCCCTTCCCTACCGCACTTGTTGCACCGCACGGTTCCGGCGCCGTGGCAGGCGGCGCAGGCTCTCGCGACTTCCGGCATGCGCCTCCCCTTCATCGCTGTCCCGGCAGACGGCCTGCCGATCCGGCCTGTCATCCCCCGGATCCGTGCCGTGTCCCGACAGGCCCTGTGGTATACTGCCTTGGTGTCCGCGAGGAGGCCGCCATGGCCCGCTACTTCTTCGATGTCCGGGACGGCATGACCTCCTGCGTGACGACGAGGGCACCGAGTTCGGCAGCGTGGACGCCGCCATGCTGGGGGCGGCACGCTCGGCCGCCGAGATCGGGACGGATCATCTGGCGAAGGGCGATTTCAGCGATGTCGTCATTGAGGTGCGGAATGAGCACGACGATCAGGTCGGCGCGGTCACCGCGTCGATGAGGATTGATCGCCGCAAACCAGCACCTCATGCACCTCATTCACACTTCGCCAGGGAACGAGCGCGACCGGGGAGCGGTTGATTCCCTGACGCACAGCCGCGTCGGTTCTCCCCAGGAGGGAGCCATGGCGATGGACAAAGATCGTGTGAAAGGCGCCGCCACCCGCACGGGCGGCAAGATGAAGCAAGCCGCCGGCGATTTGACCGGCGACACCAAGATGCAGACCGAGGGCAAGATGGACCAAGCCAAGGGCAAGGCCCAGAACGCGATGGGCAGCATCAAGGATACGCTGAAGAAGTAACCGCAGCGCGGTTGCCGCAGCCCCATCCGTCCGATGGGGCTGCCTGTGCTGGCCCGGCTCGGCTGCCATGCGGCGCTCGGGGCTGTTGCGTCGGGCATCCACCATGGCCGACGGCGGGCGCTGGACCCACGCTAGAACCAGCCCCGCCACTTGAACCAGATCAGCGGAATGACGGCGCTGACCAGGATCAGGGCCAGCCCGAACGAATAGCCCCACGCCCAGTCGAGTTCGGGCATGACCTTGAAGTTCATGCCGTAGATGCCGGCAATCAGCGTCGGCGGGATCCCCACCACCGAGGCGATGGTCAGCACCTTGAACAGGTCGTTCTGCTCGATCGTGATGTAGCCCAGCACCGCATCGAGCAGGAACTGCACCTTGCCCGACAGGTGCGCCTCGTACTCGTTGAGAGAGGCCACATCCTTCATCACGGCCCGGAGCCGCACCTTGAACTCCGGCGTGATCCACTCCTCGCCGATGTCATGGGCGAACGAGGCGATCCGGCCCACCCCCAGCATGACGTCGCGCGCCTGCGACACCCGCTCGCCGATGGCCCCGACGGCACTCAAGGTCAGGCGCAAGGTGTTGGTGGACCGGACGGCATGGCTCAGATGGATCGGATTGCCGTGGAAGACCTTGCGGGAGATCCGGTCGAGCTCACCCCGCAGCCCCTCCAGCACGTCGGCCCCGCGGTCGACAATCGCCTCGAGCAGGGCGGTGAACACCCCGACATTGCTGGCCAAGGTCGGATCGTCGTGGATCTGCTGCGCCACCAGATCGAAGGTCACCAGCTTGGCGAAGCGTACCGTCACCAGCACCGTGGGCGACAGGATGAACCCGACCGGGGACAGGAAGGCGTCGGGCGTGTCGCTGTGGGCGAGAATCGGGGTGCTCAGATAGATGATGCCCCGCCTGACCTGGAGCCGGCTCGAGGCCTCGATCTCGCTTAACTCCGCGGCCGAGGGTACCTGGATGTGGGTGCGGCTCTCGACGAAGGCCGTCTCGTCGGCAGTCGGATCGAGCAGGTCGATCCAGATCACCGCCTTCGGCAGGTCGAGGGAGGCGCTCTCGCGCACCGTTCCGGCCTCGTCGCGGTCGATCGTCAGCATGGCGCCGGCCTCAGGCCTTCATGCAGGTATCGCTGATATAGGGCCGCTCCAGATCCGGTCATGAGCATCATCGATCCCGAATGGGGAGGTTGGTCTCAGTGTCCGGTCATCGTGTGCGGAGCGGCGACGGGCTTCGACTCCGGCGAGCCGCGCTCGCGCAGGTAGATGCCGAGCACCAGCAGCACGGCAATCGACAGGAACTCGCTTTGCCAGTTCTGGAAGCTCTCGTACCAGAACTGCGGATCCCCAAGCGTCTCGATCATGGTTTGCGAGGGCTGGTGGTGCTGAACAGCCTCCTCGTTCATTCGGCGCGTGCTCCCCGCCAGATGCAGCCAGAACGAGGCGAGGAACAGCGTGACAAGGGCAAGACTGAGCGAGTGCGAGTAGAGCTTCAGCAGCAGGCCGCCGCGGTGGACAGGCCACGGTGCATCTGGATCGCCGCGATGCGCCGAGGGCGACTCGTCCTCGGGATTGTCCTCGTTCGGCTTCTTGGACTCCGAGGCGCCCTTCTGGAACAGGAAGATGGTGAGCAGCACGTAGGTCGCCATCTGGAGGAATTCGCTTTCCCAGTTCTCGAATGTCGCCGAGATGAAGTGGCCGCTGGTCAGGTACATGAGGAAGCCGATCTCAGGCAACTCGTGTAGGCGGAGCTCCTCGGCGTTGGCCCTCCAACCCGTGAGTGCTTGGCCGATGAAGGAGACCAGGAACAGGGCAAACAAGGTGAGCGACAACCCATTGTCACGCAGGAACCGACGCATCCGCCTGACCTCACACTCTCAACTGCTACGGTCGGGTAACGCGGGACAGGAATGTTGGTTTCCGGAGGGCCAAGTCGCCTGAGCCAGCGCTGTCGCAAGGATGCGGTGGCTTGCCTGTCGAAGCGCGGACATCCGCAGATCACCTTCGACGATCTGCTGCTGGATCCGGGCGACTTGCTCGGCTCGGTCGGGCATGGCTCCGATCCTGCCTTAGCTCGCGCCCATGAGCCACGTATTTCCCGTAACCTTCGGTATGCAAGTGCCGCACCGCGAATGTCGTGGAAAGCCGTTTCGATCAATGGACTCGAGGCTGCGTGACTGACCTGGAAAGGCACCGTTTGAGCGCATTGCGCTCCCTTTGCAAGTACCTCAGTCTCAGCCGACCGCCATCCGGTCAAGGATGGCCTGTCCCAGGAGCGTTCATGACGGTCCACTTGCATGTGTCCATGCCGGAGCCGACGGCCGATCCAAGGCCTGGGGCGCAGCCGCTGCTCCTGGCCATGCTGGAGGAGCGGGCCGAGCGAACGACGGGTGCTCTGGACCCCGAGGTGGCGGACGGCATCCGGCGGTTGCTCTGTCCCTGGCTCACGGACCATCGGCGTTCGCGGGAGCACATGGCCGAACTGCTGGCGATGAGCGGCCGCACCGTCGACCGCCGCCCGAGGCGCCGCGGCACCAGCTACAGGACCCTTGCGAACGAGATTCGGTTTGAGGTGGCCTGTTGTCTGCTCAAGGGCACCGAGATGTCGCTCGGCCAGATTGCGGCGGCTCTTGGCTACTCGGAGGCCAGCGCCTTAAGCCGCGCGTTCCGGGGATGGTCCGGCCAAGCCCCAGGCCTGTGGCGAGCCGCGCATGCGGCCAATGTCCTGTCTATCCTGCCAGCCCGCGCTCACTGCTGCGCCAAGCCGACGGACTCTGGCCCGTCCACCGGCGAAAGGCGCGGCTGAAGGCGCTGAGCTCGGCGTAATTCAGGATCTCGGCGATCTGGCCGAGCGACAGGTTCGACGCGGCGAGCAACAGGCAGGCGAGCTCGCAGCGGACCTCGGTGGTGAGCTGTCGGAACGAACTGCCTTCGGCTGTCAGGTGCCGGCACAGGGTCCGGCGGGACACCGCATAGAAGCTGGCCGCCCTCTCCGCCGAACAGGTATCCTGGATGAGCTCGTGATGGAGCATGCGCCGCAACTCGCCGGCCAGCGATTGGTGGCCACTGTGAGGTTGGGGCAAGCCTGCCCTGCGAGGGGACGGCATTTTCATGGCGTCAGGCTGCGACAAGACGGAGAGACGTGCTTGCTCGAATGGGACAGCCTTTTGACAGTTCGGATAGGAGTGTACCTCAAGAGCCGGGGTCGTCGTGTCCCAGCCCTTCCTGTCGCTCGATTTCCTCCAGGATGATCTGCCGGTGCCACCGCCATTGCTCCAGGGTGTCCTCAAAATTCTGGAGCACCTTTTCGGCTGCGGTCACGTCGTGACCATCCCGGGCCAGTTCCTTGATCAGGAGGATCTGCTCGCTCACGCGCTTCTCGCCTGCGGTGATGTCAGCTTCCGCCTTGACAAGGTCCTCACGTTCTTTCCAAGCATTGGGCATGGTCTGACTTCTGTCCTTGGTCTCGAACAACAGGCCAATGCTGCCGGCGTTCGACGAGGGGCTTGGTTGCGGCCAGCAACTCGCGTGAGTGCTTGACCAGTTCCCAGGAGACTTGGATGAGCGATGTGTCGTCTGGGTTGTCGTCAGGCCTTGGGGACGTCTTCGCCATGACGATGCTCCTGGCGGTGCAGGCGGGAGCACACGTCTCTCTCTGCCACCAGCGCCTATGGTATCGGACCGGCTGGTGATGGTCCCACTATGCGCCGGCTTTCCCCGAAAGTCCAAGCAAAGCACGCTTGTCGCTGAAGTTATGCATGAAACCGCGCCCGCCCTGCGTCAGGCGAGGTTCTCTACCAGGAGCGCGAGGCGCTGGTCGAGGTGAAGTCGGTTGATGCAACCGAGCCCGCGCCGTGAGGTCGGGGTTGCAGGGATGGCGTGCGGCAAATGCGGCCCGGCAGGGCACCCCAATGTGTCCGACCCGGCGGGCATATGGTCATGCATGCGGCATCCCGCCAGCAGGTATTGCCAAGCTTAGAATCCGACACATTTCGTGACTGGTTCGCTCCCGTTCATCTCAGGTACGGTAAAAGCGAAACGAGCGAGCGTACTGCATGAGCAACCCTCCAGGTTTGCTTCTGGCTTTACGCTCCGGTTTCGCCCGAATTGAGGGTTGATCGACTGAGGCGCGGAAGATTCATGGCACGCTGGTGGCAACAGACCCTCATCGCGGTTGCAGGCCTTGCAATTGCCCTTCCCGTGCGCGTTCAACTGGACCTCGGCCACGGTTCGAGCCTGCCCATCCTGAACGGATCCGCCCTCGCCAAGGGTGACGGTGGTGGGAACGGCAACGGTGGCGGGAATGGGAATGGCGATGGCAATGGAAACGGGGGCGGCCGGGGCGACGGCGGCGGACGTGGCAACGGCAATGCTGGCGGCAACGGCAATTCCGATGGCGGCGGACGCGGTGGTGGAAACGGGAACGCTCGCGGTAACGGGAACGGCAGTGGCCCAGCAGGCGGTGCAGGAAACGGCAACGGTGCCAATAACGGCAATGCCAATGGAGGCGGCGCGGGTAGTGGTGCCGGTAACGGAAACGCCGGAGGCAACGGCAACAATGGAGGAGGCCGAGGCGGCGGAAGCGGCAACGCAGGCAATCAGGGGAATGTCGGTGGGAACGGAAATGGCAACAACAACGGGATTGGCAACAGCAATGGCGGCAGAGGCAACTCCAACGCCGGCGGTCTGGGCGGCGGCATAGGCGGCCAGGGGAACGGTCGAGGCAACGGAAACGCAGGCGGCAACGGAAACGGCGCTGGCAACGCGGCCGGTGCGGGCAAGGGCAACACCAATGCCGGTGGCACCAGCGGCACGGCCAGCTCCGGCAACAACGGGAATGCCAATCCCGGCAAGGGAGCGGGTGCGGCCGCGGGCCCCAGCGGCAGCAAGGGCAATTCAGGAGCTAGCACGCCGAGTGCCGCAACCGCATCGAGCGGCACGAGCCAACGGACCCAAGCCGGCACGGGCACGGCTCCGGCGAGCCGAAGCAAGGCTGCGGCATCTCCTCAGCCACCCAGCCGAGCCAAGGCTGCCGCTCAGGTGCAGGCGGCAAAGACCGCACCTGCGGTTACAGCCCGGCTCAACCGTGCCGTGCCTGTGGCCGACGAGATCGACCGCCGTCCCAAGCCGCGGCGATCCACGCGCTCCATCGTGGCCTCGGGCCTATCCCCGGCCGACCTGGCCCGGCTAACCGCGCAGGGCTTCCGGATCGAGAGCCGGACCCAGGGCAGCCTCACGGCTCGCGTGATCAGGCTCCAGGTGCCAAGCGGTGTCCCGGTCGCGCAGGCCCGGCAACAGGTCCGTCTCGTCGATGCCCAGGCCTTGGTCGACTTCGACCAGTTCTACTATCTCGATGAGGGCAGCCCGGCCTGCACCGGCGTCGAGTGCAAGTCTCCCTCGCTGGTGAACTGGGCCTCCCTTGTGAAGTGGTCAGCATCAAATACCTCTCAATGCGGCTCCGCTCCTCTCATCGGGGTGATCGATACGGGGATCAATGTCGAGCACGCCGCCCTGAAGGGTCAGGCGATCGAGATCGTGCCCCAACCCACCCGCCGCGCTACCGCCTCGTTGCAGGATCATGGCACAGCCGTTGCGGCTCTCCTCGTCGGCCGGCCGGGAAGCCAAACCCCTGGCTTGGTGCCGGACGCACGGCTCGTTGCCGTGGACGCCTTTTATCGCGACGGCGGCACCGCTGACCGGACGGACGTGACGTCGCTGGTCACAGCGATCGAAGCCTTGGCAGAGCATGGGGTGCGGGTGATCAACATGAGCCTGTCGGGTCCGGCGAACGAGGTTCTTCAGAAGGCCATTGCCGCCGCCCAGGCGAAGGGCATCGTCTTCGTCGCGGCGGCCGGCAACAATGGTGCCGGTGCCGAGCCGTCCTATCCCGCCGCCTATCCAGGTGTCGTGGCCGTCACGGCCGTCGATCAGGAATTGAACGTGTACCGACGGGCGACGCACGGCCCGTACATTGATCTGTCCGCACCCGGCGTGAATGTCTGGACGGCCTCGGCCCAGGGGACCGGCTCCCTCAAGTCGGGCACGTCCTATGCCGTGCCGTTCGTGTCCGCTGCCACAGGAATCCTGCTGGCCTCGCGTCCCGATCTCGACATGTCAGCAATGCGGGCCCGGCTGGAGACGGCCACCCTCGATCTGGGCGAGCCCGGGCGGGATCCCGTCTTCGGCTTCGGCCTCATCCAAATGGCCAGCCTGTGTGAGCCGTCAGCGGATCCTCCAGCGATTGCAACCGCTCCGAGGACCCGACCTGCGGTGCCCTACACGGGGCTACGCGTCGATGTGCCCTGACTTACACCTGTCCAGCCGCTCCGGATCTGGTCCTGCGACCGTGCATTGCGCTTCGATGTCGGCAGACGTGGGTGGGCGACCTTCTCGCGAGAGCTGCGGCGTCATCATCCTAACGGTGCGCTGGAGCAGCTCGGCATCCGTCATCTGCCGGATCGGGCGCACGTCACAGTGCCCCATGCCCCGGATCCTCTTCAGGAGGGTTGGGCCGATGGCCGGAGTTGCAAGCCATCGGGGATCCGCGACCCCATCGTCAGAAATCGGTCAACCTTTCACCTTCCAGCCGGCCAATGAACGTCGCCTCATGACCACTGAAGCGGACCAAGCGCTTACGTCTCGGGCGTGCCAAAAAGTGATCCTCCGCGTTAGCGGCCTTCACAATAGGCTGTTGATTGAGCTGACGACCAAGGCTTCGTTCGTGCAGCCAGCCACCATCACAGGGCTGTATTGGTCAGGCCTCTCCGTTTCGTGCCTGATGATAGGCCACGAGAGCGTTGGCATGTCCTTGGCCCATTTCGTGTTGTGACTTAAGGGCAGCAACCATTTCCATGTGCTTCTTGCCCTTCATGGCATCCAGAACGTTCATCCAATGGCTGATCGGATGGCCGTACTTCTTCTCGATGGAAGGGAAATATGAAGCGGGACCTTTGACTTGGTTTCCTTGAGTCATCTGACGGACGCTTTACCAACCCAGTGTGAATGCGAGGGCTCAAAAATCATGGAGGATTCGCTGACGTCAAGCGACAGACAGACGTGGTTCTGTGCACAAACTCTGTAAGCCCGGCTAACTGAACTCGGTTTGGTCATTTGAGAAAATTGCTGGCGCGCGAGGAATGTCTGTTGTCCCCTCCGTCCGCAGACATTCGCTTTACTTCGCAAATGTGCCGAAAGCGACATTCCTGAGTTTATTTCCGGCCCTTCGGACCTGGAACAACGGACGCATGATGAGACGCAAAAGTGTGGCATCGAGACCGCCCACACTCCAGACTGGCTTTAGAAAAGCCCCTGCATCGCAACCCAGGCCAGGACTGGATACAGAGCGATCCCTATGATGTTGCCGATGACGCTCCCCGCACGGACGGCCGGATCGTTGGTGGGCTCATCGCCGAGCAATCTGTCGAACATTTATAACCTCCTTGGGGTGAACCTGGCTCTCTTACCCGCTTCAGGGCATTGTTCAACATCCCAAATGCTTCCAGGCCATAGACCGAGATCACGTTCCGGCTATGTAAGACGGTCATAAGGCGCCTCGTTGCCGCCGACCTCACATCGCGGGAGACCTGATCGTGACCGAAACGACCCGACGCCAAGCCCTTCTCATCAGCGCCACCCTTCTGGCCGGCACAGCCTTCGGCCTTACGCCTGCTCTCGCTCAGACCTTCCCGGCCCGTCCAATCACCATGGTGGTGCCTTTCGCAGCCGGCGGCTCCACGGACGTGGTCGCCCGCATCATCGCCCAGAAGATGTCTGAGGGGCTGGGACAGCAGGTGATCGTCGAGAACGTCGCCGGGGCGGGCGGCAGCACCGGGGCGGCCCGCGTCGCCAAGGCCGAGCCCGACGGCTACACGATCCTGATGGGCACGGTGGCTACGCATGCGCTCAATCCGCTCATGCTCAAGCGCAAGCCCTACGATGCGGTGACGGACTTCACGCCGATCTCTTTGCTCGTGGTCGTACCGAACGTGCTGGTGGTGCATCCCAGCCTGCCGGCCAAGACCGTGCCGGAGCTGATCGCGCTCCTCAAGGCTGATCCGTCCAAGTACAACTACGCCTCATCCGGTGTCGGCACCCCGCTGCACCTGTCAGGCGAGCTTTTCAAAACCATGGCCAAGGTCAACATGCAGCACATTGCCTACCGCGGCGCCGGCCCGGCCCTGAACGATGTGGTAGCCGGCCAAGTGCCCATTATGTTCGACAACCTTCCCTCATCCTCCGAGTTCATTCGCGCGGGCACGCTGCGCGGCATTGCCGTGACCACCAAGGAACGGGCCCCGTCCTTCCCGGACATGCCGACCATCGCCGAGGGCGGGCTTTCCGGCTATGAGACCTATACCTGGAATGCCCTGTTTGCCCCGCCCAAGACCCCGAAGGAGATCGTCGATCGGTTGAATGCCGAGGCGCTCAAGGCTGTGAAGGACCCGGCCGTGCAGGAGCGGCTGAAGACCTTCAGTGCCACGGTGGTCGGATCGACCCCGGAGGCCCTTGGCGAGCACGTCAAGGCGGAGATCGCCAAGTGGACCCCGGTCGTGAAGGAAGCTGGTGTTCAGATCGACTGATTGAGGCCGAGGGTGGGCTGATCGTTAAAGGGAGCGAAGCGTTCGCACCCGTTGCTTGGGGAACACCGGTCGATCACCCGTGTTCTCTGCCCAGTGACCAGAGTGTACAAAGAGCGCGCCTTCCCCAAGGAGGGGGCACATGGCGAACCTTCTGAAATCCCTCGATGAGCAGTTGTCGGATAATCTGCAACAGCATGGCCACTACCTGACCGATCCTGAAGCCCTGGACGAGGAGCAGTTGAACGCTGCAATCAGCCAGCTTGCTCCCTTTGTCCCGGAAGATCGATGGCCCCAGATGCGGGAAGAACTGCTGCGCATCATACGTGCCAGTCGGGAACCGCGCTGAGCGGACACCGGGCGGCCTCCTGTTCGACCGGCCGCCCGAGAAAGTGATGGATGCACTGCAAAGGTCGTGATCCGTGATTTCGAAGCGGCTCGAACACATGCCCTCCTGGTGAGTTAAGTCCGCTCCCGCCACCGAGTGAGACCCCATGCACCAGAAGCTCCGTGAGCCCTTCGACACCAGGGAACAGGGCCACCCGCCTCAGAAGGGCGGCCTCTTTCGCGTTCTTGGCTCTGGCATCATCACGGGTGCGGCCGATGATGACCCGTCTGCAATCGGCACCTACGCCAGTGCAGGCGCCAAGTTCGGGCTCGGCTTCCTGTGGATCGCGCCCGTCCTGCTGCCGATGATGTACGTGGTGGTTTATCTTTCGGCCAAGCTCGGGCAGGTCTACGGCAAGGGTCTGTTCGCCATCATCCGGGATCAGTTCCCGCGCTGGGTGCTCTACCCGACCATGATCGGCGCCTTCATTGGCAACATCATCGAGGCGGCGGCTGATCTGGGCGGCATCGGCGCGGCCATGAATCTCCTGATCCCGCTTCCGGTTCCGGTGCTGGTGGCCGGAACGGCAGCAGTGATCTTCGCGCTTCAGTACTTCGGCTCGTACTCGACGATCCGGAAGATCTTCCGCTGGCTCGCCCTGATCCTGTTCGCCTATGTGGTGGCCGCCATCCTGGCCAAACCGGATCCGGTGGAAGTCCTCATAGGCACCGTCATCCCGCGCATCCAGTTCAACATCGAGTTCCTCTCGATCGTGGTCGCCTGCATCGGCACCTCCCTCTCGGCCTATGTCTACACCTGGCAGTCCAACCAGGAGGTCGAGGAGGAGATCCTGAAAGGGCGACGCCACCTCTGGCAGCGCAAGGGAGCCACAAACGTCGAGATCGAACGCACCCGGCGGGATGTGCTCACTGGTATGATCTTCTCGAACGTGATCCTCTACTTCATCATCCTGGCCACCGGCAGCACGCTGCACGCCTCCGGTCAGACGCAGATCGAGACCGCCGCGCAGGCCGCGACCGCGCTTGAGCCCTTGGCCGGGCCCGCAGCGAAATGGCTGTTTGCCGCCGGGATCATCGGTGTCGGCTTCCTGGCCGTCCCGATCATGACCACGGGCGCCGCCTACGACATCGTTCAGGGCTTCGGCAAGAAGGGCAGCCTGCATGCCAAGCCATCGGAGAACAAGTTCTTCTACGCCACGATCGGCGTTGTGACGGCATTGGCGGTGGGGCTGAACTTTCTCGGCTTCAACCCAATGAGAGCCTTGGTCTGGTCGGGTATCGTGCAGGGCTTCTCCGTGCCGCCCCTGCTGTTCATGATGATGCTCCTGGCAAATGACCGGAAGGTCATGGGCGAGCGGGTGAATGGCCGGTTCACCAATATCCTGGGCTGGGCCACCACCGGCATTACCTTCCTGGCCACCGTTTGCCTGGTCGTCACGTGGTTCCTCTAGGGGGCCCTGCAAACCCTCGCGATATGTTCCGGCGTCGCCTGATCGTGTCGGGGATCGTCATCCTTGTGGGTATTCTCGGCCTCGTTCTTGAGAAGCTCATGATCCAGGGCAGTAGCGTCATACAGAGCCTCAGCGCCCTGCTGGTGACAGGTGGGGCAGCGCTCGAATTGGGAGCTGTCTGGTACTTCGTGCGGCAGGGCCGCCATTGAGGTTGCTGCCCGCCTCACAGGATTTTGGGATGCAGTTCGCGGACGACCAAAATACCAAGCTGCAAGCAATGGTTGGAACTTCTCCCTTGTGTCAACCACGGCCGTTCAGCATGGCGGTGACAACGGCTGCTCACGCCGCCAAAGCGGAAATGCGGCCAAGGTCCGCCCTGTGCCAAGAGGAGACCTTCGCACTCCGTGACGTTCCAGCCCTCGGTTCAGAGAAACCTGGCGAGCAACCGCCTCGACGTGCGTTATGACTGGAATGTGAAGACGATCATCCATGACACGGCTCTACGTAGCAACGTGATAGATTTGTGTGTCACCGGTTTAAGAGTCTGACCAAACCGGAGCATATATTGACCCGGGTGGTGCAAGGGACTGTCTCTCCGTCTTGCGCAGCCTTTGTTGCACCTTCCGCCTCAGCGGTTCGCTTCCCATTTCCCTAAGGATCCAATCAAAGCCCACTCTTCGCTCGGAAGGGTGGGCTTTCTTGCGGTCCGTGATCGACGGCTCCGGCATCGAGCCCTTAGGCCGAGTCCGGCACCGTCGTGCCCCACCGAGCCAAGCGCGACTAGGATTTGAACAGGTTCTTCGTGACTGAGTCGAAGAAGCTGAAGAGAGCGTCCCCGGCGATGACACCGGCCGCGAACACCTCCATGTCGCCTTCCCCTTCCGGCCCACGCAGTCGCTCCCAGGCGATGCGGGCCACGATGCCGGTCAGCACCGCCCAGCCGGCCATCGGGAAGCTGATCAGGAGCCCTGTGGCAAACAGCACCCCGATCTGACGTTTCGAGCCGCCCAGGAATTGGAGGACAGCTCCCGGAATGGCCCAGATGAACAGAGACCAGGCGACTCCCGGCGCCACGCCCGCGTTGATCGTCGCCGCATAGACGCGGTTGACCGGCGCTACGAGGTTCTGGGCAAAGAAGGTCTCATACGAGAAGAACACCATGACGCCCGCGATAACGAACGCGAACATCGCCGCGTAGAGCTGCTGGCGCCGTCCTGCGAGCTCGAAAGCGGGATCCGCGCCATTGCCGCGCAGGATGTAGCCGGCCTTGAGGTCGTAGCCCATGTCGGCAAAGGCCGGCCCTGTCGCCGCCGAGAATCCGACGAGCATGGCGAGCGCCGGAATCGGAAAGCCGATCAACATGCCGATGATGAGCGTGATCAGGGCCACCGCGAAGGCCGGGAACCAGCCGGAATGCATGGCCGCGAGGCCAACGATCAGTTCGTGGACGTAGGCCGCAAACGCCGCATAGAGCACGAAGAGCACCAGCATGCCAAACGACATTTCCATCATCAGGCCACCGGTGACGGCGATCAGCACGGCGATCCCGATGTAGGCGATGGTGCCGAGACCGAGGGCCTTCTTGAGGCCGATATCCGCGGGTCCGGCTGGGGTTCCGTCTCGGCTGCGCTGCATCAGCACCTGACCGACTTGCACGAGAGCGACCAGGCCTGCGCCGATCATGAAGCCATGCGGGATGTAAGCCTTCATGAGATCGCCGCCCGGAATGACGGACGAGAACAAGGGCGTGTTGAAGATCGTCGTCGAGTAGCCCCTGAGCAGCAGGCCGATGCCGAACATCGCGAGTGCCCAGATGTTGCCGATGAAGGCGACACCGAACGCCGACATCGGAATCTTGAACCAGGAGCCCACCACGCCGACGGCAACGCCGATGCCCATCAGCACCGCCTTGCGCCCGCCTTGGTCGCCGGCCTTGATCGCCTCGGCCGCCGCGACGCCGGGAGGCCAGGCTCCCGTCGCCGGGAACACCTTCGTGTCGAACATGCGATACAGGAGATAGGCATCGAGCAGCATCGCCAGGAACACGCCGGCGAACATGGGCAGGATCAGATCGGGTCGTCCCAAGACGAAGGGAATGCCGATCGGCAGGAGCAGGCTGTTTCCGGCCCCGAACGTCGACGATGAGATCGCGGTCTGGGCCAGGTTCTGAACGTGGATCGAGCGATAGCGCGTCAGGGCCGCGAGCGGCACCCGGGCCAGCGCCATCGCGGCAAGGGCACCGATGAGTGACGTGTTCGCGGTGATCCCGAGCGAGACGAGCAGTTGCATCCCGATGATGGCGCCGAAGATGCAGAGCACCGTGATCAGGAGAAGGGTGGTCGGCTCGAACAGGCTGGGATGAGCCCGCGAGGATGATACGGCCGCGGCCGGTGGCGGCTCACGGCTGGTCAAGGGATGCAGATTGTCGGTCATGGACGTTTCCCACTGTCTTGGTGTTGGCGCCGCCCCGGGGATTCCCGGGGCGGATGAAGCCGGAGGCGCTTGTCGCGCTCTTCACGATGCGTACGCGGCGGTGTCGAGCGGGGCTGGCGCCCGACGCTCGTCCTGCTTCGGCGCAAGCCCCTCGCGGTCCTCCGCATGCAGGCGGCGCCGGGTCTCCGCGGTGGCGGCCTCCTCGATGCGGCCGTCACCGCTGACGACGACACCGTAATCATGAGCAGCCGCGCGGGCGGTCACGTAGCCGTTGGCAAGGTCATCCGCGACCTTGTCGAGGGCCCGCTCGAGCGGATCGCCGAATCCGGCTCCGCCGGCCAGAACCACTTCGGCCACCTCCTCCGTGGAGGTCAGCGACACGAGATCACCTGTGCCGCAATCCTTGAGCAGCTTGCCGTCGAGGGTCCGCACGGCACCGGAGGCTGCTCCTCCGGGACGGCCCCGGAAGGGCCCTGGCAGAACGACCTTCACGCCCTCGGGATAAATCGAGACGAGCGTCGTCTGCCCATCGTCCTCGAGCTTGCGGAACCGGACCCGCTGACCCAGGCCGCCGCGATGACGCCCCGGCCCGCCGCTGTTGGGCAGGTAGGCTTTCTCGAGAACGAGCACCGGCACGCGGGACTCGAACAGCTCGATCGAGGTGTTGGCCGCGGAGGTCGGCCACATCAGGCCCGACTTGCCGTCACCGCGGTCCGAGCCGCCCTGTCCACCGCCGACGAAGAGATGGTCGGCATAGAGGCGTCCGGAGGGATCGTATCCATAGATGCTGGTCGCAACGGGAAGCCCCGTGGCGGCCTGGACCTTGTCGGGCGCCGCCTCGGCCAGGGCCCGGAAGACGTTCGGCGCGATGTACCACCCGGTGCGGGTGCGCAGGTTGACGGCCGCGGGCTTGCGGCAATTCAGGATCGAGCCCTCGGGAGCCTTGACGGTAAAGGCGCGATAACAGCCCGCATTGCCGCGAACGCCTGGCGTCAGCATGCACTTGAGCGGATACGTCGCGTGCGCGGCCGTATAGTTCAGCGTCGAGTTGAAGCCGCCTTGGGCCACCTGCGGCGGAGCGCCCTCAAAATCGAGCTCGACTGTGTCGCCGCTGACCGTCAGCTTGAGCGGGAAACGCATTGGCTCGCCGAGAGGATTGTTCGAGATCTCCGACGTGTAGATCCCGTCCGGCAGGGCACGGATGGCGTCCCGCATGGCCTTCTCCGAGCGGCCCTGGACTACCGCGGCAAGCGCCTTGAGGTCCTGCATGCCGTACTCATCCATGAAGGCGACCAGGCGCTCGGCTCCGAGCGCATTGGCCGCCACGAAGGCGTGGATGTCCCCGATCACTTGGGCGGAGTTGCGGACGTTTTCGCCGATCAGGGCGAACAGGTCCTCACTGGGCTGCCCAGCCTTGAACAGCTTCATCGGAGGAATCTGGAGGCCCTCTTCGTAAATCTCGCGGGCGCTCAGACTGGCCTTGGTGCCACCTATGTCGGCCACGTGTCCAACGGTCCCCATGAGACCGACCAACCGCCCGTCCTTGAAGGCCGGCGTCACCACGGCAATGTCGAACAGGTGTCCGGCGCACAGCCACGGATCGTTGGTGACCAGGACGTCTCCGGGCTGGAGGGTCTCGGCCGGGAACTTCTCGAGCAGCGCCTTCACGGCCCGCGGCAGAGTAAGATTGAACACCGGCATCGCGCGGGGCGAATGAGCCAGTGTCTCCCCCGTGGGATCGAGCAGTTCGCAGGCGAAGTCCTGCGACTCGGCAATGATGAGCGAGAACGCGGTGCGCACGATCGTGAGCCACATCTCGTCGACGACCGTGATCAGGCGGCTCCACATGATCTCAAGGGCAATCGGATCGGCCTCGATCTGCCGGATTGCATCCTCGAGCGACATCTCGGAGGTCACGACCGCATCGCGAGCCGAGACTTCCGCGATTGCGATGCGAAGATTGCCAACCTCGTCGACCGTGACGTGATCACCCGGCGGCACGATCGTGGTGGCCTCGCGCTCCTCGATGATCGCCGGTCCCGCAATCCTGTCGCCGGACGCGAGCGCATACCGATCATAGACCGCGGCGTCGACGAAGCCTGCGCCATCGCCGAAGCAGGCCTGGCGCGTGCCCTTCTGCTTCCGGCCTTGCGCGTCGCCTGTCGCATCGCGCACTTGCAGATCGGGGGCCGGACCGGTGCACCGCACCCGGAAGTTGACCGCTTCCACTTGCGCGCCCGGATAGAGCGAGGTGTAACGGGCAGTGTAGGCCTTGGCGAACGCCGCGTGGATTTCAGGCAGGCTCGCCTCGTCGATGCGGCCACCCGGAAGGGGAACGGTAATCTCGTGCATCTGGCCCACGAGGCGCATGTCGGCCGAGCGCTCGACCGTCACCGCGGCCCCGCTGATCCCGGCCTCGGCCAGGAGTTCGCGCCCGTGGCTTTCGAGTTCGTCGAGAGTCCGGTTGAGGGCGACCGCGTCCAAGCCTTCCGACAAGCGCACGGGCAGGGAGCGCACCTGCTCGAAGGAGAGCGGAGCGACGAGGAAGCCAAGCGCGGAGGCTGCGCCGGACGCAGGCGGGATGATAAGCTCGCGCACGCCGAGCGTGCGGGCGACCTCCGCCGCATGAGCCGGACCGGCGCCGCCGAAGCCGACCATCGCATAATTCCGCGGGTCCTTGCCTTTCTCGACGAGGTAGACCCGCGCGGCATCGGCCATGCTCTCGACCACGACCTTGTGGATGCCCCAGGCCGCCTCCGCAGCCGACAGGCCAAGCGGATCTGCGACGGATCGCATGGCGTCCTCGGCGGCGCTTTTGTCGAGGCTCATCTTGCCGCCGAGAAAGAAGCCCGGGTCATAGTAGCCGAGGACGAGATTGGCATCGGTGACGGTGGGCTTCGTGCCGCCGCGGCCGTAGCACGCCGGTCCTGGATCGGCACCGGCGGAATGCGGCCCCACCCGGAGCAGACCGACCTCGTCGATGGCGGCGATCGAGCCGCCGCCGGCGCCGATCTCGATCATGTCGATGACGGGGGCCTTGATCGGGAGCCCCGAGCCCTTCTTGAAACGATGGACGCGGCCGGCCTCCAGCATGGGGGCGATTTCCGCGCGGCCGTCCTCGATAAGGCAGGCCTTGGCGGTCGTTCCTCCCATGTCGAAGGCAATCACGTCCTTCTTGCCGGCCCGCTCGCCGAAGAGCGCCGTGGCAAGGGCACCGCCGGCGGGACCGGATTCGAGCAGACGGATCGGAAAGGCCCGGGCGGTCGCAGGTGAGACAAGGCCCCCTGCGGAATGCATGAGGCGGAGGGTTCCGCTGAAGCCGCGCTGGTCGAGCTCGTGCTCGAGACGTGTCAGATAGCCGTTCATCAACGGCTGGACATAGGCATTGGCGCAGGTCGTGACGCAGCGCTGGTATTCCCAAAGTTCCGCGACAACCTCCGATGAGACCGAGACCGCGGCTTCTGGCATCTCCTCACGCACGATGCGGGCGGCCGCCTGTTCATGCGCAGGATTGCGGTAGGAATGGAGAAAGCAGATCGCGACGGCTTCGACGCCCCGCTCACGCAGACTGCGTGCCGCGCGTCGGACCTCGCTCTCGTCGAGGTCCGTGACGATGCTTCCATCGCGGTCGATGCGTTCCGTCACCTCCAGACGGTTGCGGCGTTCGACGAAGGGTTCCGGATAGGTGAGGAACAGGTCGTAGATGTCGTAGCGCTGCTCCGTGCCCATCTCCAGCAGGTCACCGAAGCCCTGGGTCGTAATGAGCCCGAGCCGGGCCCCTTTCCGCTCAATGACGGCATTCGTGACCAGGGTGGTGCCATGCACGATCTCGCCGATGTCCGACAGCGTCAGCCCGGCATCTTGCGTGATGGCGTTGAGTCCCTCGAGAGCACCGATGGACGGATCCTCCGGTGTCGTCAGGCACTTGTAGAGGCGGATGTCGCCGCTCCGCGCGTCTGAGAGCACGAAATCCGTGAAGGTTCCGCCGATGTCGAAGCCTATGCGATAGCGATCGCGGGTCATGCAAGCCTCCCTGTAAAGCGCATGTTGGTTCGTGGCAGCCTCAGGCTGCCGTGTGCCGGACCCGGGCCGATGGCATCGGACGGGAGGTCCAGAAGGAATCGTCGAAGCGGCGACCGAGCTCGCTCGCCCCGGAGACGAGTCTTCCCCGGATCGCCTGACGCTCGTCGGCCGAGACGTTCGACAGCGGAAACGAGATGCAGGCGGAAACCGCCTCCCTGGCAGCCGGGTCGGCAATCGAGACGGCCACCGAGCCGACCCCCCTGTTGCCCTCGTCGTCGGCTTCGGCGAAGCCCGCCTGGCGCACGGTGGCGAGGCGTGGGAGCAACTCGTCCAAGGTCCCTGGAGCCTGGTCCGAAATCCTTGGCAGGGGACGCTGGAACAGTTCGCGGACGTCCTCGTCCGAATTGCGGGCGAGAAGGCTGCGCCCCACGGCGGTTGCGAAAGCCGGCAGGCGCAGGCCGATCGGGGTCACGACCCGGAGATGATGGCTGCCGGGATGCATCCGGATGGCGAAGACGTCCGTCCCATCGAGGATCGAGATGTATCCGGTGTGGCCGACCTCGGCGACGACGACGGCGATGAATTCGTGGACGGCCCCAACCAGCGACGAGGTTGTGCGGAAGAGGTGGCCCGATGCGATGAGGAGAGGTCCGGGTCGATAGCGACGGCTGGCAGCGGCCACCTCGAGAAAGCCCTCCTCGGCCATCAGCTTCAGGAGCCAGGAGGTGGTGCTTTTGGCGAGGCCGAGACGCTCGACGATGTCCGTGACGGACAGCTCCGGCGTGGCCGCGGTGAAGCAGCGCAGGACGGCGGCGGCATTGCGAAGTGCACTCATCGGCGCTTGTCCAAATATGTTGAACTAGGTTCGATATAATTGGACTGTAATTGAGGCTCAGGCTTTCGCCAAGGCAGTCCCTCTTGCCCAGCTTGTTATCCATTAGTTGGACAAACAGGCCGGCGAATGATCCCCTATATGGCAACCCCTGAAAGTCCCCTGTGGGTCTCCTGAGTCCTTGGGCGACGTTCTGCGAAGGTCCCGATACCGATCCATTGCGGAAATACGGCCAAGTTCAGCCCAGTGCCATTTGGAGACCTTCCCGCCGAAAAAGGGTGCAGGTCGCAGAGGAACCCGGCTGCACCGTGCAGCCGGTCCAAAACCAACGCCCATTTAAGTGGTGCATCCGGTATGTTCAGGGGGTATAATCGCGGCTTGCTGGCCTGCGGGCGGGAGGTGACCCATGACACCGATCTGCTTACGGGATTTGACCGCTGAGGAGTGTGCACGGGTCCAGACGTTGGCTCACGCGCGCACCGCTCCGGCTCAGATGGTGCAACGGGCTCAAATCATCTGGCGCGCGCGTCACGGCGAGAGCGCATCCGCCATTGCCTCTCGCCTGGGCCTGGATGTCGAGACGGTGCGAAGGCGCATCCACCGCTTCAATGCAGAAGGAGTGGAGGCCCTGAAGGATCGGCATCGCTCCGGCCGCCCGCCCACCTATCCGCCTGAGCAAGCCGCCACCGTGATCGCCACGGCGCTGATCAAGCCAGAGACGCTCGGGCTGCCGTTTGCCGCCTGGACGCTCGACCGGCTGGCCGCCTACCTGCACGAGGTCAAAGGCATTGCGATGCAGCGCAGCCGCATCGACGAGATCCTGCTCCAGGAGGGCTTGCGCTGGCACAAGCATGAGACCTGGTTCGGCGAGCGGGTCGATCCGGCCTTCGCCACAAAAAGGGGGCGATCGAAACGCTCTACACCGCACCGCCTGCAGGCAGTTGTGTGATCTGCCTGGATGAAATGGGACCGGTGAGCGCGAAGAGCTACGCGGGTCGTGCGCTGGTGCAAACAAAGACACGGCCGGCCGAGCGCGCGAGGCAGGAGATCGACTATGGTCGGCGCGCCAAGGGCTACATCTTCGGGGCCTTCTGTCCAGCGACCGGCGCAGCGTTCACGCATCCCTATCCCGGACGGGGTGGCGCGCACTGGGTCGACTTCCTGGAGCACGTTGAGGCCTGGATCCCGAGTTCGACCAAGCGGGTCTATGCGATCATGGATAATCTGAGTTCGCATCGCACGACCGACGTGTTGCTGTTTCTGCTCGCCCATCCGCGCTGGGAGATGGTGTTCCAGCCCAAGTACGCGGCTTATCTCAACCTGATCGAGCCGTGGTGGAAGATCCTGCGCTCGCTGGCATCGGCGGGCCGGCGGTTCGAGAGCTGGGACGAGATCATCGATGCGATCGACCGCGCCACGACCTACTGGAATGCGCATCGCCATCCCTTCGTCTGGGGTCAACGCCGCCGCCATCGGACCCGCCGCTCACCCGGCATCGCCCTGCTGCCCAAGGCAGCATGACTTGCCGGATGCACCACTTATACCCGCTCATGGAATTCCTGACGCAGTGAGATACGGGTAGGCCGTCAATGTTGTGAGACGGCCTGTCTCATCGAGGAGCCGGTTCCAGGCGCGGCAGACCGCGTCCAACACGGCTTCATAATCGTCGAGCATCCGATGCGAGAGATAGCGCTCACGCAGGTAGAGCCAGACCCGCTCCACCGGGTTCAGCTGGGGTGACGCCGGCGGCAAAGGCAACAGCGTGATCGTCTCTGGCACGTGCAAGGCCCGCGCGTCGTGCCAGCCAGCCTGATCCAGCACGAGCACTGCATGTACGCCGGGTTCGAGCTGCCGGGCAAACTGCTCCAGAAAGATCGTCATCGCGTCGGCATTCACCCGCGGCAGAGCCAACGCGAAGGTCTCATCCGTGCCGGGACGGCAGGCGGCAAACAGGTACAAGCTCTCGAAGCGCTGATCGACCACGCCGGGCGGACGTACCCCACGCTCGTACCAAACGCGGGTGGTCCGGCCCTTCTGGCCAAAGCGCGCTTCGTCCTGGCACCAGAGCTGAAGACGCGCCTCAGGATGCTCTGCCGCGACGGCCTGCAGCGCTGAGGGCAGCTCCTTTTTTGAACGCCGCCTGGGCGGCCGGATTGCCTTTCGGGTGCGAGGGCCGGGTCTTCTGCCGTGACAGGTCCAGCCGCTTGAGCAGGCACGAGAGCCCCCACTCACTGTAGCTCACGCCATACGTCCGCTCGACGTACTCGCACAGATCGACCAGACGCCAGGCGCTCACCCCATCGCGCTCGGGCTCCGGCCCGTGCAGGATGTGGGCCTTGAGAGCGGCCTGCTGACCAGGGCTGAGCTGCTCCGGGCGACCGGAACGATGGCGGTCATGCAGACCGTCCGGTCCCTCGGCATTGAAGCGCAGGATGGCATCGTGCAGAGCCTGACGTTCCATGCCGGCCAGGCGGGCGGCCTCCGTTCGGGTCATGCCCTCAAGCGCATTGGCAATGGCCAGCAACCGCAGGCTGGCCCGGGTGTCCCTCTCACGAGCAGCCCGTTGGCGTAAGTCGGATGGTGAGTAGTCCTGGCGGATCCGGAGGGCAGCCATGCTGATCCCCTCAACAACGCCCCCGCTCCGCAGTGAATCACGTCAGGCGCCCCGACGCAAATCCGAGTCAGCAATTCCCTGGCTGGGTATTAGTACTACTATGTCATAAACTTTGTATGGCAGCAGGGACATCGTGGGAGCCTTCGCACGAGAGCGCAGATGAGTTCAGCCCGGATGGTGGCGATCGACTGGGCGACGTGGCGTTCGGGGCGGATGGGCGCAGCCACGAGGCTGGTCGGCTTTCGAGAGGCGGGACGCTTGGCCGGTCGTGAGCCGGACCGGCGCTGAGGGGGGAAACCGGCTCCGCTCGGAAACCAAGAAGCCGTAAGCCGCAAGGCACAGCGTGGCGTGGTGATGAAACCCGCGCCAGCCCCGTCCCTCAAAGTGTCCCAGACCGATCTCCTGCTTGAGCTCCTGATAATCCCGCTCAATCCGCCAGCGCAGTTTCGCCAGATCAACAAGGTCCCGCAGGACGGTGTTGGCCGGCAGGGTCGAGAGCCAGTACTTGGTCGGCCGCTTCTCGCCTTCAGGCCATTCGATCAGACACCACTCCTCCGGCCGCAGGGTCGCACGCCAGTAGTCGCGGTGCGCCGGCCGCACCCGCACGGCCGCAAAGCGCGACGTCAGCGGAGCCTTGGAGCCTTCCCGCCACGGAACTATGTGCCAAGCGCTTCGAGGCAGATCTTTCGCTAACTTCAGGGCTGAGACCGGCTTGTGCTGAGCGTCCCGCCGCAACAGTGTAGGCGGACGCCCACGCCCGCTCCAGGGCTGCGGCGGCACGAGCCCGGTGCCGGGCGCCCACAGGCTGGTGCTCGACGCAATGCCCACGATGTAGGTCAGGCCCATGGTGGTCAGCGCGGTGCGAAACGCCGTCTCTGAGCCATATCCGGCATCGGCCAGCACCACAGCCGGTGACCCCCCCCGCCAACAGCGCCGCCCGGATCTGGGCGAGCGCGATGGTGGGTTTGCTGCGAAACGGGATCGAATCCGGCACGCCGGCCTTGATCCGTCGCTCGGGATCCAGCGCCCACTCCTTGGGCAGATAAAGCTGATAGGCGATCGGCAGGCTTGCGTGAGCGTTGGCCAGCGACAGGCTGACCGCGACCTGGCAGTTGTCCTGCTTGCCCAACGGCCCGCAGTATTGCCGGGCCACTCCAACCGAATGGCTGCCCTTCTTGGGAAAGCCGGTGTCATCGACAATCCAGGCGCGGATGGCCCCATGCCGTTCAATGACGGGCAGCACCTGCTCACGCACGCACGCCAGCAGGATCTCATCCGACCACTCGGCCTGCGCTACGAGATGATGCAGGGATTGGTGGGCCGCCCGGGCGCGGTGAGGGGCGAGCCGCGCCGCCATGGGCTCGATGCTCTTGCGTTCACCCGGCAGGAGAAGCCCGGTACAGTAGGCCTGCATCGGGGCGACCCGGTCGGCATGGCCGAGCCCTTCCGCAAGGGCATCAACATACGTGGCAAACCGCGCCTCGCGCGTCTCCGATGGGATAGGAAGGTTCATCACACGCCCTCCGTATGATGGCACTTCCGACTATACCTCGACCCGTCAGTTTATGACACGGTAGTACTAGGCCGATCCGGGCCTGTGTAGAGGTCACAGTTCCTGATGAATCCCACAACTTATATTTGATCGACATCTCGACTCCGTCGACTATCCTGACTTGCGATGTTCTCCGCAGGTCCAAGGACGCTATGCCTCGTTAACGCTTGCACCTGCATGGTGGGTTGAACCCTGTTCCCAACGAAAATAGCGGCGAGTTCGAGATCCTCGCCGCGGTGTGAGGAGCATCCCGTTGGCTTGAGATCAAGCCCCACCGAATTCGACGGCCGATGACTCATTGCGAGCTGTTGCAGGAGACGCAATGGTCGGCGGAGGTTTCGCGTGGCTCCCAGCACGGAGGAGTGCAGCATGGCCGACTTCAACATTGGCTTTGTGATCTTTCCCGGGATCACGCAACTTGACTTCACCGGCCCGTTCGAAGTCCTCAGTCGGCTGGGAACACCTCCGTCACCTACGGTCCTCAGCCGGTTTCCACAATCAGCGGCTCACGTGATCGCCAAGACGTTGCAGCCGGTTTCGAGCGACCGTGGATTGGGGATCATGCCGACGTGCACGTTCGACACCTCTCCCAGGCTCGACCTGATCTGCGTGCCGGGTGGGGCTGGCGTTGTCGATGCGCTGGCCGACACCGAGACGGTTGAGTTCGTCCGCACCCAGGGTGGGCAGGCCCGGTACGTGACGTCCGTATGCACGGGGGCCTTTCTTCTCGGGGCGGCCGGGTTGCTCGTGGGGCGTCGCGCGGCAACGCATTGGGCCTATGTCGACCTGTTGCCGCTGGTCGGCGCTCGTCACGAAAAGGCGAGGATCGTGCACGACGGCAATGTCTTCACCTCAGGTGGCGTGTCAGCGGGGATCGACTTCGCAATCAGCGTCGTCGCCGAACTAGCAGGGGCCGAGGTCGCCCAGGCTATTCAACTCGCCATCGAGTACGATCCTTCTCCTCCGCTTGATGCCGGCCACCCTGATCAGGCGCCTGAACCCGCCACCGCACTCATGATCCAGCGCAACGAAAGCGCTCATGAGGGAATCCGCCGCCGGCTGGAATCCCAGCGGCCCTTGCAATAGATCACCAGCGAACGTGTCCGAGCATCGTTTGACCCATCGGCAATTGGTCAAGATTAATGGCGCCGTGAGCGGTGTCTGCGCTGGGTCAACGAGTAACGAACAACAAATCAAATGAAGGTCGGCTCACCGCGTCATGGGCAGACCAAAGCCTTAATTCCGAGAAGTGTCAAAAGGCGCCGTCGCTGCTGCGGGAGCAGGAATCCCTCTGCCGATTGGAATCGGACGCCCCCGGGATCAATCCGCGCTGTGCTCGCTCCCTGGTAAAGATCAGGTCGGGGTGATGAGTTCGCCCAACCGATGGCGTTCTCCCTAGGGATGGGCATTATTCTTGGCCATCCGATGACCGAACACGACAGTGAACGGAAGTTCGGAGACGAACTCGTGCGCGGCATTGGCGATCACGATGGAAAAGTCCTGCGGAGACTGGCCCCGGGCCACAAACTCATGCCTCAGGTCCAGGCCAGCCCGGCACGCCTCAAGGTAGGCAGCCTCCACGTCAGGGCAGTCGAGCCCCAATTCGTCGCGACTCAGTCCGAGACGAACGTCCCGGATGTGGAAAAAGAACCGAGGCATGACCCCCTCCGGCTTTGCCCCGTGTCAACTGTTTCGTCATGCTGATCCGATCCGCGGCATCTGCTTGTCCGGTTGGGACATTCGCTTTGCATTTCGTGACGAGGGTCGCGTATGCGCATCGCGTTGGCTGCAATGGCCTCACAACTGCGGATGGATCAGCACCGAGCTTCACGGATTGCGGAGCGGCGGAGTGATGCCTGGCCGTGTCCCAAACCTGGAGCGGAGGAGGTGTGGGAAGGACGCCTGCGTGTCCAGCGCGACTTCAGAAGCACCCCAGTTCTATAGGCTGTCAAATTCCTCAGGTGAGCCCTGCTTGCTGCGCTTACTGCTTTTCCGCCCGCCATTGTCCGGAACAGTTCAATCGTCCCGCCATGGTCCATTGGCCTGACCCGGAGCGTCCTGACAAGTTGCCGGTAACATCGACCCTGGTCCTGTTGCGTTCGGCACTTCCCTGAACGCGACCACTCGGGTCCAGCCGCCCCCTGATCACGGCACGCCTTGGGGTGTTGCTGCGGATGGTGCCGTTTTCAACGGTGACGGCGTATCGGTAGACCCTCTTACAGGCCCCCTTGGTCGGGATCGCCTCGATACCCCAACGTCCGTCGAACTGCTGCTGCGCCCCGACAGGGCTTGCGCCCACGACGAGGAGGCCCATCAATCCAAGGCCAGCCACAAGACGATGCATGGAGGTCTCCTGGGTCCCAGACAGAGCCCGCTTGGTCAATCGAACGGATCTCAGCCGTGGCTTTCGCTGCGCCACGCGCTGGGCGTCTGGCCCGACCAGCGCCGGAAGGCACGGGTGAAGGCGCTCGCCTCGGAGTAGCCCAGCGCTGCCGCGATCTGGCCGAGCGACACGTCAGTGTCCTCCAGCAACTGGCGGGCGATCTCGAACCGGGTCTCGTTCGTCATCGAGCGATAACCCTGACCGCTATCCTTGAGCCGCCGGCTCAACGTACGGCGGTGCATGGTCAGCAGCTCGGCGATGTCTTCGGCCGAACAGCGCCGGCTCATGATCCGCGTGCGTAGCAGCCGCCGGATGTCGTCCGAGAACTCGGAGCCCTGAACGCCCTTCAATTGCTGGATCCGCTCCTCCAGCATGGCCCAGAGGATGGGATCGGCACCGGCAATCCGGAGTCCCAGGTCCCGGGCCCGGAACACGAGAGTGGCGATCTCCTGGTTGAACCGCACTGGAGCACGGAAGTGGCGCCGGTATGGCTCGGTTTCCGCCGGAGCAGCTCGGGGCACCAGAGCCTCGGTTGGGTGCCAGTTCGCCCCGCACAAGCTCCGCAGGATGTTGACGGTCACACCCAGGGCGGCGTCGAGGACCTGCTGCACGCCCGCGCTCTCCGCTTGGTAGGTCGCAAAGGTGAGCAGGGCCATGCCGTCGCTGAGCATCAGCGCGGGAGCCACCGCCCGGTCGTGGAGGCTCAGGTGCGCCACCAAGGCCCGCATGGCATCGCCAACCGTGTCCGCGTGCTGCATCAGGCGGCCGACCAGACCGAGCGACAGGATGCTCGCCCGCCGGCCGACCAAGAGCCCGAAGTGAGGACAGTTCGTGCGGGTCCCGCATAGGGCATACAGCCGGCCCAGGGCTGCAAACGGGATCACGCTCGTCCCATCGGCGAACAGGCGCGGGTCGAGGCCTGCCGCGCGGATGAGCGGCTCGGGATTGAGGCCGAACTCGTGCAGGACCGGCACGATCTCCTGGGAGACGCCGGGGTAGACGTAGCCGGGAGGCAGGGTCAGGCTGGCTGGTGATTGGGATGAGGCAGGCTGTACGCTGGCACTCGCAGGCGGAAGCACAATGTCTGTCATCGCCGTCGCCCCTAGTGGAGGTCCGAGAGTAGAAGCACGGTCCACAAGGTCGGCATGACTGAACACGCAGGCTGCGATCCGCAAAAGTTAACGTAGGTTAATAAATAATTGGGGCCAAGATGTGGGGATGATCGATCCCTTTTCTTGCAAGCGGCGCAGCTAAGCTGTTCCGTGACCTGTCCCGCGCAAGTCTTGCGTCTGACCTTATGGGAAGGCTCTAAAGGCCCATCAGGACCTGATCCGCGTGCTGACGGAACGCCTCGCCGATTTCCGCTAGGGCGTTATCGAACAGGGATGTCGTGGCCAAGCCCCTCCAGACGCTCGATCGCCTCCAGGATCAGGCGACGATGCTCGCGCCACCCCGCAAGGGTGGTCTGGTAATTCCAGAGCAGCTTCGTTGCTTCCTCTGTATCGTGCCTCTTCTGGGCCATCCACCCGATCAGGGTGATCTGCTGGGCCACGCGCCTCTCGCCCTCGGAGATGTCAATGTCTGCCTTGGCAAGGTCTTCGCATTCTTTCCAGGCATGGGGCATGGCCTACCGATCATGTGCCGAATTGCGCGCGAGGCTATGGAAATTCTGATAACCGTTTATCGGCTCGGATAGAGTTCCGTTCGAGCGTCTTCGGAAGACGATTTCCCGGATGCACAGTCTGCTCCACACGCTCGGTCCATCCACATGCTCCGATCACGGGATGGTCCGCACTGGGTCAACCCTTCACGTTCCGGCCGACCAACGAACGTCGGCTCCTGGCCGCTAGCTCTCGGACCAATAAAAGCACTGTTAAACCGAAACCGAAAAGGGCCGATGAACCGGCGGTATAGCTGTGGGACACTTAGTGGTGCATCCGGCAAGTCATGCTGCCTTGGGCAGCAGGGCGATGCCGGGTGAGCGGCGCGGCCGATGCCGGCGGCGTTGACCCCAGACGAAGGGATGGCGATGCGCATTCCAGTAGATCGTGGCGCGGTCGATCGCATCGATGATCTCGTCCCAGCTCTCGAACCGCCGGCCCGCCAGTGCCAGCGAGCGCAGGATCTTCCACCACGGCTCGATCAGGTTGAGATAAGCCGCGTACTTGGGCTGGAACACCATCTCCCAGCGCGGATGGGCGAGCAGAAACAGCAACACGTCGGTCGTGCGATGCGAACTCAGATTATCCATGATCGCATAGATCCGCTGGGTCGTGCGCGGGATCCAGGCCTCAACGTGCTCCAGGAAGTCGACCCAATGCGCGCCACCCCGTCCGGGATAGGGATGCGTGAACGCTGCGCCGGTCGCGGGACAGAAGGCCCCGAAGATGTAGCCCTTGGCGCGCCGGCCGTAGTCGATCTCCCGCTTCGCGCGCTCGGCTGGTCGCGTCTTTGTTTGCACCAGCGCACGACCCGCGTCGCTCTTCGCGCTCACCGGTCCCATTTCGTCGAGACAGACTACCCAACTGCCTGCAGGCGGTGCGGTGTAGAGCGTTTCGATCGCCCCCTTTTTGTGGCGAAGGCCGGATCGACCCGCTCGCCGAACCAGGTCTCATGCTTGTGCCAGCGCAAGCCCTCCTGGAGCAGGATCTCGTCGATGCGGCTGCGCTGCATCGCAATGCCTTTGACCTCGTGCAGGTAGGCGGCCAGTCGGTCGAGCGTCCAGGCGGCAAACGGCAGCCCGAGCGTCTCTGGCTTGATCAGCGCCGTGGCGATCACGGTGGCGGCTTGCTCAGGCGGATAGGTGGGCGGGCGTCCGGAGCGATGCCGATCCTTCAGGGCCTCCACTCCTTCTGCATTGAAGCGGTGGATGCGCTTGCGCACCGTCTCGACATCCAGGCCCAGGCGAGAGGCAATGGCGGATGGGCTCTCGCCGTGACGCGCGCGCCAGATGATTTGAGCCCGTTGCACCATCTGAGCCGGAGCGGTGCGCGCGTGAGCCAACGTCTGGACCCGTGCACACTCCTCAACGGTCAAATCCCGTAAGCAGATCGGTGTCATGGGTCACCTCCCGCCCGCAGGCCAGCAAGCCGCGATTATACCCCCTGAACATACCGGATGCACCACTTAGAGGACGTCACCGAGGTGTTTCACTTTGGGTGTCATTCAAATGAACTGGACGTGATAGAGTGGCTTCGACAAGCGGTTTTGTCCCGACAGGGAGCGTTTCGTCATGACCACCGCAATCGCAGAGACTTACCGCCGCTTCGCCCGGGAGGAGGCCCGGGGTCGCTCACCGCTGTATGAGGCGCTCAGCGAGAGTATCGCAGACGACCCTGACATGCTCGCGCATCTCGCCGATCTGCCTCCGGCGAAGCAGCAGCCCAACCTTCTTCTTGCTGCTGTACGTCACGTCACCGGCGTGCCGGGGGGCTGGGCTGACTTTCGGCGCAATGCGCTCGCGCATTGGGGCGAGATCCGCACCGTAATCATGGAACGATCGACGCAGACCAACGAGGCTGGACGTTGCGCAGCCCTCCTGCCGGTCCTCGCATTGCTCCCGCAGCCCCTCGCCCTTCTCGAAGTTGGCACGTCGGCTGGCCTCTGCCTGCTGCCTGACCGCTATGCTTACGACTACGGCGTCCACGTGCTCAGGCCGGTTGACATGACGGCAGACACTCCGGTTTTTCCGTGTCGCGCGGATGAGGCCACGCCTGTGCCCAAGAGCTTGCCTCGTGTGGTTTGGCGGGCCGGCTTGGATATTCGTCCGCTTGACGTCAAGGACGCCGATCAAATGGCCTGGCTTGAGACGCTCGTCTGGCCCGAGCAGTCGGATCGGCTGGCGCGCCTACGCGCCGCCGTGCAGGTCGCCCGCGCAGACCCGCCTTCCATCGTGCAAGGAGACCTTACCCGGGATCTCCCCCTGCTCGTGAAGGAAGCTCCCCGTGACGCAACTCTGGTGGTGTTTCACACAGCCGTGCTCGCTTACGTGTCTGATCAAGCTCAACGTGACGCGTTCGCCGCGCAGGCGCTCTCATTGTGCGACTATTGGATCAGCAACGAGGAGCCGAGGGTTTTCCCAAGCATCGCAGCGAAGATCGATCGCGAGTTGCGCCCCCCTCTCTTCATGTTGGCTGTGAATGGGCAACCTGTCGCTGCGGCCCATCCCCATGGTGCGACCCTCGACTGGATTGCTGAACCGCCCCCGGCAAACGGTCGAAGGAAGAGCACCATGTGATCTCTAGCACCCGCCAGTCGCCGCGCAGTCTTCACGTGTGACGTTCGTATCAGCCTCAGGACGTATTTGTGAGATCCATGCACGTGATGTGTTTACGCACCTTCCGTCGAGCGTCTTCCTGATCCTGACTGCCTTCGCGCCGACGCTCTGGATCGCATTCGGGCTGCTGATCCTCCGGAGCCTGCTGTCCCAGATGGATGTTCCGACCCGCTCCTATCCGGATGGCTGCTGACGGGGTCGCCTTTCGGCCGGCCGCTTGTTCCCGCGGGAGCCCTGAAGACAGCCTACGACCTCCTGCGGACAATTCTTCAGGTCAAGACGCCGGCAGGGCGCACCAGGCTCCTCGTACCTGCCAAAGTAGTGCTCGGCGGCCCTATTAATGTCCGGAGGTCCGGAATGGGTCACGAGGAGGAGATCGACGCCAAGTAACGAACGTCCGGGTTACCTTGGTGAGCTGACGAAGGCTTTGAACGGAATGCTCAGCCTGGGTTTCCTGTCGGCATAAACGGCCAAGGTTCATTGCGGGGGCTTCACTTCGGGAGCACTGCAATGCAAGACATGATCGCTAACCATCCCTGCCGAACCACCGCACCTTGGAACCGGGGCAAGCTGATCGGTCCCAAACCGCCTCTTAAGGCGAAGAGATCTGGTCCATTCGGGTCAGGCTTCAGGTTGCTCATCGCATCCGGGATTTGGCTCTGTTCAATCTCGCCCTCGACAGCAAGCTGCGAGCTTGTGACCTCGTCGCGCTCCGCGTCGATGATGTGGCCCTCAATGGGCGGGTGCGCTCCCGAGCTACGGTCATGCAGCGGAAGACGGGCCGGCCTGTTCAGTTCGAGATCACAGAGCAAACCCGGGAGGCTGTGGGCCGCTGGCTGGAGAAGAAGGATCTGCACAAGGGGGAGCCGCTGTTCCCGAGCAGGGTCAATCGGCGAAAGGCAATGACGACGCGCCAGTACGCCCGCCTGCTGGCATCCTGGCTTCGCGCGATTGGGCTGGATCCCCTCGCCTACGGTACCCATTCCTTGCGGCGTACCAAAGCGTCGATGATCTATCGGAGAACCGGCAATCTCCGAGCCGTCCAACTTCTGCTCGGCCACACCAAGATCGAGAGCACTGTTCGGTATCTTGGGATCGACGTCGGCGATGCCCTTCTGATTGCGGAGCAGATTGAAATCTGAACTCTAAGGCGGCTCCCCGACGAGCCACCTTAGAGTTCACCAAGCATCACGAATGCAACGCCCGGACTTGAGGCTTAAGCAGCCACGGAACAAACGACCGGCATGTGCCAGGAGCGGTCCTTAGAGACCTGCGCATTGCGGGTTGCTCCCAGGTGCGGCGTACGGCCATCCCCGTTTGGGTGACGCCGGGTGACCGGATCAGAACGGGTCGACATAGTTCAGGATGGCGGTCTGCCGCAGCACGACCTTGCGGATCATGTGGGCCGCCTGCACATGATCCGTGTAGATCATCCGGCGGAACATCGGGGCCATTGCCCTTTTCCGGGCTATGGCCTTCAAGGGCCGGGCAGTGCGTTGGAGACGAACGCACCCGGTGCCTCATCGGACAGGCGGAACAGCAAGGATGTCGAGGGACCGCAGCACCTCCTCGGTCACGCTGCCCAGTTGCATCCTGGCGAGGACCGAGCGGCCATGCGTTCCCATGACCAGGACGTCGGGCTCCACCTGCGCCACGGCCTTGGAGATCACCTCGAACGCGGTGCCCTCCTCCACCACGCACATCGGTTGCCCGTTATCGTCGAGACCGTTCGCCTCGAGGAACGCGATCAGCTCGTTGGTGGCCCGGATGCGCTCGTCGGCCACGTACCCGTTGATGGTGTCCTGGCTGAGCCCGGCATAGAACATCTGGCCCTTCGCCAGCGGCAGGAAGGCATGAACGAGCCCGAGCCGGGCACCGGCAGGCAAGCCCAAGGCTATACCGGTCCTCATGGCGAGAACGGACGGCTCGGACAGGTCGATGGCAGCCAGGGCCGTCCGGTAAGGCTGCTCCACCTCCCCGTTCAACATCAGGACTGGAAACGGACCCGCGCGGATCACCCGCTCGATGGTCGTCCCGACAAAGACGTCCCGCAGGAGCTGCTTGCGGTGGGCACCCATGACAATGAGGCCTGCCTCCGTTGATGCTGCGGCGCGCAGGATGCCGTCGAACGGGTCGCCAGCGATGACGAGGGCGCGCGAGGGGAGTCCGCGCAATTCGGCCACCGCGCCGATCTGCTCGCCGAGGATCCGTTCGGCCTCGCGCGTTTCGAGCGCGACCAGGTCCGTCGGCTGGTCGTCATCGACGACGTGCAGGAGGGTCAGCTCGGCGCCGATGTCCCGGGCCAACAGTCCGGCCCGCCGCACCGCCCGTTGCGGCCAGAATGTGCATGGGTTCGTCTCCTGTGGGTCGGGAAGTGGAGGCGCGTCCGTCGCGGGATTGCGGCAGACGCCGCCGCTATCCGATCTGGTCGATCACGATCTTCCGGATCTCCTCGCGGGTCATCGGACTGGGTTGCGGTGCCCACTCCCGGACCACGACCGCCTTTGCCTCGGTCGGCCGATGATCAGGCGGCCCTTTTGGAACTGGGACCTTGCCCGTGTCTGCAATCTTGTCTGCGGCTTTCATGTTTCTTCTCCTTGGCTGCTCGGCAGCATATCCCGGCTGCATGTTGCGTGTTCGGATTCAGGCGCTCAGTCCGGCCATGCGCTCGGGCTGGAAACGCACCCGATGCACCGTTAGCTTGCGCCGTCCGCCCGTCGGCCCCTGCCATTCCATCGACTGTCCCTCCGACAGTCCGATCAGGGCCGCCCCGACCGGCGTCAGGACCGAGATCCGTCCGGCGTCGAGATCCTCCTCGCCCGGATACACCAGGGTGGCGCGCCGCACCTCGCCCGTGACCTCGTCCCGGTACTCGACCTCCGAATGCATCGTCACGATGTCCGGGCGGATGGCGCCCGGCGCCGCGACCGTCGCACGATCGAGTTCGTCAGCCAGCATCTCGGCGACGGTGTAGCGTTGGCCGTTGACGCCGGCGGACGCGATCCAGGCCAGACGGTCGTAATCGACCGTGGTGATCGTGATGGGGGGAAGGGTTACCTGTCTCATTGTTGTCTCCGATGTGTCGCTGCGCTCCGACATGGGGAAGCGGCAAGCCTTGTGATTCCCGGAATCAGGACCGTCCGCAAATGATGACCGAGACCGGGTCGCTGGCCGGGAAGGTCTCCATCAGGGCCTCGTCGAGCCGGCGATCGAGATCGTCCCGCGCGTTACCGTCGCCGGGTTCCGAGTGGTCGGTTTCATCCGGCAGGAGCCTGAATTGGACATCCTCCACCACGACCTCGTGCAATGGACCGTCCCGGTCAGTCCGATAGGACATCCGGTCGCCCACGCGAAGCCCCAGCAGCGCTATCCCCAGGGGCGTCAGTACGGACAATTCCGCGCCCGGCCATTGCAGATCCTGCGGGTGGACCAGGACGTGCGCCCTCGGCTGTCCGTCATTGATCCGGTACGTGACCTTCACGTTGGTCGAGACCACGTCGTCCGGCAACGCCGCGGGATGACAGAGCGAGGCCCGCCGCAGCTCCGACAGCAGGAACTCGCGATGCGGCTTGCGCCGATTGTGCTCCATGGCCGCGACGGACATGAGGCGGTTGTAGTCGCGCGTCGCGACGGTGACGGGCGGCAGGTCAACGGTTGTGTGCATGAGATCCTCCTGGGCAATGCCGATCCCGGCCTGCGGACGCGCGTCGTCGAGACGAACGGCGGCATCCAGGACCCGGCGTGCTGAATTCGAATTGTTTGCGAGATTGGTCATGACCCCGAACGACGGCGGCGCAGGACGTGCGCCCGGGTTCGGGGATCAGCCGCCTGCGAGGAGGCGGCCTCCGCAGAGGTGGAGGATATGATGCGAAGTAATCATGACAATATAAACATAATCATCAATAGATGAAATTCAAGCGCGCCGATGCAGAAGGAGCATGCGCGCCAGTTTCCTCCCTGCAAGGATTCCGTCAGATGCTTGGGGCGGCGCTCATGACCTTGACGACGCCCCCTTTGGGGCGTGAGCGCACGTAGTCGATGATCGTGAAGATCAACTACGTCGAATACATTACGAATGACGGCAGATTGAAATCAATGACGAGAGAGCAAAGTATTGCCAAGGCCCCAATACCATTGAGCGCTACGAATTGGCCATCGTCGACCTTCACCCTGCCAAGTAGCAGCAGTCCGTAGGCCGACAAGCAGGCCGCAGCCCCAATCAACCTCACGAAGTTGGCTGTGCTCATAATCCCAATACCCAGGTGATCCTCGAACCTCCCCTGCTTCAAGCCAGGCTGTCCTGGGGTTAGCCCACAATGGGGCGGTCCACCCCATTCCCTCGCGCCGCCGCGACCTCCTGCCGCTTGCTGCCGAGCCCGCCGGTCACCATGTTTCAGGAAATTCTGAAATTTCGGAACGACTCATGAGCATGAACCACAGTGCCAAGGAGGCCATCTTCAAGCACGGCCTGCTGTGCCGCTGCCCCCGGTGCGGCAAGGGCCGCCTGTTCAGCGGATTCCTCAAGCTCGCCCCGCGCTGCGAGGCCTGTGGCCTGGACTACTCCTTCGCCGACCCGGCCGACGGCCCGGCCTTCTTCATCATGATCATCATGGGCATCCCGGCGGCCGGGTTCGGCGTCTGGGTCGAGATCATGTGGGAACCATCCGTCTGGGTTCACCTGCTCACATCGGGGCCGTTCCTCCTGCTGACCTGCATTCCGCCCATCCGCATCGCCAAGGGCATGCTGGTCGCGAGCCAGTACTTCCACAAGGCCGAGGAAGGCCGCTTCGCCGTCCCGCAACATGCAGCCGCGAAGGACCCCTCCTCTCCCAATAATCCCATTGGGACCAGCGGCTGAACCGCCTGTCACCATCGAAGGCCACCGCCATGTCCAATGCCGCTCCCTCGCCCGAACGGATCGATCCGGCCTCCGATGAACTGGCCTCCCAACCCAAACAATCCCGGCCTCCTGTTGCGGCAGTCGTGATTCCGTCGACATTCTTCGGCATGGTCCTTGGCCTTGGCGGGCTCGGCAACGGGTAGCGCACTGCCGCCCGGGTATGGGGAGCTCCCGCTCCGGTCGGCGAGGCCCTGTCCCTTGCAGCGGCATTCGTCTGGCTCATCTGGATGGCGTTGTACGTCCTGAAGTGGGCGACTTCCCGAGATGAGGCGCTTGCCGAGTTCCGACATCCGGTTCAGGCGTTCTTCATCGCGCTGGTTCCGGTTGCGACCCTTATCGCGTCAATCGCAATCGCCCCTTATCTCCCTGCCGTGGCATCGGCGATGTTCATGCTGGGCGTCGCAAGCCAGGTCATGTTCAGTGCCTGGATGGTCGGCGCATTGTGGCAGGGCGGACGCCACACGGATGCGACCACCCCGGCACTGAACATGCCCACGGTGGGTGGGTGCTTCGTCAGTGCGATCGCCTGCGGGTCCTTCGGTTATCCCGACGCCGGGCTGCTCTTCTTCGGGGCGGGTTTCCTGTCGATGGTCGTGCTGGAATCCATCGTGCTGCACCGCCTGATGACCCATACCTTGCCCGTAGGGTTGCGCGCCACGATGGGATTGCATCTCGCCACCCCGGCAGTCGGATCCGTCGCATACCTCGCCGTCACCGAGGGTCCGCCGGACCGCTTTGTCCAGATGCTGTTCGGATACGCCCTGCTCCAGGCGCTCGTTATGTTGCGCCTCGTGCCCTGGCTTCGGCAGCCGTTCTCGCCGGCCGCGTGGGCCTACACCTTCGGCATCTCCGCCCTGCCACTCGCAGCCCTGCGTCTCGTCGAGCGGGGACAAACGGGGCTGATCGCGTTCCTCATGGCCCCGCTCTTCATCGGCGCCAACCTGATCATCGGCTGGATCGCGCTGCGGACGCTGCGGCTCGCGGTGTCGGAGAGGCTCCTGCCGCGGAGCTTGTCGGCATAGAATTCCTCGAAATGGGGCATCTCATTTCACTCCGTTCACCATGCCCGGCCTTCGGCCACGGGGAATGACATCTGCCACGTCATGGCCGGGCCTGTCCCGGCCATCCCGATAGATTGAAACGCTGCGCTCTTCGCATCGAGATCACCGGCACGAGGCCGGTGATGACAACAGACGCGTGTTACCGCACCAGCACGTTCCGGAACTGCCACGGATCGGAGGTGTCGATGTCCTCCGGAAAGAACCCGGGCCGGTCGGTGAGCGGCGTCCAATCCGTGTAGTACCCGTTCACCGGACCAAGATAGGGCATCTGCACCTCGAGGCAGCGACGGAAATCGATGTCGTCAGCCTCCACGATCCCGGCCTCCGGGTTCTCGAGTGCCCAAACCATGCCGGCGAGCACGGCGGAGGTCACCTGAAGGCCCGTGGCGTTCTGGTACGGCGCGAGCTTGCGCGTCTCCTCGATGGAGAGCTGCGAGCCGTACCAGTAGGCATTCCTGTCATGGCCGTAGAGCAGCACGCCGAGTTCGTCGATGCCGTCGACGATCTCATCCTCGGTCAGGATGTGGTGCTTCCCCTGGAACTGTCCGGCATTGCCGAACATCTCGTGCATCGAGAGAACGGCATCGTTCGCCGGGTGGTAGGCGTAGTGGCAGGTCGGCCGATAGGCGACCTCGTCGCCTTCGCGCACGGTGAAGAAGTCCGCGATCGAGATTGCCTCGTTGTGCGTGACAAGGAAGCCGTATTGCGGGCCGGGCGTCGGGCACCAGGTGCGGACACGCGTGTTGGCGCCGGGCTGGAGCAGGTAGATCGCGGCACCGCAGCCCTTGTCGTGCGTGCGGCCGTTCTCCGGCATCCATTTCTCGTGCGTGCCCCAGCCGAGTTCGGCCGGCTGCAAGCCCTCGGACACGAAGCCTTCCACGGACCAAGTATTTACGAAGACCCCCATGGGCTTCGGCTTCTCGGCGCGCTGCGTGTCGCGCTCGGCGATGTGGATGCCCTTCACGCCGACGCGCTGCATCAGACGCGCCCAGTCCTCGCGGCTCTGCGGATCCTCGTGCTCGATGCCGGTGTCTCTGGCGACGTTGAGCAGTGCCTGCTTCACGAACCAGGACACCATGCCGGGATTAGCGCCGCAGCAGTTCACCGCCGTGGGACCGCCCGGCGACTTGCGGCGCGCCTCGAGGATGTTCTCACGCAGGGCGTAGTTGGTGCGCGCCTCCGGCCCCACGCTCTTGTCGAAATAGAACCCGGCCCAGGGCTCGGCCACGGTGTCGACGTAGAGCGTACCGAGTTCGCGGCAGAGCTCCATAATGGCGCGGGACGACGTGTCCACCGAGACGTTCACGCAGAAGCCCTGCCCGCCGCCTTCCGTCAGCAGTGGCGTGAGGATCTCGCGGTAGTTGTCCGGCGTCAGGGCCTTGGTGATGAGCGTCACGCCGCGCACGTCCAGCATGTCACGGTCGGTGTCGACCGGATCGATGACCGTGAAGCGGTTCCTGTCGAACTCGAAATGCCGCTCGATCAGGGGCAGCATGCCCTTGCCGATCGAGCCGAAGCCGATCATGACGATCGGGCCGGTGATGCGGCCATGGATGGGCGAGTGGTCGTTCCTGGTTTCGGTTCTGTCCATGGTGGTACTCCTGACCTCGCGAGAGGCAGCGAAAAGGGTTCGGCAGGGATGGCCGCAGCAGGGGCATCAGCCGATAGGAATCGTCCGGGATGATCCATTCACCCGCGCCTGATGGCCTGGATGCCGGACGAGGAAGAGGGAAGGGTCGGTTGGCGCGCGGCACGGTCAGGTGCCGCTGCAACCGGACGCTGGCGATCAATGCCGCTGGATGGGGCGGGCAGGTGCCCTTGGTCCCCGAGCTCGGACGCGTGTTGAGCTCGGGGCTAATTGCCCGCGATCAGATTCCCTGCTCGGTGCAGGCCACGACGGAATGGTACGAAGCTCGGCATGATGGACGGTTCATGCGTATCTTTGGCCCGAATGTCAAATGGCCGGGCAGATGGCTGGCCCTGAGCAACACCGGACGTCAGCTCGTGAAGAACTGCCGGGTGCAGTGCGCCTCAATGCTGGGAATCCCGTCGAGGCACTTGGACTGCGGCCAAACGCCGATCCTTCCCTGTCCGAGTTGAACTCCAGGAGCTGGGCTCCATGTTGATGGGATCATGTTCGGCCCCTTGTCGCCGGAGACGCTGCCGTTCTGCCGACAGGGCTTCTCATCTCGCTCGTTGTCGTTCTCCTCCTGATCTATACGGGCTGGCGCGGGTGGGAGATGGTCTACCGCCACCGGGTCGCCGTCTCGGAGCGGGTTCCCTGATCCGAATGCTTCATGCGGCAGAGAATTTAAGGAAATCGGGGATGGATCTGACCCGACTTGTTGCAGAAGCCATTCTCTCCGCTGCCGCCAATGCCGTGGTGGCGATGGACCCCGACGGGATCATCCGGGTGTGGAACCCCAGTGCCGAGCGGATCTTCGGCCATCGCGCCGCCGAGGCGCTCGGGCAGTCCCTCGATCTCATCATCCCCGAGCGCCTGCGTGCGCGGCATTGGGAGGGGTTCCGCCGCGTGATGGCCTCCGGCGAGAGCCACTACGGCGCGGGCGACCTCCTGTCGGTGCCGGGCCTCCGCAAGGACGGGCAGCGCATCTCCTTGGAGTTCACCATCGTGCCGCTCAAGTATGAGCAGGGTCAGATGCACGGCCTCGCCGCAGTCATGCGCGACGTGACCAGCCGCTTCGAGGAGATCAGAAGGCTGAAGCAGAAGCTGGCGGAAGCAACCGCACACCCGAGTCCCCACTGACCAGCATGGCAAACCCGTTCTACACCATCGGGCACTCCACCCGCACCATTCCGGAATTCGTGGACCTTCTCCGCGAGGCGAAAGTCGGCCTCGTGGTGGATGTCCGAACGGTTCCGCGCTCCCGGACGAATCCACAGTTCAACCGTGATGTTCTATCCGACAATCTTGCCAGCTATCAGATCGGATACGAGCACATCGCCGAACTCGGCGGGCTCCGCGGCAAGCAGCGTCTGGCCCAGCCCTCACCAAACACGTATTGGGAGAACGACAGCTTCCGGAACTATTCCGACTATGCCTTGACCGACAAGTTCCACATGGGCCTAGCGATGTTGCGCGAGCTTGGTGATGCGAACGTCACGGCCATCATGTGCGCCGAGGCGGTGTGGTGGCGCTGCCACCGCCGGATCATCGCCGACTACCTGCTCGCCTCCGGCCATGCGGCATTCCACATCCTCGGACCCGGCAAAATCGGGCCGGCGTCGATGACGCCCGCAGCCCGGTTGACGCCTGATGGGAATGTCTACGCGGACCTGCCGGAGCCGGACCCGTCGAGCGGAGCCGAGGCGGCGTCGCGCCACATCTGATAGAGATCGCCCTCCGCCCCAGCGCGCAAGGGCAGATGAGTGGCCTTGAGCGACTGCTCCGCCAGCGGCTTTGCCAGTTCAGCATAAATGGCCGCCGTCGACAGGCCATACGGCTCTCCGTCCTCGTTGGAATAGGCGTAGGTCACTTCGCGGATGCCCGTAAGGTACATCGCCGAAAGGCACATCGGGCAGGGATGGCCGCTGGCATAGATCACGCAGCCGTCGAGGCGCGGGCTGCCGAGCGCCCGGCTCGCCGCGCGGATCGCCTGGAGTTCGGCATGGGTGGTCGGGTCTTGCGTCATATGGATTTCGTTGACGCCCGTGGCAATGACGGCGCCGTCCTTGACGAGAACTGCACCGAACGGCCGTCCGCCCTTTCGGACGTTGTCACGAGCCAGATCGATGACCTCGCAGAGAAAATCCCGGCTGGTGGACATCTCGTTCCTCCCCTCCTCGCGTGGTCAGCGGCACCGGCCGCCGTCAGGAGCTGCTCGATCTCGCGGTAGCCGCGCTGGCGCGCATGCTGCAACGGCGTGACCCCGTCGCGGTCGGCAAGGCTGGCCTCCGCATCCGCGTCGAGCAGCAGCCGAACAATTTCCACATGTCTCGGCCCACCGTCCCCGAGGATGATCGCCTCCAGCAGCGCGGTCCAACCCAGCTTGTTCACGTGGTCGACATCGACACCAGCTTCGATCAGGGTGTGCACCGTCTCCACGTGCCCGCGCTCGGCTGCGGGGATGAGAGCCGTGCCGCCATAGCGGTTCGTGCTCCGGAGATCGGCACCATGGGCGAGGGTGAGGCGCAGGATCTCAAGATACCCCCTGGCGCCGGCCAGCAGGTAGGGACTGTCGTTGATCTCGTCCTTCGCGTTCACGTCGGCGCCGGCCTCGATCAGGGCTCTTGCGGCCGCGACCTGGTTGCTCTGGACGGCTGCCATGAGAGCCGTGCGCTGGCGACCGTCACGCGCGTCGATGCTCGCTCCTTCGCCCAGGGCACGCCTGACGGCATCGACGTCCCCCCGCTCCGCGGCGGCGATGAGATGGCGGTCGAGCGGCGGAGGGGAGTCCGTCGAACCGAGCCCCGGAAACGTGCTCATCAGCAAGGCTCCCAACACCATGACGGGGAAGAACAGTCTCATCATCATGCCAACCACGCCATCATACAGCTCCTTCCCAGCCAGAGGCGATCTGGACCGGAACGTCCAGCATCGCCTTCTCGGCGGGCGTGAGTGGCCGGACGGTGCCCCTCGGAAGATCGCCCAGCCGCACACCGCCCACATCGATGCGCACGAGCCGGAGCACCTCCGCGCCAACGGCGCCCAGCAGGCGCCGGATCTGGCGGTTTCGGCCTTCGCTCAGGATCACCTCGATCCACGCGTTGCGTGCGCCGGCACGGAGCAGGCTCGCCGACCTTGCGACCAAGCGCTCGCCATCGAGCGTCATGCCCGCCTGAAGCCGCTCCAGCATGCCCTCATCCGGCACGCGGTCGATCTGGACGTGGTAGACCTTCTCGACGTTCGATGCGGGATCCAGCACGCGCTGCGCCCAGCGCGTGTCGTTGGTCATGAGCAGCAGGCCCTCGCTCGCCTTGTCGAGGCGTCCCACGGGCGCAACGAACGGGAGATCGAGTCCTTTGAGGCAGTCGTATACCGTCGCCCGCTCCTCTGGGTCGTCGCGGGTCGTAACGAGGCCGCGCGGCTTGTTGAGCATCAGGTAGACCTTGCGCTCGGCCACGAGCGGCTCGCCGTCGACGGTAATGCGGGCGCGTGCGGGATCGACGCGCGCCGTCACCGCTCGGATGACCCGGCCGTCGACGCGCACGCGTCCTTCCGCGATCAAGGCCTCGGCTTGCGTGCGGGAGCAGAACCCAAGCTTCGACAGGGCACGCGGCAGGCTGACTACGGCGCCGTTCCGACGCTGTGTCCGAGCCGCGCCCCGTAATCGGGGCGGTGGTTTCATGATGGTGTCGGACCTTGCGTCAGCTCGTGAAGAACTGCTGCGTGCCGTGCGCCTCGATGGCGCCCGCGAGCCGCGAGAGCGCATGCACGTAGGCCGCGCTGCGCAGGCTTATGCCCTTGTCCTGGGCGAGCGCCCAGATGGCGTCCCCCTCCCGCTCCATCATCGCCTTCAGCCGCGCATGCACGTCCTCGACGGGCCAGTAGTAGCCCTGCCGGTTCTGCACCCACTCGAAGTACGAGACAGTCACACCGCCCGCGTTCGCCAGGATGTCCGGCAGGACGACGACGTTCCCGTCGGCCAGGATTGCGTCGGCCTCGGGTGTGATCGGGCCGTTGGCGAGTTCAAGAACGATGCGGGCCTTCACGCTGGCGGCATTGCCTTCGTGGATCATGTCCTCCAGTGCCGCCGGAACGAGCAGCTCGCAATCGACGGAAACGAGCTCGTCGGAGGGAATGGCGGAGATGCCGTCAGCCCCGGCAAGGTACGTCACGCTCCCCTGCCCTTTGGCCTTGAACACCTTGTCGACATCGAGTCCAGTCGGGCAGTGGATGGCGCCCTTCGAATCGGAAACCGCCACGATACTGTACCCGTCGCCGGCGAGCAGCCGCGCGATGTGCTGGCCCGCGTTGCCGAAACCCTGGATCGCCACCCGTGCTCCCGGCTCCAATCCGAGTTGCCGTGCCAGGCGCTGGACGAGATAGTAGCCCCCGCGGGCGGTCGCGTCGTCACGCCCTAGCGAGCCGCCAAGGGCGATGGGTTTGCCCGTGATCACCGCCAGGGTCGCCTCGCCGACGATGGAGGCGTACTCGTCGGCCATCCAGCCCATGATCATCGCATTGGTGTAAACGTCGGGCGCCGGGATGTCGCGGTCAGGCCCGATGATCTTGGCGAAAGCCTGCACGTAGGCGCGCGAGAGGCGTTCCAGTTCGGCCTTCGACAGGGTATGCGGATCGAACTGCACGGCGCCCTTGCCGCCGCCATACGGCAGGTTCATCACCGCGCATTTGAAAGTCATCCAGAAGGCGAGCGTCTCGACCTCCTCCATGGTCGAATCCGGGTGGAAGCGGATGCCGCCCTTGGTCGGACCGCGGGTGTCGTCATAGCGGCAGCGCCATGCCATGAAGGATTTGCGCGAGCCGTCGTCCATGCGGATCATCAGTCGGACCTTCGTGGTCTCGCGCGGGTACTTCAGCTTTTCGAGAACGTCCGCGTCGAGGTCGAGGTGCCGGGCTGCGTCGTCGAGCCGTGTCAGGGCCTGGTCCAGCATGGAGGCTGCATGCAATTGATCTCACTCCTGTGTCGGTGATGTAGATGAGGCAGTTTGCCGTTCGAAAGCCTTAATGGCCACTTCCGTCACGCAGGGCAATATCCCGGCGATGGGTGCGTCCATTCGCTGTTCTTTCCGATCGCCTACTCCGTTCGCGTGAACGCCTGCATCGACCGCAGGCTTGCATTCGCGGGCAACGTGGCTATCTTGTAGACGTCATGAACACGGTCGTGAAAAACCTTCGCTTCTTCGCCCACGCGGGCTGCCTCAAAGCAGGCAGGTAAGCCCCGAGACCCGGCTGGACCGCTCCGGTCGCCGGCCCTCGGGGAAATGACGTCCTTCTCCATCCATCGTCGTGCCATCGCATGCGCCACCCCCGCATGCCGGGCCGATATGTCCGGTCCTCCTGCGGACGCGCGTGCGCCCCGCGGGAGGACCGTTCCCCGAGGAGATGTTCATGAACGCGCAGCGCCATCCCCCGCCGATCACCATCGCGACCAGCGACTACAACCGCCTGCTCTCCACGGCGATAATCCAGCAGGAGCACGACCGCAGGGCGTCCAACTTCCTGCTGGAGGAGCTGCGCCGCGCGAAGGTTTGCCATCCATCGGAGCTGCCTGAGGATATCGTCTCGACGAACTGCCGCGTGATCTTCCGTATCGACGACGAGCCGAAGACACGGGCGTACCTGCTCGTCCATCCCGACGACCTGATCTGGCCCGGCGCGGAGATCTCCGTGACGACACCGCTGGGTACGGCGCTTCTGGGTCTGCGCGTCGGCGACCGCATGTCCTTCATCGAGGAAGGCACGGCCCATGAGGTGGTCGTGGAGGGCATCGGCCTTCGCTTTCTCGACGACGGCACGGCTATCACGCGCACTCCCGGCAGCATCTGGTGGGTATGAGGGAAGTGGAGGACATGATGATCGAGCAAGAGACCCTTCCGCCCCTGACGATCTCGACGGGCGACTATGACCGGCTCGCCTTTCTCGCGTCGTTCGGCTTGAACTTCGAGCAGGACCGCCCTGCGGCGGCGATGCTTGCCGACGAGCTGATCCGGGCGACGGTCGTGACGCCACGGACCCTTCCGCCATCGCTCGCCACGATGCGCTCGCGGCTGGAATATCGTGACGACGTCACCGGGGACGTCCGGTGTGCGACGCTGGTCTATCCCGGCGAGGACGATGGGGATGCCGCCCGCGTCTGCGTGTTGTCGCCGGAAGGCGCGGCGTTGATCGGCCTCAGTGTAGGCCAATCGATCGCGTGGCGGACGCCAGAGGGATTGCGCAGCCTGACGCTCCTGCGCGTGCTGTACCAGCCGCATGGACGGTTCGTTGAGCCGTGGAGGGAACTGTCATGAAATCGATCGCGGAGCGCCGGCGATGATGGATCAGGTACTTTCCTCCGTCGTGCTCATCATGGCCTGCCTCCTTGTCTACCAGGCAGTCGTCCGCTCAGGATCTCCACGGCATCCTGATGATCGCAACGTTCGGGAGTGAGCCCGAGGGTCGTGCGGAACCATGTCGTCATCGGCACCAGGAGGGGATCCAGGGCAATGCCGGAGCGGATCGATGACATCAGCCTCCCTGTGGGCCAGGGACGCCCTTGGAAGCAACGCGCAGAACCGCATCGACAACGCCGTCGAGGCAGGGGGTGCCCGCAGCGACCACCCGGCTGAAGACCGCCGGACGCAGTTCCGTCGCCACCTTGCGGCTGATCGCGATGGCCGTCATGCGGGCGCAGGCATCCGCGATGCCGGACGTGATGACGAGGTCGCGGAAGATCGCCGCCGTGCGTGCCGACAGGAACACCGCCGCGTCGATCCGATTGCGGGAGATCGCGCGCATCACCTCCGCGCTCAGGCGCTCCACCGCGGCGGCACGGTATGCGACCACCCGGTCGACCACGAACCCGGCCGGCGCGAGGGCGACGGCGAGATCGCGCGTGATGTCATGGCCGCTGAGGTGGAGAAGCCGCCCTGCGCGCGGATCGACACGGCGACGGACATGGGCAATGAGATCCACCGCCGTCCCGCCCGCCGCCTGCACGTCCGTGAAGCCCGCCGCCAGGAGCGGCGCCGCGGTGCCCGGCCCGACCACGTGGATCGGCAGGTCCCGGCGGCCCCCGGGAACCCGAAGCAGTTCGCGGGACGCGTTGGGCGAAGTCAGCAGGAGCGCCTGCTTGCCCGCAAGGGTGCCGGGATCCCATGGAACCGGAACGATCCGGAGCAATGGCTCCCCGAGCCACTCGATGCCATGCCCCTCGAGGACCGTTCCAAGCTCCTGCGATTGCGCCTGCGGGCGCGTCAGCAGAATCCGCATTGCCGCATCGCTCCTAGAGCCTGACCGGCATGAGCCCACCCGTGACCCTCAGTCCGACGCCCTCGACCTCGACCCAGGCATCCATCGGCCCGTCGGATCCGATCACCGGCATCCGGTCCCCGGGGCGAAGCCCGAGAAGGGACAGGCCCACCGGCGTCAGGACGGACACCTCGGCGTGCGGCCACATGCCATCCTCCGAAAGGATGAGGGCCCGCCTTTCGACGCGACCCCCATCCGCGAGCCGATAGGTCACGAACCTGTCGAGCGTCACGACGTCGTCCGGGAGTTGATCGGGCGCGTGCAGGGTGGCCCTGTCGAGTTCCCGCCGGAGAGGCGACGCCAGCGGATGGACCTGCTCCGCGAGTTCCCGGGCCGTCCGCATCAGGCGCCTGTGGTCTTTGTGCGTCATCATGACGGGTGGCAGACTAGCGTGCATTGCAATCCTCCTCATGTCGGATGCCTCGGCCATTGGCCTTGGGGGCGGCGCCTCAAGGATTGAGGGGACTGCCCGCAGGCAGGGGCTGGCCACCCGACGGAAGGATGGCGGTCGCCGAGATCTCCACGATGGCGGCCGGGTCGACCAACCCGGAAACCTCCACCAGCACCATCGCCGGATAATGGCTCCCCATGACCTCGCGATAGACCACCCCGAGCTCCTTGAGTCGCGCCCGGTAGTGATCGACATCGAGTACGTACCAGGTCATCTGCGCGATGTGCTCGGGTGCCCCGCCCGCTTCGGCCAGCGCCGTGCGGACGTTCCGCAGCGCCTGGCGCGCCTGGAGCAGGAGCCCGACGGTCGTCACCTTGCCCATGTGGTCGGTGGCGGTCTGGCCGCTGACGAACACGAAGGTGCCCGTGCCCGCAACCGCGTGCGAATACCCGCGCGGGCGCGGCAACTCCGGCGGGTTGATCTTGCGGAGCGGGGGCGCCAGCGGCTGGGCGATGGTCATGATGTCCTCCTTGTTGGCGGGACGATGCCGATGGGGATGCGAGGAGGCCTCCGCGACCAGTGGGACGCGCGGGGCGCATGTCTTCGGTGGAGGGCACGGGGGCATGCGCACTTACGCGTGTCGCGGCTTCATGGAAGCCGGGTCGAGCGTCGGAGCAATGAGGATCGCAAGAATGCCGATGGCTGCCCAGGCTTTCGCCGCGTGCCGATCAACCCCGGACGGGAAGCGTCCGGGGTTCAGTCTCCCGTTTTCAGGCGGCCTGCGCGAATGGAGGAAATGGCATGGGTCGTGGGCATGATGCTCCCAATCTCGGTTGTGCCCTCCCCGAAATCAAGGATGCCCGCCCGCGTCAGAATGCGGCGTTTGGCAAAGCCCTGGCGCGGCCTAGGCTCGCCCGCTATGTCGATGTCCGCAAGACACATCCGTGGCCTCTGCCACGCGGGAACCCTGATCACAGGACACTGCCCCCGAGGCCCGTCGCTTGAGCCCCGCGGCCCCGGGGCACCTAACCTGCCGAACATTCAAGCAAACACGGCCTCGCACGCTCGGGTCCGCATGAGGCGTCGGCCGACGCGCCTGCACGCCGGCTTTACCATGCGCCGATGAGCGCGACGATGCCGCGATCAAAACAGGGAGAGCAAGATGTCCCATCATTCGCAACGTTCCTCGAGCCCGCGCGACGATGCATCCACGCGCGCCGACGCCGAGGCATTGGCCCGTGAACTGTTCGAGCGGACCCGCCGCGACGAGGCCTTCGACGACCTCAAGCGACGGGCCGCGTTCAATCGGCAGGACGCGGGCAGGATCCGACATTGGATCAGGGCCGCGCGTGCCATGGCCGCGAAGAGGCAAGCTTGATTTCGAGGATTCCGTGCTTACGTGTAGGACGTCATGATTACGCTGTCTTGCATCTCAATCCTTCGTGCGGGTCGCCTCCTCGCAGGCCACTGAACCCCGAAGGCAGGCCTGCCGCATCGCGGGGCCCGCCGTTCGGGGCCATGACGTTTCCTGAACAATCATCGGACACACGGCGCCCTGTCAGGACCGTCCCCCAGCCTTCTGCATGCTGCGCCGCGCGGAGGAGGAGACATGACCGCAAGACATAAGCGCTCGACCGAGCCGCTGTCGCCGCACCCGTTGCCATCGCCAGCCTTTGGCCCGTCCTCCGTTCCGGGTGATGGCCCCATCGACATTCTGCCCTGGCGCCTGAGGCGGGAAACCCTTGGCCGCTCTCCGCAGGGCACGCCCGACAACCAGGATCGCGGGTCGCGGCATCCGCCCGAGGACGAGGCGCCACGTCCACTCACCGTCGCGGATGTGATGACGCGCGACGTGGTTTCCGTCTCGACGGCCAGCCCGGTGAGTGAGATCGCCGGCGTCCTCGCCGGCAAGCGGATCAGCGCCGTGCCGGTGGTCGGTGCGGATGGGCATGTCGTAGGCATCGTCAGCGAGAGCGATCTGATCCGGCGGGCCGAGATCGGAACCCAGCGCCGGCGCTCCTGGTGGCGCAGGATCCTCGCCGACATCGAGGCGGAGGCCGCCGAGTACGTCCGGACCCATGGCCGCAAGGCACGGCACGTCATGACCTCGCGTGTCGTGACGGCCACGGAGGACATGACGCTCGCCGACGTCACCGACGTCATGGAGAAGCGGCGGCTCAAGCGTCTTCCCGTCGCGCGCGGAAAGCATCTCGTCGGCATCGTCAGCCGCAGCGACCTCGTCAAGGCCGTGGCGCGCCACCGCGATCCCCTGTTCGCCGATCCTCCCACGGATGATGCCGTCCGGCAGGACCTGACGGAGCGTGTGAAGTCGGTGACGCCATCCCATAGGCTCATCCACATCTCGGTGCATCGCGGCAACGCGGACATTGCCGGCGTCGTGGACTCGGCGGCCGAGCGTGAGGCGATCCTCGTCGCCGCGGAGAACACCCCGGGAATCCGCTCGATCCAGAACCGGATGCTCGTGCGATCCCGCTCGATTTCCTGATCCGGAAGGAGGAACCGATGATGCGATTTCGAGCGACCATGATGGCAGCCATCCTGTTCGGCGGCGTGTGCCTGATGCTCGGAACCCTCGGGGCGATGATGATCGAGTCAGGCAGGATTCTCTCGATCTACGGCATCGCCGTTCTCGGCTTCGCCGCCTGGGTGTCCCGGGACTCGTTCCAGAGAAACAGGGCAGGACAAGGCGGGTCGAAGCCGAAGGGATCGCTGCCATGAGGGGCCTGGCGCCCTGCACCGCCTTTGGGGAGGGTTGGGTGCAGGCGTGTCCAGTGTCACCTGCGGGGTCCAGGCCAAGGCCGGCAATCAAGCAGCAACGAGAGGAAGCCCATGACCGGCAAACGCGAGCGCTCGCCCTTCCGATCGGAACCGCATCTTCCCCGCATGTACTCCCCCGAGGTCGGACCCTTGCTGCAATCGCTCCTGGTCACCCTCGCCGACCTCGATTTTGCGCATCAGAGCGACATCGAGACGGTCAGGAACAGCTCGGCGGAGGACTGGCTCAAGCACTCCACGATCCACAGGCTGCAACAACTCCACCGCGAGCGGCGCGAACCCTACGTCCGGCAGCTCGAGGCCGTGCAGAAGCGCATCCGGGCCATGGCGGCCTAGCGGCCACGCCCAGGGCCGGCATCGCGGCCCGCCCGCTTTGCACCCGACGAACGAATGTCGGGGCCGATGGGCCTGGCACCGTCGCACATGAACCTCGGACGCTGTAGAGTGTGCGATGGCGGTCGGCAGACCGGGTCCATAAAGAAGGCATCGGTCCCGGACTGCACCATCCGCCTGACCCGGGGAGTTCATGATCCAGGATACCGCCGGGCGCGCATCCCGGCCGTCCGAAGCGGCACGAGACATGGAGGCGCTGGCGGAGCAACGCGCCCTGAAGCTGTCCATTGCCGTGACGGCGCTGACGGGCGTGGCGGGCATCCTCGGCGGCCTGGTGATCGGGTCGCGCGCGATCACGTTCGACGGCATGTACAGCTTCGTCGACGTCGCCCTGACTTTCGGGGCGCTCGCCGTGGCGAAGCTGCTGATGCAGGAGCCAAGTCCCCGCTTCCAGTACGGCTACTGGCATCTCGAGCCACTGATTGCTGCGGCCGAGAGTGCGATCCTGGTCACCGCCTGCCTCTACGCCGTCATCGACGCCCTGCGGGGACTGATGAATGGCGGGAACCCAATGGCTTACGGGGCCGGCTTGGCCTGGGCCGGCCTGATGGGCACCACCGGCTTCGTCATGGCGGACTACATGAGCCATCTGGCGCATCGCCAGCGCTCGATCCTGCTCGCCGTCGATGCCCGGGCCTGGCTCATGAGCGGCTTCGTGAGCCTCGCCCTTCTGTTCGCCTATGCCATCGCAGTGGGTCTGACAGCCTCAGGGCATCACGGGTGGGCGCCTTACGTCGATCCGGCGGTCCTGCTGTGCATCTCGCTTGCCTTGCTGCCCGTGCCGCTGAAGACCTTGCGCCGCGCCATGCGGGACGTGCTCGAGGTGGCGCCGGAGGAACTCGACCGCCGCGTCCGGCAGGTCGTGGACGAGCTCGTGCGGGAGCGCGGCTTTCTCACCTATTCGAGCCACGTCGCCCAGATCGGCCGCGGGCAGTTCGTCGAGATCCACATCCTCGTGGCGCCCGATTACCAGGTCGGGACGGTCGCGGCCGTCGACGGCATCCGCCGCGATGTCGCCGCCCGGCTGGACGCGAGCTGGCCGCAGGTCTGGCTCACCGTCGACGTGACGACGGACCCGGACTACCTGTGACCGTAGCGTAGGGTATCCGCGGCAATCACCATTGCACTTGATTGCCGGATCCGGCGATCCAGATCGATTGAAGCCCTCACGCTCTGGCGGCCTGCGGGCCGATCGAGGGAGGAGCACCATGCCCACCAACCAAACGAGGCCTGACGACCTCGATGCCGTGGACGAGGCCAGCCTCGAGTCGTTCCCGGCCAGCGACCCGCCGGCATGGACCGGGACGGGTTCCGGCCCGGTCGATGTCTCGGCCCTTCTGGAGCGTGCCAGCCGGGCCCGGGCAGTCTGGAACCAGGCGCTGGAGGAGGCCGCCCGGCTGTGCGACGAGAACGGTACACCAGAACTGTCCTCCCGCATCCGATCCCTGAAGCGGCCGGAGCCTGATGTCTGACACGCCGCCAGGCCTGCTCCGGCGACTTTGCTCGGTTACTTGGTTCCTCCGTGTGTCACCCGGAAGATCGTGCCGTTGGCATCGTCGCTGACAAGCAACGCGCCGTCAGGCGCAACCGCGAGACCCGTCGGCCGCCCCCAGACCGTGTCCTTGTCGAGCACGAACCCCGTCATGAAGTCCTCATACACGCCGGTCGGCTTGCCATCCTTCATGCGGGCACGGACCACCTTGTAGCCGGTCCTGTCCTCCCGGTTCCAGGACCCGCGCATGGTCGCGAAGGCATCGCCGCGGTACTCGGCCGGGAACGCGTCCTTATCGTAGAACACGATCTGCATCGTGGATGAATGCGGCTGGAGCAGGACATCGGGCACGAGGACCTTGTCCTTGAGGTCCAGGCGCTCGCCGGCATGGGCCGGATCCTCGTTGCCGCCCGTGTAGTACCACGGCCAGCCGTAGAACCCGCCCTCGCGCACGCTGGTCAGGAAATCCGGCACCAGGTTGGCGCCGAGGTGGTCGCGCTCGTTGCCCGTGCACCACAGGGTGTCGGTACCCGGTTGGATGGTCATGCCGGAGCAGTTGCGCAGGCCGGTCGCAAAGTTGCGGACGTCGTTGCCTTCCGGATCGAACACCTGCACCACTGCGCGGTCCTCCTCCTCGCCCCAGGCGGCACCGACCCCGTGCGTCTTCTCGAATGCCTTGATCTCCTCAGCCGACTTGTTCGGCATCACGGCGGCGACGTTGGAGGCCGAGCCGATCGAGACGAACAGGCGCTGGCCGTCACGGGAGACCGCGAGGTCGCGGGTCCAATGCCGTTTGGTCGGGATGTCCGCAATGATGACCTCGGCCGGCCCCCGTGCCTTGCGGTCACCGTTGCGGTACGGGAAGCGCACGACCTGGTTGGCCGCCGCCACGTAGACATAGCGGGGGTCGGTCGGCGGATAGAACGCGATGCCGAAGGGTCGGTCCAGGTTCTCGGCGAAGGCCTGGGGTGTCGCCGACCCGCCCTTGGTTGCTTCTGCGGGGACGACCAGGACGCGCCCACCGCCGCTCTCCGCCACGAAGACGTCGCCGTTCGGGGCGATCCGGATTACGCGGGGCTTGTTCATGTCTTTCGCGACCACCTGCACCGCGAAGCCCTGCGGCACGGCCGGCAGCTTGCCTTGCGGGGCATCGACGACCTTCGGCAGCCGCTCGAAATCAGGTGCTTCGGGGTCGTTCTGGTGAAGGCTCGGCGGCGGCAGGTCGGCGGGCGTGATGTGCCGGCTGACGCCGGGGGCATCATCCTGCCAGGTGCCGAAGGCATTGGCCCCGGTGCGCATCTCCTGGGCGTGTAGGGGCGTCAGCAGGAGGAAGGCCAGTGGAAGACTCATCACGGTCGCCGATTTGCGCATCGATGCCTCCCGACAACGCTCCCCGGCCCAGCCCTGAAGAAACGGGTGCCGATGGTTCCCAGTTCCGCGGAAAGGCCACCACGGACGTCCGTCCCACCCGTCCTTCCGTGAATCGACCTGTTGAAGGGTCGGCAGAGCGGCGCGGCTCAAAGACAGGCCGACGTCGTGACGACCGGGACCAGCGTCCACAGCGTGGCGACCAGGGCCACGACCGCCAGCGTCAGGCTGACCCCGCGCACGAAGGCCGAGCGCGATGCGAAGCGGGGCGAGCGCAGGGCGAGGAGGAAGGCAACCTGGAGGATGGCGGCGGCGATCCAGGCCGCCGTCATGGCGGCGCGGCCCGCGGCGAGGTCGAAGCCCGCCTCGGCCCAGCGCGGCGAGCAGACGAGGCCCTGGAGCCCGTACACGGCACTGAAGGCGGCGAGCCAGGCCGTGAGCGGGACCGCGATCCGGAGGATGTCGGTCATGTCGGCACTCCCGGCAGCCAGGCGGCCCCGAGGCCGAGCAACGCGACCGCGACGGCGTAGTCGGTCCAGAGCCGCACCACCCGCGCCTCGCCGACGCGCCGGGCCGAGAGGTACCCGCCAGCCGCGCGCAGCGCGAGGAACACCGTCATGAGGCCCGCGACGGTCGCGTGGAAGACGACGTAGCCCGCCACCACCCAGAGCGTGGCGTCGTAGGCGTGGGCGTCGTGGGACGTCCGCGTGAGCACCGTGACGGCGGCGGCCCCAAGCGCGGAGAGACCCGCGAGGCTCAGGAGCAGGCCGAGCCAGGGTCCACCGTCGCGCCGGAGCGCACGGTCGGCCAGGCGGATGCCTCCCAGGGCCAGGACCGCGCCGCCGAGTGCCAGCAGCGGTCCCCGAAGGCCAGGTTCGAGCCAGGCGGGCGGCGGCCAGTTCGGCGCCACCGTCCAGAGGAAGGCGTAGCCGAAGAGGAGCGAACCGAAGAACACCCCGTCGGCGAGGAGCAGGAACAGCGAGCCCCACCAGCCCGGCGGCCGCTCCACCTCCGTGGCCGGCGGCAGGACAAGCCCATGCCCGACCGGGCGTGAATCCTGGTCCTCGCGGCTCCCCAGGCTCCAGGCCCACCAAATCCCGAGCGCCGCCACGCCCACGAGGGAAAGCGGCACGAGCCAGTACGCCTTGATCAGCATTCCGACGAAGAGACCGCCGGTGACGAAGGCCATGACGATCGGCAACGCCGAGTTGGTCGGGAAGATCACGAGGGAGTTCGGCCGCCCGCTCGCGATCTCCACCGTCAGGATCTCGCGCAGGCCGCTGCCCGGGTCGCCGAGGTAGCCCTCGCCGCGCGCGATGCGCACGGGCAGGTCGGGATCGTCATGAAGGGGATTGCGGCTGTGCACCTTGGGGATCGAGGCGAGGTTGTAGGAAGGCGACGGCGCAGGCATGGCCCATTCCAGCGTTCCCGCCTGCCAAGGGTTGCGCCGACCGCGGACGGCCACGACCGCGTTCACCACCACATCGATGAGCACGAGCGCGAACCCGATCGCCATGACGAAGCCGCCGATCGAGGCCAGGAGGTTGATGAGTTCCCACCCCGACCCGGGCTCGATGTGGTCGATCCGCCGCCGCATCCCCAGGAGTCCTGCCCAGTGCAGCAGTAGGAAGGTTCCGTGGAACCCCACCACGACGAGCCAGAATGCCGTCTTGCCCAGCTTGAAGTAGCGCCTCCGCCCGGTGAAGTTCGGCAGCCAGTAGTAGAGTCCCGCGAGCATCGGGAACACGAACCCGCCCACCAAGACGTAGTGGAGGTGCGCCACGATGAAGTAGGTGTCGTGCGACTGCCAGTCGAAGGGCACCACCGCCACCATGACCCCGGTGAGCCCTCCCATGACGAAGGTGGCGAAGAAGGCGAGGATCCAGAGCATTGGCAGATGCATCTCGGGACGGCCCTTCCAGAGCGTCCCGATCCAGGCGAAGACCTGCACCCCCGTGGGCACCGCCACCAGCGTCGAGGCCGCCGAGAAGAAGGCGAGTCCCATGTGCGGGATGCCGGTCGCGTACATGTGGTGGACCCAGATCCCGAAGCTCAGGATCCCGAGGGAGACGGCGGCGGCCACGATCCAGCCGTAGCCCAGCAGCGTCGTGCGTGCCATCACCGGCAGGACGGTGGAGATGACACCCGCCGCGGGCAGGAAGATGATGTAGACCTCCGGGTGGCCGAAGAGCCAGAACAGGTGCTGCCAGAGGATGGAATCGCCCCCGGCGTCGGCCTGGAAGAAGGGCATCCCGAACGCGCGCTCGAGTTCGAGCAGGGTCGAGCCCAGGATCAGCGGCGGGAACCCCGTCAGGATCATCATCGCCACGACCAGCATGTACCAGGCGAAGATCGGCAGCCTGTCGAGCGACATGCCGGGTGCGCGGTAGAGCAGCACGGTCACCACGATCTCGGCCGAGGCCGAGATCGCGGAGATCTCGACGAAGGTGATCCCGAGGAGCCAGAAGTCGGCGTTGATCCCCGGTGAGCCGAGCGTCGAGGAGAGCGGCGGGTACATGAACCAGCCGCCGTCCGGCGCGATCCCGGCGAGGAGCGCGAGGATCAGCAGCGCACCCCCGAAGGCGTAGCACCAGAAGCCGAAGGCACTGAGCCGGGGAAAGGCCAGGTCTCGCGTCCCGAGCATCTTCGGCAGGAGATAGACCGTCAGCCCCTCGAACAGCGGGATCGCGAACAGGAACATCATGATGACGCCATGCATCGTGAAGACCTGGTTGTAGACGTCCGGTCCCATGAAGGCCGAGCGGGGGGTAGCGAGCTGCGCGCGGATCAGCATCGCGAGGATGCCGCCGATCACGAAATAGGTCACCGCCAAGGCCAGGAACATCAACCCGATGTCGTTGTTGTTGACGGTCGTGAGCTTGCCGCGCCAGCCCGGGCGCGGACCCCAGATGCGTTCGAGCGCGCGGTGACGGCGCAGGGCGTTCATTGCGCCCCTCCCTGGAGGAAGGTGTCCCAGGCGGCCGCGTCATGCGCCCGCACGGTGAAGCGGTGCCCGGTGTAGCCGTGTCCGTTGAACTCGGCACTGACGCCTGCGTAGTCTCCCGGCGCATCCGCCTCGATCCGCAGGACGTTCACGTGGCCCGGGATCGCGTCGAGCTTGCCCGCGAGGCGCGGCACCCAGAAGCTGTGGATCACGTCGGCGCTGGTGATCCGGACGTCCACCGGCCGCCCGGCCGGAATGTGGAGGATGCCCTCGGTCGCACGCCCCGGCGCATCGGCGTAGCCGAAGGACCACGCCCACTGCCGTCCCTCGGCGCGGACGGTCACGACCTCCGGTCCCGGCCGGGGCAGGAGCCGCTCGCCCACGTAGAGTCCGTAGGCAGTCAGGGCGGCCAGCACCGTGAGCGAGAAGCCGAGGCCGAGGGCGTGGATCCAGACCCGCTCGCGCCGGGCATCCGCCTCGGGTCCGGACGGCCCCTCGCCGCGGCGGAATGCCAGCACGAGCAGGAGCACGACGAGCAGGAGGATTGCGGTCGCCCCGCTCAGCAGGGCCCACCACAGGGTGGCGATCGTGGCCGCGGTGGGTCCCGCCGGGTGGACGGTCGAGAGGGATTCCGCGCAACCGGCCAGCGCGGCGGGCGTTAGGCTCCCGACCATGCCCCGCAGGAGAAATCGGTGGCGGAGACCCAGATCCAGACCAGGGACGAGACCCTCGTCGATCCCGTTGCCCAGCGTCCCGGCTTCGAGGAGACCGGGTCGAGGATCGCGGTCGCGGGCCACCCGATCCATGCCATGACCGTGGCCTTCCCCATCGCGCTGACCTTCTGCAACTTCGGCGCGGACGCGTTCTACTGGTGGACCGGTGACGTGTTCTGGGCGCGGGCCGGCGTGTGGGCGGCGGGGATGGCCTTCCTCATCGGCCTCGCCGCGGCCGCCTCGGGGACGATGGAGCTGCTGCTGGTTCCCGGCATCCGCGCGCGCGCCTCCGCTTGGACCCACGCCGCGATCGCGGTCGCGCTCCTGTCGGTCCTGGGCGCGAACTGGGGCTATCGGCTTAACGGCTACGAGACGGCGGTGCTGCCCTACGGCATCCTGCTGTCGGGCTTCTGCGTCGTCATGGTGGGCGCAACGGGGTGGCATGGCGGCAAGCTCGTCTTCGACTATCACCTGGGCACGTCGAACGGGAGCTGACCGCCCCTCGGCGTCATGAGCCAATCCGGCAGCGGAACCTCCTCCAGCTTCGGCTTGGCCAGGACCAGGACCAGGATCGCCAGGACCGGAACCAGCAGGAGGAGCAACGGCACCAAAGGCCCCGGCGTCTGGTGCTCTCCCTCGGTCTCGGCCACGGTGACGATCGTATGGCCGACCCAGGCGTGGAAACCGATGAGCAGCGCCACGAAGACGAGCTTCGCGAACATCCAAACGGCGAAGACCTCGCGTACGAAGATCAGGAGGGTTCCCGCGGCGATGGCGATCAGCGCGGCAGGGGTGACGACCAGGGTATAGCCGTAATGGGATGCCAGCCTGATCCGGGAGTAGTCCGCCTGCCCGATCGCCGGGTCATGGCGAGCCAGCATCAGGGGCAGCGCGAACAGGCCCGCGCACCAGAGCAGCAGGGCCGCGATATGGAGCGCCTTCAGGTACGGGATCGCGCCGTCGAGCCACGGGATCATGCGAGTCCCTGCTCTATCGCCTGCCATCCCCGGCGCGCGACGAAGGCGCCCCAGGCGACGAAGGGAATGCCGGCGAGAACCCACATGATGAGCCCGCCCAACTGCTGGTCGCCGAGCGGCGTGAGGCCCCAGTCCAACGGGGCCACCATGTGGATCGCGTAGAGGGCCTGCGGCGCGAAGGTGAGGAGCGCCCCGAGGAGCGCCATCTGCATGTAGCCGCCCAGGATCCCGAGGAGGCCCGCGCCCGGTGCCTGCCCGGGGTGGAGGACAGCTCGCCAGAAGGCGAAGGCCGCGCCAAGGAGCGTCGCCTGCATGATCCAGTAGGCTGCCATGTTCGACAGCGCCAGGTCGTAGGCCGGGGGCCAGTGCCAGGCCCAGAGCACCACAGTCGCGATAAGAAGCGGCACCGCTGGAGATCCCGGCTTGCGCCCCGGCCAGGCGAGCGCGAGGAGCGGTGCGGCCACCGCCACGAGGAGGACATGGTGCACCACCCGCGCCGAGAACAGCGCCGCCGAGAGCGCGCAGAGCGGCGAGACGAAGGCCACCACAAGCACCGCCACGGCAAGTGTCCCGGCCCTAGTGCGCCCCACCGCGAGGGCCAGCAGACCCAGCGCCAGGAGCAGCGCCGGGTCAAGGTTCCAGCGCTGCCAGATGTCACCTGGGAGAGGTGCCGGACCGCAATAGGTCCCCGCCAGCGCCGCCGTCATGCGCCTGCCCCGTCGGGGCGGATGCGGACGGGCACGCCCTTGTAGGCCGGCGTCTTGGACAGCTCGTCGTGATAGCCCACGGGGATCAGGGGATTGGCCTCGGGGTAGTAGGCCGCGACGCAGGCATCCGGCAGGTCGTAGGGCACGATCCTCAGCCCCCGCACCACCCGCTCGGTGCCGTCCTCCACCGCGCATTCGAGCGTCACCACCTGCCCCTCAGCGAGGCCCCTGCGCTGCATCTCCTCGGGGTTGATGAGGACGATGTCGCGCGGCCCCGAAAGTCCCCGCAGCCGGTCGGAAAAGCCGTAGATCGTGGTGTTGAACTGGTCGTTCGAGCGCAGCGTGATCAGCGTGATCTCCTCACCCTTGGGCGGCTTGCCCAGGGAGGTCATCACCTCGGGCGCGGTGAACTGGGCCTTCCCGCTCTCGGTCTTCCACTCGCGGTTGCGTGCCTCGTTGCCCTTGTAGAACCCACCCGGCGTGAAGAGGCGCCCGTTGAAGTTCCTGAACTTGTCGGGATAGGTGGCTTCTATCAGGTTTCGGATCAGCCCGTAGTTGCCCGTCCACTCATCCCACTTCACCTTCGGGTTGGGGGGCAGCGTCGCCATGGCGATCCCGGCCACGATGGCGACCTCCGACTTCAGATGCGGCGAGGCGGGCTCTCGCTTGCCCAGCGAGCCGTGGATCATGCTCAGCATGTCCTCCATCGTCACCACCTGCGGCCCCATCGCCTGCCTATCCTCCTCGGCCCGCACGAGGCAGGGCAGCAGCCAGGTGGCCCGGCCGGGCAGGAGATGCGATCGGTTGAGCTTGGTCGCGATCTGCACGTTGAGGTCGAGACCTTGCCATGCCCGCTCGGCACGGACCCGGTCTGGGATGGCACGGGCGAGATTGCCGCCGAGAGAGATGAACCCCCGCACCGAGCCGTCGAGCAGCCCCTCGACCAGGTCCACCGTGGATCGCCCCTCTTCCTGCGGAGGCTCGAAGCCGAAGAGCTCCCTGAGCTTGTCCATCGGCACGTTCTTGGGCTTCTCGGTAATCCCTACGGTGCGCTGTCCCTGCACGTTGGAATGCCCTCGCACGGGCGAGATGCCGGCGCCCTCCCGTCCAATGTTGCCGCGCAGCAGGAGCAGGTTCACGAGCATGGCGAGATTGAGCCAACCCCTGACATGCTGGGTCAGGCCCATCCCGTAGATGCCGATGACGTTCTTCGAGGTGGCATAGATCTCCGCCACCTCGTGAAGTTCCTCGCGGCGCAGGCCGGACTCCTTCTCGATTTCCTCCCAGAATACCCCGCGCAGCCGCGCCTCGAGTTCGTCAAGGCCCGTGGTGTGCTTCGCGATGAAGGCCCGGTCGAGGATGCTCCCTCCCCTCTCGGCGTCGAGTTCGAGCACGCGCTTGCACAGCCCCGCCAGCACCGCGATGTCGCCCCCCGGGCGGACCTGGAGGTAGATGTCCGAGATCGGAGTGGCGGGCGTCACCGTCATCTGGGCCGGATCCTGCGGATCCGCGAACTCGACGAGGCCTCTCTCGCGGATCGGGTTGAAGGTGACGACTTTGCAGCCCCGCTCCTTGGCAGCCTTGAGCGTGTGGAGGAAGCGGGGCGAGTTGGTCCCGGTGTTCTGCCCGAAGAAGAGGATCAGGTCGCAATGATCGAAGTCCGACAGGATGCAGGTGCCCACCCCGACCCCGATCACCTTCTCGAGCCCCACGCTCGTGGTCTCGTGGCACATGTTGGAGCTGTCGGGCAGGTTGTTGTGCCCATAGAGCCGCGCGAAGAGCGCATAGAGGTAGGCGGTCTCGAGACTGGCCTTGCCGGACATGTAGAAGACGGTCGACTTCGGGTCGAGCTGCCTGAGCTTGGCCCCGATTCCGGCGAAGGCCTCGTCCCAGGTCGTCTCGACGTAGCGGTCTGAGGCGGCGTCGTAGCGCATGGGATGGGTGAGCCGCCCCATCTCCTCCAGCTCGTGGTCCGACAGGCTGCGCAGCTCGGTCACGCTGTGCGCGGCGAGGACGTCGGGGGTGCAGCGGTCACGTGTGAGATCCCAGATGGTTGCCTTGGCACCATTCTCGCAGAACTCGAAGAGGTGCGGCTGCGCCGGCTTGGTCCAGGCGCAGGAGGTGCACATGTGCCCGCCCGGCTTGTTCTGGCGCATCAGCGTGCGGAAGGCGCCGAAGGTCGGCCTCTGGTCGGCCAGGACGCGGGCGACGCCCTTGAGCGATCCCCAGCCGCCGGTGGCGCTCTCGTAATGAGGGGTGTCGGGACGCTGTCCGGCTTCGTCGGGCTTGCTCATCTGGTCCTCCCTGGGCGGGAACGGTCATGCCAACGGACTGACGTGGCTGTGCTCGGAACAAGCCCGGGGGCCGGAAGTTCCATCTGCTTGGCTTCGGCGCAGGGCAACGGGTCACATGAACGTCATCGGGCGGCCCGGCCTGTGTTCGAACCGACTTTCCCCTGCTGCATTGACCCAGCGACGCCCGCGCCGGACGCGGGTCGCGCACCGGATCCAGGAACGAGAGGAGGCGATGTGGTTGCCGTATCCAGCCCAGGTTCCCTGAGGTCGCTCCACCCCCTTCACGCGATCCTGCTGGCCTTTCCGCTTCCCCTGTTCCTCGGCGCGCTGGCGAGCGATCTCGCCTACCGATCGAGCCTCCACGTGCAGTGGGCGAACTTCTCGTCCTGGCTCATCGCGGGCGGGCTGGTCGGCGGCGGCTTCGCCCTGCTTTGGGCGCTGGTCAATCTCTTCCGCCGGGGAACAGCTCGCAAGGGGCGGCTGGTCGCCTACTTCCTCGTGCTGCTCGTCATGTGGGTGCTCGGCCTCGCCAACGCCTTTGTCCACGCGAAGGATGCCTGGGCGACCATGCCGGAGGGACTCTACCTGTCGGCGGTCACGACGCTCCTGGCCCTCGTCGCGGCCTGGATCGGCTATTCCGGGTTCCGAACCGGAGAGCTGCCATGATCCGCCCATTCCTCCTGATCGGTGCCTTGGGCATCGCCCTCGCTGCCTGCAACGACGAACCCGGTCCGGTGCAATACGGCCCCAACCCGAACCTGCCCGAACCGCAGCGCGGGCTGTTGCCCTCCATGAAGATTCCGAGGCCGGCCAACTGGGGCAACGATCTCCCGAAGGTGCCGCAGGGCTACAAGATCCAAGCCATCGCCACCGACCTCAAGATCCCGCGCCAGACCCTGGTCCTCCCCAACAGCGACATCCTGGTGGCCGAGGGATCGGGGGGCTACGCGCCGACGCTGCGCCCGAAGGACGTGATCGCGGGCTTCATCAAGAGCCTCGGCAAGAGTTCCGTGAAGGGCGGTGATCGCCTGACGCTGTTGCGCGACGCCAATGGCGACGGCACCTACGAGATGCAGGGCGTCTTCGCCGACAATCTCAACGCGCCTTACGGCCTCGCACTGGTCAACGGCGCGATCTACGTCGCCAACCAGGATGCGGTGGTGCGCTTCGATTACCGTGACGGGCAGACCCAGGCGAGCGGTCCGCCGACGAAGGTCACGGACCTGCCCGCGGTGATCAACCACCACTGGACCAAGGCGATGACCGCCAGCGCCGACGGGCGCTTCCTCTACGTCGGCATCGGCTCCAACAGCAACATCACCGAGCGCGGGATGGACGCCGAGGAGGACCGGGCGATGATCTGGCAGATCGACGTCCAGACGGGAATGCACAGACCCTACGCCGCCGGCCTCCGCAACCCCACGGCCCTCACCATCCAGCCAGGAACGGGCCAGCTCTGGGCCGTCGTCAACGAACGGGACGAGATCGGCCCCAACCTCGTACCGGACTACCTAACCTCCGTGCGTGAGGGTGCCTTCTACGGCTGGCCCTACAGCTATTGGGGCCAGAACGTCGATCCGCGCGCGCAGCCGCAGGATCCGGAGATGGTGGCCGCAGCGATCCGCCCGGATTACAGCCTGGGGTCGCACGTGGCGGCGCTCGGCGTGGCGTTCTCGAACCCGGTCATGGGGGCGGAGTTCGCCAACGGGGTGTTCGTGGGCATGCACGGCAGTTGGAACCGCAGCGTTCCGGTCGGCTACAAGGTGATCTTCGTGCCATTCCGCGACGGGAAGCCCGCCGGCGACCCGGTCGACTTCGTATCCGGTTTCCTGGTCGACGACGGCAACACGCGGGGGCGGCCGGTCGGGGTGACGGTGGATCCGCGCGGCGCCCTGATCGTCGCCGACGACCTGTCGAACACGGTCTGGAGGGTCACGAGGAACTGAGCGTCGGCCGGGGGCTGGGTCGTCGCGACTGGCGACGGATTCTTCCAAGGGAGCGGCATGTTCAAGCGCTTCATCATCAACCCGCCGGTCTTTTACGGCGCCATCGCCGTCATCGGCGGGATCGTTCCGGTCTATAACATCGAGGGCGTTCCGGAGAGGCAACTGAAGCTGACGGGCGAGATCCTCGCCGACATCTTCAATGCCAGGATCACGCGGTGGAACGATGCAGCGCTCGTCCAGGTCAACCAAGGGACGACGCTGCCCGACGCGGCGATCACCCCGGTCTATCGCGCCGATGGCTCCGGCACGACCGACGTGTTCACCACCTACCTGTCGCAGGTGTCCGAGGCGTGGAAGGGCGGCCCCGGTGCCGGCGCTTCGGTGCGATGGCCGATCGGCCAGGGCGGCAAGGGCAACGAGGGCGTCGCCGCGCTGGTCAAGCAGGTGCCGAACTCCATCGGCTACGTGGAATACGCCTACGCCAAGCAGACCCGGATCCCGGTCGCCCAGCTTCAGAACCGGAACGGCAAGTTCATCGTGCCCAGCGCACAGACGTTCCAGGCCGCGGCGGCCGGAGCCGACTGGAAGCCGGCCTCCGGCTTCGGCATCTCGCTGACCAACCAGCCCGGCGACGAGGCCTGGCCGATCACGTCGCCGACCTTCATCCGGGTCCACCGGACCCCGGAGAAGCCGGAGCAGGTGCTCGAGGTGCTGAGGTTCTTTGACTGGGCCTTCAGCAAAGGCGATCCGATGGCGGTCGAGCTTGATTACGTCCCCCTGCCTGACCAGGTGAAGGACCTTGTCCGCGCCACCTGGCAAAGCGAGGTCAAGGACAAGTCGGGCCAGCCGTTGCTCAAGAAGCCATCCTGACGCGTCTACCGGAAGCGGCCGGAGAGGGATCATCCGCTGGCGCAATGAAACCGCAGTTTCGGACCACGCTGGCGGGACGTACCCGTCGGCGAGGCCGAGATGGAATTCGAAAACCCGCCTCCTGAACCCATCCGCCTGCACCCGCACCGGGCCGTGCGGAGACACCGGCCCCGCAAGCCGACCCCGATTCGGATCTCCACCACCACGTGGCGCCTCATCCTGTTCGGATTGACGGCCCTGCTGCTGCTGATCCTGTGGGCGGTACCCATCGTGCCCGCGGTGGCCCTTGCCGGATTCGCGGTGGCGCTGGTGCTGTCGTTCCCGGTCCACCTGTTCGCGCAGGTCGTCCCGCGTGGCTTGGCCATCCTGTTCTCGTTCATGATCCTGTTGGCCGTGCTCCTGCTGCTGGCCTACATCCTGCTGCCGCTGATCGTGTCCCAGGCCGGGGCCCTCGTCACCGCCCTACCCGACCTGGTGCAGAACCTGGAGCAGTACCTGGTGCGGGCGCTCAGGGCGCTGCATGCCCGTGACCTGCTGCCCGACACGCCGGAGGCGGTCGCGGGGCGCCTGATCACGGACATCAAGGACAGCCTCGGCGTGCTCGCGAACAACGTCCTCGGCCACACGCTCGGCATTCTCTTCGGCACGTTCAGTTGGGCGCTGACGCTGTTTGCGGTGATCTTCATCGCCGCGTCGCTGCTCGCCAACGTGCGCTCGTTCAAGGCGGCGTATCTCACCAGCGTGCCGAGTCATTATCGCCATGATGCGCTGGAGTTCTGGGATGCGCTCGGCCATGCCCTCTCGCGCTATCTCGGCGGCCTCGCGCTGGTGCTGGCCATCCAGGGCGGGCTGTCCGCGGCGGCGCTATTCCTGATCGGGGTGCCCTATTCCCTGGCGCTCGGCGCGTGGGTGTCGATCACGGCCGTCATTCCCTACCTTGGCGCCTGGATCGGGGCGATCCCGGCGCTGCTGGTGGCCTTCTCCATCTCGCCGACCGCAGCGGTCCTGACGGGCATTCTCTTCTTGGCCATTCAGCAGTTGGAGGGCAATGTCCTGACGCCCCGCATCCAGGCGCAGACGATCAAGGTGCCGTCGGTGCTCGTTTTCCTCGGCGTCCTGGCGGGCGGCTCCCTGGCCGGGATCACGGGCATCCTCCTTGCCGTGCCGATGCTGGCAACGATCCGCGTGGTCTTCGACTTCTTCCGCGTGAGGCTCAGGGTGGCCGAAGCACCCGGAGGCGAAGGCTCTGCGACGCGGGCTCCCTCCGGCCATCGATGAGGTGACCCATGACGATGGATCCCATCGAAGGATGCGACGGGACGTGCCGGGTGGAACGATCGGCCGGGAGCACGCGATGTCCTGCATCCAAGGGATGGCCTCCGCAGGTCGCCACCCCATGCGAAGGAGAGCGCCATGACCACGTTCAAGGTCGGCTACCTCATCGGCAGCCTCGCCAAGGAATCGATCAACCGCACGCTCGCCTAGGCGTTGATCCGCTTGACCCCCCCTAAGTGGTGCATCCGGGAAGTCATGCCGCCCTCGGCAGGAGAGCAATACCTGGGGAGCGACGCGGTCGGTGTCGGCGGCGCTTGCCCCAGACAAAGGGATGGCGATGCGCATTCCAATAGATCGTGGCGCGGTCGATCGCATCGATGATCTCGTCCCAGCTCTCGAAGCGCCGGCCTGCTAACGCGAGCGAGCGCAGGATCTTCCACCAGGGCTCGATCAGGTTGAGATAAGCCGCGTACTTGGGCTGGAACACCATCTCCCAGCGCGGATGGGCGAGCAGAAACAGCAACACGTCGGTCGTGCGATGCGAACTCAGATTATCCATGATCGCATAGATCCGCTGGGTCGTGCGCGGGATCCAGGCCTCAACGTGCTCCAGGAAGTCGACCCAGTGCGCGCCACCCCGTCCGGGATAGGGATGCGTGAACACTGCGCCGGTCGCGGGACAGAAGGCCCCGAAGATGTAGCCCTTGGCGCGCCGGCCGTAGTCGATCTCCCGCTTCGCGCGCTCGGCTGGTCGCGTCTTTGTTTGCACCAGCGCACGACCCGCGTCGCTCTTCGCGCTCACCGGTCCCATTTCGTCGAGACAGACTACCCAACTGCCTGCAGGCGGTGCGGTGTAGAGCGTTTCGATCGCCCCCTTTTTGTGGCGAAGGCCGGATCGACCCGCTCGCCGAACCAGGTCTCATGCTTGTGCCAGCGCAAGCCCTCCTGGAGCAGGATCTCGTCGATGCGGCTGCGCTGCATCGCAATGCCTTTGACCTCGTGCAGGTAGGCGGCCAGTCGGTCGAGCGTCCAGGCGGCAAACGGCAGCCCGAGCGTCTCTGGCTTGATCAGCGCCGTGGCGATCACGGTGGCGGCTTGCTCAGGCGGATAGGTGGGCGGGCGTCCGGAGCGATGCCGATCCTTCAGGGCCTCCACTCCTTCTGCATTGAAGCGGTGGATGCGCTTGCGCACCGTCTCGACATCCAGGCCCAGGCGAGAGGCAATGGCGGATGGGCTCTCGCCGTGACGCGCGCGCCAGATGATTTGAGCCCGTTGCACCATCTGAGCCGGAGCGGTGCGCGCGTGAGCCAACGTCTGGACCCGTGCACACTCCTCAACGGTCAAATCCCGTAAGCAGATCGGTGTCATGGGTCACCTCCCGCCCGCAGGCCAGCAAGCCGCGATTATACCCCCTGAACATACCGGATGCACCACTTAGCACCTCACATTCACCGAGATCCCGATCAGGGACTTGCCGCTCTACAGCTCCGACTACGCCGCCGCCTACCCTCAGGTTGCGAAAGAGTCCAAGGACGCCATCGCTGCGGCGGATGCAGTGTTGTTCGTGACGCCGGAATACAACCGGTCGATCGCCGGCGCGCTCAAGAACGCCCTTGACTGGGCCAGTCGGCCGTACGGGAAGAACTCGTTCACGCGCAAGCCCTCGGCCGTGATCGGCACCTCGCCGGGCGCCATCGGCACCGCAGTGGGGCAGCAGCACCTGCGCAGCGTGCTCGGCTTCTGCAACTCACCGCAGATGAACGCACCGGAGGTCTACATCCGGTTCACGCCCGGCCTGATCACCGATGAGGGCGAGGTCAACAACGAGTCCACCGCCGAGTTCCTGAGGAACTACATGGCCGAGTTCCACCAGTTCATCGTGCGGGTGTACACCGCCCTCCCGCGTGATGCCTAAGAGCCACTCCCTAGGCATCAGTACTCGGCCCAGCTCGCGGCAAAGTCCAATGACGTAGCCCGCGATGCCTACCTGGTAATACCCTGGAGACAGGCAGGAGGAACCTGCGCCGCAGGAAGCAGGAAGGACTGCTCAGGGTCACGAGGAGGAGATCGACGCCAAGTAACGAACGTCCGGGTTACCTTGGTGAGCTGACGAAGGCTTTGAACGGAATGCTCAGCCTGGGTTTCCTGTCGGCATAAACGGCCAAGGTTCATTGCGGGGGCTTCACTTCGGGAGCACTGCAATGCAAGACATGATCGCTAACCATCCCTGCCGAACCACCGCACCTTGGAACCGGGGCAAGCTGATCGGTCCCAAACCGCCTCTTAAGGCGAAGAGATCTGGTCCATTCGGGTCAGGCTCCAAGTGGCGCATCGCATCCGGGATTTGGCTCTGTTCAATCTCGCCCTCGACAGCAAGCTGCGAGCTTGTGACCTCGTCGCGCTCCGCGTCGACGATGTGGCCCTTAATGGGCGGGTGCGCTCCCGAGCTACGGTCATGCAGCGGAAGACGGGCCGGCCTGTTCAGTTCGAGATCACAGAGCAAACCCGGGAGGCTGTGGGCCGCTGGCTGGAGAAGAAGGATCTGCACAAGGGGGAGCCGCTGTTCCCGAGCAGGGTCAATCGGCGAAAGGCAATGACGACGCGCCAGTACGCCCGCCTGCTGGCATCCTGGCTTCGCGCGATTGGGCTGGATCCCCTCGCCTACGGTACCCATTCCTTGCGGCGTACCAAAGCGTCGATGATCTATCGGAGAACCGGCAATCTCCGAGCCGTCCAACTTCTGCTCGGCCACACCAAGATCGAGAGCACTGTTCGGTATCTTGGGATCGACGTCGGCGATGCCCTTCTGATTGCGGAGCAGATTGAAATCTGAACTCTAAGGCGGCTCCCCGACGAGCCACCTTAGAGTTCACCAAGCATCACGAATGCAACGCCCGGACTTGAGGCTTAAGCAGCCACGGAACAAACGACCGGCATGTGCCATTTTGAGATCTTCCGAGTGTGCAGGCCGCTACGTGCAGTACCCGCCAGTGGCTTACTTCAAGGATTTTGGGTAAGGTCGTTTGCGGAATGAAGTCTCACCGGAGAACCATCAGCTCCGCAAGCCCCAAGAGATGCGCCAGGAGCAGGGCGAGCATCACGGCAATTACGACCACCAGAATGGATATGGTCATGCGATCCTTTCTCGCGTGGCGGGCGAGTTCGGCATCCAGTGCAGCAATCTTTTGCTCTCTCTCCTGCCTTGGCTCGTAGTGCATAGGTCCTTTCCTGACAGCGGCGATCTAAGGTTCAGTTGACCGAATGGGACGAGAACCTCCCTCAGGAGGAGTTGAAGCCTTTCTGTGACGCAGATTAGGTCTCCGATCAATCCGTGGAGTAGATTGATCCTACGGGACAATGATCCGGAGGGTTCAATGCCTCAGACAGAGAATCAAAGATCCAGATGGGCGCAATCAGAGGCGAGACAGTCGCGACCTGTGAGGCCCTCGTCCTGAACATCCCGTGTTGGCAAAAAGAAAGCGCCCTCTCTTCCCAAGGGGGCGCTTTGAAGGTTCGGCCCGTAGGGGCAAAAGTAACGGTGCCGATGCCGCCTCAGTATCCAATCCGATCCCATATGTCAGCTCGGGAAATCCCTACGTACATCCCCGCTTCTTTCACTCTCATGTTCCATCATATCTAACTTGTACGGAGTAAAGGCTAAGGTAAAACATAAGACGTTGTGCCGGATAGGTGAAAATATGCTTTGTCGTCAAGGAAAAAAGATGACCAGCAGGTGGCGGGCAAACCGGATGACTGACCGAAGGCCATCTGATCGCCTGGTTGTCGCCGAAACCTTGATTGCGGAGGCGCAGGCCGCACGGGTCAAGGCTCATGTTCAAGCCATGCTCTTCCAGTTGAAAGCTCGCCGCCAAATCCAAACCAAGCAGGCGGCTTAATCTCGCATAACGCGCAGTAAGGAATGCTGAATTCAGACTAAGAGGCTGTTGTCGTCCCGCCCGCGCGCGTCATAAAAGGCTCCGCTTCATAAGACGGGTTGAGACATGAAAACCGCAGCAGAGTACAGAAAGCACGCTGACGAATGCCGGGTGCTTGCCAAGCAGGTGCCTGAGGGCGAGCAGCGCACTCAGCTTCTGGAGATGGCTCGAACCTGGGACAACCTGGCCGTGGATCGGGAGAAGCTGGTCCGCAACCATCCCGAACTCGACACGGCGAAAAAGCCGAACAAGGCTCAAGGCCCCTCAAGCAGCCAGTCATAGAACGGGCCCATGCTGTTTCCGAGCTAAGCCTTTAGGAATATCTGCTTGACCCGTTTGCTCCGTTGTCGAGCAGCCGGAACCGTTTAGCCTCCGGACTGTGGCGAGGTCCCTACCAGCCACAGATGCCCTGGCCAGAGGTATAGGACACCCTCTGGCTGGGGCGTTTTCGTGCCCAGCGATGTCGCAAAGGTGCATTTCGGCAAGCGGCTCAGGATCGATGGATGAGAGCCGGAAGGGACTGCACGAGCGCTTCGAATTGATAGGGCTTTTCCCACCGCGGCACGTGCCGGTAGCGGTCTGGGAGCATGGCGGCAGAATAGCCCGTCGCGAACACGAACGGCACACCGCGCCCCTCCAGGGCGTCGGCCACGGGGTAAGCCGCTTGGCCGCGCAGATTGATGTCGATCACGGCGCCGTCGATCCGCTCTGAAGCCTCCACCAGCGCGAGTGCCTTCTCGAGGGTCGGCACGGCTCCGAGCAGGATGGCTCCGTGGGCGCTCAGGTGCTTCCCAAGCTCGTCGGCGATGAGATACTCATCTTCGACGAGGAGAACGCGGCAGCCGGCCAAGTTCTGCAAAGGCGTGTCCATAGGCTCTGCTCCGTTTCTCCCACTCAGACTGCGCGGTTTATCGATCAGCAGCAACCTCGCGCGCATGCATCGCAAAAGCGGGCAGCGAAATTCGCATAATCCCCAGTGTTGAACGGCTGGCGCTTGCCGTGCCCTCAGGATAGCCGAGGGAGTAGGTCTTCAGACCTTCATCTCGATGCGGATGCCGTGGAGGGTCTGGTCGGAGCCGTTGAGCACACGACCCGCCGGCTGTGGGGCCATGTGGACGACAAGGCACCCCTGACCGTCCCAGGACTGAATGGCCTGGATCACATCACGGTTCGGCGGCAGTTGCGTGCCGTCCGGCGCGAAATCGTGTACAGGCGGCTTTATCGCGTCGAACACGAACACGGAGGGCCAGCGATGGTGATGGACGGGTTCCTCGTCGTTCGGTTCGAGGGTGACCTCAAGAACACGGACACGGTCGTTCTCGAACAAGACCTTGTGGTGGTCCGGAGCGGCGATCACAGCGTCCAGTGCAGGATCCCAGGTTGATGGCTCGAGACTTCCGTGGTCGTTTGCCATGGCGTTCTCCCTCGTGGAGCCCCCAAGCCAAGCAGCCCTAGTGTATCAGCATTCTCAAGCTTTGGGAGTGTTGGTGCTACGCGGCGTGATCCGAGGGAGAGTCTGTATGGATAGGCGCGCAAAGCGGCTGCGAGTTTCGCAATGCGCCATAGGGAATGGAGCAGGCGAATATTCCGGAATGTGTCATCCTCTGCCGATCTCTCGACCTCCAGGAACGCCCGATGTGTAGGGTCTGGGGACATCATTTCAGCTGAGCCAGGGCGGTATCTAGCCGGTAATCGGCAATCCTGATGCGCTCGCGGCTGCCGTCGTAGGCCGCCTCGACAGCTTCGCCGAGCGGCGTCTTGTCGAGGAGTTCACAGACACGGTCGATCGGAGACTGCCCGCCCAGAGCGGTGTGCGGCCGATGCCAATTCCAGTGGTGCTGCCACTCAGACAACTTCGCCTCAATCTCCGGATCCTTCGGATCAACCGTGTCCCAGAATTCCTCCCGATCCGCGCGGTGGGTCCGCTCGACCTTGCCGTTCAGATGGGGCGACCGGGGCGGGATCGGCCGAAACTTGATCGCCCAATCCATCAACCGCTGCTGAACCGCTTCGGCGAAGAACTCGCGCCCGCGATCGGTTTGGAGGCGCTGGATCGGGAACGGCATCTCCTCAATCAGCCGCTCCAGAAAGTCGAGGGTGTTGGCGCCCGTGGCGCGGCCGTAGACGGCGAGCAGCTTGTAGCGGCTGCAATCGTGGATCGCGGTGTACTGATAGACGCCAGGCCTGATCTTGCAGACATCCATCTGAACGCGATCCCCGGGAATCGGGCGGCTGTAGCGGCGTGTTCCCTTGCGCCACCGGCGCGGCCGCTTCAGCACCTGCACGCCATGGCGGATGAGGGTCCGATGGATGGTGTCGAGCGACAGCGTCAGATCGTGCTGCCGGATTAGCTCGTTGCGCAGTTGCTTGACCCCGAGACGCCGCTCCCGGCGCAGAGCCAGGATGAGCGTCTCCTGATCGGCGAAGACCTTCTGGGCGGCCAGACGGTGCGGACGGCGGCTGTGCTCCACCAAGCCGGCCTCGCCATCCGCCTGATAGCGGCGCCACCACTTGCGCAGGGTGGGCCGGGAGATGCCGCAGCGGCGGCACACAAGCCCAGCATCCCCGGTCTTGGCGTAGAGCTCGACCCAGGCAAGACGCGCCTTCGTCAGATCCATGGCTGTTCCCCGCCCTTCGGCTGTGGATCTGATGGACAGCGCTCCTGCGCTGCCCACAGGCCCACAGCAGCAACAGGGTCAGCATCGCATCTCAGAGGCTCATCTGACGATCAGAAAATTGAAACGATGTCGTCGGACCTCACACCCGATGTTCCTGGCGAGAGCAGACCTTGGATCAACTTCCGAGAGGTGCCAGATCCTGACGTTCCCATCGGGCCAGCTCCTGAGACTGTTTTATTGAGCCGCCCTGCTCCGACTTGGATTACAGCGCTGGAAGCCCTGCGCTGATCCGGACTTGAAGACCATCCGGAGCAAAGGTCGTCTCGACCTCACCCCCCAACTGACGCCCGAGGGCGCGGTGCAACAGCACCGAGCCAAAGCCTTGCCGCTTTGGTTCTTCGACAGTAGGTCCGCCCTGCTCCTGCCAAGCCAAATTGAGCCTGCGTCTGCCAGCCTGCGCCTCAAGGCTCCAGGTCACCTCAATGCGGCCGCTGGGCAGGGACAACCCGCCGTACTTGGCCGCATTGGTGGTCAGCTCATGTACGGCCATCCCGAATGCCACCGCCATCTCGGTGGGCAGCCGGACGTCGGGCCCTGTGAGCCTGACCCGCCCGCCGGTGCCGTCGTCGTATGGCGCCAGCTCCGCGTTCAGGATGTCCTGGATCGAGGCCCCGCCATGCTCCTTCTCGATCAGCAGCGTGTGGGTTTTCGCCAGCGAGGTGATCCGCTCCGTCACGGCCTGCTGGAACTCGGCAATGGTCTGAGCGCGCCGCGCCGTCGAGGCGACCACCGCCTGAACCGTCGCCAGCGTGTTCTTGACCCGGTGATGGAGCTCGCGGTTGACCAGCAGGAGTTGCTCCTCCAGCCGCTTGCGCTCAGCGATGTCGCGAGCAATCTTCGAGGCACCAATGATCCGGCCCTGCTGGTTCCGGATGGGGGAGATCGTCAGCGAGATCTCGACCGGACTGCCATCCTTGCGCTGGCGAACCGTCTCGAAGTGATCGACGTGCTCCCCTCGGCGCAGGCGCTCAAGGATCTTCGGCTCCTCGTCCTGCCGGTCCTCGGGGATTAGGATCGTGATCGGCCTGCCGATCACCTCTTCGGCCTGATAGCCGAACAGCCGTTCCGCGCCCCGGTTCCAGCTCGTGATCACGCCGTCGAGGTCCTTGCTGATGATGGCGTCGTCCGACGACTCGATGATCGCGGCAAGCCGCTGCTCGGCCTGCTCGGCTTCCTTGCGGGCGCTGATGTCGACGGCGAACTCGACGATGGTGCCGTCGCCCAGATCCCGCCCGGCAAAGAGCATCCAGGAGCGGCGACCATCCTTGTACAGGTATTCCTTCTCGTACGGGCCGAGATGGCCCGTCTGCCGCAGCACGTCCATTTGCGCCTCGCTGACGGCGACCCACTCGGCCGGGGTCATGCGGCGCCAGTCGAGATGGCCGCTCTCGATGTCCTCGCGCGCCCAGCCGGTCTTTCTCAAAAAGACCTCGTTGGCGTCGATAAGCGTTCCCTCGTGGTTGAACAACAGCACGCCCACGGCATCGGTCTCCAGCACCCGCCGCAGCCGCTCCTCGCTCATTTGCAGCGCTCCTGCCGCCTCATCGCGCTGGCGCTGGGCCACATGCCGGGCCGTGGTCTCGAACAGGGTGACGAGCACGCCGGCGATGACGCCGCTGTCATCCCGCAGCGGGCTGTAGGACAAGGTGAACCAGACATCCTCCAGAACACCGCTGCGGCTCAGCGGATAGAGGGCATCGTCGAAGGTGACGGTCTCGCCAGCCCGGACGCGCTCGTAGATCGGCTCGTTGATATGCCACACCTCGGGCCAGCAGTCGCGGGTGGGCTGGCCCAGCCCGGCCGGATGCTTGAGGCCCATGATCCGGGCATAGCCCTCGTTGTAGATCTGGATGAGCTCCGGTCCCCAGAGGACGATCATGGGGAGGCCGTTCGGGAGGATCAGGTCGACGGCGCTCCTCAGGCTCTGCGGCCACGTCTCCAGCGGCCCGAGCGGCGTTGCCGCCCAGTCATGGGTCCGGATGCGCCCGGCCATCTCGCCCGTGCCGGGGGGCGAATCCGTTCGGTCGATGTCGGCCAGGATCGTGGTGCGGGCTCGGTTCAAAGATGGCTCCATACCCTGGAGTACACAGTCCCTTGCCCCGATAGCAAGGAGCGCGTGCAGCCGTCGTGTCTGTGCCACACGGCTGTTTGGATCCATGAGACGATGGAAGAATGCCGTCTCTGATCAGGGACGGCCTGAGAACGTAACTATATTAAAACTTGTTCATGCCATCGGTAATGACGTTCGGATTCCCCAGGAGATGTCTTGCCGGACATCCTGCAATGGTTTCCTGCTGAATCGTCCGGCCCAGCCAACAATGGCCGGCCACGGAATTGCGGTATCCTCGACTTACCCCAGATGTGGCAGCTCAAGACCTGCGCAAAGGCACCACGTTGATGGGCTCACAGGCGGGCGTGACGACTGTTGCGATGGCATGCTCCAGCTCATCCTGCCGGAATGGCTTCGTCAGCCGTGGAACGGCAAGTCCGCGCCGCTCGGGCAACTCGGCATGGCCGCTGGCGAGCAGGATCGGCAGGGCCGGCCATTCCGTACGAATCCTCTCGGCCAATTCTAGTCCCGTCATGCCTGGCATCGCATGGTCGGTGACCACCAAGTCAATCGATGCATCCTCCCGCAGGATGCGAAGAGCCTGCTCGCCCGACGAGGCCTCCACCACCCTGTGGTCGAGATCCTCCAGCATGGCGGCGGTCCCGGTCATCACCAGGGGATCATCCTCCACCAGCAGGACAGTGCACCTGCGATGCTCGGGACGGTCTGTCTTGTTGCTGACCGGCGCCACCACCACGGCTTGGCCTTGGGGCAGCCAGATCTCGGCAGTTGTGCCCTTCCCTAACTCGCTCCTCAGCTTCAAGGTGCCGCCCGACTGAACCGCCAAGCCGTGGATCATCGACAGACCCAGACCTGTGCCCTTGCCGACTCCCTTGGTCGTGAAGAAGGGCTCGACAGCACGGGCCAGAGTGGCGTCATCCATGCCCATGCCGGTATCGCTCACGGACACGCAGACGTATGCGCCCGGGCTCAGACCATGCCCGTTGCCCTCAGCCATATCTTCCTGATGCGCCGAGATGGTGATCGTGCCGCTGGTCGGCATGGCGTCACGGGCGTTCACCGCCAGGTTCAGCAGCGCCATCTCGAGCTGGTTCGGATCGACCCGGACCGGCGGCAAGTCCACGGGACACCGGGTGACGATCTGGATGCTCGGGCCAAGGGCCCGGGCCAACAGGTCCATCATGCTGGACACGAGCTCCGGTACATCAACGGCTTGTGGCGTGAGGTCCTGACGACGCGAGAAGGCGAGAAGCCGCTGAGTCAGGGCTGCCCCGCGCTGGGCACCCTGGAACGCGCCTTCCAGCAGCCGCCTGGCACGATCATCATCCTTGATGCGCTTGCGCAGCAGTTCGAGGTTACCAACGATCACCGCCAGCAGGTTGTTGAAGTCGTGGGCGATACCGCCGGTGAGCTGACCGATGCTCTCCATCTTCTGCGCCTGGAGAAGGCGCTGCTCGGCCGCAAGGCGCTGCTCGCTTTCATGCTGTAGCTGCACCAGCGCCTTCTGCTCGGCCTCAGCCCGCCGCAGGGCGAGCCAAGAGACCAGAAACAGCGTCAAGGCGGACAAGAGAGCTACGGCCCCGTAAAGTTCAAGGTTGCGGTACCATCGTCCTAAAGCGACATCAGCATCGATACCGAACGCGACATAGACCGGGTAGGAGCCCACGTGCCGGTAGGCATAGTAGCGCTCGCGCTGGTCAGTCGAGGAAACGCCGAAGAGGACGCCCCCATCCGGCTCGTCTGCGATGCTGCGCATGAGGATGTTGTCGGATCCCAGACGGCTGTAGGGGGCCGGCGCAGGGGATCGGGCCAGGATGACACCATCGTCTCGGATTAGGCCGGCAACGCTCGGTCCGGGCGGCGCTGCCTCGAGGAAGAAGCGCCTGAAGTACTCGGGACTGAGCGCCACATGGATGATGCCGTCGAAGTGCCCTTCCGGAGTTGAGCGTCGGCGGCTGACCGCAAAGGAGGCTGCACGGGTGGCCTTGCCCTGGAAGGGAGCGCTGATGTAGGTGCCGGCATCCTGCCCGCGCTGTGCCAGGAACCACTCGCGCTCACCGATGGTGACATTGGTGTCCCAGGGCTGGCTTCCAGCCCGCACATGTCCGGTGGCATCCGTGATCCAGATCGAGACCGCCTGCTCCAGGGGAGCCTTGAGCCGCTGGAGGAAGGCGCTGGTCTCCGGGGCTGCGATCTCCTCCTACGACATTTTGTCCGTGCGGTCCTCGACCCGCCCGATCAGCAGATCGACGGTATCGAACACCTTGTGGGCATGCTCGTGCAGGATCGCAGCCGTGCGGGAGATCGCCTCGTCATTTTCGCGCAGCACCTCTGACCGGTTCCAGGCCGCGGCGGCGATGAACACGAGGGCCGGAACGAGCAACGAGGCCACCAGCAGCAGGCGATGCAGTCGGATCGAGGATATCGACACCAGGGTTCCGCAAACGGGAGTGGAGCAATTGGGCAGGACAATGCCCCGGCAGATAGTGCAAGGGCGTTGCAGTGGAGTACATTAGAACGCGACCGCCGCAGAGCAAGCCCTCGTTGGCGCTATGATCTTGGCCCTGGCCTCAGCAGGAAGAGGGTCGAGACAGCTCTTGACCTGACATGAGGCGCCAACAGCAGATAGTTGGTTCTGCCGCACGCGCTCAACCGGACTGCGCTCCGAGCAGCGTGTGGAGAAGGTGAACAAGGGATCCGGGATGCACCGGCTTCCCGATGAACACGGCACCCTCGGGCAGATCTCCCGGCTGCGGGGCAGCTCGTCCGGATGCGATCAGGACACCGATTTCTTTCCGCTCCTGGCGCACCTTCCGCGCCAGCTCGAAGCCATTGAGGCTGCCCCTTGGCATCTCCACGTCCGTGACGATCGCATTGATGCGCGGAACAGCCTGCAAGTGCTGCAAGGCTTCATCGGCATGGGCCGCTTCAAGAACCTTGAAGCCGGCATCCTCCAGAACATCGACCAGTGTCATGCGAACAAGGGCCTCGTCCTCAACGACAAGAACCAGGGCGGGCGGGGTAGAAGTTGGCTCGGGCATGCCAGCGGAAAGAACGATCAAAGCCATTCGTTCCAAGGGCAAAGGTTCATCCCTGTTGATGATGGAAAGTTCAGGCTGGAGAACTTCCGATAGTCTTGAGGTCTGTCACGGACCCTGGTCGATCAGCCTGTGACCAATCCTGCATTGCTGGACGACCTCCGTCCTGAAGGATGAAGACCTTGAGTTCGGGCTTAAGCCCGGTCGAGCATCTGCCTCACCTTGGCGACGAGATCCGCATAGGTGATTGGCAAGGGTTTCAGCCTCGGGCGAGGGCGTCCAAGATCAATTGTCGATGGATGTAAAACTGCTCCAGGACCGCCTCGAAGTCCCGCAGCATCCTCTTGGCTTCCGCGGTGCCCTGCCCTTTCTCGGCCATTTGCTCGACGAGATGACGCTGTTTGGCAAGCCGCTCCTCGCCCTCGGCAATGTGACGGTTGGCCAAGGCGAGCTGTTCGCATTCGTAGTGTGGGTCGGGCATGGTCGCGAGGAGCATGCGCCTTGGCCCGGGAAAGAGCCACGAATTTCCGATGACCCATTTATGGAACACTGTTAAAAGAGCGTCGTTGCTACATTGTATGCCTATTCCAACAAAGGCCAAGACCATGCCCGGGTATGACAAGGCGGCTGATTACCGTCGACAAGCCCAGGGCACCCGCGCCACCGCCACCGCCAAGTGGATCTCTCTCAAGGATGATCGCCAGAGGCTCCTTGACGACGCAGATCGGCTGGATGCTCTGGCGGTGATTGCGGAGCATCAAGGGCGCCAACATGGAAGCTTTGTCTTGGCCTTTCAACCTCACGAAGATGTTCTGCTCAGGCGCGCTGACGTGGCTATAGCGGAGGCGTCCAAGCTCCAGGAGGCCAGTCGGCAAATCCATATGCAGGCTGAGCGACAGATTGCTCGGATGAAGCAGATCGGGGCGGTACTCGACCCGCTGCTGCCGCACCCGCCTTGGGAGCTTGGGGTAGTGAGGGCAATCCTCGCGGACGCGTAAGACAATCGTTCGCGAATTGCGCATAAGGCTCTGGATGGAATGTAAGTAGAAGACTCATGCAGAAAAGAAAAAACGCCCGTCCGAAGAGGGCGCTTTAAGTTTTCGGACTCGTAGGGGCAAACGAACAAATCCGGTAAAGGTCAACTGCTCACATAAAATCCATTACGTCTTTAACATTGTATAGTTGAAGCATGCGGCATTTTGGTAAGGATTGGCGAAATGGAGTTTGTACTTATTGCACATCCCTTTTGATGTGGATATACCCACCGCACCGTAGGGGCAAATACGGTGCAAAGGGTCGCGAACACGGTCATAAGACCGGGCGCGGCCCTTTCTCATGGGCGCTCCGGCTCGGTCCCATGCACGCGCGAAAGTGGCTGCTCAATTTCACATAACCCACATTACGAAACGCGATTTGACGTGTTCGGAAAATTTTGCTGGCGGCTTATGGAGCGCCACCGAACCTATTCAGTAAAACTGACACCTATGAGCGTTTCGAGGCGCTCGCGAATACTCAAACAACCGACTATTCAGCCGATCAAAATCTCCTGCTCCGTTTAACCCTAGTTAGTGAGAACCTTAGAGAAACACCATAGGCTGTGCGTGTTCCTCCAGATGGATACCCTCCCCTGGATCCCTGCTCCCTCCCGGCTCAACCCTCTCGCCGGCGAGGGAGTTTTTCGTGATATGCTCGCCGCCTCGGACGCAAGACGCCGAGCCGCGTTTGAGCGAAACCAGCGGTCCGCGCGAGCGGAAACCGGATCGGCCTTTTACTGATGCGGCCCTCCATGTCCGCACTGCACTAGCCAGCCGAGCCATCCCCATCTACCGGATTCGAAGGGCTCCTTCGGGTCAAAGGGTAACGAACAGCCGATGAATTGAAGGTCGGCTTATCGCGCATCAGTAGACCAGAGCGCTCCTCCCGCGTCGTGCCAGGATGAGACGTTTTGAACTTTAGGTCGAGCTTGTCACGATGGACCGGCCGTGTCCGCGAGAGGTCCTGCGGTGTCGCGGACCGACGATGCTGCATCTGGGGTGAGCCAACCTGTGGGGCGCTCGATCATGCGATGGACGCGTGGCTCTTCGGGGCCCTGATGCAAGGCCAGCAATCTCTCCCCGATCGCGGCGTCTGCTTGGGTTCTGCGCTGATTGTGGCGCACATACTCCAGCCAGGTGGGGGTGTGATACCGCTCGAGCCACAGCTTGGGGTTTTCAAGATCGCGCAGCAGGGTCCAGTGGCGGGCGCCGTCGCGGCGCCTGACACGCCTGCGCTGGGCCATCACGGCCAAGAAGGCGGCAACGTCCTGCTCGCGGATGAGGTACTCGATCGTCACGACGATCGGGCCGCTTCGGGGACGAATATCGAGCGCAACTGCGGGCTCCTTCCATCGGCTGAGCGGGTCGAGATTGAGCGATTTCAACTCCGGCAAGGCATAACGCAGACCGAAAGCGGCACCGGCAATGAGGACGCCTCCTGCAATCCACAGAGCCTCGCTCACGCCATACCGCTCAGCAAGCATTCCCCAGATCCAACTGCCGCAGGCCATGCCGCCGAAGGTGGCCATCTGGTAAAGCGCGAGCGCCCGGCCAACGACCCAGCGCGGCGCCGAGAGCTGCACGGTCACGTTGAAGCTCGACAGGCTCACTACCCAGCTCGCGCCTCCGAAGACCATGGCAACCATCGTGAGAACGGCGGATGAGCTCAGGCCCGCCCCGATCACGCAAACGGCAAAGCCGATGAAGCCTACGCGCACAATGGCCTCGATCGACAAGGATCGTCGGAGCCGGGCGGCGAGCAGGGCACCGCAGACAGCTCCTGCGCCGAAGGCCCCCAGCAAAAGGCCGAAGGTCAGCGGCCCACCGTGAACCAGGTCCCGCGCGATGAGCGGCATCAGGGCCTGGACGGCGATCGCGGCCAGGCCGAACAGGGCCCCGCGGACCAGGACGAGGCTGATGCTCGGCGACATGGCGACATAGCGCAGACCGGCCGCCATGGCGGTCCCAAGCGACTCCGGCGGCAGCACCCTGGGAGGCGTCTCAGGCCGCCAGCGGGCCAGCACCGCAATGAGACCAACGTAGCTTACGGCATTGACAGCGAAGGCCCCGAAGGCCCCGGCCGCGGCGACAATCGCGCCGCCGATTGCCGGCCCAACGCTGCGGGCGATGTTGTAGCCCATGCTGTTGAGGACGATGGCACCGGGAAGATCAGAGCGTGGCACCATCTCCCCGACCAGGGATTGCCATGCCGGACCATTCAAGGCGGTGCCACAGCCGATCAGAAAGGTGAAGAGGAGCAGGAGCCAAGGTGTCACGAGGCCGAGATAGGCACAGAGGGTGAGGCCGATCGAGACGACCAGCAGGAAAACCTGGGCCGTGAGCATGAGCTCGCGCCGGTCGAAATTGTCGGCAATGGCGCCGGCTGCCAGGGAGAACAGCATAATCGGCAATGTGGTGGATGCCTGCACCAGGGCGATCATGGCCGCCGACGCCCCGAGGGAGGTCATCAACCAGGCAGCGCCGACCGACTCGATCAAACTGCCGAAATTCGACGCAAGACTGGCAAACCACACTGCCCGAAAGATGTGATGCCGGAATGGTGACAGTGCAGACGGCTGGTGTTCCAATGGATTGTTTCCTTCCCCGCACCGTGGTTTGACACGAGCAGCGTGTGCGATGTCAACGCGGCTCCTCTACTTTGGACGAACCATGGAGACTATTGGACGTGTCAATGCTGTACACCTTTCCCGCCAGCGAGCACTGCCGAGACCAGGCGCTGGCTCGCCAAGGCTTCCTCGCCTGACACGCTAGGCTGGCGACGGTCATCAATTGCCTCCACGAAATCAGCGATGAGGGCCCGGTGTGCATCATGAGGAAAGTCCATGATGCCTGCTCCGCTCCCCGTTGAACCTTCGGCCTCAATGATTTCCTCCCGCCCATCCAGGAAGGTCAGGCGCAGCGTCCCGCCTATGAGCGATGCAAAACCCTTCGTGCCAATGACTTCAATGCGCTCAGGATACCCGGGATAGGCTGCCGTCGTCGCCATCAGAGTTCCCGGCGATCCGTTGCCCAGTCGCAGAAGTGCCGCGACGTAGTCCTCGGTCTCCATGCGATGAAGATCGGTCGTCCGCACATCGGCGGCGATGACGCGGGAGACACCAACCAGCGATCGGAACAAGTCGAGAGAGTGGATGGCCTGGGTCAGGAGAACGCCGCCGCCATCCCGGGCCAGGGTGCCACGTCCGGGCTCGTCATAGTAGCTCTGCGGGCGCCACCACGGCACAGACAGGAAACCCGCCTGAACCGTGCCGATCTCTCCCCCGAGCAGCGCCTGCCGCAGTCTGAGGCTGCCGGGCCTGAACCGCTGCTGGAGGACGACCCCGAACGTGACGCCCGCCGCCTGCGCCGCAGCAACGAGACGCTCGGCTCGATCGAGGGTCAGTTCCAGAGGTTTCTCCACCAGAACATGCTTTCCGGCCGCAAAGCAGCGTTCCGACACCTCGAGGTGGCTACTCGGGGGTGTGAGGACCAGGACCCCGTCGACGGCCGGATCCTGGATGGCGGCATCGAGATCGGTCGTCGTACGAAAGGGAAACTGGTGCTGATAGGCCTGAACGCGCTCGGGCGTGCGGCTGGCTGCCCAGTGAACGTCGATCCGGTCCGAGAGATCGAGGAGGCTTTTCGAATGTGGTTGCGATGCGGGGCCAAGGCCGATGATGGCTAAACCGATCTTCTTCACGAATGTGGATCCTTCTGTCTGCGTGTCGTCCGGTCCGGGAAGGCGCTCGGTGTTCGCCTGAACCTAAAGCGCGAGGCTGCCTGCCGAAAAGAGGTGGGCTTGCCTCATGGCGTTGGGCGGCCAATGAGGCACCGTTAACGGGTACCACCGGACTGCGGACAGTCGGACATCCTAGGTGACCCTTATGGGTCACGCACTGAACATCCAGGCTCCTTCGGAACGTCCGGTTACGTGAGGATTGCCGCCATCGGGTTAAGGTCTCCGGAGTGCCAGAAGGCGACATTCGTATCATTGGCTGACCCAACAATTTACCTTCTTCGAGAAAGCCAACGGCTCACCTGGGCAGGCTTCCATCTCTGAGCGCCCTATGTGTAGCCGGGAACTTCGGTCTGGCCGCTCTGTTGTCGGATAGCTCGGCTCATTGAACCGAGACCAAGATTACGCCAACTGGAGCTGACGCATGAGTGATATGGAGCATTCCGACCAACCGCCTCCGGTGACACCTGGGAACCCGCCTTCGACGGAAACCACAACTTCCGCGGAAGCGGCGGTCGGAACGCCCACGGATCCGGCTGGATCCACGCAGGACGTCTCAACGGAGACGGCTCCAAACGAAAGTGCGATGGCCGAGGTCGCCGCTCCGCCGAATGTGCAGGAGCGACCGAAAACGAAGGGTGTGGCCGATATCGTGTTCCTCGTTGACGTCAGTGGCAGCATGTCGCCCTGCATCGATGCGCTCCGCCGAAACATTGAGGCCTTCATCGACTCCTTGAGCCAGGGCGATGCCAACAACGCTGCCCCTGTGAGGGATTGGCGCGGCAAAGTCGTCGGCTATCGTGACATCGAAGCGGCCCAAGGCGAGGGGCTGCCGTGGATCGTCGATCATCCCTTCGTGCGCGATGCCGGAGCACTCAAGACACAGCTCGGCACCTTGCAGGCGAACGGCGGCGGCGATGAGCCGGAATCGCTTCTCGATGCTCTCTACAAGGTTGCTTCTATGGAGGCCGTCCCGAAGGGTTCGCAGACGGAAGATCCGGCTAAATGGCGCTACAGGAGCGATGCGGCTCGCGTAGTCATCGTCTTTACCGATGCATCGTTCAAGGAAACCATGAGTCTCCCCGAGGCGAAGGGCGGCTCGCTCCAGGATGTGGCAAACCTTGTCATGGCCAATCGCATCATCCTCAGCCTCTTCGCCCCTAATTTCGAGGGCTATGATCGTCTGAGCCAGATCGACAAGTCGGAATGGGAGGTCGTGGAGTACGAAGGTTTGAACCCGCAGGAGGCCTTGCAGAAATTCACGTCCGATCCCGTCAATTTCCGCAACACCCTGAAGCAACTGGCCGCCAGTGTCTCGCGCTCGGCCGCGACCGTGGCGCTGTAAACACACCGCCCCTGTCACAGTGAGCGTAAGCCATGGCCAAGAAGCTGAAGGTCGGTGATCGGATCCGGCAGTACCGCGTCACGAAGGTCTTCGGACCTGGTATGATGGCGATCTCTTATGGAGCTGAGGCACCAACAGGAGTGAAGATCTTTCTGAAGCAGTACAAGTCTCCTGCTCCGACAGTCGTCTGGTACAAGGCGTTTGTCGCCTACCAGAACGAACTCGGAGCCCGCGTCCGGAACGGGCGGGCGGCTCAGTTCGCAGTGCGCCAGGTGGACGCGTTCGAAGAGGTCTGGGGCGGCCCCTGCTACTTCCAGGCCTTCGAGTTCGTCGAGAACGGCGCCGACCTCCAGCAAATGCTCGATGAGGAGCGGGAGCAGCATCGCCGGACCAAGGTGCCTGCCACCAACAACCCCGCGGTTTGGGCCCGTCATGTCACCTGGGCCAAGGTCTTCATGACCGGAATGGCGGCGCTGCACGAATCCAAGGTCGTCCACGCCGATCTGAAGCCGGCGAATGCGTATCTCATCGAGGATCCGACGATCAGCTCGGGCTACCAGCTCAAGCTGATCGACATGGACTTTTCGCTCCTGGCTGACCGCCGCGCACCCTGGCATGGCCACCAGGGCTATGTCGGTACCGACAACTATCGCTCTCCGGAGCACATGACCCGAGGGGGCGTGCCGGGGCTTGCCTCGGATGTCTTCACCTGTGGGCTGATGCTTTACGAGCTTCTAGCGGGCTATCATCCCTACTGGGTCGAAGACCAGGCGGAGTATGCACAGCTCATCCAGAACTACGCCGCCAAACCTCCGGCACTGGCCGGGGTGATGCCGGCACCAGCGAGCAATGCCGAAGTCAGCTCCTTCCTGCATCGCTGCCTTGCGCCGGACCCGGTTGCAAGACCGACGGCTGCGGAACTGCGGGCTGTTTTGAGCGGGCGCGGCGCAGGGTCGTCCGCCACCAAAGTAGGTTCGGCAGCGGGCGCCAGCGCTCCGCGAGCTGCCGCCGAGTTGATCCTGTCCGACAGGATCGAGCTGCTGGGCCCGGACGGACGCTCGCTCCAGATTGGGGTCAGGACGGAACTTGGAAAAACCCTGGTGCGGCAGTTCGGGCCGGACAGCGAGTTCTGGGACAACCGCCAATGTGTCCTGGAACGCCATTCAGGACGGCAATGGGTGATCTCGCCTGTGGCCGGTTCAACCAATGAAACCCTCGTGAACGGTGCAGCGCTCACAGCGCCTCGTCCGCTCAGGCAAGGAGATCGGATCGCCGTCGGACGTCAGGCCAAAGGCATTGAGAAGATGCCGCTCACAGCGTGGGCACTCACATGAGCCTGCCTGGCGGACCTGAAGCGCCTGAGCCCGTTTCTCCGGACGAGAAGCCGGAGGAGCGGGAAGCGGCTTCAACGATGGCGGATGTGCCCAGAGACCAACCTGCGGCACAGGATCCTGCACAACCACCGCCAGATACCACTGCGTCGGATGCTCCTGGCACGGGTACTGAACCAGGATCGGACGCTGCGGCACCACCGGTGAGCGGTGTGCCGCCGCAGAACATCGGCAGCCTGCCTTCCGATGCAGCGCCGACTGCTGTCATGGCGCCCCCTCCTCTCCAGATTGTAGAGGTGGAACAACTGGATTGGCAGGCTGTCCGCGATGCAGCCAACCCGTCCTCCATCCGCTCCAACATGCGAGCGACGGTGGAGCGGATGGAGGCGCTGCTCGACAAAGCCGATGGACCTGGCCTGTTGTTCGACAAGGACCGTACCGATCCCGCCGACAAGGTGATCCAGGTCTCCAAACTGGATACCGGAAGTCCGTTGTGGATCGTCGGTGATCTGCACGGCGATCTTCTGGCGCTCGAGGCTGCACTGACGGTAATGCACGATCCGGCGCTGCCATCTGATGGAGCCCTGCCCCGGATTCTGTTTCTCGGTGATCTCTTCGACGATGAAGGTTTTGGGCTTGAAGTTCTTCTTCGCGTGTTCGAGCTGATCGTGGACGCGCCGGATCGCGTGTGCCTGATCGCAGGCAACCACGACGAGGCGCTCTCCTACGATGGCGTACGGTTTGCGTCGAGCGTGACCCCGTCGGACTTCGCGGATTTCCTGAACGCCAATCTCGCACACGAATGGATCGAGCGGGCCGGCAAGGTGGCCGTGCGCCTGTTCGCGCGTGCTCCCCGTGCACTCTTTCTTCCCGACGGTCTCCTGGTAGCCCATGGAGGCTTTCCGCTAGTGGATCTGCACGCGCGGCTCGCCGAAACGGGAGATTGGAACGATCCGATGTGCCTGTCGGATTTCGTGTGGACCAGAGTGCATCCGAAAGCCCGTAAGAAACTCCCGAACCGTTTTTCGCGGGGGAGCCAGTTCGGGTATGAGGACTTCGCAGCTTTCTGTTCCCTGAGCTCCGGTTTGGGGCGCCCCGTAACGCGCATGGTGCGCGGCCACGATCATGTGGAGGAGAGATACGCCGCCTATCCGGCCTATCGGGCACATCCGGTGCTGACGACCGTGGCCCTCTCCCGCCGATTAAGCCGTGAGAGCTTCGGCCCCTACGAGCGCGTTCCTACCATAGCGCAATTTGTCGAGGGAACGCTCCCCCGGGTGTACCGGCTGCACATTCCTGCGGACATGATCCGCGACGTCTACCCGGAGCTCGCCCCCGGCAGCCCTGAGAGTGAAACGATCCAGGAACCTCATTGATGACCGGCGTAATCCTGCGTTGCCCGAACTGCGGTACTTCAAAGACGACACCTGGCGAATGTGAAGCCTGTCACGAGGCGCAGGTCCGCTACTACTGCACGAACCATAAGCCAGGGCGTTGGCTCGATGCCTCCGTATGCCCGGAATGCGGCGCGACATTCGGCGATCCGGTCCGTCCCGTGGCAAGGCCCGTTGCGCCTGCCGCTGCACCTCGTCCACGGACCACGATCTCGCCTGCTGCACCGCCGCGCGCCGCTCCTCCGCCATCGCATCCGAGAACCGGCGCCACACCCTGGGGCCGCAGAGAACGGGAGAGATCTCCGGGACCGGATCGAGGTGCAAGCGACGAGAGCGCCTCCGTGCGCGACCTCCGAGCGGCAAGAATGCTGGAGATCCTCAGGGCCGCTTCACGTGCCGGCCACATGTCCCGGGGAGCAACCTACACCACTCCGGAGGCACCACCTGTTGGCGCGGCGCTGGGCGGCTGCCTAATGCGTTTCGTGATCCTCGCAATGTTCCTGCTCATCAGCTTTTTTCTGATGCTGTCGCTTGTAGGTGGATCTCTGTTTGGAGGTTATTACTTCTGAAGCAGCGACGCACCGGGCAGCGGATTTTCAAGGAGTGCTCAGACTTGGAACTGCGGCATCAGACGACCTCGTGAGTGACACCAATCGAAGGTACGTGTTGGGTCACGAACTGAGATTCCCTGCGTTTTCGAAAGCTCCGTTTCAATGAGAGTTGCTGCTTTCGAGCTCGGCTCACGAGCGTGCCAGAATCCGACCTTCCCGAGCCACCGCGGGTCAGATAGTCCGGGAAGCCGCTAGTTGGCAGCTCATGCGTGCGGAGCTCCTTGGCGTTTGTCTTCCACCCGTTGGAGCCTAGTCGATAAGGAGACCAGGAAGTGGGAGAACAGGGTGAGGACAGCACATTGCCTCGCGGGAACCAATGCATTCTCCTGACCTCACGGTCGTGAACTGCAACGGTTTGTCAACGCGGAGGCGGATCGTCGTTTTCAGGCTCTGCCTCGTCGTCGACGGTCGCGCCCTCCGAATCCTCGCGCTCTATGATCGCCCGCTGCTTACGCAGGGTCACCGGCACCTCGACGGCTTCGGTCTTGGTGTGGCGCCGGATGTGCAGTTCCTCCTTGAGGACGAGGCGCTTCTCGACCACGAGCACCTCCTCCAGCACCGGCACGATCGTGACATCTCCGTCGGTCCTGATCTCGGGCCCGGTCTCGACCACCCGGTCGATGGGAACGCGGGTGACCGCTACCTCCTCCCGCTGCACAGACGCGTGGGCCAACTCCTCGACGGTATCGGTAACCGTTCGCACCCGCACATGCCCGGTCACAACCTGCCGCTTGTCGATAATGGCTCTCTCCGCGACGACAGGGATGGCCTCCTCCGCCACGGTTTGAGGATCGCTCCTCAGCGCGTCATCAAGGACAGGTACCTGCTCCTGGCCATCCAGGGGCGCGTTCGGGTTTGGGACGGGGTCGGCCATCGATCCTCTCAAGGCAAGCGACAATCAACGGGTGCTGGAAACGGGAGTTCCCCGCTCCTCCGCAGGAATGCCCTCATGCCGCAAACTTGGCAGTCGGAACAGCCACCGTGGTCGCACATTGAGCCCCTACGTGTTTAAAAAAGAGGAGATGCACCTTGAGACGCCTCGGCATTGCAACTCTGGCCGTCCTGTCGACCCTGACCACGGCGGCGATGGCCCAAACCTCAACGACCCAGCCGACGAACAACAGTGGCTCGTCAAATCCTGCCGTCACCCACAAGCCCACCGGCAGTCCGCAGACCACCGGCGCGGTCGAGCCGGGCGCCAACAGCTTCACCGAGGCGCAGGCGCGCTCCCGCCTGGAGGCGCAGGGCTTCAGCAACGTCACTGAACTGCGCAAGGACGATCAGGGCATCTGGCGCGGCAAGGCCCAGCGCGACGGCAAGTCCATCAGTGTGGGGATCGACTACAAGGGCACCGTGCAGACCCAGTAGGACTACGGCCCCGCACGCATTTGAGTAAAAACCTGGGTTGCCGCTGCGCGGACGAACCCTTTCCGAGAAAGTGGAACAGACATGACCAACAAGACCCTCACATCGTTCTTTGACAGCTACGAGGACGCCTCGGAGGCCGTCCGCCGCCTGGAGGCCGCCGGCGTTCCCCGCAGCGACATCAGCCTGATCGCCAACAACGAGGGCGACCGCTACTCATCGCAGGCCAGCCGCACCTTCGACGGCACGAACCATCATGATGGCGATGTCAGTGATGGCGCCGGCACGGGCGCGACTGTCGGGACGCTCGCTGGCGGCGGCGCCGGCCTGCTTGCCGGCCTCGGCATGCTCGCCATCCCGGGACTCGGTCCTGTGGTGGCGGCGGGATGGTTGGTGTCCACTCTGGTCGGCGCCGGGGCCGGTGCGGCCATCGGCGGACTGACGGGTGCGCTCGTTGACGCCGGCGTGGACGAGAATGACGCCCATGCCTATGCCGAAGGCGTCCGCCGCGGTGGTGCCCTGGTGACGGTGCGTGCCTCCGACGCCGAGGTCGACCGGATTGTCGACATCCTTGACGACGAAGGCACGGTCGACTTCGACGAGCGCGAGACCACCTGGCGCTCCGAGGGCTGGGCGGGAGCCAACGCCGCAACGGCGGGCACAACCTCCCCTTCGGCCACCACTGGGCTGACGAACCGTGCCTCATCCGCCTCTCGTGGTACGGACGAGGTGATCCCGGTCGCCGAGGAGGAACTGCATGTTGGCAAGCGCGAGGTCAACCGCGGGCGCGTGCGCCTGCACTCGCGCGTGATCGAGCAGCCCGTCCAGGAGCAGGTCACCCTGCGCGAGGAGCGCGTCGACGTGGAGCGCCGTCCAGTCTCGGGGGCGACACAGGCTGGTGCCATCGCCGGCGATCCCTTCCAGGAGCGCACCATCGAGGTCGAGGAGCGCGGCGAGGAGGCGGTGGTCTCCAAGGAAGCGCGCGTGGTCGAGGAAGTGGTCGTGCGCAAGCAAGCCGACCAGCGCACCGAGACGATCTCGGATACCGTGCGCAAGACCGAGGTCGACGTCGAGGACGAGCGTGGCGACACCGTCCCGCGGACGGGCACCATGGGTAACCCAAGCGGCCGCACCCGCTGACGACATTGGGAAGCCCGGCTCAGCCGGGCTTCCGATCTGGACTATGACATTGAGTCGTAACACGGCGCGTACCAATGTGTACGATACCGACAGCCGTAAGTAGATGGCGCCCCGGCGTCATCTCGTGTGCTCAACTGCTACGGTTGACGACCATGGAATCGGGACGTTGGTTTCTGGAAGGCTATGTCCCCTGGTGGACTACCCGACCCAAGTCTAGGAATAGCAACCCTGACTTTCCGATGAGCCTTGTGTGGACGGTGTCTGTCCGGAGCGGGTGATGCCTCCGCTGCTGGGATCGTGCTGTATCGAATTCGTAGGATCTCGAATCGTCGACAGTCAGCTCCGGGTTCAAGCAGCGAAATTCCTGAAGCTTGAGATGAGGTGTGGCTATGAGGGAATTGCTGCCCTCAGGAGTGCTATGATCGGACGGCAACGAGAACCGAGGACATAGCGGAAGGATGCCTGCCCAAAATCCGAAATCCCGGAGCGATAACGGGTTGCACGTACGTCGCCTTCGCACTCGAGCGGACTGGCTGGGGCTACCGGTACACTTGCAGCATCAATGCAACGTCTTCGCCAGAGGGAAGGAATAGAGAAGAGTCCCCTCCGGGCAGACGATGTGGAGATGCCATCCATTCCAATCCTCAATAATTCCACCGTACTCCCGCTGTAACTCGCTAACGGCTGCCAGAGCCTGAACCTTGGCGCTCTCAAGGTCCGTGACCTCGATGCCCTCATCGTCGATCAACTCCTCATGGCTGCTCACGAGGTGGAAATAGCAACGCATCCGTGTCTCCAGCTTGAAGGAACTGGCAGGAGACGGTTAGCCCACCTGTAATGAATTGAGAATGAATTGATCAGACTAGGGATTTATGCCTCTGGGGGTGTTCTTCCGGGGGCATCGACTGGAGAGTGTCCAGCACAACCCATCCAATATCGGGCTTTGCGCAGGGGACTAGATGGGCACGCCCCTCCTCCAGCTTCTCAATGCGGCACGGCATTGCCCGCCGATCCCGAGGGGGACGATACACAACGATAGACCCGATCTGGAAGGTAGCGGGAGCGGGTAGCGCTTGAGCCGTGTTGGCTTGGCCCGCTTCTGAGGCATGAGGTTGTGGGGCACTAGAGTCCTGTGCTCCTTGCCTCAGCCGCTCCAAGGCGGCAATCGCCGCTCTCGCCTGATCCCTGTAGCGGTCACTGACAGCCCGCAGAAGCTCCCCCTTGGTACGCCCAGGATACCACGACAAGCCTCCCACGTTGGCGAGTTCTTCAGCCACAACCTCGACTTCCTCGTCGGTCACTGGGCGTCTCCTAGCCTTTGGTTCCTAACCACGGGGATGGTCCCATGACGCAACACAGCAGCAAATGGCAATTAGGTGGCAATGTTATTCCAATGAGATAATTGCCTCCTCAACGCAGGTGGTTCAACAGGATCCAAACAGAGAACCCCAGGCGTGGGATGCCTGGGGTTCCTAGTTCCGATACACAGAGGTTACTCAGAGACAGGAAGAGTACCCTCACGGGCCTCAGTTCAACGCCGCCTTAGAGCCATAGGTCCGTTAAACTTTGGACGGTATGTACGTTCTATTGCGTTCCGAAGCTTTCCCTGTCCCAGCGCTAAACGATCAGGCTCGGCTCCAGATGAAGCCGCTCCAGATGAAGCCTCCGAGCTCTACCTGAGTGGTAGGAACGCCCCATATCCGCTGCCGTTGCCACCAGACCAATCCTTGATGATGAACCTCATCCATGTCCCTTTCCGAACCCCGCATGGTCGTCCTTATCGTTGAAGATGAACCTCTGGTCCGGATGTTCATGGCTGATTTCCTCGACGAGGCGGGGTTCAAGGTCCTTGAGGCCGTGGACGCGGACGAGGCCCTGACCGTCCTCAAGGCCCGCCCCGATATTCAGGCCATTGTCAGCGATGTCGAGATGCCGCGAGGCTCGATGAATGGCTTTGAACTCGCCCGAGCCGTCCACGAGCAATGGCCAGGAATTGGAATGGTCATCACCTCCGGACGGAAGCGGCCTGGCCCTGATGAACTACCTGAGGCCGTGGCGTTCCTTTCCAAGCCGTATCTGCCCGATACGGTCATCGAGGTGATCCGTCAGATGGCGCTGCCGCAGGTGGTTGAACCACAGATGGCCAACAGAGCCTGACCGTCGGAACACACGGACGCGCGCCGATCCACAGCAATCGTGAGGTGGGCTGCGGTGCTTGTTGTAACTGTTAAAGCTTCGTTTTCGGTTTGCCCTTAGAACGGTCGGACGCCCGTGACGAGCGGTTCATCCGTTCGACGTGCGATGCGCAACAAAATACAAGAACAGCGTCCAGCATTCGGGACTTCGATGTCAGATCTCTCACGAGTACAGGAGCTTGTGGCCCTTCGAACGGCTCTGGGCTTCTCGCAAAGCACGATGGCTTTCCATCTTGAACTTGGCGTTCGAGAATATCAGTCCTTCGAGTGGGGGGAGGCGGAGATCCCGAACCTCTACATGCTGGCCGCAGAGCGGATTGCGATAATCCAAGCCGTCCGGCAACGGGCTCCACTAATGGTACCTCCGGCCATCAGGGAGGAAGCACTCACCCTCGCAACCCTGATGAACGCCTCCTAGGCCCCGCAGGGGGTGCCTCTAATCGGGAGAAAGAGCGTACTGGAGAATGGATATCCCGCTCGCCTTGCATGATACACCAGTGCATAGGAGTTCTTTCGCAACTTGTGCCGCGGCGCCACGTTGCAACTACAAGGCGCCATTGCGTAGAAGCATGGCGGCGGGTCGCTGGCCACCAGGGGTTACCCTTTGTCCCCAGTGCTTGCTGACTTTGGTGAGATGAAGAAGGCGTGCGGGTGATCGCCGAAGATTTGCTCAGCAGCATTCTTGAAAGCAGCATCGACTGGATCGAAGTGCTCGATCCGGATGCCCGTCTGCTCCTGATGAACAGGGCTGGTCTTCGGGCGATGGACATTACAAGTCCTCGGGTCCTTGTCGGCCAATCCTGGGTCCACTGCTGGGCTCAACCGGGCCAGGAGGCAGCGCGTCGAGCTGTCCAGGATGCCCTGGCAGGGCGAGCCGGACGGTTCCAGGGATCCCGCGCCACGGTCAACGGAACACCTAGACGGTGGGATGTCGTCCTCACCCTGGTACGAGCGTTCGGCGGTCGCCCGGACCGCCTGCTGTCAATCGCACGCGACGTGACAGGACAGGTCGACCTCGCGCAGGAACTCAGCAGGACCGGGCGGCGGCACAGAGCCCTGGCGGAGGCGAGCGCGGCCATCATCTGGCGGGTCACCCCGGACGGTTGCTCCCTCGAAGGCGAAGGCTGGGACGCCTTCTGCGGCGTGGCCGTGGAAAAGGGCCAACGCGGCTGGTGGCTGCAATTGGTCCATCCGGCCGACCGCGAGCGTGTGTCGGCCGCCTGGCATGCGGCCCTGCGCGACGGGGAGCCTTATGCCTGCGAGTTCCGCGTTCGCCATGTCGGCGGCGCGTACCGGTGGGTCGCTGATCGCGGTGTGCCTCTCAGGGACGAGGACGGGATCATCGAGGAATGGGTCGGCACGATCTCCGACATTCACGAGCGCAAGCAAGCCGAGGAGGCGCTTCGGGACAGCGAGGAGCGCCTGCGACTTGCCCTTGAGACGACGTCAACCGGAATTTGGGACGCCGATCTCGTCACCGGCGGCCGACAATGGACGCCCGAGACACGGCGCATCCTCGGCATCTCGGCCGAGGCGCCGGTGACACGCGACAGTTTCCTCGACTGCGTTCACCCGGATCATCGAGCCGAGGTGGAGAGCACGTTCTTTGTCGACTGGCCGGCCGAAGGCCCAGGCTACAGCGGCACCTACCGCATCATCCGCGCGGACAACGGCGAGGAGCGGTGGGTGGCCGCCACTGGTCGAACGCTGCTCGACGAGAACGAGCGGCCGGTGCGCAAGATCGGTACGCTCCAGGACATCACCCCACACAAGCGGGCGGAGGAGGCTCTCAAGGCCAGCGAGGAGCGTCTGCGCCTCGCCCTGCATGCCGGGCGCATGGTGGCCTGGGAGCGTGATCTTGCAACCGAGCATGTCACTCGGTCCCCCAATGCACTTGGGTTGCTCGGCCTCGGGTCGGGCCCGTTCCCGGACTTCCTCGAGCGGGTTCACCCTGAAGATCGACCACAGGCCGAAGCACTCATCCGCCAAGCGGACGATGAAGCACCTGAGACCGTCGAGTTCCGCTACAAGCTGCCGGGGGGAGGAACGCTGTGCCTGGGTGCCCGCGCCGAAAGGGTCGGACCCAATCGTCTGATCGGCATCACGTTCGACATTACGGATCGTAAGATCGCCGAGGAACAGGCGTGGCGGTCCTCGAACCACGATCCTCTCACGGGTCTTCCCAACCGCGCCCTGTTCCAGCAGCGGCTGGAGCAGGCTCTCGGATGCGCCGGCCATAGCGGTACAAATGCGAGTCTTCTGCTGATCGACCTGGACCACTTTCAGGCGATCAACGACACCCTGGGCCATGATGCAGGCGATGCCCTGCTGAAGGAAACCGCAGCCCGCTTGTCGGCGATGATCCGCGCCTGCGATACCGTCGCGCGATTTGCCGGGGACCAGTTCATGGTGCTGATCGTGGAACCGCTGACGCTGGAGCATGCGGTTCGTTTTGCTCAATGCGTTACGGAGACCTTGCGCCAGCCCTTCTCCTACGCCGGGCGGCGGCTGACGGGCCGCGCGAGCATTGGGATTGCGGCCTTTCCCGATCATGCGTCCCGGTCAACGGAATTGATGCAGGATGCCGAGTTTGCCCTGCGCCATGCCAAGGAGCAGGGTCGGGATCGTGCTGTAACCTATTCACCCGCGCTGCGCCTCGCCAGCGAGCAGCGGGTTGGTCTCGGGCGAGATGTACACGCGGCCCTCGCCAGGGATGAGTTCATTCCGCATTACCAGCCGAAAGTGTGTCTCGCGACAGGGAGCATTGTCGGGTTCGAGGCCTTGGCCCGGTGGCACCATCCAACACAAGGGCTTCTAACGCCGGGGTACTTCGGAACTGCTTTTGCCGATCCCGAACTGGCGACCGCGATCGGGCGACAGATTAACGCCAAGGTCGCGTCAGATATGCGGGGCTGGCTCGATGCGGGTCTCCCCTTCGGTCGTGTGGCGGTCAACCTGTCGCCATCGGCCTTCAATGAACCGGGGCTTGCCGATGAGCTCCTCATGATTTTGGAGCACACGGGTGTTCCGGCACGACACTTCGAGGTCGAGGTGACCGAGACCGTTTTTCTCGGTAGAAGCTCGGACCATGCCTCATCCATCCTGATGCAGCTTCATCAGCAGGGTGTCCGGATCGCGCTGGATGATTTTGGAACCGGCTATGCCTCCCTGACGCATCTCAAGCAGTTTCCCGTCGATCATGTGAAGATCGATCAGAGCTTTGTCCGGGAACTGGAGCGGGACGAGGGTGACGAGGCCATCGTTTCGGCCATTATCGGACTATGCCGGAAGCTCAGCATCGAAGTGACAGCCGAGGGGGTGGAGACCCCGGGCCAAGCCCAGCGCCTCCGCGGGTTGGGCTGCCACCGTGCACAGGGCTATCTCTATGCAAAGCCCGTCGCCTGCACACAGGTGCCGTCGCTCCTGACAAGCTGGAAGGCAAAGGAAGCCATTTAGGTTTGAGCGAGCGATGCTGTCTGCGACTCAGGCGCGGGCAGCTTGTGATAAGCAGCAAGGTACCCTGCTCGGTTCTGTTTGATCAGACCAGTGCTCCCGTAGTGCCGACCCGCCGTTCGGCGATGGCCTCCTTCAACGCGACAAGAAGGACGCCAATGTCTTCATCCAGCAGCGTGATTGCATTGCGGGCACATTGCCGGAAGTGCTCTCTGCGAATCGAAGGCTCGGTTTCCCATGAACATACCTGGTGCTCAGCCTCATGAATGGCCTGCGCAACCAGCTCGACCGTATGTTCAGATATTTTCCCATCCATGATTTCACCTCGCGCAGCCGCTCCAAGGGAACGTCAATGCGCCCCACGTGTCAGAGGCTGGCCAGCAGAAGGCTAGCTCCGATGAAGGAGCCAAGAGAGGCAACGAAAAGGATCGACGCACGCTGAAACGAGGGGCTGGCATCAGTGCCATTCTCTGGTTCAGGTGAGATGTCGTGTGAGGATCGATCGTGAGGCATGAGCTTATCCTGACTTCAGATGATATGGCATGGTCGCCAAACGGGGGCAGGTGGCGCTCTATTCCCTCACGAATTCTATCAAAGTGTTTCAAGTACGTCGCAACGCAGCGCCTGTCTCACACGGCAGGTACAAGTGAACGTGAGAGTTCATGCCGAAACTGATATTGAATCTGACTGTCACGCTTTGGATGAGCCCCTCGAAATGGAGAACGGCGATGACAAACTTCTCGTGGCCGGGAGAACGGCACCCGCCACGGACAAGTTGTCTCGCGTGCTCCACCGGATTGTCCCTCGCGGCGAGTTGGGAACACTCATCGTTACGAAGTGCAGTGCGGCAATCGTGTATCCCGATCAACCTTCATGTTGACTGCGGGGCAGGCAAACCACGATGTCGCTGCCGAGCCGCCTCATTCTAGGCTTAGAGTCATAGTTAATGCGCTCCTAACAAAACAAACAGGTCGGCCGCCGCAAGTATCGGCCAGAACCAATGCAGTTTGGGGGCAATCCTATGATGTCGATCTCTCGCGGCTTGGCCGGTGGCCTTGCACTCACTCTGGCGATGGCTGTTCATGCCGTTCCGGTCGCGGCCAAGCCTACGGCTCATTTCATTCTTACGCCCGAGCGGATGGCCGAGCTGCGGCAGATCAACAGCCATGTGAACAACACCATCGTCGAAGTGTCCGACATGGAGCAGTACGGGCGCGAGGACGTCTGGACATTGCCGACGAGTGGCAAGGGGGATTGTGAAGATTTCGCGCTACTGAAGCGCAAGCTGCTCGTGCAGCGTGGCTGGCCAGCCTCGGCGCTGTCGATCTCGGTCGGCACGACCTCATCCGGTGAGCCGCATGCGGTGCTGGTCGTGACAACGGGCAGCGGCGAGTACGTCCTCGACAACCTGACCTCGTCCATCCTGCCGCCAGCCCAGACAGGCCACACGTTCCTTTCACGCCAATCAGGGCGTGGGTGGGTTTCGGCGTCGGGCGCAAGAACCAGCGAGCCGACGGTGGACCTGCCTGTCGCCCGCAGCCTGCCCGTGGCGCAGACCGGGTTCCGCCAGCCGCGCGGCTGACCCGCTCCCTTCCCAGGTAAGCGGTGGAACTGAGCCGGCAATAACATCGTTGCCCGATTGTGGCCCCTTGGCCAGAGAAGCACCATCCATCGAGTATTGCTTGCCCCTGATAGTTCAAGACTATCAGGGGCTTTCGTTTGGGCCGCCGTCAACGGCCAGGCTAAAACCCAGGTGCAGCCAGGTATAAAGGTTGCCTATCTGTTAACAGGCGCAGATATATTCACGTATCTTCTGAAAAATATTTCTAAGAATGCGCCGGAACCATGGTCCCAGCTGGGCGTCATCTAGCAACCTGAGCCGCTCTTCTGCGATCAGCCCTCATCAGTACTCTCTTGTAAGGTGAACCATGAAGCGTTCGCACGCTCTCGCTTTGTCTGCGATGACCCTGTTTCTTGCCGCGTCGGCTTCCGCCCAGGCCCAGATGCCCAGGTCAGGCCAGCAGTGCCAGCCCGCCGTTGCCAATGCATCCCTATACGGCAACTGCCGCCTGCGCATCGTCCAGGGCCAGGAAGTCTGCCGCTGCGCGATCCTTCCGCAGGCGCGACGTGCGGTCAACCAAGGGGCTAGAGCCGAGACGACTGGATCCATCGGGGTTCCCGGAGCATCGTTCCTGGATCGTCTCTTCGGCGCCGGCACGAACTCGGTCGCAGTCGGTACGTCAGCGCGATCCGCGGTAGGTTCTTCTGCGATTGCTGGTTCCACGAGGGGCAGCAGCGCGACTTCCTCCGGCAGCACCATGGCAGGCGCAGCCGCAACCTCGGGTTCCGGTAGCGCGGGCGGACGATCCGCAGGCGGAGGCCTCGCCGGAGCCGCTTCAGGCGATGCATCGGCTGGCGCTTCCCTTGGCGGGAACTCTGCGAGTGGCGGTGGCCCGGCCGGCAGCACCGGCGGCCTTGGAGGCTCGAGCGGTGGTGGCAGCCGCGGGTCGGCAGGGTCGGGCGGCAATGGCAATAGTGCCGGGACGGGCCATGGCAACGGACCGGGGAATGGAAACGGTCAGGGACCCGGCAACAACAACGGCCTAGGCAACGGATCGGAGCCGGCCGACAACTCCAGCACCGATGTGAAGGGCACCGATCCCTCCAACCCAGGCGGCGGCAACGGCAACGCCGGAGGTGGCGGTCGCGGAGGCAACGGTGGCGCTAGCGGCAACGGCCATGGTGGCGGGAACGGCGGTGGTAATGGTGGGAGGCGGTGATCTTCGGCTCCTGCCGTCGGCTTGATGCTCCAGCCTAACCGTCCTTCTGGGCTACAGGTCAACATAGGATCTAGCCGAGGCCCTTGGCTTCTTGAACAGCCAAGGGCCAACCGGGCGCTTCTACCCGCCAGCCGGGCATTGCCTGTACCCTGATGCAAGCTCGACACGCCGTCTGAGACAATTGTTGCGGTTTGTGTGAAAAGTCTGCTTGGAGTCATCTTCTGCCGATCTCTCGACCTCCAGGAACATCCGATGTTCCTGACAAGAGCAGACCTTGGATCAACTTCCGAGAGGTGCCAGAAAGCGACGTTTGGTGCTCTGCCTATACGTCCCCTCTGGCATTCGCGCGTCCATGCGGGCCACCGGGGATGCGTTCCAAGGCCGAGAGTGATGGCCAACAGGGCTGGTGTTATGCTGCCTGGCTGCCTGTGGTAAGTCAGTAGATCCAGGTCCGGGACATGCCGGGCCCTGTCCGTGCGCCCGCACCGGATCCCTGCCCTCGAGGTAGTCATCCTGTGCCGCATGCTGCTCGGCGACATGCGGCAGGCACAATCAGCAGCATCACAGGCCCGATTCGCCGATGCCAGGGAAGGCGATCTGGCCTGATTGATCCCTGATCAAATCCAGCCTGGATCGATGAGATTGAGCACGCCGTTCGGGATGCCTTGAGAAACGGCCAGCACGGATAAGCCGAGGCACCGGTGCGCGCTCGACGACCTCGCGTGGGTTCCGCCCCAGTCGCGCTCTCTGGGCTTTTGTCGGCGGGTGCGAGCGGCCGAGATCTGCGGGGTTGATCCAATCGGCAGCCTGGCACACCCTCACGTGGAGGGATGGTCCATACAAGTAAGCCAAACTGGGGAATCCGGTGCCCTTTCCAATGCCACCCGAGCATTCCAGAGGAACGACATCATGACAACGACTGGCCGGCTTGCAGGGCGCTATGCCCTGATCACAGGAGCGTCACGTGGGATTGGTCGGGCGATTGCCATCCGCTTCGCCCAGGAAGGCGCCACGGTCGCCATCAACTTCAGCGGCTCGCGAGGCGCCGCCGAAGAGACGCTCCGTCAGGCTCAGGAGGCCTCCCGCGGCGCCGGCGGCTCCGACAAGCCTCACATGATCGTCAAGGCCGACGTCGGCGATGAGCATGCCATATCACGCATGTTCGATGAGGTGCTCGGGATTTGGGGGCATCTCGATATCCTGGTGAACAACGCGGGCATCCAGTCTCAAGCGGAAAGCCACATCTACCCCCTCGAGGAGTATCGGCGCATCCTGGACGTCAATCTGACCGGGGCCCTGGTCTGCTCGCAGGCCGCGATCAGGCATTATCTCTCGCGGCCCGGTGGAGGAACGATCCTGAACTGCTCGAGCGTTCATGAGATGGTTCCCAAACCCGGCTTCATCGCCTACTCGATCAGCAAGGGCGGCCTAAGGAACATGACGCGAACACTGGCCCTGGAATACGCAGATCGCGGCATCCGGGTGAATGCGGTTGCTCCCGGAGCCATTGTGACCGACATCAACGCGGCCTGGAAGGATGATCCGGAGGCGCGCTCGAACGTCGAGAGCCATATCCCGATGGGCCGAGCAGGCACGCCGGAGGAGATGGCAGCCGTGTTCGCGTTCCTGGCCTCCGATGATGCCTCGTACGTGACAGGCCAGACGCTCTATGCCTGCGGCGGACTGACATTATTCGGCGAGTTCAAAGAGAACTGGTCGTCCTAAGCGGGAGTATAGGCGCTTCCTGTATTGGGTCGAGTGTCGGCTTTGGGTCTTGGTTGTGTAGAAACGCTGACGTGTCGCTCGCTAAAGCAATTCTATGTCTCGCGAGGCCGATTGGACCAGAGAATCCACGGCATACAAGGCCAATGTTGTCCAAATAGTTCGTCGAGAACGGACCCGTTCGTGTTTTGATACAACCTGGGTCAAAGAGTAACGTTGGGCGGACCAATTGAAGGTCGGCTCGTCGTGCCTGTGCAGAAGTTCGGCTTCCGTCTGCCTCGTGCCAGGAGCAGCCGTTGGCGGTCATTGCGATATGGAGCCTGAACCGAACGCCCCGGGCTCCAAATCACTGCTCACGTGGAGAGGTGCTGACCGAAGAACGACTGGAGCTTGTCGAATGGAATCGCGTCGCTGAGCTCAGCTCATCACTCTCACGGGATTTTTGAGGATCAGCCCTCCTTGTTTCAGCCCTGTTGGCGCAGAGCCTCGACAACGAGGTTGAAGGCCGGGGAGGACTGCCGTCGGCTCGGATAGTACAGGTGGTACCCTGTCCACGACGGGCACCAATCCTCGAGGACTCGCTGGAGGCGGCCGGAGGCGATGTGCGGCAGCGCGATGTCCTCCGGGACGTGGGCGAGCCCGAAGCCGTCCACCGCGGCATTGAGGACCTGAAAGATACCGTTGAACACGAGTTGGCCGTCGACCCGGACGGCCAGTTCCTGTCCATCCCGTTCGAACTCCCAGGCGTAAAGCCCGCCATAGGTGGGCAGGCGCAGGTTGATGCAGGTATGGCCGAGGAGGTTCTGAGGGGTGATGGGCCGTGATCTGCCCGCGAAGTAGGATGGTGCCCCGATCACCGCAAAACGAACATCGGGGCTGATGCGCATCGCGATCATGTCCTTGGCAACCTGCTCGCCAAGGCGCACGCCCGCATCGAACCGCTGCTCGACGATGTTGGTCAGGCCCTCTTCAAGGGCAATTTCCACCTTGATGTCGGGGTAGTCGGGAAGAAACGTCCTGAGCTTCGGCCAGAGGATCGTCTCAGTGACATGGTAGCCCGCCGTGATCCTGATCGTGCCGGCAGGCTTCTCTCTGAACTCGCTCAATCCATCCAACTCGGCCTCGATCTCGGCCAGCCTGGGGCCCGCGGTCCGGAGGAGGCGCTCCCCGGCCTGAGTGGGCGCCACAGAGCGCGTGGTCCGGGTCAGGAGCCGCACGCCCAATCGTTCCTCAAGGCCGCGCACCGTGTGGCTCAGGGCCGATTGCGAGACGCCGAGCTGTGCGGCGGCCTTCGTGAAGCTCCGCTCCCGCGCAACCGCCAGGAAGGCGATCAGGTCGTTGATGTTCTCGCGGGCCATTCATGAGCTCCACTCATAGGTTCATGCAGGTCTTAGCACCTAATCGATCCAATGAGGACGCCCTAACTTCCGGCTTCCATTCGGTATCGTGAGACATTGATGACAGTCGGAACCGCCTCCACCTACGACGTAATTCCTGATCGCTCTCCGGCATGGGGTGCGGTCCTTGCCATGTCGCTGTGCTGCATGGTGCTCGTCGCCTCGGAGTTCATGCCGGTCAGCCTGCTGACCCCGATTGCCGCCGATCTCCACATGACCGAGGGCCAAGCCGGCCAGGCGATCTCCGTCTCGGGCATCTTCGCGGTGCTCACGAGCCTGTCCATCTCGGGCCTGACGTCCCGATGGGATCGGCGCACCGTCCTGCTCGTGTTGGCCCTCTCGCTGATCGTCTCCGGAACGGTCGTGGCCCTTGCACCGAACTACACGATCCTCATGGCCGGTCGGGCGGTGCTCGGCATCGCCATCGGGGGATTCTGGTCGATGTCGGCCGCGGCGGTGATGCGCCTGGTGCCGGAGGACCGCGTGCCTCGCGCCCTGGCGCTCCTGCAAGGCGGGACGGCGTTGTCCTCCATCGTCGCGGCGCCACTGGGCAGCTTCCTCGGCGGCTACATCGGATGGCGCGGAGCCTTCTTCTGCGTGGTGCCCCTGGCGGCCATCGCGCTGGTCTGGCTGCTGGCAAAGCTGCCCTCCATGCACGCGGGGCAGTCGACCGGCTCGGGCAACGTGTTCAAGCTGCTCCGCCGGCCCGTGGTGGCCTCCGGCATGGTGGCGATCACTCTCTTCTTCATGGGTCAGTTCGCGCTGTTCACCTACCTGCGGCCGTTCCTCGAGATCGTGACCCATGTCGATGTTCCGACCCTGTCGCTGATCCTGCTGCTCTTGGGCATCACCGGCCTCGCCGGAACCACCCTCATCGAAACGTTCCTGAAGAATGGGATGTATGGCGTGATGATCGCCATCCCGCTTGCGATGGCGGCAATTGCCATCGCCCTGATCGCCTTCGGAAGCTGGCTCGCTGGAACGGCATTCCTGCTCGGCGCATGGGGCTTGCTCGGCGCTCCGGCCCCCGTGGCCTGGAACACCTGGCTGACCCGGACCTTGCCCGAGGACGCCGAAGCCGGCGGCGGGCTGATGGTGGCCGCCATCCAACTGGCGATCACACTAGGCGCGACCGTGGGTGGCCTGCTGTTCGACATGAGCGGCTATCAGAGCACCTTCGGTGCGAGCGCAGCCATGCTGGCGGCTGCGGGGCTCATGGCGTTCGTGACGAAGCGTGCGGGATCATCGGCACGCACGTGAGCACCGCACCGGCTGCCGCGATCATCGCGCCACCCCCCTCGCCCGTCGATCACCATGCAAAGGATCATCGTCCATGAAGTTTCTGGCCGCCACTCTCGCATCCCTCGTATTGGCAACCCCCGTCGTTGCACAAGGAAGCGCTCCCATGTCCACACCTCTCGAAAACACCTCGACGCTCTCGATCTCTGACATCCAGTCGGTCTCCCCGGCCCTCGGCCGATACGCCAAGGAAGACGTCGCCGGCCTGTGGCAGCGTCCGCAGCTTTCCCGTCGCGACCGCAGCCTCGTCACGGTGGCGATCCTGATCGCACGCAACCAGACATTGGACCTGCCGCACTACATCAACCTTGCCCTCGACAGCGGGGTAACGCCGCGCGAGCTCTCCGAGGCGATCACCAATCTCGCCTTCTACGCGGGCTGGCCGAACGCCATGGCGGCGGTTGCCGTCACCAAGGATATCTTTGCCCAGCGGCGGATCGGGCCGGATCAGTTGCCGGCCGCATCGCCGCAGCTCCTGCCGCAGAACGAGCAGGCGGAGGCAATCCGGGTCGCGAGCGTGCAGCGCCTTCTCGGAACCGCGGCTCCCGGCCTTGGCCAGTACACCACCGATCCGCTCTTCAAGGACGTGTGGCTGCGTCCCGACCTGTCGCCGCGCGACCGCAGCCTCGTGACCATCACGTCGCTGATGGCGAACGGGCAGGTGGCCCAGCTCGGGGGCCATCTGAACAGGGCCCTGGACAACGGCCTGACGCAGGAACAGGCCGGTGAGGTGGTCACGCAGATCGCCTTCTATGCCGGCTGGCCCAATGCCTTCTCCGCCGGCCCGGTCGTCGCAGAAGTCTTCAAGGGTCGGTCCAACTGACCAAAGCCGTCGCGCCATCTCCTCCCCTGAAAGGATTCAACGTGAAGAACACCTTCATCGCCGCCACCATGACCGCTGCCGCCCTCGTCGGTGAGCCGGCCAATGCACAGGAGATCCAGGTTTTTCCGAGCGGCTCCTCGCCCTCCGTGATCGCCGATCCGAAGAACTTCTCGGGTCAGGTGGTGGTCGATCTGCTCACACCGCCATCCGTCGAGACCCCGGCCTCCTCGGGCTTGGTGACCTTCGCTCCACGCGCCCGCACCGCCTGGCACAGCCATCCGGCCGGTCAGACGCTTATCGTCACGGCCGGCAAGGGCTGGGTCCAGCGGGAAGGCCAGGCTCGTCAGGAGATCAAGCCCGGCGACGCCGTGTGGATTCCGGCCGGGATCAAGCACTGGCATGGCGCGACCGACACCAACGGCATGAGCCACATTGCAATCACCTACATCCAAAACGGCAAGAACGCAGATTGGATGGAGTTGGTCACCGACCAGGAATACGCCATCCGATAGCGGCGCATTCAAGCGAGATGGGAGCCATGAACACGGCTCGTCATGGCAGGTTCGGCTGAACTCTGCTCGCCTGACCACCCTTCAACAGACGTTCACCTAATTATCTAATCAACGAAAGTACGCTTCCATGACTGTAAAGGCCTTTGGCGCCTACGCCGGAGACAAGCCGCTCGAACCGATGGATATCAACCGCCGGTCGGTCGGGCCTCATGATGTCGGTATCGAGATTGCCTTCTGTGGCGTGTGCCACTCGGACATCCATCAGGTGCGCTCAGAATGGGCAGGCACCCTGTATCCTTGCGTGCCGGGGCACGAGATCGTCGGACGCGTGTCGGCGGTCGGTGCGCATGTGTCGAGCCACAAGGTCGGCGATCTGGTCGGCGTCGGGTGCATCGTTGACAGTTGCAAGCGCTGCGACGATTGCAGCGACGGATTGGAAAACTACTGCGACCACATGGTGGGCACCTACAATGGTCCCACGCCCGATGCACCGGGTCACACGCTGGGAGGCTACTCGCAGCAGATCGTGGTGCATGAGCGTTATGTGCTGCGCATCAGCCACCCCGAGGAGCAACTGGCTGCCGTTGCGCCGCTGCTATGCGCCGGCATCACCACGTATTCGCCGCTGCGCCATTGGGACGTCGGCCCCGGCCACAAGGTGGGCGTGGTCGGCATCGGCGGCCTGGGCCACATGGGCATCAAGCTCGCAAACGCGATGGGTGCGCACGTGGTGGCGTTCACCACCTCCGAGTCGAAGCGCGAGGCCGCAACGGCATTGGGCGCGCATGAGGTCGTCGTCTCCCGCAACGCCGACGAGATGGCAGCGCACGCCGGGAGCCTCGACTTCATCCTCAACACGGTGGCAGCGGCGCATGACCTCGACGCCTTCTTCGCACTGCTCAAGCGCGACGGAACCATGACGCTCGTCGGCGCACCGGCAACGCCGCATCCGTCGCCGGAGGTGTTCAGCCTGATCATGAAGCGCCGCAGCCTGGCCGGCTCGATGATCGGCGGCATCCCCGAGACGCAGGAGATGCTGGACTTCTGTGCCAAGCACGGGATCGTTGCCGACATCGAGCTGATCCGGGCGGACGGGATCAACGAGGCCTACGAGCGGATGCTCAAGGGCGACGTGAAGTATCGCTTCGTGATCGACACCGCATCCCTGGCATCCTGACCTCTATCGAGGGTGCCATTGGCCATCCGACGGCCAGGATCATGAAGCTGTCGTCGGCCCGGGGAGCATTCGGTTCTCCGGGCCGGTACCCGTACTAGTCCTTTTCCACAGGGATCATGCAGGATAGAGCCGCCGTAGTTTGGAGCGGGCCTGCATGGTCGTGAAATGCCAATGTGCCTTGGCTCTGATGCAATTGCGCTCGGCCTCCCAGGCGTCGATCTCGCGCTGGAGCACTGTTGGGTTCGGCAGACGCCGGCGCAAGCATTGGCGGCTGAGGATCGCGACCTCCAACTCCGCCATGTTGAGCCAGCTCCCGTGTTTGGGCGTGTAGTGAAACTCCAGCCGTTTCACGAGGCGGCGCGCCTCCGCAGGCGGGAAGGTCTGGTACAGAGCCGAAGGGCTGTGGGTGCTGAGATTGTCCAGCACCACTGCAATGACCGAGGCATCAGGATAATGATCATCCGCGAGCGCCCGCATCTGCTCGGCAAAATCCTTGTTCGTGCGATGGGCGGTCACCGCCACGTGGCGCCAGCCGGCCAGCGGCTCAAAGCACAGGAACAGGTTGGCCGTACCCTGCCGTCGATACTCATAGTCCACCCGGGTTGGGCGACCGGGAGCCACCGGTTGGGGAGAGCGCTTGTCGGCGAGCAGCTGGAACGGCAACTCGTCAAAGCAGACCACCGGCCGGTCAGCGCTGTAGGGCTTGGCATACAGATCGAGCACGTCCTCCATGCGCCAGACAAAGTCCGCTCCCACAGAGGCAATGCACCACTGCTTGCGCTGCCAGGGCTTCAGTGTGTTTTTTTGAGTGCCCGCCGCACCGTCTCGTCGCTGATGGTTTCCACCACCCCGAGCTCCACCAGGCGGTCGGCCAGCAGCTGCATGGTCCAGTGCCCTCGACCTGAGGGCGCGTTGCTGCAGGCCAGCGCCACCAGAAAGGCCTCCTGCTTGCGATCGAGCTTGGGCCGGCCGCCGGGCCTCGGCTTCTCATGGAGCGCACGGACGGCACGGCCCTCGACGAAGCGCCGCCGGGTGCGCTCGACCGTGGCAGGATGGACATGCAGGCTGGCCGCGATCTGGGCATCGGTCTTGTGCTCGTCAGCAGCCAGCAGAATCCGGGCGCGGGTGAGCGTACGGGCCGGGGCGATGCCCTTGTTGAGCAGGCTCAGGAGGTCAGTGCGCTCGCGGCGGGTGAGATCGACAAGGTAGCGCTTGAGCATGGGAGAGCCCTCCCTCAGATCAGCCCAGTCTACACCCGCTCTAACCATCCCGCAGCTCCCCTGTGGCAAGGGACTAGCCGGCCGAAGCCTGCTGTCCATGTTTCCTGTCCCATGAGGAGAGCCCGAATAGCCTGACACCATGACGGGTCTACCCAAATCCATTGCCGGCAGCTACGGGTTAGCCCAGATAGGAAAGCCGGCAGTCGAGAAGCCTCGTCCCGCACAATCCGGAGCATGTCCATGGCGATGGGGCCACCGACGATCAGCCGCCGCGCGATGCTGGGCGCCACGCTCGCAGCCGCCGTTCCGCATCTGGCACACGGTCAGAGCGGTAGGGATCCGGCAAGCCAGAAGCCGACCGACGTGAGGATCAGGCTGACCTTCGATGGTCGAACCATGACGGCCACGCTCTACGACAACCCGTCGGCCCGCGATTTGGCCATGCTACTCCCCCTGGATCTCACGATCGAGGATTACGGCGGCAACGAGAAGATCGCCTACCTCCCGCGCAAGCTCACGGAGGATGGCAGCGGCCCGTTCGGCGACGAGCGGCCGGGTGATCTCTGCTACTTCAAGCCCTGGGGCAACCTGGCCATGTTCTACGCCGATTACCGTTGGGACGGCCTGATCCGGCTCGGCCGCTTCGACGGCAGTTTCGAGCCGCTCCGCGTGCGCGGCAAGTTCCCGTTGCACATCGAGCGCATCCGATAGGAACCAAGACCCCTGCGTTTTCGGAACGTCCGGTCCGAAAAGTGTTCGAGGGTCCGGATTGAAGGCTTGCCGGTGCCATGTCCGCTCGCACCGTGCAAGGCCCTCGTCGGAATGCTACAAGGTTCAGAATCAAAGCTTCTGGGATTGGCAGAGCGAGCATATGTCTGACTTGGCAACCCGGAGCGTCGGCTTGGTATCCAGGACCTTGGAGGGGCTGCGATCGTTCCGATCCCTCAAGATCTCGCAGGTTCGTCTTCAGGCGAGCATTCGACAGGCAGAGCTCGAAGGCCTCCGGTTCGCCTTCTACGCCCGGCTGACCGCGATCATCGTTGTTTCGGTCTGGCTGATCTGGCTCGTCCCGTGGCCACGCGATCTCTATTACGGAGCCTACGCCCTCGGGTTCTTCCTCCTGGGCTACATCCCATACCGCCTGCGTCACCATCGTTATGGCGAGGCGATCAAGCTTGGCTTCATCGTCCTCGACGTGGCCTTGGTGACGGCCGCGATCCTGGTCCCGCCGCCGGCCAGTCTCGGCGGCGAGTGGCCGATCCAGACCCGTCTGCGCGGGCAGGAATTCCTCTACGTTCTCCTTCTCCTCGGTGAGGCCGCGCTCACCTACTCCCCGAGGAGGGTGCTATGGACGGGTGTATCGATCCTCGGCATTTGGTCGATCGGCGTCTTCACGATCTACTCCCAGCCGGACACGCTGCGCTTCAACGATGCAGCCGCGGAGGGCGCGCTTACGTCAGCCGCCGTCCTGGATCTCTCCTTCAAGCCCGCCTTTGTCAGTCTGACCGCATGGTACACCCAGCTTGTGGCAACCTCGCTGTTCACCCTGCTCCTGACGCTGACCGTCTGGCGCGGCCGCCGGACCTTGTTGAACCAGGTCGAGGCCGAGGTCGTGCGCGCGGATCTCGCGCGCTACGTCTCTCCGGACGTGGCTGAGGCCCTCTCCAGCCGCGGCGCGACCGCGTTCGGAGAGCCGGCGACACGAACGGTAGCCATCCTGTTCGCAGACATCGTCGGCTTCACCAAACTCACCGAAACCCTCTCACCCGAGCGCACGTTTGCCTTGCTGCGGAGTTTCCAGGAGCGGAGCAGTGCCATCGTGTTCAAGCATGGCGGCACCCTCGACAAGTACCTGGGCGACGGCTTCATGGCGACCTTCGGCTCCATCGGTCCGCAACCGGATGCGCCGGCCCGCGCGCTCGCGTGCGCCTTCGAACTTCAGGAGGAGATCGAGCGCTGGAGCCGAAAACGGTCCGGCCGCGGCGCCGATCCGCTGCATGTCTCGGTCGGAGTCCATTGCGGTCCGGTGACCGTCGGCAATCTCGGTGGCAGGGAGCGCGTCGAGTTTACCGTCGTGGGCGACGTGGTGAACGTGGCGAGCAGGCTCGAGGAGGTGACGCGCGAGATCGGGGGCTCGATCATCGCCTCCGAGGATTGCGTCCGCGCCGCGGGAGATCAGGAGTGGCTCACGAGGTTCCAGTCCTCTCGCCAGGTTCAGCTCCGTGGCAGGCAGCAGGGCCTCCTGGTTCACATCGCCACGTGGCAGATGCGCCCTGCCGACGAGCCCCCACATCGCAAGCAGGGGCTCACGAACCTTGAATGATCGCGCAGGGTCAGGGTAGACCGCCGCGCCATCGGCTTGAACACCCGCGGACGAACGCTTGCCAGTGTGGCAAACGTTCGTCCGCGGAGGCACGATCAGCGCATGATGAGCCCGCCGTCCACCGAGATGGATTGCCCGGTCACGTAGCTGGAAGCCGAACTGCACAGCCACAGCACGGCGTCGGCGATCTCGTCGGCCCGGCCGTGCCGACGCATGGGGATGCCCTCGACCATGGCATCCAGTGCCTCCTTCTGGCCAGAGGCAACCATCTGTTCCACCATCGGGGTCCAGATCAGGCCGGGGCACACGGCGTTGACGCGGATGTTCCGCGTGGCGTATTCCAGCGCCGCGCTCTTGGTCAGGCCGAGAACGCCATGCTTGGCCGCGTGATAGGTGCCGCGCTGGGCCCCGCCCACCAGCCCGCCGAGTGACGAGCAGTTGACGATGGCTCCGCGTCCCTGCTGCCGCATGTGCTGCAACTCGTACTTCATGCAGGCCCAAATGCCACGCAGGTTGACCGAGGTCACGCGATCGAAGTCCTCGGGCGTGGCGTCGGCGGTCTCCGCGAGGACGTTCTGAATCCCGGCGTTGTTGAAGGCCACATCCAGGCGACCGAACGTGGCGACGGTCTCCTTGACCATGGCCTCGACTTCGCCCAGATCGGCCACGTCGCAGCGGATGCCGATGGCCGTGTGCCCGGCCGCGACCAGGTCATCGGCGGCGGCGCGGGCGCCGTCGCCGTTCACGTCCGCCAGCGCAACGGCCGCGCCCGCCTGCGCGAATGCCTTTGCGGTTGCCAGACCCAGGCCCGACGCGGCGCCGGTCACCAGCGCAACTTGGTTCTCGAAGGAGATATTCATGATGTCATTTCCTGTGTTGACTCAGATTTCCGGATGACGATGTCGTGGCTCCTGGACGTCATCCCTTCCTGGGAGCCATGCCCGTAGGCCTCTGGGGCCGTTGCCTCAAAAGCCTCCAAGGCAGGTCGTGTCATTGCCTCGGGGACAGTCGCAGCAGTCGGTCCTTCGAGGGACCTTCCCCCCTCGGCGACCGGTTCGTCGTGATCACGTAGAGGTCGCGCGCCACCGGCAGCACGTCCCGGATGCGGTCACCGGAACTGAACACGCGCTTGAGCGCTCTGGCGCCTTCGTCCATGGCCAGCAGTTCGCGTGAGCCGAGCGCCGCGATCACCAGTTCATCTCCGGCGAACGCGGCGCCTGCGGGCGCCCACGTGCTGCGGCCGGATTCGATCCAGGCCGGCTCCATGCCATCGCGCCGCTCGGCGCCTTGGGCCAGCGGCCATCCGTAATTCACGCCTGGCCTGATCCGGTTGATCTCGTCGTGGCCGGACTCGCCATGCTCGACCACGAACAGCTCGCCGGCCGGATTCCAGGCCATCCCCTGCGGATTGCGATGGCCGTAAGAGTAGATCAGGGAGCCCGGGAATGGGTTGTCCGGCGGTGCCTGACCACTCAGTGTCATGCGCAGCACCTTCCCGGCCAGGCTGGCCCGATCCTGCGGACGCTCGCGGTTGCCGGTCCAGCCGGTGGTCACGTAAAGGTGCCCGTCCGGCGCGATGGCGATGGCCCCGCCGTTGTAGAGCCGATGACCGGGGATCCCGACCAGCAGCACGCGGGTTTCTCGCCAGGCATCGCCGTCGAACCGCGCCTCGATGATCTTGTTGGCGAGGTCCGCATCGGAGCGGTACGAGTGGTAGAAGTAGGCGACGCCGCTTTGCGCGAAGTCCCGGGACAGCGCCATGCCGAGCAGGCCGGCGCCGCCTTCGTCCACGATCGGATCGGAGGTCTGGAGCGCATGGCGCCGCTGCCGGCCGTTCTCGATCACGACGATGTTGCCGGCCTTCTCGGTGAGCAGAAACCGATCCCCGGCACGCGCGATGTCCCAGGGATAGTCGAGGCCGTCGCTGACCACCTGCATCGACCAGTCGCTGGGCGCGGTGGCCTGGATGCGGGCGTTGCCAGCCGCATCCTGTGCCAAGGCCGCCGGGACGGCGCAGACCGTCGCTAGCGCGTAGATGGAGAGGGCGATGAGCGATGGCTTCATGTCCGTGCCTCCCTGCCGTCACGGCCTCACAGGTGCTTGCCGAAGAATTCGGCCATCTTGTCCACGGCGGGCGTCACGTACTGCGGCTTGTCGTAGAGGTCGAAGTGCGAGGCGCCGGGGATGACCAGCAGTTCCTTGGGCTGCTGGGCCTTGGCGTACGCCGCTTCGCTGAACTTGCGCGTCTCTGCGCGCTCGCCAGCGATCAGCAGCACAGGCCGGGGCGAGACCCGCTCCATGTGTTCCAGCGGGTAGTACGCCATGTGCAGGCCGGGGCTGGTCACGGTGAAGCGGTTGCGAGCGTTCGGATGAGCGCCGCGCGGGGTCAGGTAGTAATCCACCGCCTCACGGATGAAGTTGTCGCTATCGGCACTGACCTGGTCACGTGATGGAAGCAGTTGCTGCACCAACACGGGTGCGCCAGCCGCTTCCTTGTTCAGTTGCTCGGCGACGCCCTGGAGCAGCTTCTGCTGGTCCTCGGCCGTGACCGAGGCGCCCTGGATGCCGGTGCGAGTCGCATCCCCGATGTCGTAGGCGACCACGCCGGCCACCGCTTTCACGCGCAGGTCGGTCTGGGCCTCGTGCAGCGTATAGCCGCCACCGGCACAGACACCGACCGCGCCGATGCGGTTAGCATCCACCTGCGGCAGGCTGGCCAAGTAGCCCACCGCGCTCCGGATGTCCTGCACGCGGTCGGCCGGATCTTCCAGGTCGCGCGGCTCGCCGCCGCTTTCGCCGTAGTGGGAGGCGTCGTAGGCCAGCGTGATGAAGCCCTTGCGCGCCAGTTCCCGGGCGTACAGGCCAGAGGTCTGTTCCTTCACGCCGCCCCAGGGATGGGCCACGACGATTGCCGGATACTTCCTGCTACTGTCGTAGTTGGCGGGAAGGTAGAGATTGCCGGCCATGCGCACGCCGCCGTTGTCAAACGTGACCTTCTGCGAACCGACGACATTGGTACCCTGTGCCACGGTGAAGGGGTTCGTGGATTGCGCGAACGCCGGGATTGCGAACAGGATCGCGGCAGACATCAAAGAGTTTCTCAGGATGGACATTTCAGTTCCTCACTCACACGGTCGTGCGCCTCTGCGGCGCCTTAAGGCTCACTTCCAGGGCTTAGCCTTCCCTGGCTGAGACGGAAGTTAGATGGCGCATCCGACATCGGATAGACGGCATAATTCGCATAGTGCCATAAATGCTGTTCATGAATGGCCGCATCCGATAGGGTCGGTTCCTGGCCAGATTTCGGACGAGGGCCATGGAATGGATAGGTCCCATGAAGGGGTTCATCGATGTCGCGTGACAGCTTCGGCGACCTTCTCGCATTCGTCACGGTTGCCCGCGCGCGCAGCTTCACCCGCGCAGCGGCCCAGCTTCGGGTGACGCAACCAGCCTTGAGCACCACCATCCGAGCGTTGGAGGCAAAGCTGGGCGTTCGTCTTCTCGTGCGCAGCCCGCGCGGCGTGGCGCCCACCGAGGCCGGTCAGCGGCTGCTGGATCGTCTCGCTCCCGAATTCGATGGGATCCAGGCCGAGATCGCGTCGCTCGGCGAACTTCGGGACGAGCCCATGGGAACGATCCGGATCACCGCCATCGACTACGCCATCCGGAGCACGCTTTGGCCCAAGCTGGCGACGTTCCTCCCGCAATACCCCAAGATCAAGGTCGAGCTGAACAACGAGTATGAGAGCGTCGATATCGTCGCGCGCGGGTACGACGCCGGCGTGCGGTTCGGCCAGGAACTGGCACAGGACATGATCTCGGTGCGGATCGGCCCCGACGTCCGCAACATGGTTGTGGGCTCGAAGTCCTACTTCGCAGGGCGGGCGCCGCCACAAACGCCCCGCGACCTCACCGAGCACGTTTGCATCAACCTGCGCGCCTCCACCTACGGCGGCCTCTACGAATGGGAGTTCGCCAAGGGCAAGCGCAGCGTGAATGCCCGGGTCGATGGAACGGTCACCTTCAACAACGCCTACGACATCTTCGAGGCGGCCAAGGCCGGCTTCGGGCTGGCCTACCTGCCCGAGGATATGGTTCGCCCCTGCGTCTCAGCGGGACAGCTCATCTCGGTGCTGGAGGACTGGTGCCCGGTGTGGCCCGGATTCCATCTCTATTACCCGAACCGGCGCCAACCGTCGCGCGCGATGACCTTGCTGGTCGAAGCCTTGCGCCACAGGCCGTAGCAGCGGAGAACCGTGCATGTCCGGTGAGAACTTCCGCGACCTCCAGGCCTTTCTCGCGGTTGCCCGGGAGCGAAGCTTCACCCGCGCGGCAGCGCAGTTGGGAGTATCTCAATCGGCGCTCAGCCACACCATTCGAGGCTTGGAGGCGCGGCTGGGGCTGCGTTTGCTGACGCGCACGACCCGTAGCGTATCGCCAACGGAGGCGGGTGAGCGCCTGATCCAGAGAGTAGCCCCTCGCTTCGAGGCGATCGCCGAAGAACTGGCCGCCTTCGAGGAGCTTCGCGACAAGCCTGTCGGGACCGTGCGCATCACGGCTTCCGATTTTGCGGCGAACACGATCCTCTGGCCCAAGCTGTCCAAGCTCCAGCCAAAGCATCCCCACCTCAAGATCGAGGTCGCCATCGAGCCGGGACTGACCGACATCGTCGCGGAGCGCTTCGATGCGGGTGTACGTTTCGGCGACCAGATTTCCAAGGACATGACGGCCGTTCGGATCTCGCGGGACATCCGCATGGTGATCGTCGGTGCGCCCTCCTACCTGGAAGGGCATCCGCTGCCCAAGTCTCCGTCGGACCTGACCGGGCACGAGTGCATCAACATGCGCTTCTCGATGCGTGGCGGCGTGTACGCATGGGAACTCAGGAAGGGCAAGCGGAACATGCAGGTGCGGGTTGAAGGATCCTGGACATTCAACTCCATCTACCCGGTTGTGGAGGCCGCACTCGCGGGGTTTGGCTTGGCCTACATGCCGGAGGAATTGGCGCGTCCTCATATCGACAGCGGCCGACTTCAATCCGTGCTCACGGACTGGTGCCCGACCTTCCCCGGGCTCCACATCTTCTTCGCCAGTCGACGCCAGTCGTCGCGGGCCCTGTCGCTGATCGTTGAGACACTCCGCTACCGGCGCTAGGCCGGACTCGGGCGGCTCATGAGCGGCATCTATAGCTGCCCACAGGAAGGGCCGCTTCGGGTCAGGCAGTGAAGTCCATTCACTTTTCGGAATGTCTGGTTACGTGAGGATTACGGCCCTCGGGCTAGCGTCCCAGATGTGCCATCGCGTACATTACCCTTTGCGGACCAAAGAGGGCTTTCAGCCCTCAGGCCGCCGCTGCCGACGTTTCACCCTCGATGACGCAAGGCGTCGACCAGCAGCGCGAAAGCTGGGGACGCCTGGCGCCGGCTCGGGTAGTACAAGTGGTATCCCGGCCAAGCCGGACACCAGTCGGCAAGCACCCGGGTCAGGCGCCCCTTTGCGATATAGGGCTGCGCCAAGCCTTCCGGCACGTAGGCGAGACCGAACCCGGCCACCGCCGCATTGAGGATCTGCTGGATGCCATTGAAGATGAGCTGACCGTCCACCCGCACCCTCAGCTCCTGGCCATCCTTCTCGAACTCCCAGGCATACAGCCCGCCATGGGTGGGCAGGCGCAGGTTGATGCAGGTATGGTCGATCAGGTCCTGCGGTGCCTCCGGTGGGGCATGCTTGGCAAAGTACGATTTCGAGCCGACCACCGCAAAGCGGAGGTCTGGCCCGATGCGCACGGAGATCATGTCCTTCGCGACCTGCTCTCCGAGACGAACGCCGGCGTCGTAAGCCTGCGCGGCGATGTCTGTCAGGCCGTAATCGATGCCCAGTTCGACCTTGATGTCCGGATACTTCGGCAGGAATCTTTCCAGCTTCGGCCAGAGGATCTGATCGATGGCATAGTCGGTGGCCGTGATCCGGATGGTCCCAGCGGGTTTCTCCCGGAGTTCGCTCAAGGATTCGAGCTCGGCCTCGATCTCATCCAGCCGCGGACCGATGCTTCGGATCAGGCGCTCACCTGCTTCCGTCGGCGAGACGCTGCGCGTGGTGCGGGTGAGCAAGCGAAGCCCGAGCCGCGCCTCGAGCTGACGGATGGTCTGGCTCAGCGCCGACTGCGAGACCCCGAGCTTCGCCGCAGCTCGGGTAAAGCTCCGCTCCCGCGCAACGGCCAGAAACGCGGAGAGGTCGTTGAGGCTCTCTCCCGGCATTCATAATGCCTCCCTTATAGGCCCATGCGGACAATGCCATCTAATCGCATGCCGCGGCATCGGCTAGATGTCCTGCTTCATTTCCGCGAGAGCCCATGATTGTTGCTCCCTCCCCATCGCGAGCCGCGGCCGCTCCATCCGTCCTCATGACCCTGCTGCCGATCATGGCCGTGGTCCTGTTCGGCTTCCTGATCATCGGCCTCGCGCTGCCGGTGCTCCCGCTCCATGTGCATCAGGGACTGGGCCTCAGTACCTTTGTGGTCGGGCTCATCACCGGCAGCCAGTTCGCCGCCTCGCTCATCTCACGCCTGTGGTCGGGCCATTATTCCGACAGCCGCGGCGCCAAGCGCGCGGTCGTCGCCGGCCTGCTCGGGGCCGCAGCGGCCGGGTTGCTCTATCTCGCCTCGCTCTCCTTCGTCGCTACCCCTGAGATCTCGGCTGCCATCCTGCTGCTGGGCCGGGCCCTGCTCGGCGGGGCAGAGAGCTTCATCATCACGGGAGCCTTCGGCTGGGCTCTGGCGCAGGTCGACGCTCGGCACGCCGGCAAGGTCATCGCCTGGGTGGGCACCGCGATGTGGGCCGCCTTCGCTTTCGGCGCTCCGCTCGGCAGCGCCCTGTACGCGAGCTACGGCTTTGTGGCGATCGCGCTGGCGACGACCCTGATCCCGCTCGCCACCCTGCTGCTCGTGCTGCCGTTGCGCTCCGTCGTGCCGCCGACGGAGATCCGTCCCGCCTTCACCCGGGTGCTCGGTGCCGTCTGGGTGCCCGGGATCGGTATGGCCCTGAGCAGCGTCGGCTTCGGGGCGATCACCGCGTTCATCGCGCTGCGCTTCGTCGACCAGGGTTGGTCCCCGGTCTGGCTCGCCTTCAGCGCCTTTGCGGGCGCCTTCATCGTGGCGCGCGTGGTCGGCGGCCATTTGCCGGACAAGTTCGGCGGCGCCAGGGTCGCATTGGCCAGCGTGCTGATCGAGGCGGCCGGCCAGGCGCTGATCTGGCTGGCCCCTGGGCCTGCGCTGGCCCTGGTTGGGGCGGCGCTCACCGGGATTGGCTGGTCGCTCGTCTATCCCAGCTTCGGCATCGAGGCGGTGCACCGCGCGCCGCCGGAAAGCCGCGGCCTCGCGATGGGTGCTTACACCGCCTTCCTCGACCTGGCGATCGGCTTAGCCAGCCCCGTCCTGGGGGCGATCGCGGGCGGGACGGGCTTGGGCACGGTGTTCCTCGTCAGCACGCTGGTGGTACTCGGCGGCGCCTTCGTCGCGGTGCGACTCCTGAATAATTCGGCAACTGCTCAATGACGCGGGAGCTCAACGGATCCAGCTCTGCTGGGTGCGAGCCCCAGCGGGTCCGAGAGACCCGGATACGGCTATCGGCTGTGGTCGACCCTTGAGGGTTCCGCTGAGACAACTTAGCCACCGCTTCCTCTTGGAACCAGGAGGCGACAGTTGTCACGTCAGCTATCGCATTTCTTGGAACCAGACCCAGCCGCCAGGCTTTTCCAGCCTTGCAGTAAGACAGCCCCGACGGGCATCTGAGCAGGAGGCATGATGCCCAAGAGGAGCGAAGGGCCCGGCCCGGAACTGAAGCGCATGCACGAGTACCAGCGTGCGCTGGCCGCCTTCGGCCGGGTGGCGTCTGAGATGCTGCCACATGACAGGCTGTTGCACTACGTCACCGCCCAGGTCTCCCGTGTCACCCACATCAGGCACGTGAAGGTGCTGTGTTACCGCCCGGACCACGGCGACCTGCTGGTGGTGGCGGGCGTGGGCTGGAAGCCCGGCGTGGTGGGCCAGACGACCTTTGCCCTCGACAACGCGTCGGTGGCAGGACGAGCCATGCAGACGGCCTCGCCCGTGATTGTCGAGGATCTGCCGAACGACCCTGAGTTCCGGATGCACCCGAGCCTGCGCGACCATGGCATCGTCTCGCTCGTGAACGTGCCGGTGCGGATCGACGGGCGCACCTGGGGCGTGCTGGAGGTCGATGCGGAGGAGCCACGCACCTTCGACGAAGGCGACGTGACCTTCCTGTCCACCATGGCCAACATCCTGGGCATCGCCCTGCTGCGGCTGGAGACCGAGGCCAAGGCAGCCGAGGCGGCCGCAGGATATGCGCGGGAGAGGTCCTTTGCCGAGGTGGTTCTGCGCGAGTTCCAGCACCGGGTGAAGAACAACCTCCAGACCATCATCTCCTTCCTGGCCCTGCAACGGCGGCACGCCTCGACGCAGGAGGACCGCGACCGCTTCGTGAGCGTCATGGATCGGGTGCATGCCATTGCCCTGGCCCAGGATCAGCTCTCGTTCGAGAGCGGCGTCAGCAACGTGGAGTTCGGCGACTACCTGCGCGCCCTGTGCGCCAACATCGATCCGCAGCGTGAGACGGTGAACATCGAGGTCGAAACCGAGAAAGGAGCCCTGCTTCCTCTGGATCGGGCGGTGGCGGCCGGGCTGATCGTCAACGAGCTTGTCACCAACTCGCTCAAGTATGCCTTCGATGACGACGGCGGCACAATCCGGGTCGGCTTCACGACACGGTCCGAGCTCGGTGAGGCTCGCCTTGTGGTCGAGGACAACGGGCGCGGCATGGGGCCTCCCCGCAAGGGCGGGCTTGGCCTTCAGCTCATCGACGCCTTCGCCAACCAGCTCGATGGCCAGGTGGAGCGAGAGTCGGTCGAGAAGGGCACGCGTACCTGCGTCAGATTCCCCCTGCCGCTGTGACGGCGTTCAGCCTTTGGGGCGCCCCCGACTTTGAGAACCCGGCGCTTCCTGGCCTGAACCTGCCGACGGAGGGCTGTCATCCAGCAGGTCCAAGCCATCCCGATCCAGACTGAGACCGTCAGGGCCACCTCTGAGATGAAAGAAAAACAGGGGCATGGCGCCTTCATCTCCTTCGGTGGACCAGACGCTCCTCCAGCCGCTGCCGGGCAGCCTCCAGATCGGGGAAGTCGGGGTAGCTTGGTCCCTCCACATCCTCCGAAGCCTGCTTCCAGATACAAACGCCCGGGGGCGAGCTCGTTCCCAGGCGACAGATGAACCAGCACGGCCAGGAGCCGCCGCTCCTGATCGAGGACTCGCACGCTGTCCCTCGTTGCAATTTCTTCAGAGGGGCCTTTGTCGACAACCTGCGCGCGGAACCGAATCCTTGCACACGGTCCAGATCGTCGCCTGAGATCTACGCCACAGGGGCTTCGACAGTGCACACGATGCCTGTGGGAGGAAAGGCAATCGCCACCTGACCATCCAGATCCTGCGCCAGGGTGCGCTCGATGAGACGCGAGCCGAAGCCCCGCCGGCTCGGAGCGGCCACGGGCGGCCCCCCGGCCTCCATCCAGCGTAGGGTCAGCCGCGGTGGCGCGGTTCCGTTTTGCAGCTCCCACGATACTTGGATGGTGCCGGTCTTGTTGGACAAAGCGCCGTACTTCACCGCGTTGGTCGCCAGCTCATGCAGCGCCATTGCCAGCGCCAGCGACATGCGCGGCGTGACCCGCACATGCGGCCCCTTGATGCGAAAGCGGCTCTCCCCTGAGCTCTCGTAGGGCTTGAGGGCGTTTGAAACCACTTCGACCAGATCGGCGCCCTCCCAGCTCTCACGGGTGAGCACGTCGTGAGCGCGCGAGAGAGCCAGCAGGCGCATCTCCAACGCCTCACGCGCGTCTGCCTGCGTCTCTGCCGTGCGCAAGGTCTGGGCCGAGATCGACTGCACGGTGGCGAGCGTGTTCTTCACGCGATGGTTCAGCTCGTTGATGAGCACCCTCTGATGCTCGGCCGCACGCCTTTCCTTGTCGAGCGCCGCTTTCAGCCGCTCCTCACCTTCGTGCAGATCCTCCAGGCGGGCTCGCGCCTCGTATTGCCGAAGTCGTCCCCGCAAGGCGGAACGGGCGACGCTCACCAGCGTGCCGGCATGAAAAGGGCGTTCGAGAAAGATAACGTTGCCGAGAAGCTCGGACAGACGCGCCAGAGCCGGATTGCGCTCAACCCCGCCACCGCGGCGCGTGAGGAGCACGAAGGCGAAGTCCGACCACGGCGGTTGGTCCGAGAGCCAGCGGGAAACCTCCTTCAGATCAGCGGTGCGGAAGGCCTCGTCCGTGACCAGGGCAAAGCCGGCACCATGCTCGATCTCCCGCACCAGTGCCGGCAGGTCGGGGCAGATCTCGGTCGCGATCCGCGCCGCGTGCAGGATGTCTGCTGCAACAGCCGCATCCCGCCCATGCGGCGCAAGGACGAGCACCCGCTCCGAGTACGAGTGGAGTGTGTGGCTCATGCTCAACGGTCTTCGAGCAGCCGGTCACGGTCGCCTTCAGCAAACGCTGGCGTGCCGCGCAGAACGCCTTGGAAGCCTGCTATGGGCTTTCCGATGGCGATGCCCCGGCTATCGATCCGGATCTCGCGGATGGTGTTCTCGTGCGTGCCGAACCGCTTCTTGATGATCGAAATTGCCCGGCGAACCTGGCCGAAGGCCTCGAAATAGCGCAGCAGGATCACGGTGTCGGCCAAGTAGGTGATGTCGACAGGAGACTTCATGTCGCCGACAAGCCCGTGCTGAGCCACGGTGAGGAAGGTCGAAGCGCCCTGCCGGTTGAGGTATTGCAGCAGCTCATGGATATGCAGGATCAGGAACTGCTCCTCCGGCATGGCGGCTTGATAGCCGTTGAGGCCGTCAATCACAACCGTCTTCACTCCAAAGCGGTCAACCCTGGAGCGTACCCGATCAGTGAACTCACCGGGCGAGAGCTCGGCGGCATCGACCTGCTCGATGAACAGGTTGCCGCTGGCGCACAACGCGTTCAGATCCATCCCCATCAGCCTGGTCCGGTCGATCAGGAGACTGAGCTCTTCGTCGAAGATGAACAGCGCTGCCTTCTCCCCACGTGAGGCAGCGGAGACCGCGAACTGCACGGCGAGGAGGGATTTGCCTGCTCCGGCAGGTCCCATGAGCAGCGTGCTGGAGCCCTGCTCGATGCCGCCGCCGAGGAGGGAATCAAGCTCGCCGATGCCGCTGGCGAGTACGGTGCGGGCAAAGCCGGTCTTGTGCTCGCCGGAAACCAGGCGAGGAAAGACCTGGATGCCTCCTTCCGCAATGATGAAGTCGTGGAAGCCGCCTCGGAACGACTGACCGCGGTACTTGATCACCCGCAGGCGGCGACGCTCGGCTCCGTAGCCCGGCGTGAGCTCCTCCAGACGAATGACGCCATGGGCCAGGCTGTGAACGGTCTTGTCGTTGGTGTCGGTGGTCAGGTCGTCCAGCATCAGCACGGTGGCGCCCTGCTTGGCGAAGTAGTGCTTCATGGCCAGGATCTGGCGGCGGTAGCGCAGGGAGCTTTGCGCCAGAAGGCGGATCTCGGACAGGCTGTCGATCACGATCCGAACTGGACGGGCTCGCTCGATAGCCTCGAACACCGCCTTGGTGGTCTCGCCGAGTTCGAGATCGGACGAGTAGAGCAGGCTCTGCTGGTGCGCGTCATCGAGCAGGTTCTCCGGCGGCACGAGTTCGAACACCTGAACGCCATCGCCGAGGACCCAGCCATGCGACGCCGCACCATCCCGCAGCTCCTGCTCGGTCTCCGACATGGTGATGTAGAGCCCGGTCTCTCCGGCCCTGGCGCCCTCCAGCAGGAACTGGAGCGCGATGGTGGTTTTGCCGGTGCCGGGGCTGCCCTCCAGCAGATAGACGTGTCCGGGGGACAAACCTCCGACGAGGATGTCGTCCAGGCCAGCAACCCCGGTCCGCGCTTTTGGGGAGGGTTGAGGCTTAGTGGTCATGATGAAGTCCAATCTCGTTCTGAAGAGCGGCCGGAAGGGTGTGGGTTGGGATCAGCCCGAGAACGCCCGCCAGCGCCTGCTCGGCGTGCCAGAGGTCGTACTGTTGCTGGCGGTCAAGCCAGAAGTGCGGTGTCGTGCCCGAGAGACGGGCCAGACGCGTGGCCATTTCGGGACTGACCGCGGCCGTGCCGGCGAGAACCCGGTGGAGCGTCTGGCGTGCGATGCGAAGCTCGCGGGCGGCTTGGCTGACGGAGAGGCCGAGGCCGGGCAGGACCTGATCCCGTAGGATCCCGCCTGGATGAGCCGGAACCGCCGGGAGGTCGCCTCGGGAGGCTTTCATGATCGATCCTTGATGCTACACCTGTAGCGTTATGGGCGACAGGCCACAGAAAACAAGAGCTGCCGCTGATTTGAATATGATTGCTTCATCAAATCCTTCAGGAACGTCCGCTCTTCCCTCATCATGCGCGCCTCATCATGCGCGGTGGAAAGGTCGGCTTGGGGTCAACCTGAGCCCTCAAGCTAGCTCGCGTGAAGGTCGCTTCGCAGCCCCATTGCGGAAATACGGCTAAGGTCAGCCCCGTGTCATGAGACGATATGCCGGGTTCCAAGTGGATGTCGCTGAAGGCTCCGTTTGGAACTCCTTAGTCAGCCTGAAGGGGCTTCTTACTTGGACCTCGAACAGCGGGCCAGTGCCGCTCTTGTTCGGCGGCGGCCTTGGTTTCTTCCAGCAGCTCGCGTGAGCGCTTCACCGCCTCCTTTGAGGTTCGGATCAACAACGAGTCAGATGGATCGCTGACGGATTTGGGTGGAGCGTGCGTCTCAGGCATGGCGGCCATCCTTGTGGGCGTTAAGGCTCAGACCCTTCCTGGCGCGCGATCTCGTTCAAGATGAGCTGTCGATGAACGTAAAACTGCTCCAGTGTTTCCTCGAAGCTCCGAGCCAGTTTCTCGGCTTCCGCTGAATCCTGACCATTCTCGGTCATCTGCCCGATCAGACGCCGCTGCTCTGCAAGGCGCGCCTCACCCTCAGCGATATGTTGGTCAGCTTGGGCAAGGTCCTCGCGCTCTTTCGAAGCCTGGGGCATGGTGTCGATTATGCATCAGACTGCCTCGATTAACATAGATTAAAAAGGGCAGGCCGCTCTGGGCGCGCAGGAAAGAGGCTCCGTAAGCCACCGAACGGGCGCCCTGAAAGTCAACGCTAACCGCATCCCGATTTCCGGCCAGGCACATGCCCGACCACGCGATGGTCCGGACTGGGTCAACCTGAGCCGTTGGACTTGGCCTTATGAAGGTCAGCTCACCCTATGAATACGGAAGTTCGGCCATCGTCTGCCTCGTGCCAGTTCCAGACATTCCCGTAATCATTCTGCAATCGTTCTGTCGGTGTACGGCCGTTGGCGGAACCTGAGTGCCTGCGCTTCGGCATTGCGGCCGAAGCCTAGGACTGGGCGCCTCCTTAATTGGGTGGTAGCGTTGGCCAATGCTCTTGGCCTCGGACACTATTGCCCAATCGGTCGGAAGAATCGCTGCCGGCAACGTAGGCGCTGTCTGTGTTCTGGGACGGATCGTGGACGATCCGTTCACCGGCGCTACGATCCTCTTAGACATCGAGAGCATCGGGCTACGAGGTGAAGAGATCTGGCTGCTTTATAGCGATGGGCACGCCATGGACCTGGACAGGTTCATCGAGGAGGTGAAGGTTTAGGCCAGTCAAGCCCGTCGCTTCGGAGCTTGGCCGTGAGCGTCACGGCGCACTCTCCGAATGTTCGATAAGACTCTCTCCGGAAATAAATCGCTTAGCGGCTCCCCTTTTCCGCGCGATGCGCTAGGGTCCCCGGCGCACCTGCACAAATCAGCGACTGACATTTCATGAACCTGTTCGTCTTCGGTCTCGGCTATTCCGCCCGGCAATTAATCGGTCTCCATCGCGAGCGATTCACGGCGGTTAGCGGCACGGTGCGCTCGCCCGAGAAGGCCCGGGCGATGGAAGCAGAAGGCCTGCAGGCCTGTGTGTTCGATGATGTCACATATGATCCCGGTATCCTCAACCGGATTGCCCGTGCGGACGCAATTCTCGTCTCCGTCCCTCCCATGCGCGAAGCCGACCCGGTGCTCGCGCATTTTTCTCAAGCCATCAGGTCAGCGCCCAACCTGCGCTGGGTCGGCTACCTGTCGACCGTGGGCGTCTATGGCAATGCGGGAGGAAAGTGGGTCGACGAGACGACGCCGCCCAATCCGGCGACGCTCCGTTCGCGCCAGCGCATCGCGGCAGAGCAGGAATGGCTCGCCCTCGGCGAGAGCGCTCCCCTCGCCGTGCAGATCTTCAGGCTGGCCGGAATCTACGGCCCCGGTCGCAATGCCCTGGTGAAGGTCGCGGACGGAACCGCCAAGCGCATCGTCAAGCCGGGCCAAGTGTTCAACCGGATCCACACGGCCGATATCGCGCAGGTTCTGATGAGGTCGATCGAGCGTCCGAGCCGGAATGCCGTCTACAACGTCGCGGACGACCAGCCTGGCCCGCCGCAGGATGTGATCGCCTATGCGGCCGAGCTGCTGGGCCGAGAGCCTCCCCCGGAGGTCCCTTTCGACGAGGCCGACCAGACGCCGATGGCGCGTTCCTTCTACTCCGACGACAAGCGGGTGCGGAACACGCGCATCAAGACGGAACTCGGCGTGGCGCTTCGTTACCCGACCTATCGCGAGGGATTGCGGGCGCTTCTCGAATCCGATGAGAGTCTCAAAGGGGAGCGCTGACGACCGGCTCTCAGGACAAGATCCTTCCGAAGGCCGTCACGAGCGGCTTGAGATGATAACTGTCGTGCGGCATCGCGCCGACGGGCCACCCCGCTTTCGCGACGGCCTCGGCCGTGACGGGTCCGACGGCGGCAATCGGGGTCCGCCCCATGGCGGCATTCAAATCCGCATCCATGCCGAACCGCCGCGCGACATCCTGCAGCCGCCGGACTTGGGCCGTGCTGGTGAAGGCTATGATGTCGATGCTCCCGGATGCGAGCTCCCGGATGAGCCCGAGGACCCGTTCATCCTCCTCATCCGACGCATAGCGATAACTCAGCACGGGATCGACCTGCGCGCCTGCCGCTTGGAGAAATTGCGGCAAGGCCTCCTCGCCGCCCGGATAGAGCAGCACACCGACTCGTTTATCCGCGACGGAAAGACCGGACAGGGTCCGCATCAACCCGGCTGTGGTCGGTTCCTCGGCCATCACGTCCGCCGCAAGACCGATGCCGCGCAGGACCTTGGCCGGTTTGGGACCGCGCGCGACCTTGAGGATTCTGCCCAGCGTGGCGATCGCATCCGCCTCGACTCCGTTTCGCCGCGCGAAGCCCAGAAGGCGGGATAGTCCTTCCCCCGTATAAAGAACAACGATGTCGTGCCGGCCCTCGATGAAACGTTCGAGCCAGGCATCGACGAGCCCCGGATCGTCCGCATCGTGGATCGATACGAGCGGGCAACGCACCGCAATGGCGCCATGCCGTTCGAGCATCCGCGTGAACAGATCGAGCTCCCGGCTTTCGGGTACGGCGATGCGGCGTCCTTCCAGCATGTTCAAGCCGTCGCGTCGAGTAGGACAGGCTGTTCGGGCATCCGGCCTTTCGCATGGGAGACCCGGCCGAAAACGCGCCCTACACCGATGATGACGGGCTTTGCCGGATCCCGGCATTCGCTGGCCCGGCCGAGATCCACGAGAGAGCCGGTCCAACGCTCGTCGTCCCGCGAGACGTTCGACACCATGACGGCCGAGAGGTCCGGAGAGCATCCCGCCGCGATCAGGCGCCCGGCGATGGCGCCCGCCGTGCCACCGGCCATGTAGAAGATCGTCGTGGTGTTCGGATCGGCCAAACCCTGCCAGTCGAGCCCCTCCGGGAGCTGCCCGGTCTTCGCGCACCCGGTCACGAAACGGACCGACTGTGCCACGTCGCGGTGGGTGAGAGACGTCCCGAGAACGGATGCCATGGCGATGCCGGCGGTGATGCCCGGCACCACGTCGACAGGAACACCCGCCCGCTCCAGGTGCTCGATCTCCTCCCCGGCGCGGCCGAAGATCATCGGATCGCCGGATTTCAGTCGCACCACCTGCTTTCCCTGGAGCGCGAGGCGGGTCATCAGGTCGTTGATGTCTCCTTGAGCACAGGAGGCGCGCCCTCCCCGTTTGCCGACCATCAGGCGCTGGGCCTCGCGGCGGGCAAGTTCAAGCACGTCCTCGGACACGAGATCGTCGAAGAGAATGACATCCGCCGATTGAAGCGCCCGCATGGCCTTGAGCGTCAGCAGCTCCGCGTCTCCAGGGCCCGCCCCGACGAGGGTCACGCGTCCAGCCCGTTGAGTGGGCTCGGACGCTATCTGCTCCAGCACCGTTTCCACATCGTCGCCGTAGCTCTCCGGCCCTCGGCCCTGGAAGGCGAGATCGGCGAACCGCTCCCAGAACGCACGCCTCGCCATGCCGGGCTGTAATCGCTGCATGACACGCTCGCGCAGGTGCTTGGCGTAGGCCGCCCAGAAGGCGACCGAAGGATGCAGAAGGGTCTCGATCTTGCGCCGGATCGCCTGCCCTAGGATCGGCGCGGCACCATCCGTGGAAATGCCGATCACCACCGGAGAACGGTTGACCACGGAGCCGAACTGGAAGTCGCAGTAAGCAGGATTGTCGACCACGTTGACCGGTGCACCCGCCTCGCGCGCGGCGGAAGCGAAAGCCTGCGCCTCATCCTCGTCTTCGAGATCGGCGACCGCGAGAGCGGCATCCTTCAGGACGGCGTCGGACCATCGTGATCGATGCAGCACGAGCGATCCGTCCGCCGCGTCACGCGACAGCAGAGCCTCCATCTCGGCGGACAGGTCCAAAGCGTAAATGTCGACACGAGCACCGGCAGCCGCGAGGAGCTCGGCCTTCCAGGCCGCACCAGGCGTCCCGCCGACAAGGATCGCACGGCGATCCTTCAGGTCGAAGAAAACCGGCAGCTTGGACAGGCGACCAAGCCGGCCCGGCTCCGCCTCAGACGGCTTTCTTAAGGGCTGCAGCATCGATCAACCTCCTGATTTCAACGCGGCAGGAGCCGCAATTCGTGCCGGCGCGCAGGGCGTCGCCGACCGCGTCCACACTGGCAGCTCCGTTCTCGACGGCTGCCGCGATCTGGTTCGCGCCCACCGAGAAGCAGGCGCAGACGATGGGACCGGGATCGGCCTGATCGGCTCCGGGCCGTCCGCTCAACAAACGCAGGCGCTCGATACCGCGAATGTCCGATGCCGTCAGATGCTCCACCGCCCATGTCCGCGACACGGCTACCGGCTGCGGCGAGACGAACAGCGCCCCCAGCAAGGCGTCGCCCGAGAAGGTCGCGAGCCGGAAGCTCGCCTGATCCTGGTCGCTGTAGGACAGCGTCTCCAGCCCCTCGCCGCTCCCGATCAGATCGGCCGCATAGGCAGCCCAATCCTCCACCGGTTCGGCACCGGCAAGCTCGATGCGCCAGCCTCCCTCGGCGCGGGCGAGCGCCCAGTAATCCGCCGGGATCGTCGCCGGCCTGTTGCGCAGAACCGCAAAGCCGTACCAGGCGGCGTCGAACGGCTCGATGCGAGCACCGGACGATTTCAGGCCGGGCTGACCGGAGACCGGGTCGACCGCAGGAAGAACCGCTGCACCGATGCGTCCCTGTGCGGTCTGCTGATCCGTCCAGTGCATGGGGACGAAGATGCTGCCCTTCCGCTGCCGCTCCGTGACGAGGGCTCGAACGACCGCCGTGCCTTGCGGGCTGACGATGCGTGCAAGGGTGGCAGGCTCAATTCCGGAATCCTCGGCGTCCTCCGGATGGATCTCGCAGAAGCTCTCCGCATAATGGCTCATCAGGCGCGGCGTCTTGGCCGTGCGCGTCATCGTATGCCACTGATCGCGGATGCGGCCGGTGTTGAGGATCAGTGGGAAGTCCGGAGAAACTGCCTGCTCCGTGACCGGCGTCGGGACAAAGCGCCCTCGCTGGTCGGGCGTGTAGAACCCACCTTCTGCGAAGAAGCGCGTCGTGGTGTTGTCGAGCGGCGCGCCCTGCCGACGCGGCCACTGGAACGGCGCGAGCGTGTCGTAGGCACTGCCAGTCAGCTCCGCGCAGGCCGCGATGTCGAAATCGCGGGATCCGCCATTGGCGACGCCCGACAGGGCAGCATGCTCGCGGAAGATCTCGGCGGGCGATTGGAAATCGAACGCCTCGGCAAAGCCCATGCGGGCCGCCACGTCGCAGATGATGCGCCAGTCGGGTCGTGCTTCGCCGGGAGCCTTGAGAAAGGAGCGCTGGCGCGAGATGCGGCGCTCGGAATTTGTGACCGTGCCGCTCTTCTCCGCCCAGGCCGCCGCCGGCAGGAGCACATGGGCGTGGCGTGTCGTATCGGTGCGGGTAACGTCGCTCACGACCACGAAGGGGCACGCTCGAAGCGCCTTCTGAATGGCATCCGCATCCGGCAGGGAATCGGCCGGATTGGTGCCCATGATCCAGATCGCCTTGATCCGCCCCTCGCCGACTGCGCGGAAAAGGTCGACGGCCTTCAGGCCTGGACGGGTCGCAAGGCCAGGACTGTTCCAGAAGGACCGGACCAGCTCCCGATGGCTCGCGCTGTTGATGTCAAGATGCGCGGTCAGCATGTTCGCGAGCCCGCCCACTTCGCGTCCGCCCATGGCATTCGGTTGGCCCGTGAGCGAGAACGGACCCATGCCGGGACGTCCGATGCGTCCGGTGAAAAGGTGGCAATTGATGATGGCGTTCACCTTGTCGGTGCCGACAACCGATTGGTTCACGCCCTGCGAATAGGCCGTCACGACGCGTTCCGAGCGGCTCCAGAGCGTGTAAAACTCGCGAAGCTTCTCGGCGGGCAGCCGTGTCGCTTCCAGGGCGCGCGGAAAGCCGCAGTCCTGCGCGGCCGCCAGCGCATCGTCCAGCCCGGAGGTATGACGCTCCACGTATTCGGCGTCACGAAACCCCATCCGGTCGAGATGATCGAGCAGGCCGGCGAAGAGCGCCACATCGGAGTTGGGGGCAATGGCCAGATGGAGATCGGCGGCTTCCGCCGTCACCGTGCGACGCGGGTCGATCACCACGATCCTGGTGCCACGTCGTTCACGGGCCGCCAGAAGCCGCTGAAACAGCACGGGATGGCACCACGTCATGTTCGAGCCGACGAGGACGACGAGATCGGCCTCTTCAAGATCCTCGTAGGTGCCTGGAACGGTATCCGAGCCGAATGCCCTGATGTGACCGGCCACGGAGGACGCCATGCAGAGGCGGGAATTCGTGTCGATATTCGCCGCGCCGATGAATCCTTTCATCAGCTTGTTGGCGACGTAGTAATCCTCCGTGAGCAGTTGGCCCGAGCCGTAGATCGCCACGGCTTCCGGGCCGTATTCGGCCATTGTCTCCATGAAGCGCCGCGCCACCAGATCGAGCGCCTTGTCCCACCCCGTGCGATGTCCCTCGATTTCGGGATAGAGCAGCCGGTCGTCGAGGCTCAACGTCTCACCCAGGGCGGCCCCCTTGGAGCAGAGCCGCCCAAGATTGGCCGGGTGGTTCTCGTCTCCCCTGATAGCAACGGAGCCGTCCTCCTGCGGCGTCGCCACCACGCCGCAGCCGACACCGCAATAGGGGCATGTGGTCCGGGTCGGGGCGCCGCTCGCCATCCTGCCTCCTCAGGCCGCCAGGGCCAGGAGAGCTGAGGCCGCAAGCAGGATCCGCGAGCCCTCGATCCGCAGCGGGATCCTGTGGGTGCAGCCCTGGTCGGCTCCCTGCGCCTCTCCGGTCTTGAGGCTGATCACCCAGTTGTGCAGCGGGCATGTCACGGAGTGTCCGTGCACGATGCCTTGCGAAAGAGGCCCGCCCTTGTGCGGGCAGCGGTCGCGCAGGGCGAAGAGCGTTCCGTCCGCTGCCTTGAACACGGCGATGTCGCCGCCTGGCGTCTGCACGACGCGCGATCCGAGAAGCGGCACGTCCTCGACAGGGCCCACATCGATCCACTCGCTCATTCCGCCGCCTCCGCAAGGGTGAAGTTCGCCATGGGCCGGAACTCGTGCGCATCGCGCCCGGCCACGCGCTCGGCCCAGGGGTCGACCTGCGCATTGCGCTGCGAGATGACGAAGCGCTCATAGAGGGCGCGACGCTTCTCAAGATCCTCGACGACCGTTGCCTTGATGGAATCGACACCAACACGGTCCGCCCATTTGTACATGCGTTCGAGATAGTGCCCCTGCTCGCGATAGAGCTGGGTCAGGGCCGCGATGACCTCGATGCATTCGTCCTCGTCCGGAACCTTGCACAAGATCTGGGTTCCCTTGATATGCAGGCCTGCTGCGCCCGCGAAGTGAATCTCGAAGCCCGAGTCCACACAGATCACGCCCACGTCCTTGCAGGTGGATTCGGCGCAATTTCGCGGACATCCCGAGACGCCCATCTTCACTTTCGCGGGCGTCCAAGAGCCCCACATGAACTTCTCGATCTTCACGCCGAGCCCGGTGGAATCCTGGGTGCCGAACCGGCACCATTCCGTGCCGACGCAGGTCTTCACCGTGCGCAGGCCCTTGGCATAGGCATGACCGGAGACCATGCCCGCATCGTTGAGATCGGCCCAGACCGCCGGCAGATCCTCCTTGCGCACGCCCAGCAGGTCGATGCGCTGACCGCCTGTGACCTTCACGGTCGGGATATTGTACTTTTCCGCCACGTCCGCGATGGCGCGCAGCTCGCGCGGATTGGTCAGCCCACCCCACATGCGCGGGACGACCGAATAGGTGCCGTCCTTCTGGATGTTGGCGTGAATGCGCTCATTGATAAAACGAGAGCGACCGTCGTCCTCGTATTCCTCGGGCCAGTCGCACAGGAGATAATAGTTCAGGGCTGGGCGGCACTTGGCGCAGCCGCAGGATGTTTTCCATCCGAGTTCCTGCATGACGGCCGGAATTGATTTCAGCCCCGCCGCCCGGATGAGCCGGCGCACGTCGTCATGGCCGAGATCGGTGCAACCGCACATGGGCTCGACCGCCGATTTCGCGAACTTGTCGCCGAGCGTCAGGGTCATCACCTGCTCGACGAGGCCTGTGCAGGTTCCGCAGGATGCGGACGCCTTCGTGTGCGCCCTCACCTCCGCTAGCGTGCTCAAACCCTTGTCGGTGATGGTCTGGACGATCTTGCCCTTGCAGACGCCGTTGCAGCCGCAGATTTCCGCATCATCGGGCAAGGCTGCAACGGCCGCCATAGGGTCCAGAGGAGCGCCCCCGACATAGGACTGGCCGAAAATGAGAGTATCCCGCAGGTCCGTGACATCCGTCTCCTTGCGCAGGAGATCGAAGAACCACGATCCGTCACCCGTCTCGCCATAGAGAACCGCGCCGACGATGCGGTTCTCCTTGAGCACGAGGCGCTTGTAGATGCCGCGCGCGGCGTCGCGCAGGACGATGTCCTGGCGGTCCTTGGCCTCGCCGAAATCGCCCGCGGAGAACAGGTCGATGCCCGTCACCTTCAGCTTGGTGGCCGTGACAGAGCCGGTGTAGGCGGCCGTCCGGTCTCCTGCGAGCTGCGCGGCGACGACCTTCGCCATCTCGTAGAGAGGCGCCACAAGTCCATAGCAGAGCCCGCGATGCTCGACGCATTCGCCGACCGAGAAAATGTCGGGGTCGCTCGTGCGCATGTCGTCGCCGACGAGAACGCCGCGGTTGGTCTCGAGCCCAGCGTCCTTCGCCAGAACCGCATTCGGCCGGATGCCGACGGCCATGACCACGATATCGGCCGGCAACTCCGTACCGTCGTCGAGCCGCACGCCCGTGACCTGGGTGTCGCCGAGGATGGCATGGGTGTTCGCCTTGCAGCGCACCGCAATGCCGCGGTCCTCAAAAGCCTTCTGCAGCAGGTAGCCGGCGGAAGGGTCGAGCTGGCGCTCCATGAGCGTCGGCATGAGGTGGAGGACGGTCACCTCCATGCCCTGCGCCCTCAGGCCGGCCGCCGCCTCGAGACCGAGCAGGCCGCCGCCGATCACGATGGCATGGCCGCCGCCTTGGGCCGCTTCCAGCATCCTGTGGACGTCGTCGAGGTCGCGGTAGGTGACCACGCCCGGCAAGGTGGCGCCGGGGATCGGCACCACGAACGGCATCGATCCGGTTGCGACGAGGAGCTGGTCGTATTCCGCCGCCGTGCCATCCGCCGCGATCACGCGCCTGGCCATGCGGTCGATCTCCACCACCTGCTTGCCGCGATGAAGCGTGATGCCATGCGTCTCGTACCAGGCATCGTCATGGATCAGGATGTCTTCGTACGCCTTCTCGCCCGACAGAACGGGCGAGAGCATGATGCGGTTGTAGTTCACGCGCGGCTCGGCACCGAAGATCGTGACCTCATAGTCCCCCGGAGCGCGCTCGAACAGTTCCTCCAAGGCATGGCCGGCAGCCATGCCATTGCCGATGACGACCAGCTTCTTGGGCATCGTCACTCTCCTTACGCTGCGAGTGTCGGAGCCCGGTGCCGGGCGTAGAGGAACTCCAGCACGGCCGCACGGGCATCGTTGTAGGTGGGATTTCCAACGAGTTCGAGGCGCTTGCGCGGGCGCTCCAGATCGACCCGCAGATCCTCGCCGATGGTGGCGGCGGGCCCGTTCGTCATCATGACGATCCGGTCGGAGAGCAGCACGGCCTCGTCAACGTCATGGGTGATCATGATGATCGTGTTGCCGAGCCGGCCGTGGATCTCCATGACCTGATCCTGAAGATGGGCGCGGGTCAGCGCATCCAGGGCCCCGAAGGGCTCGTCGAGCAGCAGGATCTTCGGCTCCATGGCGAGCGCCCGGGCGATGCCGACGCGCTGCTTCATGCCGCCCGAGATTTCGTGCGGCCGCTTGTTCTCCGCGTGAGCCATGTGCACCAGCTCGAGATTGTGCCGGGTCCAGTCACGGCGTTCGGCCTTCGACTTCTTGCCCCGGAACACCTTGTTGACCGCGAGCTCCACGTTCTCGCGAACCGTCAGCCAGGGCAGGAGCGAATGGTTCTGGAACACCACCGCGCGGTCGGGTCCCGGTCCGCTCACGGCCCTGCCCTCCAGGAGCACGCCGCCCTGCGACGGTTCCAGGAGGCCTGCTACGATGTTGAGCACCGTCGACTTGCCGCAGCCTGAATGGCCGATGATCGAGACGTACTCGCCTTTCTCGATGGAGAGATTTACGTCCCGCAGCACTTCGGTGGACGCGCCGGCGCGCTGGAAGGAGATGCCGACATGATCGATCTTGAGATATGCCATGGTGCTTTCCCCGTTACTGCGCGGCGGTGCCGCGGGTGAGCAGATGGCCGATGGCCGCGATGGAGCGATCGAGCAGGAAGCCGACCACGCCCACATAGACCAGAGCCACGATGATGTCGGAGATGAGCGAGGAGTTCCACGCATCCCAGATGAAGAAGCCGATACCGACTCCGCCGATCAGCATCTCGGCCGCCACGATGGCGAGCCAGGACAGACCGATGCCGATGCGAAGGCCCGTGAACATGTGCGGCACGGTGGCCGGCACCATGATGCGGGTGAAGAACTCGATGGGGGACAGGCGCAGAACCTTGGCGACGTTGCGATAATCCCGCGGGATGTTCCGGATGCCCACCGACGTGTTGATCAGGATCGGCCAGACGCTCGTGATGAAGATCACGAAGATGGCGGAAGGCTGCCCGTCGCGGAACGCCGCGAGCGAGAGGGGCAGCCATGCCAGCGGCGGAATGGTGCGCAGCACCTGGAAGACCGGGTCGAGGCCGCGCATAGCGAGCGTCGACTGGCCCAGCAGCACGCCCATTCCGATGCCGACGATGGCCGCGAGCGTATAGCCGTAACCCACACGGACCAGGGAGGCCGTGACATGCCAGAACAGGCCTTGGTCGAGGCCGTTTCCGACTTTGAACGGATTGACGATGATCTCCCAGCTGTCGTCGATCACCTTTAGCGGGCTCGGCAGCGCCGAGGTCGAGCTCGACGCAAGGATCTGCCAGAGGATCAGCAGGAACGCGATGGTGAGGACCGGCGCGGCCAATTGTGTGACGATGCTCATGCCGATGCGAGCGGCCCGGGAGAGGACTCCGACCGGCTTCGGCGCCAGCGGATGCAGAGCCGCCTTCTGGGCCGGTGGAGCCGCCTTCGGGTTGGGGAGTGCGACGACGCGGGCGGAATGAACCATGGGTCTGCTCTCCGGCAATTACGCGATGCGCTTGATGGGGAGGCTGGCGAGATAGGCCTGCGGGTTGTCCGGATCGAAGACCTTACCGTCGAAGAAGGTCTCCTTGCCGCGACTGTCGCTTGTCGGAATATCGCTCGCGGCAACGCCGAGGGTCTTTGCCGCCTCGCGCCACAGATCGGCCCGGTTGACCTTGTCGACGAGCGCCTTGGTGTCGGTGTTCGTCTCGAACTTGCCCCAGCGGATGTTCTCGGCGATGAACCACAGGTCATGCGACTTGAAGGGGAAGGACGCGTGATCGCGCCAGAATTTCATGATCCCGGGCGAGACCTTCACGACCTTACCGTCGATGCCGTAATCGTATTCGCCCCTCTGGCGCGGCAGGATGTCGGCGACGGGAACGTTGAACCAGGCGCGGGTACCGACGATCTTGCACATTTCCTCGCGGTTCTCGAGCTTGTCGCACCAGGCCTGCGCTTCCATCACGGCCATGAGCAGAGCCTTCGCGGCCCTCGGGTGCCTGTCGACCCAGGCGGCGCGCAGGCCGAGCGCCTTTTCCGGATGCTTGTTCCAGATCTCGTAGGTGTTCGCTGCCGTGTATCCGAGCTTCTGATTGATGAGCTGCGCATTCCAGGGCTCGCCGACACAGAAGGCGTCCATCGTCCCGACCTTCATGTTGGCGACCATCTGGGGCGGCGGCACCACGATGGTGGAGACATCCTTGTCGGGATCGATGCCGCCGGCGGCAAGCCAGTAGCGAATCCAGAGATCGTGCGTACCGCCGGGAAACGTCATAGCGACTTTCGGATCACCGCCGGCCGCGCGCTTCTTGGCGAAGATTTCTTTCAGCGGCGATGAATCGAGCCCGAGCTTCAGGCCGTTGTACTCGGCCGCGACCGAGATCGCCTGCGCGTCGAGATTGAGGCGGGCGAGGATATACATCGGCGTCGGCGCGCCGCCCTGGGTGACCTTTCCGGTGGAGATCAGGTACGGCATCGGCGTCAGGATATGGGCTCCGTCGATGCCGTTGGCTTCCGAGCCCAGCACGAGGTTGTCGCGTGTCGCGCCCCAGGAAGCCTGTTTCAACACTTCCGCGTCCGGCAGGCCGTGCTTTGCAAAGAAACCCTTCTCCTTGGCGACGATCAAAGCAGCCGCATCCGTCAGCGCGATGTAGCCGAGTTTGACCGTCTTCGTCTCAGGCTCGGCGCTCTGTGCGAAAGCACCACCGGGAAAAGCGACCTTCGCGGCAGCCAACGTCAGAGCGGCACTGGCACCGCGAAGCGCGTCTCGACGGGTGATCTTCGGTGTCTGCATCGTGCTTCCCCTGTTTCTATCGCCGGCCTTCGCAGACGAGTACCAATGAAACTTCGTCGTAGTCGGTCTGCCGGAAGCCGTGCGGCTCGGCCGGGCGCAGATCGCCTGTTGCCGGATCATCGAGAACCGGCCGAAACGCAAAAAACGCCGCAAGATGAACTGAATTCCGCAAGTGGGCGGGTACAGCCGATCCAGCGACGTCATTGTCGGGAAACGCCTCTTTAGAGGCATCAACGGCCCGTCATCGTTGACCGGCCTATCGTCGAGAGCGGCCCGGACGTCGTTGTCCCGCCTGTCTCTCACTTAGAAAAGTTACAGACTGCCTACATCTTGCTCAAGATCATAATTTGTGCAGTGCGCCTTTGTTGTGTGCGGTGCAATGCCTATTCTGCGACCGACGCGGAGGCGTCGTTTATGATTGTGAAACCGGCAACGTAGCCGGGAATGTCGTCGGGCATAAAGCTGCGGCCGTCCATGAATCGCTCAGGCCCCGCACCCTCGACGCGGACATCGGCCGAAGGCACAGCGGCAGAGGGTCCCAGGACCTCCCGGTAGAGATTGGGACGATAAGCCGAACGGACCTGGGACAGCCCGACCTGGTCATAGGCGACCTGTCCCCAGCGGACCATCTGGCTGTAGATCCAGAGAGCCTGGCTGATCCAGGGGAAGTTCGCCGCCCCGTCGTGGAACGTCATGTAGCTCTGCACCTGACGCGTCCTGCCGTCGGGATCGACCGTCAGTTCTCCTGCAAGCAGGCGCTGGATCATCTCGGACGAAACGCCCAGATAAGCGGGATCCGCCATCATGTCGGCCAAGGCACCATGGTTTTGCCGGTCGTCGCACCAGCGGGCGGCGGCGTCGAGCGCAACGATGAGGCGCGGCAGGGTGTCGGGGTTTTCCTCCGCCCATTCCGGGCTGACGCCCAGGACCTTTTCGGGAGCAGACGGCCAGATGTCCGCCTTCGTCGCCACCATGCGGCCCACGCCCTTCTCTACGGCGATCATGTTCCACGGGGCATTGACGCAGAACCCGTCGATGGCTCGCGCCGCCATGGCATCGACCGTGAGCGGAGGCGGCACGACCGTCATCGTCACGTCGGCATCGGGATTGATCCCGGCAGCCGCGAGCCAGAAGCGGAACTCGTAATTGTGCGACGAGAATGGATAGGTCATGGCGAAAACCAGCGGCTTCCTGCCGGCCTGCTGTCTCCGTTCGATCACCTGCTTCAAGGCCCTGCCATTGCCGAGCGCGTCTTCCGTTCCATCAAGATCCGCGACGGCCTGCATCTCGCGGTAAAGTTCGACCGACAGCGTGATCGCATTGCCGCCGCGTCCGAGGGCGAAGGGCGTGAAGCAGGGGTAGGGATTAGATCCGAGATGGAGCTGCGACGCGATCGGCATCGGGCTCAGCATATGGGCCACGTCGAACTGACGAAACGCCAGCCGGTCGCGGATGTTGGACCAGGACACGTCCCTGATCAGCTGCAGCCGGATGCCTTCGCGACGGGCAAACCCCTGTTCGGCGGCGGCGACCAGCACGGCCATGTCCACGAGCGGAATGAACCCGACCCGGACGAGGCGCTCTGGCGTGGACCGCCGCTCCGTTCTCGCGGGCGTGTCATCCGCCGATCCGGCCTGCTGAATGGGGCGGCTCCCCGCTTCTTCCAAATCCCACACGCGCTTATTTCTCCAAAAGGGAAGCGGCCGTGACGACGCTCTGCGCGATGTCGACGAGCTTCCGCTTCTCGTTCATGGCGGTCTGGCGAAGAAGGCCGTAGGCCTCCTCCTCCGAGAGTTGCCGGGTTCTCATAAGAATGCCCTTGGCCCGCTCGACGACCTTGCGAGACGCCAGCTCGTTGCGTGCCTCCAGGAGTTCACGCTGCAGGCGGTCGAAGGCGTTGAAGCGGCTCACCGCCATGTCCACGATGGGCTTCACCCGCTCCTTGCGCAGCCCGTCGACCACATAAGCCGAAACGCCCGCCTCGACGGCAGCCTGGATCATGGAGCCGTCGGAGCGGTCAACGAACATGGCCACGGGACGCGACACCAGCTTTGACACCTGGAACATCTGCTCCAGCACGTCGCGGCTCGGGTTCTCGATGCCGATGATGATCACATCCGGGTCGATGGTGCTCAGGCGCCGGAGCATGTGGGTCATCGTCTCGATGACCTCCACGTCGAGGATCCCGGCCTCGCGCAGGCCGTCGACGAGAATGGCCGCCCGGATGCTGTTTTCCTCGATGATCGCAACGCGAAGAGCCCGCTGACCTGTTGGTGTATCGTTGGTCAAGTTATCAAAGCTCTCAATGCACAACCCTGTTCTAGCACCTTATGCAAATCTCGTGCCAAACCCGTCCCTCATTTGATTGCTTCCCGCCGGTCCATCTGCCTATGCCTGCTGCATAGGCAGATGGACCGGGAGAGCATGAGGACTCGTGGGGCAGCGATGGAGCACTTGAGGATAGCCCTCATTCGCGGCCAGTAAACATGTCGGAGTGGTGGCCGCCTGACCTTGACCCGCGGCTGGGTGCCCCACAGATCCTCATGCTCCCGTTGACTTCCATAACTCTCGGCTCTTCTCCCCCCATTACTACGGGTTTTAGAAACGGGTGTGCGTTACTTTGTATCGTTTGCTCAGAGTGTCGGGTGGCCTTGAGCTTGTTCTGGAAATCTGATTCAAACATCCACGCACTCGTTGCGAAGCCAAGTGCAAACGATTCATCGTCTTGGAAGGCGCTGCGGGAACTCGTGGCAGGCATCTGGCGTCTCGGGCCTAGATTGGCCCCTGATCGCAGTAAGGGCGTCAGCAGCCTTCTAATGAGATTCAAGTCGCCAGCCCCAAGGCGCAGGCGACGGAACCTGCCAATCATTGTCATTTCCAGCGACCACTTCAGGCACGCTGATGGCAACCATTGGCAGCAAGCCCATCGAGAACATTCTCGCCGTGCAGTAAGTCAGGGTAAGTTTCATGACTCGATCCCTCTGAAATCAAGGCCGAGACTATCCACCTATCTAACAGGAATTCTGTGACCAAGCGCACATAGGCCTTAAGCGCCTTGAAATGCTTGTCGGGCTCGCTCGCGGATCTCGTCCAACTCGTCTTGCAGGGAATTGAGCAGTCCCTCCACTTTCTCGAACGATGTGTAATCTCGCGGGATAAAGCCGCTTTGAGAACGCGCCGGGCCCAGCGCGTCATCCACCGAAGCGGCCCCCCTCATCCCTGGGGCCAAAGTGACCGGACCGACCGCGATTAGATGCCCAGCCTTAGCTGTCCTCCATCTCACGCCCGAGGCGGCTCGGCCGGAACCTATCTCCTCCTAGCTGCTGGATTCGGCCATGAACAGTCAGCCTCAGTAATCTTGAAAGCGTAACCTCATCCCTGCCCGTGGTAACGTGGGCAGCGTGTGGTGTAGCGGCACGGATCACCTAAAGTTCCTGCCTAGGCCGACCATAGGCGGGAATAAGTGATGTGGCACAGTCACTAATGATAGGTCACAAGAGGTGACGCCATGAGCTGGACCGCAACGAGAAAGGCTCGTGCGCCAAAGGGCTTGGGAAGCACGAAACTACGCTTCCCCTGCTTTGATCGGCTCTTGTCGTGAGAAGGTATGAATACAACGGGCAATCCTGGACACAAGCGACGGGCGTCTCTCGCTAGCTGCCACCCATCGAGGTTCGGAAGGCGAACCTCGGTCACAAGGAGGTTCGCGGCGCAGGTATCCTTCAGGTCGGCCAGTGCCGCCTCACCGTTTTCGTATCCGATGACTTTGTAGCCAACCTCTTCCAAGACAGCACGAAGCGTGTCTCGTACAGCACCATCGGGATCAACAAGTAGAACGGTAGGTGCAGAACTCATGCTAGGATAAGAGGCGACAGGCTAAGTTGGATCCTTCGCCTCTCAGCCCCGCCGTATCAGCGGCAGATGGGGTGTGGGGAAGCGGGCTGGCTGATTGCTGAGGCGACCAAGGACAGTCGACTAGCTGGATGGCCCATGCGCCTTGTTGGAACCACTCTTGGTATCGAGCAGGGATTGATTACGAACCACTCTGTCCCGATCCTCGGCCAGACTGTCCCAAGTCCTTGCCATTTCCACAAGCTGATTGCGCTGGTCGCCAGCGGGCATTTGTTGGGCTAGCGCTCTGCACTCTTGAGCGTGTTTTCGATATTCCGCAGCCGTTTTCATGGTTCTCTATGGTGCTCATTCATGCGCGGCCATTTAGCCACTCCAGAGGGCCTAAGCAACCTGGAAAGCTCGGCGGGCTCTCTCCCGGATCTCGTCAAGTTCGTCTTGGAGGGAATTGAGCTGCCCTTCCACCTCCTCAAAGGAGGTGCACTCTGGCGTGATGAAGAGGCGCCCATCCTCGCCCCGGACGTATCGGAGAAGGGCAACCCTGATGGATGCCGGGTTGTTGGGAGTGCCAGGTTGGACGTCCAGCTCGAAGGCTCCAAAAACATGCATGAACGGGTTTCCTTTCCGTCGGCTCGCCTAATTATCGGGTCTCGTCAAAAAGCTCTACATTAGGAACTTAATTCCAGTGATCCCTCTTTCAACGGGCAGGCCAGGATCGGGGCCTGCAATGCCCCCGCTTATCCTTGTTGTTGAAGACGAAGTTCTTGTGCGAATGACCCTGGTCGATGTGCTGGAAGATGCGGGCTTCAGAGTGATCGAGGCCGCTCATGCCGATCAAGCCCTGACGGCTCTAAAGGCTGTGTCTGACATTCAAGGCGTCGTTACCGATGTCGAGATGCCGCGAGGCAGCATCAATGGCTTCGAATTGGCTCGGAAGGTGCGAGCGGATTGGCAGGAAATTGGCGTCTTGATTGCCTCTGGGCGGGCGGCTCCAAAGGCCGGCGATTTGCCCGACGGCGCTCTCTTTATTGGGAAGCCTGTTCATCCAGAAACCTTGGTTCATCTCGTCAAGACACTGCTCAACTCGAGCCAACTTTGAGCCGGCAAGAATGTGCCCGCAGTACTGCCAGTCTCACTGGCAATCGACCGGGAGGCATCACCATCCCGTCACACTTGCTTGGCATCTTTCCATTCGCGATAGGGAGGTCCTCATGAGCACGTCTCGGTTCACGGAGGAGGAAATCACGGCCCGTGCCTGTGAGCTCGCGAACGAGCAAGGGCCTGGGTGGGAAGCAATCATTGCAGAGGAGCGTGTCGGCAAAGATACGGCCGAGCTTCGCTACTGGAGGGATCTGGCCCTAAAAGAGCTTGAGGCGGAGGAACCGACAGTCCTGGAGGTCGAGGACAGCACGCCCAAGACGGTGGGGCTCGATTAAGGGTGAATTGCCCTGGGCAGCTTCCAGGTTGATCATCACTATTCGCTGTTCTCGAAAGCCTCGATAGCAGCGCTTCCGACTGCTTCCAGGATTTGGCTCTGCGTCTCCGGATCAATGCTGGCCCACCACTCATGGAAGCCTTGCCGCGTCCCCAACTCGCCGAGGACAGCTTCGGCAACCTTTCGAGTCTTATCCATCGCTTGCCTCCATGTGGCTTCGTTCAGTTCTAGGCGGTGATCAAGCGCAACCGCAACCCCGCCTGCCGCTGACGCGGGCGGGGTGTGGTGAAGCGGGATCCAGGATGCTCTGGTCAGCCATACTCAGGGAAGCCACGATGGCGCGGCTCTTGATGCTAGACGCTCTGTGGCGGTGGCATGCTTGTTGAAGCAGGTCAGCGGTCTCGGGCTGGCCATATCGCTCCAACTCATCCGCTAGCGAGGCCAAATGGGAGGCGAGACCCTCCTGCACTTGCGCCATTTTCTTTAAGGCTGCCTTGTAGTCTGAGGCCGCCTGTCTCAGCTCAGCCGCGGGGTCTTTCATTCATGGCCTCCTTACCGCTGAGCCACTGCTAGCCCCGGGGACCACAGCGGTCGGAGAAGAGGCGCGGCAACAACCCCGCCGATGATGGCGAAGGAAGCCAAAACGAGCCCGATCCGGCCATAGAGCGCAACACGATCCTTACGGGTCATCAAACCCTCCAATCGTCACACATAGCAAATAACGTAAGGGGCACAATTCTGGTTGCCAATACGGCCACGTCCCACCCTCGGCTGACTGGATTTGAGATAGTCGGATGCATTTATGGCGGAAGGGAACCTGTGGCCGTATGAACGTCTTCTTTGGAAGAACTTCCATGGAGCGCGAGATGGTTGGCAGTCCGGATCCACGGGATCCAAAACCAGACGATCCGATATTGCCGGACTCAGTGCCCCTACCTGAGCTTCCGGAGCTGGATCCCGTTCCTGAGGACGGCACTCCATCCGAGCGTGGGGATCCTGAGCCCGACGACGTGCCCTATGTTCCGCCGCCTGGCACACAATAGCTGGGAGAGCCGCGATGTCTGACATCCCCTACCCAGATACACCGCAGCCGGACATTCCGGCGCCTCCGCTGCCTGACATACCGACGCCAGTTCCAGAGGTAGAGCCCGATCCAGGTGAGGGGCCGGACCTGCCGGAGCCAACTGAACCGCCAGACGATGTCCCGACAGCCGGGTTTAGCGTAACCTCATCCCCGCCCGCGTCAGCGGATGGCGGGGTGTGGTGAAGCGGGTTCTACGATCAGCTCTCTTTGAGCATGAGGAGCAGATCGAACGCAGCGAGCCTTGCTTCGTCTGAAGTCGGATAGGTTCGAGGAAGGAAGCGCTTGGTGTCAGTCCCCTGGTGGACGGCCATGCCGCTCCAGTCGGCACCTTACCTGAAGACTGTGACCTGGTACCCATCCGTCCGAATTGTAGGGTTTCCCTTTACCGAGCGCTTCCATCCGCTTCGGGTGAGCCAATTGGCCCGACGTCTCGCAGCATTGATCATGCGGTGGTCGCGTTCCTCGGCTCTGGCCAAATCCCCTTCCATGTGGCCGGCACAGATGCCGCCGCACAGCAGGGTCTCGGGATAGTCGGGATGGCACATATAGTGAGCGTCCCGGACCTCCCTGGCCTCGCACATCTCGCATGAGACCTTGTTGTCCTCGAGGTCTTCGATGCCGATGCAGGTCCAGCCCTTGTGGGGAACTCCGGCTTGACTCCACTTGCCACGTCCGGCCGACGGGCCTTCGAACTCGGTCCCGACAGACCCGTGCATGCGCTTAGGCAGCCTTCAGGGCACGTTCAACGGCCTGCGGCTCCTTCGCAATGACAAGGAGCAACACCCGAGCGGAGGTGTCAGGCTTGCCCTTGCCCTGCTCCCAATCGCGGAGGGTGCCGAGCGGGAAGCCATAACGGGCCGAAAATTCAGCCTGTGTCATCTTCTGGCGCTGGCGGATCGCCTTCACGTCGATTTCAGCGGGAACGTGAACCTTGTAGGTGGACGGATCGGCCTCGCCCCGAGCGATGGTGCGGGCTTCCTCCGCTGCCTGGATCAGTCGCTTTCCTAGTGTGCTCATGTCTGTTCTTCTCCGTGGTGCGCTACGCACCCGTTTAGAAGTGGTCAGCCTCGGGTCTTCCGGAGCCTGTCACGAACACCCTTGCGGTATTCGTCCGCGAGGGTGCCAAGGATTTCACGCAGGGCGTTCCTATCGGCTTGGCTGATGTCGGCCCGTTGGCCTTTGTCGACCAGCGCCAGAAGGAACACGGGCACGTCCTCGGCAGCGTAGTAGGTGATGACCCGATACCCGCCTGACTGCCCTTGCCTCCGAACCGGACCTTTCGGGCGCCACCCGTGCCGGGAATGATGTCCCCGATGAGAGGGTTGGCGGCGATGGTCGCGGTTATCTCGGTCAGTTCGGCATCATCCAGCGCCGCCGCCTTGGCGTCTGCTAGGAAGGTGGGTGTCTGAATGACCTCTGCATGTTCACAACGGTAATGGCTACCAGTAGTTTCGTCAAGGGTAATGTAATGGCTGCCAGTAGTCTCCGGTACCCTTAAAACCGGACGGCTAGCGATGTCTCGTCCCGACCTGTGCCGACAAGGAGGCAGGGTGTGTGCCGCCGGTGTATGTGTGGAACTACTCTGACCAGTTGTCGTGAGCGACAGCCAAAGCGCGTAGTGTGATATCGCCGGCGATTTTGGCTGACTCGAGGCCCTCTGGGGTTGGCTCGAAAGACTCCAGTAGGAAGAACCCGCTAGCGCCTCCAAGCAGCACAAGGGCAAAAGGTGCGTCCTCATTGCCCTGCTCCTGCACGAGGGAGAGCATCAGACCTCCGATTTCGCCAAAGGCGTGCTTTTCGTCGAAGTGTAAGGTTTGCGTCTCAGTGCGCTGTGGGAACTGAATAATGTCGGCCATGCCTAGCGATTTCCACCCACATCGCCGATCTCAGTGCGCCAAAGCCACCTCTGAGCTTCATCCAAGCTCCCGAACGTGTGCTCTGTCTCCGTAAAGGGAGCCGGCCTTTCCTCTGGAGGGAAGTCGATCAGGAGTTCTACAGTCCACATAGCGTCATTCGATTTGCCACTCCGGACGAGACTGGCGATAACTGCTCCATCCAGCACGACGTCATAGTTGCCAGGGGCAAGTCGAGAGAGCGTGTAGGCCATTTCTAAGCCTCGCCTCTCTTCTTGCGGGTACGGATTGCAGGCGGCGGGTCGCGTCTGAGCTTCAGGCCAGGGAGATTGCCGTTTTCGGGGATGAAGATAACGCCCTCGCCTTCAAGCACTTTTTGCAAGCTGTACAGCGTCGCGGCTTGGGCATTTAGAACCCCGTCCATTCGCTCCAAGCGCTTGACGGTTTCGATTGAGACCCCCGAGAGCTCTGCAAGCTCACCCTGCTCCATCTTGAGCATGGCTCGGGCTGCTCTCAACTGCTCCCCTGTTATCACAATTTCCCCCTAACGTGTAAAAACCTACTTGATAAGTGTTGACAGCTTATCCGGCTAGTGATTACACCATAAGTGCAATCAACAGCACGTCAACAGGTAACGCGATGGCTGCTCACCGGAAAATAGATTGGTCCTCCGCAATGCGGGACATCCGCAATGACCGTAGCGCTCCGGCCGCCCCGGGGTTTCTCGCCGCACGCTCCCTGGAGATAGCCCACCTGGATCGCCTCGCCAGGGAGGTCGCTGCCGTCCCCTTCGCGGTTCTGGGCTCCTATGACCGCTCGGCCATCATGAAGGCAGCCGTCGCCTCCGCCCGTGCCCAAAAGGCCAAGGGATCCAAGACGTCCTGGTCCCAGCTCGTCGGGTTCGCCCTCAAGACCATCTGGCGCCACGCCAAGGCCCAGCGCGCTCTCGCGATGAACTGAGGAGGGCGTCATGCCCAACCAAGCACAGGCTCCGCCGTAGCTCTTCAACCTTAGCAAACCATAACAGCCTACCCGTCAGCCTCCGGAGCACCTGGAATGGCAACGAGCCTTCGCGCCCCCGCTCTGCCCGCCAAGATCCTGGCCGGCACTGCCCTTCTCTACCTCGCCTGCTTCCTCGTCAGCATCTCGTAAGGAGACACTCACATGCCCGCTCTCAACCTCTTCAAGCGCAACAGCGACAAGCCCCGCCTGTCTATCCGCGAACGCTTCCACAATGCGGCTGCACGGATGATGCTCCGCTCTCGGGGATCTCGTGCGGGGGGCGGAATTGATACCTCCCGCCGCGCCATGGTGGCGGGTTCTCTTGCTTCTGTCGTGGTCGCTCCGATCGGAGCTATGGCCGCACCTGAAGCCGATACTGAGTTGTTGCGCCTCGCTCGGGAGCACGATGTTGCCTATGGGCTCGCGGTAAGTGGCAATTTGGAAGGCGAGGCCTTTGACGAGTGCATGGATCTCTACACGGACCTGGAGTTCGCCATTCAGGACATCCCGGCGCAGACCTGGGCCGGCCTCGTGGAGAAGGCGCGCGTTGCCTCGGAATATGCCTACGATCAAGCTGATGTCCGGGTACTGGACAACATTATCCCGTCTCTGATCGATGACATCTTGCGCTTGGCTGGAGCCTCCACCAAGCGTCCGACGCCTCCCTCCCAACACTAGAGGGGGAAGCCATGACTCCCGCTCAGTATCGGAAATGGCGCTTCTACGCTGAAAGCCTGATCCAACGGGCCATAGACATGCTCGATGCGCTCGACGGTTGCCCGGATCTGGAAGACGGCGGCGACCTTGAACCAGATGGACATGAAGAACCCTCGACCAACCCCGTGGAGCCGTGGTTTCGCCCGGCTCCCGCAGCCTCCAGGGCCGCAGCATGACACGCAACCTCATACGCACCCGCGAAGCCTGGATAACCGCTCTTGCCCTGTTTCTGGCGATCCGCACACTTGAGGCACACGACAACCCGCCCATGAGCGAGTTAGAGGACATGCGGACATTGCTGCGGGAGAGCTACCCGACCTATGCCGCGCAACTGGAGGCGCCCTAGAATGAGGACAATGGATACCCATGCCGCTCTCATCCTCTCCCTGTCCCTATGCCTCCCCTTGGTCCCTCTAGCACGGACACACGCTGAAACCATCGACGGCCGCCGCGTCGTCATCATAGACGGAGACACGATAGCCCTGGGCCGGGAGCGGGTGCGGCTCCTGAACGTGGACACGCCTGAAGGTGCTGTCACATAAACTTGCATCAGGCGCACGGGGGCAAAATCGGTCGGCGGACCTGCTCACGCGGCAACTCCGGCTGCAGACTTCCACGCCGCCACGGCCTGGAGGCGGTGGAGGTGGGTAGCGAGAGCAGAGCGGCGGGAGCGGGGCGGAACGAACAGGTTTCTGATGGCTGAGAAGACCGAGGTGAACCGTTGCAGGTCTCCCGGTGATCGGAACCCCTACATCGCCCGCTCACGTTTCTGCAATGGGAGATGGGAGTTCTCCGCCCGGTTATTCAGACCCTTATGCGAGCGATGCTCGACCCTTGGCATGATCTGGCGCCGGGCGGCAGCATAGGAGCCCAGCTTGTCGGTGATCAGCCGCTTGGGAGCGCAGCCCTGCTTCTTCAAGAGGCGCTTCAGCAAGCGCTTGGCCGCCTTGGTGTCGCGCCGCGTCTGGACGATCTCGTCGAGGACGTATCCGTCCTGATCGACAGCACGCCACAGCCAATGCTGCTGACCGGCAATGCTGATTACGACTTCGTCCAAGTGCCAGATGTCGCGAGGGCTTGGCGTCTTGCGCCTGAGACGGCCGGCGTAAGATGGCCCGAACTTCATCGCTCAGCGCCGCACAGTCTCATAGGATACAACGATACCACGCTCGAGCAGCATTTCCTCGACCAGGCGCAAGCTCAGTGGGAAGCGGAAGTACAACCAAACAGCATGAGCGATGATCTGAGGTGGAAAGCGGTGGCGCTTATAGCTGATAGCCGGCAGGTTCATGCAGCTGGGCCTACCGTGGGATATCCTGACGCCAAGTTACCGTGATGTCGTGGATGGCGCCCTCCACCAGCGTCAGACGTGCCAGAATAGGCATGTTGAAGAACCGGAGAGGAACTATCCATCATGTCTGAGATTGCCACCGTCGGCCTTGATATCGCGAAGAACGTCTTCCAGCTGCACGGCGTCGACAGAAGTGGAAAGATCGTCCTGCGCAAGGCGCTGCGGCGCAGCCAGGTGCCAGGCTTCTTCAGCACCCTTTCGCCTTGCCTGATCGGGTTGGAGGCATGCGCGACGGCTCACCACTGGGCCCGCACGCTCATGGCCTTCGGGCATGACGTCCGCCTGATCCCGCCCGCCTATGTCAAACCCTATCTGCGCCGGCAGAAGAACGATGCCGCCGACGCCGCTGCCATCTGCGAGGCGGTCACTCGGCCGTCGATGCGCTTCGTCCCGGTCAAGAGCCCGCAGCAGCAGAGCACCCTCATGCTGCACGGCGCCCGCGATCTCCTGATCGGGCAGCGGACAGCCCTGATCAATGCTCTGCGCGGTCACTTCGCAGAGTTAGGCATCGTGGCAGCGCAAGGCGCTCGCAACACGCGGCAACTGATTGCCCTTATCCATGATGCCACCAGTCCCGGCCTCCCCGTCACAGCCCGGGTCGCACTCCAGCCTTTGGCGGCAATGCTGGTTGAGATCGAAGCGCAGATCGCCAAGCTCGACAAAGCCATTCTGGCCGCCCACCGCAGCGATCCGGTCAGCATGAGGCTCGCCGGCATTCCGGGCGTCGGCCCGATTGTGGCCTCCTGTCTCTCGGCCAGTGTTCCAGACGCCAGCCTGCTTCAGGGCAGCCGGGAGTTTGCCGCCTATCTCGGCCTCGTGCCGCGGCAGCCCTCAACCGGTGGCAAGGCGCGGCTGGGCTCCATCTCCAAGATGGGCAACCGGCATCTGCGCAAGCTGCTGGTCGTCGGCGCGCATGCGGCGCTCTACAGCATGAAGTCCGGCAAGACCCGGACGGCGCTGGCGGATTGGGCCCGGAGCCTCCTGGCCAAGAAACCGTTCAAGGTGGTCGCCGTCGCCTTGGCCAACAAGATCGCCCGGATCGCCTGGGCGGTGATGGCCAGGAGCACGGCTTATGAGCCGGGGAGCACGGGAGTTGCCGCCCCGTTCACACTATTCGCCCCTCGGGGCATCCAATTGGCACGGTGATGATGAGATGATGTGAAGCCACAGCGGATATGGACCGCCAGATCTGGGAAACCCGTGGTGTTGTCTTGCGTCAGTCAAGCGCGATAACGTGAGAGGGACCAGGTTCAGCGGAAAACATCAGGGCCAGCGGTCATGCAGCACCGCGCTTACAGGCCGGAGACATGACTGCACCCGCCCCGCGAGGCCCAACCGTCATCAACAAGCACATTGCCAAACGGGCGCCATCCAGACATGACATCACCCGAACCTGCAAGGTCAATTCACAGACTAAACTCCGTCGGCGCTTCCAATGCCGAAATACAATCGGTAGCGGTACATGGCGCGCAGGGCGCAGGGGTATAGAGATGCAGTTGAAGAGTTCGATTGTTGTGCTGGCTTTGGGCTTGCTCGCCGGCACAGGGGCGAAGGCCGAAATCATAGCCTCATCGAAGACAGACATTGATAATGCTCATACGGCCTATTTTATGCTGTCAGACCAGTTATCGGCAAAGACATCAGAGCGATGCCCGGACATTCGTGGAGCCAGAAATCTGGTTATCAATGTTGTCAGCAGGTTCTCGGGCAGATCAACCGCTCAATACAGCGGCTGCTACTACTTCGTATCGCAAGATACTGTGAAATTGATCTTTTGGGATCATGACCCCCGTGACCGGAAATCAGTTGAGAAAAGCCTGTCGTCGTTTCAGAAAGCCACTCAATTCAAGGGCTGGGGATTCGAGGACTGAAACGGTACCTCGGCCACGTATATGGCCCGTGTGGGCGGCGGCTGCGGTTAAGGGATGGTCAAAAGACCTCTATTCCTCGAGCGTCGCTAACTGGATCCAAATACCCGGAGGCTGTGTTGCGTGTGGGCGCCCTGAATGGCGTGTCGCCGCTCTGGGGCAGCAATTTCGTTCCGACTCTTAATGGGAGTGGGCCTTAGTGAAAGCATGGATTCGGCTCTGGCGGCTCATACCGAGTTGCTCCGAGTCCTGTCAAAACGCCCGCGGCCAACCTGAAATAAGCGTCTGCGCATTAAGCGTGGTGCCCTTCCGTAATGCCCTTCACGGCCCCGGCGCCAAGCTGATGGGGCTTGGCCTGTCCAGCGCCGGAAGGCGCGGCTGAAGGCGCTTGGCTTGGAGTAATTCAGGATCGCGGCGGTGGGGCATAATCCTGGCGATATTATTTTGGAGACGGCTGCGCTGAGACAATCAGCGCTCATCCACGTTGTATGAATGGGGCGATGAGGTCGCCATGGCCGAGAACCGAGCCGACCATCGCATGAACCGGCTGTTGGCTGCTTTGGTGCCGGAGGACCTTGCGGCGCTCAAGGCCCACTTGGAGGTTGTGAACCTGACCCGGGGCCAAGTGCTCTACGAACCCGGCGACACTTTACGCTTCTCCTACTTCCCGCATGACGCCGTCATTTCACTCGTGAACGTCATGGAAGACGGTGGCACAGTGGAGATGGCGGTGTTCGGGCGGGAAGGGGTCTGTGGCCTTCTGGCCGAACTCGCAACACGGGAGGCGTTCGGGCGCTATGTTGTGCAGTTGAGCGGGAGTGCCTCACGTATTGCCTTCGAGCGGCTGAACGAGGTGCGCAATGCCCGCCCGGCCATCCGCTGGCTTATCATGAACTACAGCCAAGCCATGTTGATGCACACGTTCCAGAACGTGTCGTGCAACGCAGTCCACCCCGTGGAGGCCCGCTGCTGCCGCTGGATCCTGACCATGCATGATCGGGCGGGGCAGGATACCCTTCTGCTCACACATGAGTTCCTGGCCGAAATGCTAGGGGTGCAGCGCTCTTCGGTGAGTATTGTCACCCGTACGCTTCAGACTGCCGGTCTGATCCAGCAGGCCAGAGGCAGCATCACCGTAACCGACCGGGCAGGCCTCGAGGAGGTGGCGTGTGAATGCTATGGCAAGATCCGGCGCATGTATGAACGCCTGCTGCCTGGCACATACACGCAAACCCAATCCATATAAACCGCTGCCGTGTGTGAAATTCTGAGGAGGTCGTTTAAGGAATGGGGCTGGCGAGGCGGCGGAAGGATGCTAGTCCTTCAGTAATACCTACGTATCGTCGCTACGAGCTAATAGGCATTCTGCTCTTCTCTCGCCATATTGCTGACCTCGTCGTGGCCTCTTGTCCTGTGCTTGATGGCTCTGTTCGGTGATCGGCAATGCCTGTATCAGCCAGATACTTCTTCCATCTTGTCTCAGATTATGAGGTCATTCCGGACGAGGAGGGGATCGACCTCTTCCAAGAGGAGGGCGCCCTAATCCCCCTTATCAGGGCGTTGGATGAACTCATCAAAGAGGGCCTTGCACTAGACCCGTGGCAGGACTGGTGGCTTGAGGTTATGGATGGGCTTGGCAGAACAGTGGCGCGCATCCCGCTCTCTGCTTCCAATCAGGGGCAGGGTATCTTTTCGCTGCACTGAGCCCGCGAAATGTCGAACCGCCTGCCTAGGTGAGCTTGCTATGGATCTTGAGGACCTGGTGTCGCTTCCGATCCCCGACGCCACCTTTGGGATGGCGGTCGGAGTTCTTGTGCTGTTCGATGAGTAGCGCTACGTCCGCGCGAATTTCGCATAAGGCGCAGTACGGAACAGAGACCAAGGCGCTGGCGAAGTCACGCCTACGACCAACGTGGTGATTAGCCCGTACGCCCTTGATGGGTCCGGCGCCAAGCTGATGGGCTCTGGCCTGTCCATCTGTGAAAGGCGCGGGTGAACGCGCTGGTTTCGGCATAGTTCAGGATCCCGGCGATTTGGCTGACTGGGAAGTCCGAGTTGGCGAGCAGCATACAGGCAATCTCGCAGCGGACCTCGTTGCTCAACTGTCGGAACGAAGTGCCTTCGGCTGTTAGGTGCCGGGACAGCGTCCGGCGTGACACCGCATAGCGGCTGGCGACTTTGGCCGCCGAACAGGTGACCCGGATCAGATCAAGCTGGAGCATGCGCCGCAACTCTTCGGCCAGCGGTTGTTGGCCACAGTGAGGTTGGGGCAAGCCAGCTCTCGGAGCAGAGGGGATTGCCATAGCCTCAGTCTGGCGCACCCAGAGAGTCGTGCTTGTTCGCTTGGGACAGGATTTTGACAATTTGAGGCGCGACGACCGCGACTTTCGCAAATGCCTTTGATTGAAAGGCTCCGGTTAACCTATCTTAAGGTCACTCCGACTGGATCAGCTAATATTCCTCCGAAATCTTGGATTGGATGATCTGAACCAATTCGAAATACTATGGCGAAGCGACCGGAAACCAAAGTGACCGAGTACCGCAAGCGCGCCCAGCAGGCCCGAGATGTTGCCCTATGGATCAGCATCCGTGAGAGCCGCGAGCAGTTGCTTGAGACCGCCCGGCAGCTCGACACGCTGGCTGACGATGAGGAGCGTCGAGAGACGGCTCCCAAGTTTAGTACACCTGAGGATTGAATGTCGCCAACGGTGCGTTAGGCCGTTTGTCTCGAACTCAAAGGCTAACGGGGCATGGCTGGTCCCTGGTCGCCATTGCGAGGCTCTTCGGCTAAGCTGCTAGGCATTGGCAACCGTCGTATAGCAAGAGCCCTATCCTGACTTCTTCCTTCATCCGCAAACTGGAGCAGTACGACCGCCTCTCAGAGGCCGAACGACAGGTTCTGGAGAGCGCTGTTGTCCGGCAGAGAACCGTGGGCAGGGGCGAGGACATGATCCGGGAGGGCGACCGTCCAACCGAGAGTACGGTGCTCATCGAGGGCTTTGCTGGGCGCTACAATGTCCTCAGAAATGGAAAGCGCCAGATCACCGCCCTGCACGTCCCCGGCGATTTCACCGACCTTCATAGCTTTCTGCTGAAGACCATGGACCATTCTGTCCTGGCGATCACCCCGTGTACGATCGGCATGGTGCCTCACGAGACGCTGCACGACATCTTCGAGAACCACCCTCATCTCGCCCGTCTGCTTGCCGTGAGCCTTGCCGTGGATGCCGCCATTCACCGCCATTGGATGGTGGCCGTAGGGCGGCGCTCGGCGCTTGAGCATGCCGCTCACCTGCTCTGCGCGCTGTTTGTCCGCCTTCAGGTCGTGGGGCTTACCGAAGGCTACAGGTTCCGGCTTCCCCTCACCCAGGCAGAGCTGGGGGACACGCTGGGGCTCTCCGCCGTTCACGTGAACCGGGTTGTCCAGGACCTGCGGAAGGAAAACCTGATCACCTGGCGAGGTGAGATGGTCACTATCGAGGACTGGCCACGCCTCCAGCAACTCGCCGATTTCGATCCGACCTTCCTAAGTCTGCAAAACGAGCCGCGATAACAAGAAAGGGATTGCCGAGGGGGGAATGTCACATTAACGGCGAATACTACCCTGTACTCGTCAAGGGAAAAACCTCGCACTGAGGAAAATCAACGACTTGGGCGGTGCAACAACTGTCCGTGTCGGTCGGCCAACGGCTGTACTGAGCTAATGTGACATCCCCTCCGGTGCATAGACCTGGATTCAGCGGAACATGTGGTGTGGCCGACCTGCACACCACCATCCAAGAGCATGCGCTCGAAATCGCGGTAGCTGCTTGAGAACATAAGATACCACCGGACCGTCCACCGAATGATCTCCGCCGTGAATTTTCGACCCTTGAATGGGTTCTTGCTTCCTTGCTTCACCACCAGCGCCCTTATACCCTCACTTCATAGCTGGGGTAGGCGAAGCCTTAAAGCTGCATCAGACCCAGCAAAGCCGCCTCCTCTCTTGCACCTCTCCAGCTTCGAGGCGCGCTCGAAAATCAGTTCGCCACCGCAATGCCTGCCGGGTGCAGGCGATGGGGCAGGATCTCCATGTCAACGCCGTAGACTTCCCGCAGCGTCTCCGGTGTCATGAACCCATTGACACCCGCACTGACGACAAGACGGCCGCCCCGCAGTGCAAGGATGCGGTCACAGAACCGCGATGCCATGTTCACATCGTGCAGGACGACAACGACACTGCGACCGCCCTCGTGCGCCAGGCTGCGGATCAGCGACAGGACCTCGATCTGATGGCTGATGTCCAGCGCGGATATGGGCTCGTCGAGCAACAGACAATGTGCATCCTGCGCCACCAGCATGGCCAGCCAGACACGCTGGCGCTCCCCTCCCGAAAGCATCTCCAGATGGCGGTTGGCCAGAGCGCCGGTCCCGGTCACTTCCATCGCTTCCATTGTGCGCACGCGATCTGTTTCCGTGAAGCGGCCGAAGGGGCCATGCCACGGGTATCGGCCGAGCGCCACCACCTTACGGACAACGAGCTCGCTGCCGGTCTGCGGATACTGAGGCAAATAGGCGATCCGTCGTGCCAGATCACGCGATTCCCAATCGGCCAGCGCACGGCCCTCGAAGCTGATGCGCCCGCCGCTCGGCGCACTCTGGCGCGCGAGGAGCTTCAGAAGCGTGGACTTGCCTGAGCCATTGGGTCCGACAAGACCGACCACTTCCCCGCCGCCGATCCTGGTCGAGATGGGATGCAGGATTGGCACGTCTCCTACATGGAAGCGCACGCTCTCCAATGTGAACCCACCGGCACCGGTTGGGCTGTGTGTGTGCGACGCCGTCGAATTCATGCTGTCCGCTTTTGAAGGAGCCAGAGAAGGATAGGAGCACCGATCAGGCACGCGACGAGGCCTGTGGGCAACTGGAACGGAAACGCGATCATGCGAGCTGCCCAATCGGCAGCAATGAGAATTGCCGCTCCGGCTAACGCGCTGGAGGTCAGGCCAGCCGCGACATCCGTCACACCGAGGTATCGAACCAAATGCGGAGCAATCAGTCCGGTAAACGTCAAAGGGCCTGCGAGGGGCGTCGCGCCGGCGGTTGCCAGCACCGCAAGGGCAATGAGCAGGATGCGTACCCCGGCAATCGGAACCCCGAGCCCGATCGCGGCCGTTGCCCCCAACGGCAGGATGGAGAGCCAGCGGGTGAGGCACAGCGCACCGCCGATGGCGAGCCCAGCCAAGACGAAGGCAATCGCCACCGATTGCGGCTCGAAGGACGATCCTGCTCCGGTCAGCCATGCCAGGAGTTGAAACGCCCGCGGATCGCCAGCCGACGACAGGAAGCCGATGACCGCGTCGAGAAGCGCCGAGAGTGCGACACCGGCAAGAAGCATGCGTTCGGGCTGGAAGCCGCTCCGGCGCGCCAGCAGGAGGATGAACCCCAAGATAACTGCCGCACCGATCGCAGCCGCTGTCGTCAGGATTGCCGGTGTGGGCGCAAGTCCGATGACCAGAGCGATTGCCATTGCGAACGTAGCGCCAGCACTCACACCCAGGATCTCTGGGCTCGCCATCTCGTTTCCCGTGAGCCGTTGCAGCAGGAAACCCGCTGTGCCAAGGAGCAGGCCCGCGACTGCCGTCGCAAGCACCCGAGGCCAGCGGTAAGGCAGAACATCTGTAACTTGCGTGGACGCGAGCACTTGCCAGGCTCCGTCAGGAGCCCGTTGCAGAAACAGAGCCATGATCACAAGCAGCACCACGAGGCCAACAAGGGAAAGCGGTAGCAGCAGTGAAAGCTTTCTGTCAGACATTCGCCTTCGTGCCATCAACGCCGAAGGCTGCACCGGTCTGGAGGCCGCGGTGACGCGGGGGAGAAGCCAGAGGAGAATCGGCGAGCCGAGGAGCGCGGTCACCGCGCCCGTGGGCAGAAGATCCGCATAGAATCCTGTCAGCGTCTGCAAGAGAAGGTCCGTGACCAGGAGCAGCAACCCGCCGATGACGGTGGCCCCCGCAAGCCTGCCGGCGAAACTGCTCACCCCGGACAACCGCACGATTAATGGAGCGACGAGGCCGATGAATGCGATCACCCCGACGGCACTTGAAGTGAAGGCAGCCAACAGGGCAGCGAGAGCGACGGCAAGCAGGCGCAACTGAGACACATGCAGGCCAAGCCCCCGTGCCGCATCCTCGCCAACATCAAGCAGCGCGAGCGGACGCACGAGGAGGAGCGCCAACGGAGCAACGACAACGAGGCGAATAGCCAGATCGATTGAAGGCGTCCAGCTTTGCTGACTCAGGGAGCCAGACCCCCAAACGAACAGGCTTGCGAGATAGCGGCTCTCGATGAGAGTCAGCGCGGCCGTCAGCGCACCGCAATAGAGGCTGACCAGCAAGCCCGACAGGACGAGGGACAAGGGAGAGAAGTCCTGCCTGCGGCTCAGCGCGAACACCAGCATGGTGGCAAGTCCGGCGCCCACAAGCGCGACGACATCTCTTCCCCAGCCGAAGAGAGCGGGAACAACCAGCGTCGTGATCCCCAATGCCAGCCTGGCGCCGGCATCGATGCCAAGAGTACTGGGAGAAGCAAGAGGATTGCGCAAAGCCTGCTGCAATAGTGCGCCGGAGGCTCCGAGCGCCATCCCGCACAACACCGCCATCACGAGCCGTGGCAGCGTGGCATAGACTAACACCATGCGCTCAGGGTCGTAGTCTGACGATGGCACACGAAACAGCAGCGGCAGCTTGGACCCAAGCACGAGCGCCATGAGCACGATGGCAAGAGCTGTCAGGCCAAGGATGAGAAGCCCGACACCACCGCGTAGGCTTGTTCTCAATGGTTGGAAGACATCGCTCATGGGTTGCGCTCCTCCAGCGCATCGAGCAGTAGCGTTGCCCAACGCCGGGCCGCGGGGACCCCTCCGAAGGCGAGCACCGGCGGCAGGATTGGGATCGGCCCCCCGGCCCGCCTGATCGGCAGCGACCGCCACAGCGGGCTTGTTTCGAGCACAGCCCGAACATCGGGCGGCATATAGTCGGTGACGGCCACCGCCTCGCCAGCCTCTACGAGGCGTTCGATTCCTACGGTCCCAAAGCCCCAGTAGCTCCCTTCATTCGGCCAAGCGTTGCGCAGTCCGATGCGGTCGAGGACATCCTGCTGCAATCCGGGCCGCGCGTAGACGCGCGCGTGTCGCGGGTCGAGAAAGGAAAGCATGAGGATGGGTTTGTCGCAGAAGGGGCGCGCCCGCTCGGCGCACGCGTCGAAGAACGCCTCGGTTTCCTGCAGATACGCCTCGACACGGTTTTGAAGACCCAGAATGGCACCGAGATGCCGCATGGATGCGACCGCCTTCGGCAGCGGCGAGCCGCCGGGCGAATAGATACTAATGCGCTCGACCGGAGCGATGCCACTCACCCTTGGCTCCACCATAGCGACGAAATCCGTGGTGAGGATGAGATCGGGCCCCAGCGCGGCCAGCAGCTCGATGTTGGGAGCAAAACTCGTACCCAGATCGATGGTGCCAGTGGGCAATGGGGGCTCCTTAACCCATTTGTTCCAGTCACGTGCCTCGGCCACAGCGATCGGCGGCGCGCCGAGCACGATAAGTTGCTCCACCAGGGCAAAGTCGAGAGACGCAATGCGCACAGGGCGCGCTGCAACCGACGATGACGGAAGGAAGGGCGCCGCAAGAAGGCTACCGAGTACGGCACGCCTGCTGAGTGCCCTCACAACCCGGCGACCGGAAGGCGTGTGTTGTGTCGTATTGGAATGCACCGGGAATCCAACCTTTTTGCAATTACCAACGATGGGGCGCTGTGACCAAGATGAGCTGCCCCTCGGCGGACAGGCATGCCCGAATACCCCATCCAGGAAGCTCGAGCGTCTTCTGCAGGTCCAACATTGAGCGCTCCGTGGTGCAATAAATGGGACGGCCATATCGTTGAAGATCTGGCTCAAAGTCAATACTCATGTCCATAACACAAGCTCGCGGCGAGCCATCGCTCAATTTCCGCGCCACAATCCCAAGTCATGAGTCCCTTAAATATAGAGTTCCTTGTTTAGAACCGCTCAAGACTGATAACTTAATGCCCACTATGTTGGCATAATATTTTGTAATAGATCTAAACTGGCTTGTTGTCGCCCTACAACACTGTTGAAAACTTGTCTTTTGGCACTTGCTGAAACACGCCACACAATGAACAGGTGATCGCCATATTGCGGAAGCGAGCTTGGAGTCGTTCATGGTATCGGATTATTTCACCGGCGGGAGTTACAAGGGGCTGCGCGGGGTCAGGCTGCTTTCGCTCTCCGGCTCATTGTTGTTCCTGGCAAGTGCGGCACTCGCCCAGGACGCAATCCAGCTCGAAACGATTACCGTCGAGGGTGAGAGCACCAGCGAGGGCGGTGTGACCGCTGACGGCTATGTCGCGACCCGCGCGGACGTTGGCACCAAAACAGACACGCCGCTCGTCAAGGTGCCGCAGACGATCAATGTGGTCACCCAAGAGCAGCTCGAAGATCGCAATGTGCAAACGCTCAAGGAAGCGCTGGCCTACACACCGGGCGTGCGCACCAACGCATTCGGCTTCGACAACCGCTTCGACAGCTTTTCGATTCGCGGCTTCGACGTAACCTATACGGGTGTCTATCGCGACGGCTTACGCGAACTGAATGGCAACTTCTCGATCTTCAAGACTGAACCATATGGGCTTGATGCGATTAGTATTCTGAAAGGGCCAAGTTCCGTCCTTTATGGAGGTGGCTCCCCAGGCGGTATCGTCAACCTCGTCACGAAGCGCCCGACCGAGCAGGTGATCCGCGAGATTGAGGGGCAAGTCGGCAACCATGATCGCTATCAGGGCCAGTTCGATCTCTCGGGTCCGGTCGTCAACAACGACAACATCCTCTACCGCCTGACGGGGCTGTTCCGCAGCTCCAACACGGAGTTGCTCAGCGTTCCTGACGACCGCATCTACATCGCCCCGGCGCTCACCTTCCGCTCGGACGATCGCAACACGAGCCTGACCCTTCTTGGCGAATACTCGCACTTCCAACTCGGCGGCAACTCGTCCTTTTTCAACGAGAACGGACGGATTACGAGCCTCGAGTCTGGCGATCCTGCCTTCGGCACCTTCGTGCAGGACCAGGCCCGCATCGGCTACGAGTTCAAGCACAGGTTCAACGACACGTGGAGCGTGCGCCAGAACCTGCGCTACGCCCATATCTTCGCAGATCTGCCGTATACCCAGATCGACTCGATCACGCCCGATCGCCTGTTCGCGACACGTTCGACGGGTCTTGTGACCGACAGGCTCAACTCGTTTGCGGTCGACAATCAGGCCCAGGCCAATTTCCAGACCGGCACGGTCGACCACACGCTCCTGATGGGGCTCGACTACACCTATGTCAACGTGAACGACAGGATCGGCTTCGGTGCGGCGCCCAACCTCGACCTGAACACTCTAAACTATGGTCAGCAGCCGATCTTCCGGCCGACCTACAATTTCCGCAATCTGACCACCGAGCAGAGCCAGACGGGCATCTATGTCCAGGACCAGCTCGAATGGAACCGGTTCATCCTGACGCTCGGCGGTCGCCATGATTGGCTGATCAGCAAGAACAGGGCCTTCAACGGTCTAGGCGAGGATTCCGAACAGAGCGACAAGCAGTTCTCGGGCCGCGTTGGTCTGGGCTACCTCTTCGACAGCGGCATTGCGCCCTACGTGAGCTATTCAACCTCCTTCGCGCCGACAGTAGGCGCCAGCGTGAATGGAACTCCCTTCAAGCCCACCGAGGGCGAGCAGGTAGAAGCGGGCGTCAAGTACAAGCCCTCCGACCTCAACCTTTCGGCAAGTGCAGCGGTCTTCCGCATCATCCAGTCCAACGTGCTGACGACCGATCCCAACAACATCAACTTCCAGGTCCAGGAGGGCGAGGTGCGCTCACAAGGACTGGAGTTGGAAGCGACGACCGGCCTGCCCAACGGCCTTAACCTGACTGTCGCCTATACCTATCTCGACCTCGAGATCACCCAAGGCGACAATGCTGGAAATGTGCCGTCGAGCATCCCTGCTCACCAGTTTGCGATCTGGGGTGACTATACGTTCCAGGACGGCGCAGCGGAAGGATTGGAGCTGGGCTTGGGCCTTCGCTATTCAGGAACGAGCTATGGAGACAGCCAGAACACATTCGAGAATGACGCGCGTTTGTTCGTCGATGCCCTGGTGTCGTACGATTTGAGCAAGCTGAACCCGAGCCTGAAGGGCGCCGAGGCAAGGCTCAACGTCAAGAACCTCTTCGACAAGCGGGAGCCTGTGTGCGAGTCAGGCTACTGCTACCTTGATGAAGGACGGCAGATCATCGGCAGCCTGCGCTACCGCTTCTGAGGCACCTGTCTTGTCGGTAAACCCCTGATATTGCCGTTATCGCTGGAAGGTTCCGTGGCATGACGCAAGCCTACACGCTCGCCGGTGCGAGCGTTCATGACCTCGAAGCGCCAAGCGGCGCGGTCTATCGCCTTCTCCTTTATGTGCCGGTCGGGCTACCCCCAGCGCTGGGCTGGCCGCTGTTGATGATGACGGACGGCAATAGCTGCTTCGGCACGGCGGTCGATGCACTGCGGGCCCAGGCAGACTACCCAAAAAGTAGCAATGTGGGGTGGGGCGTGGTCGCGGCGCTCGGCTATCCGACCGAGAACGCCTACGATCCCTTGCGCCGCTCCTGGGATCTCAGCCCGCCGCCCGGGCGGAGGTATCCGCCCTTCACATCAGGCGGACCGGAAGTACGCACCGGCGGGGCCGACGAGTTTCTCGATTTCATCGAGAGCCGGGTCATACCATTCATCACCTCCCGCGTGAAAATAGACCTTACGCAGCGAACCCTCTTTGGACATTCCTTCGGCGGACTTTTTGGCCTTTATACACTGTTCAGGCGGCCTGCCCTGTTCCAGCGGATCGTTGCCGTCAGCCCCACGATCCATTGGGAGGACTGCACGCTTCTCAGGAGCGAGGCACAGGCCGAATTCAATGTTCCCATACGCCCGACAGTCTATCTGTCGGCCGGCGAGCATGAAGGCGACCAGCTAGCTCCCTTTCAGGAGAAGCAGGACGACGCATCCGATCGCCTCGCGAAAAAGAAGCTCGAGCGCACGATCGATTTCGCACGTGAGATGGCTGAACGACTGAGAGACCCTAACGGCGCTAACCTAAGCGCCAATTTCGAGATCTTTGCCGACCATACGCATATGTCCGTGCCGACACCGGCAACGGCACGTGCAGTTCAGGTCGCGTTCGCTCTAGATCAACATCCAACCAACGGAACTGCTCTGGTCTTCTAGTCGCGAGCCATTTTGAAGTCGTTTTTCAAAAACTCACCGGCTCAAAACGCGGATCAGGGCCGAGAGGGACTAGGGGAGCTCGGCCTAAGCGGATCAAAGGCGTGCCGGGTCGACGTATGCCGGGGACAGGGTCGTCTTCGCGGTCGACAGCCGTCGCCGCATGATGAGCTTCGCGGGAGAAGCCTTCCTATGTGGATGCCGCACTCGGCTGGATCAGCGGTGCATCCCAACAGGCGGAATGGCTCGGCCCAGATCCCGGCAGGGACGTCTCAGCGCGGGACAGGTCGGTTGACCCGCTTTACGGCTCTGGCCTGCAACTGCGCGAGAAGTGCGAGCAGCGCCGGCCCGTCTCCACCTTTGAGCGTGTGCTTGGATATCTTGTCACTGCCCAGCACCAGCGAGGTCACCAGCCACTTCGATTGGCTCAACTCAAGTGAGAGCACGAGCGCGACCTGGTCCGAGTGAGCGGCGGTGTCAGTTGTAAGAGGGTGATCAGCCATGACAGACATGAGGTGTCTCCAGCACTGGTTTGCGACAGCCTCACACTATCAAGGGAGGCCGCCATCACTCTCATAGGATCTTGGTGTGCCGCAGTGGCGGTGTTGATCGTCCGTACAATGGTGCCAAGTTCCTTTGTCTGAGGGAGTTTCCAACGGTTCTGAGGTCTCAGGCGCCGGAAGTGGCACGCGGACGACGACTTCAACGTGGTTGCGGTCGATCTCGACCCGTCGCACTACGGTTCGGATCAGGGCTTGCTTGCCCGCCCAATCCAGATCGTCCAGCCCATCCCTCACCCGGGCGGCAAACTCTTCGACGCGACCGATCATCAGCGTCAATTCACGTTCAGCGTCAGCTTGCTCTACCGCCGCCCGACGCTGCTCTTCGAGCCGGGCCCGGCGCGCTTTCAGGCCTGTGATGCGCGGCTGGAACTCGTCAGGCTCGATCACACCCTCGGCGTAGCTGTCGATCAACCGCCCGATTCCGCGCTCAAGACGCGCGATCTGACGCTCCAGTTGCAGCCCATCTTCGGATCTGTTTGCATGGGGTTGAGTTTGCGCCAGGCGTCGGTGATATTCCCCGGCCACGCGACCAGGGTTTTCCAGGAGCGCGCAGACCCGATCCCAGACGGCCTGCTCCAGAGCGTCGCCCCGGATCTGAGGATTGTCGCACACCGCATGGCCGTCAAACCGAGATCCATCGGTGCCGATGCAGCGATAGTAGCGATACACGCCCTTGGCCGGATCCCGCTTCGACTGCGTGGCCGTCTTGCCATAATAGGCATAGCCGCAGCGGCGGCACACCGTCAGACCCTGCAGCAGCCAGCGCGGCCCCGCCCAAGACGCCCGCTTGCGCTGGCGGTTCTCCTGCAATTGCGTCTGCGCGGCCTCAAATAACGCCGGGTCCACCAGGGCCGGCACCGGAACCTCGATCCAGTCCTCTCGCGGCACCTTCACCCGCACACTGGGCTGGCGGTAGTGACGCCCCCGCAGGGGCCGCAGCCGCTTGGGCGAGCCTGAGACATAGCGGACATGGCCGTAGATGGCGCGCCCCACGTAGGCTGGATTCGCGAGCATCCCACACAGCGTTGAGGCATACCAGTGAGGTGATCCGCGGCGGGTCATGATCCCCGCCTGCTGCCACCGGCGGCAGACCTCCCGCAGGCTGACCCGCTCCAGCCCGATCCAGCCGAAGATCAGCCGGACCACGCGGGCTTCCTCCGGCACTACTTCAAAGCGAGCCCCACCCCCGCCGAGAGCCTTGGGCACATAGCGGTAGCCATAAGGGCTGGTGGTGAAGGCGCTGACCAAACCTGACTGGGCCGCATGGCGGCGTCCGCGGCGGCTGCGCTCGAGGATTTTGGAGCGCTCGTATTCGGCGATCACGCCTTGGATCTGCAGCAGCAGGTCGTCCTCGGCGGTGCCCCCAATCGCGTGGTTGAGGAAGATCACCTCCGCCCCGGCCCGGCGAAACTCCTCCATCAGGAGCACCTGATGGGCATAGCGGCGCGCCAGCCGATCCGGCGCAAGAACATAAACCCGCTCGATCTCTCCGGTGGCGACGGCATCCCGCAAGCGCTCCAGGCCCGGACGCACCAGAACGGAGCCGCTATAGCCCTCATCCCCATAGGCATCGTCCGGCACAAGAGATTGCTGGTCAGCGGCAATCCGCTCGTGCAGGGCGGCGACTTGGCTGGCGATGGTATGGTCCCGCGCCTGGTGTTCGGTGGAGACCCGCGCGTAAAGGGCAATACGACGATCAGGCATGCTTACCTCCCTGACTGCGGGTGGTGTGAACGGGAGTTTGCGATCGGGGATGTTCGGCGGCTCTCCGGGTCGCTTTGGTTTGGGCTGGCACAACACGCCGATAGGCCTCGATCAGGCATTCGGGGCTGAACCGCGTGATCTCGAAGGACTCCCGCACCTGTAGGAGCGGACGACGCGTCTGCCGGGTCATGGGCGCCTCCCTGAGCGGCGCTCCCGACGCATGCCGCCTGACGCGGCTTTAGCCTGCCACAACCCTCACCCAGGCGTCTCGCCGGACGCAGGTCACAGCGGTCGAGCAGTACCGTCCAGTCAAGGCGGCTGTTGGCACCATTGTACGGGCGAGATTGGACACCGCTTACGGGAGGCGCCCTGGGAGAGGTTAGCACCATCGGCTTGGACTTGGCGAAGAACGTGTTTCAGGTCCATGGAGCGGATGCATCTGGCACGGTGCTGTTCGGTAAGAAGCTTCAGAGCCCGTCCCGGAGCTGGAAAGGACATCATTCGATTACTGTGTCGGCAGTGCTGATTATCGAAGGCGGGATGATGATGCTGAGAGCTTTCGCCGTTTTCAGATTAATGACCAACTCGACTTTCGTGACCAGTTGTACCGGCAGATCCGAAGGCTTCTCGCCTTTCAGGACTCGTCCCGCATAACTGCCGGCGCGACGATGCGATTGCATGAAATCACCACCATAGCTGATCAGGCCGCCCGCCGCTGGAAAGTCGCGAGACTGCGTGACCGCAGGCATGGAATAGCGAAAACACAAGTCGGCAAGCCGCGTACTACGGAAGGCGAAATAAGGATCCGAAGTGAAGACAAGGCCTCCTGCCTGATGCTGCGTGGCAGACAAGAACATCGCTTCAAACTCTTCTTCGGTGCTGGCATTTATGACCTGGAGCCTAACGCCGAGAGCCTCGGCCGCAATCTGGAGGTTCTGCACCTGCAGGCCCGAAGTCGGGCTGGTCGGGTTGACGGCCACGGCGAAGGATGACGCAGTCGGACGTAGCTCGTGCATGAACTCCAGCCGCTTGCGTGAGACTTCCACGCTCAAACTCGACACGCCGGTGAGATTGCCTCCCGGCCGCGACAGGCTGTCGACCACACCAAGCGCGACGGGATCGCCCCCCATCTCGAAGACGATGGTGATCGTCTTCGTCGCCGCTTTTGCAGCGAGCGCAGCTGGTGCGCCGCCGGACGCGACCAAGACGGAGACGTTCCGCCTGGCGAGATCGGCTGCAAGCGCGGGTAACCGATCGTACCGGCCTTCCGCCCATCGGTATTCGATCGTGACATTGCGGCCCTCGACATAGCCGATGTCTGCAAGGCCTTCCCAGAAAGCCTGGAGGCGACTGTTGAATGGCCCGGGCGTCTCAGGCGCGAGATACCCTATGACGGGCATTGCCAATGGTTGCGCGCGCACCGGAAGCGGCCATGCCGCTGCACTGCCGAGCCATTTGAGAACATCTCGGCGCTTCATCGCGTTGGCGGCCGGACGTGAATGCGCGGGCAATACCCGAGATAAGGTTTTATTCCAACCGCCACCATCTGGTCACCTTGCAGCTTTCAAGGGCAGCCGACGAGTTGGTGCCATCATAGCTGCAATGTCTGTTTCACGAAACTGATCCGAGTGATCTTGGAGGAGGAAATCAGGCAGCATTGGGCTGCTTCGCGAAGGAGATGCGGTACACGAGGAATTCCTCATCGTATCCCTTGATCAGACGCATGCCCAACGGGTGCACGGCGCGCTTGTCTTTGACTGCGTCTGCAACCGTCGCATCTGCGAGGATCTCGCGATCCGCCGCTGAGGCGCACAGTCGGGCAGCAAGGTTCACGACGCTGCCGATGGCGGTGTAATCGAAGTGGCTCTCATACCCGATCCGCCCGACTGTCGCCGGTCCCATCGCAAGCCCCACCCCGAAGCCGATCCGATGCCCGCGGTCCCGCCAGCCGACGGTGAGTTCCTGCACGCTCACCTGCATCTCGACCGCGAGATCCACGGCTCGCAGGGCAGGCTGCTCGACTGCAACGGGAGCATTGACGAGCACCATCAGGCCATCGCCCGAGAAGCTGGTGAGCGTTGCTCCGTACTTGGTGATGATGGCACCGAGCGCCTCGTAGTACTCGGAGAGTACGCTCATGATCTCCTCGGGCGCGGCTCGTGCTGAGAAGGCGGTGAAGCCTCGCAAGTCGCAGAATACCGCCACTACCTCGGCGCGGCGACCCTCAAGCACGCCGTCGTCTCCTGTCCGGTCGACAAGTTCGGCGACTTGCGGCGCGAGAAACCGCCTGAGTTTGGCGATGCGCTCCTGGCGCTCTTGGGAGACGGCCAGTTCCGTGGCCATGGCGTTGAAGCTGTCGGCGAGCCGCTGAAGCTCATCGCCGGTCCTGATCTCGATGTGGTGGTCGAAGTGCCCGGCACCGATGCGTTCGGTTCCTCTCTCGAGCAGGCGGATCGGTTCGGTCATGCGGCGGGCCAGGACGACGGCGAGCAGGGCCGCGAAGGCAGCGCCGGCAAGAAGAAGCCCCGCGGTCCGCCAAAGAGCAGCATAGATAGGCCCGAAGGCCTCCGAGAGCGGCTGCTCGACCACAACGGTCCAATCCGGCCCGGTGACTGGGGCGGCCGCAACTGCAATCGGGGCGCCAGTGATGTCGCGGCTCGTCGCGAAGCCAGCATTGGCAGGTCCGATGGCCTGCTGGGCTGCCCGAAATGGAGCCAAGGTGGCCTCGTCCGCCCCGCGTAGGACGAGGCTGATGTCCGGATGCGCCACGAGCCGGCCTCGCTCATCGAGCACGAAGGCGTAGCCTGTCCGGCCAACCTTGATGGCCGAGATCACGTCATAGATCAGCTTCAGGTTGATCTCAGCAACGACGATGCCTACGGAGGGGCGGTTGCCGGATATCGCCACCGTCAGGTAAGGCTCAGAGCCGCGGTGGTAGCTGACCTCGCCGTACCGGATCCGGGTCAAGCGGGCACCGAGGACTGCCGGATCCCTGGAGCGATCGGTGCGGCTCTCGGTCCGATTCAGTCCGATCCGCGACACGTACAGCCGCTCCCGTCCCGAGCCGTCGACAAGGGTGAGATCGACGATGGCGGGGACTTGGCGTAACAGACGAAGCGCATCGATCCGCCGCCGCTCGTCCGGTTCCTCGGTCCAGGGGAGCTGGACCAGCCAGCCGAGCTGATCGGTAATACCGTCGAGGAACCCCTGGATGCGCAACGCGGCGGACCTTGCCTCGACACGCAGCAGTTGGTCGAGCCTGGACTGCTGGTCACGATAGCCTAACCAAGCCTCGCTGATACCATTGGTTGCCAATGGAATGATCACGGCGAGGAACAGCACGATGAAGTACTTTTGGAAGAGGCGACCAAGCGGGCGGCGGTGTGTGGTCATCGCCATGGGTGCTTCGGCCGTTCCCGCCGGACCCCATCTGAAGCGAAAAGGATGGGGATCGCTCGGCGGATCAGGACGGGAGGCACGGCAACCATCGAGAACCCTCGATCATGGATGATGCAGGCCTCGACTATGAGATTGAACCTGATGGGTCGCCAGTGGCTTGCCCCCGGAACCCGTGACTATTCCGTACACAGGACCCGTGCAGCCAGGCTGCTTACTCGATCACCTCGTCTGCAATGGCTAGCACGGTTGGCGGCATGGCGATATTCAGCGTCCGCGCCACCTTGAGATTGATGATCAGCTTGAACTTGGTTGCAAGTTGAATCGGCAGGTCGCCCGCGCTCTCGCCCTTGATGATCCGTGCGACATATGCCGCCGCCTCTCGGAAGAGTTCGGGGATGTCCGCACCGTAGAACATCAACGCGCCTGCCTCGACGAACGCTGGCCATTCCGCAATTACCGCGATCCTCGCCTCGGTAGCCGTGCGAATGATCTCGTCCTTTAAACTGACGGTCAGGAAGTCGGTGATCACGATCACCGCATCACCACCTTGACCTTCTAACGACCTGATGAGCTCGCGAACCTCGCTGGGCGAACTGGATCGAAGTCCGAGGCGCACCGGCTCGAAGCCCTGGGTGCGAGCCGTCGCGTCGGTTTGCGCTCCCCACTCCCGGAATACCGGATCGGCGACGTTGTGCAGGACGCCGAGCACAGTGGAGTTTGGCAGCATCTCGCGAAGCGCCTCGATCCGCTTGGCCGACAAGGCTTCCCCGAAGTACGAGAAACCGGTGACGGTGCCACCGGGCCTGGCGAGGCTCGAGTATAGGTCCTGATCGCCAGGAACGGGGGGCAGGCCGAGAGCCACGATCGGGATACGGGTGGCGCGATGGATGGCCCGGGTCGCCGCCGGGCCGGGCGCGACAAACACATCGACCCGTCGCCGCGCCATGTCGTCAATGAATTGAGCCGCCAGGTTCAGGTCACCGCCAGCATGGCGGGATTCCAGCAGGATGGTCCGGCCTTCAACGTGGCCGTGGTCTCGCAGGCCTTGCCGGAAGGCTTCAAGGACAGGATGATCGGCCTGCTTCGATGCAAGACCAATGAAGGCGACGACAGGCATCCTGTCTCGCGTCTGCGCCAGGCTGCGGGAAGCCATCGGCAACCCGGCAAGCAAGGCAATGACATGCCGGCGCCTCATGCGATCACCTCATCAGGTCGGGCGGCCCAGCAAGGATCTTACGCTTACTGCCCAACCGACTCCATAGAGGGCCTCGCGTGACCTGCTGCCTATGTGCCATGGAGGCTTCGGTGTCGTAACTGGCTAAGCCTCGAACGTGGGGTCGGAACAAGATCTGCGCCTATTGATACGCTAAGGTTGAGCGGATCGGGAATCTCTCACGGGGGTGAGGACTGCCCCATTTGATGTAGGCAGGATGATCCTCACGTCGATCACGTACCCACTTGAAGCCATTTTGTCGAACCGATCGCAGTAACTCTACTCTCATGCGGACGCCTCTTTGAATCTCACCCTCCTCCATCAGTCATCTATCTGAGACAGCAGCTTCGGTACCCAGAATCACGCCATCTTTGGTCTTCGAAACGGTCTGCTGACTTGGTTTTCGATCCGTGTTCCTGCTACGGACGACCATAGCGTATTATCGCGCACAAATCTTGCGCTGACCCCAGCTCCGCAGCGTGCCTGAAGCTGCCCACTTGGGCGGCGACCGCGAGGTAGTGAGTTGCCCAAGCGCATGCCTCATGCAGGCGCTCGGGTGCCGATGTTGCTTCGGAGCGCCTTCCAAAGGCGAGCCGAGGCAAACGTGTCCGTTGCCGGCTTGGGCATTTGTTCCTCGTTCACATAACCATCGACGCTATTGTTGGACATAGAGGCGCAGAATTCTGATCTCGGCGTTGAGCGCGATGGAACGCGCTTCTGCGCCCAATCGTGCCAACTCGGCAGCGGACTCCACCCGCACTTTGATCTCGCCCATCAACACGGCGTGTACGTCTTCCTGCGTGAGCACCCGGCGCACGACTTCAGCCGATCCGGCACTGAAGGAATGTCGATCGAGGGATGGATGCTCCTTACGAAGCGGCGCTGCTTCCGCGTTGTCGAGTGCCGCAACCAGCTCTCGAAGCACAGCAGTCTCGTCTTTGTCGCCCCGCTTCATAGCGGCGCGTAGGTCGCGGCGAAGCAGGGCTTTCATCGCCTCGCCCGGATTCTCAATCGCAGCGTCATTCATATCGCCTATTGCTCCTAATCGCTCCTTATTGTAGGAAGTTATGGGTCCATTGTGGAGTCTCTTTTCATGTCAAACATGCTTTTGACGGTCGAACAGGCCGCCGAAGAGCTGAAAGTCCATCCCAAAACCGTTCTCCGGTACATCCGCGAAGGCCGCCTCCAAGCCACGCGGATTGGCAAGGCTTATCGTATCGACCGCGCCAAGCTTGACGCTTTCGCCGGCGTGGCAAGTGGGAGGACCCGGCCTCCTCACGGTGTCCGCGCGACCGTTATTGTCGAGATTCCGGCCCTAACCACCGAAGCGGCCGAGCGCATGGCGACCTTCCTCGGCGCCGCGGCCCTGGGAGGCGACGCCGAAACCAGACCGCTGCATTTCAACACGGCCTTTGACCCGACCAGCGGTGATCTAAAGATCGTGCTCGTCGCCGCTCCGTCCGATGCCGCAAGACTGCTCGAGCTTATCGAGCTGCAACTGGGACTTTCGCGATGAGTGATCCTGTCTTTCGCAGCGACGCCGATGCGGTGGAGATCATGCGGGAATACCGCGCCGTGCTCGACCACTGGCCTGTGCCGAAACAGGAGATTGAACTGTCGACTTCGCAAGGCCCGACGTTCGTGCTCGGCTGCGGTCCAGAGACGGCGCCTCCCGTGGTCCTGCTCCATGGCGCCCAGGCGAACAGCGCCGCATGGCGGCCCGACATCGCACTTTGGTCGCGCTGCTTCCGGCTTTATGCGGTCGATATGATTGGCGAGGCGGGACTGAGCGCCCGGGTGAGGCCGCCGCTCATCGGTGACACCTACGCGATCTGGCTCGACGATGTCTTCACTGGGCTTGGACTTGCCCGTGCAGCGTTGGTCGGCACATCGCTCGGCGGCTGGCTGGCGCTCGACTATGCCATGCGGCGGCCGTCACGGGCTTCCGCGCTCGTGCTGATGTGCCCCGCAGGCATCGGACGGCAGAAGAGCTTTCTCGTCGCTGTCGCACCCTATTTGCTGCTCGGGGCCTGGGGAAAGCGGAAGATTGTTGAAAAGGTGTTCGGGCCAGCACCGAAGCGTCTACCGGCCGATCTTGAGGCGATCTCCCCTCTCATGGACAGTATCAGCCGAGCTATCAAACCACGCGTGATCAAGATTCCGCAGCTTAGCAATGCCGCATTGGAGGCGCTCACAATGCCGCTCCTTGCCATAATGGGCGGACGTGACGTGCTTATCGACTCCTATGACACTCGCCTTCGGCTCGAGCGGCATGTTCCTAACGCCGAAGTCTGTTTCATTGAGGAGGGTTATCACTTCCTGCCAGACCAAGCGCCGCGAGTCTTCGATTTCCTCGTCCGCAACCTACAAGGGCACGATGCCCAAACCTGTCGCGATTCCAAGTCATGCGCCGCTGCTGATGAATGACGGCGAGCTGACGCGACCTGCCGTCGATGATCGTGATGGATCCGATAAGGTGGACGCCCCCAACGGCCTCACATGAGAGTGTTCGGTCGATGGTTCATGCCTGATCCCTCCCGATGATCGCTTCTGCAGTTTCGGTAGAAACCTGACCGTGTCCCTGGATCCGTAGATCAAGCCCATTTGCATCGTGCGGCCCCGTGGCCGCATCGCCTCACATCCGGTTGGTCTAACCGAAAACTCTCACGTTCATTGGTCCAGCTTCGTAGGAGGGGACCAAACTCGCCCGAAGCTTGATCGGCTATGTCGCCTCAGGCGATAGCTGATTCGACAGCTTCTGCGCTTCGGTATCGTTGGAGCTTTTCGCAAATGAAATCCTCGATGTCGCGCAGCGCGGCCTGCTTTTCACAAATTACTACAAGCCGAGCCTCGAGGAACTCGATAGTCTCGCTCCTGCTGGGACGCGCCGAGGCATAGGCCTTCAGCAACGGCGCGATCTCCGTGAGCGAAAAGCCGAGCCGTTGGGCTTGGCGGACATGTTCGATCGTCTCCAACACAGCGGGATCGTAATCGCGGTAAACCCGACTGCCCGCCTGGCGGGGACTGGAGGCGATCAATCCCATCTCCTCATAGTGCCGGATGCCGTCTTTCGACATGCCCGCCATTTTGGCCACCTCTTTGATGAGCATGCCAGCACCTCTTGACTGTGGGGTTCCCCCACAGTCTATCTGCTGCGTCACTCGTTGAAAACAGCAGGAGTGACAAGCGTTGGATAAAAGTTCGAAACCCGTTGCCCTCGTCACGGGGGCTTCGTCCGGTATGGGCAAGGATATCGCTCGTCGCCTCATTACCGAGGGCTACACGGTCTATGGCGCCGCCCGCCGGGTCGAGCGGATGGCGGATCTTCAAGCCGCAGGCGCAATGGCCGTCGCGCTCGATGTGACCGACGATGCGTCGGCGGTAGCAGCGATTGATCGGATCCTGCGGGAGCAGTCGCGGATCGACGTGCTGATCAACGCGGCCGGATATGGCCAATATGGCGCTCTCGAAGACGTGCCGATTGCCGAGGGACGGCGCCAGATCGAGACCAACCTGATCGGGCTCGCGCGGATCGTGCAACTCTGCCTGCCGCACATGCGATCACGCGGCTCCGGCAAGATCGTCAACATCTCCTCGATCGGGGGGAAGTTCGCGCTGCCGCTTGGAGGCTGGTATCACGCATCCAAGTTCGCGCTTGAGGGCTATTCCGACGCGCTTCGCCACGAGGTCCGACAGTTCGGCATCGACGTCATTGTGATAGAGCCGGGCGGAATCGCCTCTGAGTGGGAGGGGATTGCCCGGGAAGAGGCGGAGCGGCATTCAGGCCATGGCGCCTACGCAGACATGGTCGCCAAGCTCCGCAAGATGCAGGGCCGGAAGGCTCCACCCCCAAGCCTTGTCTCCGACCTGGTCGTGCGTGCACTCAAGGCGAGGCGGCCAGCGGTCCGATACAGCAGAGGTTTGATGAGCGCCCCTTACTCTTCTTGCGGCGCCATCTATCGGACCGGATATTTGACCGCTTGGTGATGATAGCGTTCCGATGACGGCAAGGTGACGCCCGATGACGAGTCAGCGGGGTCCAGCCACTTACCGATTGATCCGAATTGATGCATGAGGTTTATCCGTGTCGAAGAACGTGCCTCAACCACCACCGGGACACGTTGATGGACATCGAGCGCACGTTTGCCGTGCTGGATGGCAAGACCGTAGACGCGTCCTATGCAACCACCATCGGAGCGATTGATCTTGCCCGGCATGCTTCGCGAAACAGGTTCTCGGCCAGAAGATCCACGAACACGTGGATCTTCGGCGCGAGCTGTCGGCTAAGCGGTCAGAGCCAAGCGATAGTATTCAAGATCTTCGATCTTGCTTCTGGGGTCGGGCGCATCAGGCAGGAAGCCTAAGCTAAGATACAGGCAGCCGAGCTGCGCTCATGTCGGGGAAGGTCGCCAGTTTCATCGAGCGATAACCGAGGTCGCCGGCAGAAGCGATTGCTGTCAAGACGAGCTCGCGCCCGAGACCCAAGCCTCGCGCTTGCGGTGAGACAGAGAGACGCTTCATTTCACAACTGGCCGGATCGGCGGTCGATTTTATTGCCACCATTCCTGCAGGTAGCCGATTCAGATATCCTACGAATAGTGCCCCCTCGGGCGGAACAAAGGGTTGTGGAAGATCGGCGATTTGCTGCACGATCGCTTCCCTGGCTCTCGCGGAATCCAGTGTTGATGCATACTCCTGCATCAGCCCGGCGAGGTCGAAAGCACTTTCCCGATCAGAGAAGCTACGGATACTAATCATTGACGTCCTCATGGCCCCTCAGGTTCCAGAAGCGCTCGTATGGGGATAGTTATTTTGGAAGTCCGGAGACACAAAGAGCCGTCCATCCAGTGCCGTCAACGAAGAGCGGACACGCCTATCGGGACGTTTGTCGGCGCGGGCGACCGTAGAGCTATCTTTTTCTGCCAGGGTAGGACGAAGCGGCCTTCGTTCAGCCGGAGTTGCTCGAGAGTGACCTCCAAGCAGTTGGCCTCAGTTGGGCGCTCGATGCCGTAGTGAACCGGATGGCTTCCGCACGTCTTCTCAGGTTTCATATCGCCTTCAAACCGGCGACAAGAGCCACCACCTGTCTTCCGATCTGCTCTCTGGTGATCCGTCGTCGCACAATAATCATTCCCCAGTAGAGGGCCGACGGCACTAGATCCAAGGCCAGTTCGCGGTCGATCTCCTTGCGAAGCTCCCCACGCGCGATGGCACGCTCGATCATTTCGACGCCGGCACCGCGGCGTCCACTGGCAAGCTTGTCCAGCAGGGGGACAAGTTCGCTCGAGCGCGCTCCTTCGGCATAGATGTCGGGCAGGATTTTCCTGACAAGCCGATGTCTGAGCGCGCGCCGCATCATCAGGAGATAGGCCTCCAGTTCTTCCGCCAGTCCGCCCCGGTCGGAAACATCGGTCAGGGTAAGGCCCAGCCTTTCAATGGCCTCTGAGGCAATAGCCAGTTTCGAAGGCCAACGACGATAGATGGCGGCTTTCCCCGCGCCGGCCCGCGCCGCAACGCGCTCCAAACTCAGGCCCGTATACCCATGCTCGGCCCATTCTTCGAAGAAGGCCCGATAGAGCGCATCCGTCAGATCAGAACGCATAACAGCGGCTCCGGTTGGCTTCCGCCGAAATTTTTCGTCGATACTCTTGCGTTCCATCCAGATATCTCCCTATATGGACGGAACGATATCGTTCCGTCCAAAAGGAGTAAAGACCGATGACGACCAACACCGACCTCTTCCCCAGTCTTTCCGCCCTGTTGCGGCAGGCATTGGGAGACCTTCTCGCCCCTGAGGCCCAATCCTTCCTCGACATGTGCGCCGACGATATTCTCTTCGAATTCCCTTTCACGCCGCCCGGCGGGACCGGCAGGCTCGACGGCAAGGCGGCGCTCGAAGCGTATCTTCCGAACGTCGCGACATTGGTCACGATTGAGTCCATGACCCTCGGCCGGGTTCTTGTTTCGACCCAGCGCGATGCAGCAGTGATCGAATTCAGCTGTAAGGGGCACGCCAATCGGACCGGCGCTCGCTACGACCAGGACTATGTCTCCGTCATCGACCTGAAGGACGGCCGGATCGCCCGATACCGAGACTACTGGAACCCGCTCATCGCGCTGGCGGCCTTGGATGGTTCGCGTGCGGAAGGTGAAGCCCAGGCTGAGGGTGCGTACCATGTCGGCTAAGGTTCTCGTGATCGGCGGCACGGGGAAGACCGGGCGCCTCGTTGCCAAAGGGCTCATGGAACGGGGCATCGCTCACAGGATCGGCACGCGCAGTCCTGCAACTGAGAGCGATGTTGCCTTTGACTGGCAGCAGCCGGAGCTTGCCCGACGCGCGTTCGACGGCATTGACGCGGTTTACGTCGTCGCGCCGACGAACAGCAGCGATCATGGGGCAATCGTTCCGCCCGTTCTCGACCTTGCGCTTTCCAGTGGCGTTCAGCGTTTCGTGCTTTTGAGCGCGTCGTCGCTGGAAGCCGGCGGCCCGATGATGGGACAGGTTCACGCCTATCTGCAAGAGAAGGCTCCGGAGTGGACGGTCTTGCGCCCCACCTGGTTCATGCAGAACTTCTCGGAACAACAGCACCTTGCGACGATCCGGGACGAGAATGCGATCTATTCTGCGACGGGGGGCGGAAGGGTCGGCTTCATCGACGCAGGCGATATCGCCAATGCGGCGGTCGCGGCGCTCGTCGCCGACGAATCACGGAATACGGACTTCATTCTGACCGGGCCGGAGGCACTCTCCTATGCCGACATGGCGGCTAAGCTGACTGAGGTGCTCGGACGCCGGATCGAGCATGTGAACCTGACCGTCGAGCAGCTCGCGGGCCGATACCGGCACAGCGGCATGGACGAGCGTTACGCGCAGATGCTGGCCGCGATGGACGCAAGGATCGAACAGGGAAGCGAGGACTGCGTAACTGATGGCGTCGTCGGGATGACGGGCCATCCGCCAACGACGGTCGACGAGTTCATCCTACGGAACAAGGCCCGCTGGGAAAGGACGTAACAAGCACTGATATGCCGCGCTTTCTGGTCGGCATATCCTGGAACGATCCGCCGTCCCGGCCAGGCGATGGTGGGCGGCCCGAGGCCGTTATCGACCGCCGCGCGGCCTCGCCCATGCGCTGACGGCGGCGTCCCCGGCCCCTTGATCGAAGGCGAAGCCGAGCCTCTCCATGGTCAGAGGCTCAGGATATTCGCGCCGATGCGAGGATCGACGTGACGCTCCAGTCTTTTGTCATGCACTGCGATGGTGATTTCCAACGATCCGGTGCCGACTTCGAGGGCGAGCAGATGGCCGCCCACGGCCGTGAAGTCCTTCGCGGCGGCGACACCATGGGCATGCACGGACGGCCTGCCCTGCTTCCAGGCAAGCGTTCCGGTTATACTCGCCATTTCCATGTCCTCGAACGTACCCGGATCGTACTCTTTCTTGGCAAAGTCGAAGAATCCGAATGTAACCGTCCCGGCGAAGCCGAAGCCGGCCAGAGTTGCCGACGGTATGTCTTCCGCCGCCATGAAGGCCTCGAGTTCAGCGAACATGGCGTCGCCCTGGCGCAGCACCATCAAATAGCCGGTCGGGATCTTGACGTAGCGAGTGATCGGGCGCCGGGTGATCGGCTGATCTTTCATATTCCAACCTCCAACAATATCAGGGTCTATGGGACTATATTAAACCGGGATGGGCGCCACCATCGATCGGAAGGCTCTGTCCCGTGATGTAGCTAACCTGTGCGGAGAAGAGAAAGGCGCAGGCTTCCCGAATTCCGAGAGGTCGCCAAACCGTCTGGCTGGACGGGCCGCAATGGGCTCGATCAAAATCCTGCCTTGGAAAGGCAGCCACCACGGCGCGCTCGGCTGTACATTCATTTCCGGACGGCAAGCGCGCGCAACGTACCGGAAAGCCGGTAAAAATCCGATTTTGGGGTCGTAAAGAAGCTTAGCGAAAGGCCCTTCTCGAAATTGTCGACATGAACCACGGTCGAGCCATCGGCCTCCTGCCATGAGATGACAAAGTTGCCGCCATCGAGCTCCTTCCATTCGAAGGCGACTGTCGCGGTGGCGCCCTTCGGGGGACCGCCGGTGATTTCGTAGGTCAGGCTGTTCTTGTCGGCGGCATAGGCGTTGGTTGCGACGAGATCGCCGTAATCGACTTCGAAGGTTCGTCCGGCAAACGGAAAACTGGTTTCTGTGCTCATTGCGAAGTCCAATCTGGGATGTGAAACGAGTGCGTAACGGTGAAAATGAAAGCGGGAGGAGCGCAGCGCCCCTCCTCTTCTTCGTTTCTCAGGCAGCCTCGTCCCAGACGGGTGCGAGACCATCTGGGGAGACGATGCGACCGTTGGCCTTGGCAAGGCCGTGGATTGCGGCCATGTCATCGGCGGACAGGGCGAAGTCGAAGATCGCGAAGTTTTCGGCCGCACGGGCCTTGCCGACCGTCTTCGACAGCGCGATGACGTCGTCCTGCTGCACCAGCCAGCGCAAGACGATCTGCGCCACCGACTTGCCATGCCTGGCAGCGATGTCCTTCAGGACGGGGTCGGTAAAGACCTTGCCGTCGGCCATGCCGTAATAACCGGTGACCGCTATGCCGGCCTTCCTGGCCGCCGCGATGACGATGTCCTGGTTCAGATAGGGATGGTACTCGATCTGGTTGGTGACGATCGGCGCCTTGGAGAGCTTGACTGACTCGGCCATAAGGTGGGTGTTGAAGTTGGAAACACCGATATGGCGGACCTTGCCAGCTTCCTTGACCGCATTCAGCGCGCCGATCTGTTCCGCGAGCGACACCGCCTCGTTCGGCCAGTGCAGAAGAAGCAGGTCGACATAGTCGGTCTTCAGCTTCTTCAGGCTTTCGTCGACAGACGCGTGAAAGGCGTCGTGCTTGTAGTTCTCGACCCAGACCTTGGTGGTCAGGAAGATATCGCCGCGCGCGACGCCCGAGGTCGCGATTGCGTCGCCGACCTCAGCCTCGTTGCCGTAGATCTGCGCGGTATCCACGTGGCGGAAGCCGACCTTGAGCGCATGCGGGACGATCTTGAGCACCTCGGCGCCGGGCATGCGGAAAGTACCGAAACCGAGGGCCGGAATGCTGGCGCCATTGGCAGTCACAGTATGCATAGTTCACTCCTTTGGTTATTCCGCAGCGGTCTTCGCTGGCGAGGATCGGGGCTTGAGAACGGGCAGGACGTCGCGCGCCAGCTCGTCGATCACTTCATCGAGGGGCCGCCGCGACGGTCGCAACAGAAGGGCCAGATGATCGACGCCAGCGTCTTCCAGCGCATGCAGACGGCCGATCAAGGTGTTGCATCCGATGCGTGCGCCGAAGCGGCGCGGCGTTGCCGGCTCGTCGGGGTCTTCAGCAAGATCGAGATGGAAGGCGCTGATGAAGGCGCCGCGCGGCAGGCCGTGTCCCTTCCGGGTCGCGCTCCAGTCGCGGGCCTGGGCGGCGAGCCGCTCCAGCCCGTTCGGATAGACGAACCGGCCCTCCATGTTGGCAGCGATCCAGTCCGGCGACTGCCGACCCTGACCGGCGATGATCATCGGGATGTGCGCCTGCTGTGGTTTCGGCAGCAGGTCGAGGTTTGGTTCGATCCGACCGTCGCCGAGCGGCAGGCCGCCCGTCTTCCAGGCATCGCGCAGATAGGAGACGGCGCTGCGAAACGCCTCACCGCGGCTCTCGAAATCAAGTCCGAGCAGCGGATACTCCACCGGACGGTCGCCGGAGGCGACGCCGAGGATCAGGCGGCCGCCCGACAATTGGTCGACCGAGGCCGCCGCCTTGGCGACCATCATCGGATGGCGCAGCGGCAGGACGATAGCCGCCGTGCCCAAAGCCACATTCTCCGTAATTCCCGCGAGGAAACCGAGATTGACGAAGGGATCGTAAACGGAGCCGGCATCGCCGAAATTGTAAGGATCGAATACCGGCACGTCACGCATCCAGACGGCGGCGAAACCGGACCGGTCGACCTGGCGGACAAGTTCGGGATAGTGGGTGAGATCGGGAACGCCAAAGGGACGGCCTTTCCTGACGCGCTGTTCTTCGCGTTCCGGCGACCAATCGTTATCGAGGGGAAGCTCGATGCCAAGAGTCAGGCCGCCTGCAGGATTGCGGATGAGATCAAGCGCGGAAGAACGTCCTGTGTTTGAAGGGGACATCAGAATTCTCCGGATTAGACTGGGCGGGAGAGGCCCGGCGTTTTGCGCCGGGCCTGTCGGGATCAGGCCGTCTTGAGAGCCGGGGCCGAGCGGCGGTCGAGCGCGCCGCTCCAGATGGTCAGAAGCAGGGCGACGGTGACGAGGATGGCGCCGACCCAGGGGGTTGCTCCGAGACCGAGCGGCGATTCGACGACCAGACCGCCAAGCCAGGCGCCGATGGCGATGCCGAGATTGAAGGCGGCGATATTGAGCGCCGAGGCAACATCGACGGCGCCGGGACGGTGCTCCTTGGCGAGCTTCACGACATAGAGCTGCAGACCCGGCACGTTGCCGAACTGGAGGAAACCGAGCGCCGCGAGGGTAACGATCGCCAGGATCGGCGAGACAGCGGTGAAGGTCAGGATGACCAGTACGATCGCCTGTAGGATGAACAGGCCGATCAGCGCCTTGACCGGGTTGTTGTTTGCGATCCGGCCGCCGGCGATGTTGCCGATGGCGATCGCGACGCCATAGAGCACGAGGATTAAGCTGACGCTCTGCTCGGAGAAGCCGGTGATTTCCTGTAGGATCGGCGCCAGGAAGGTGAAGGCGACGAAAGTGCCGCCGTAACCAAGCGCCGTCATCGCGAACACGATCAGCAGGCGGCCGGAGCCGAGAACGCGGACCTGATCGAGCAGGCTTGCCGGCGGCGCTTTCTTCAGGTTGTTCGGCAGAAGCACGGCGATGGCGAGGAATGCGACGACGCCGAGGGCAGCCACGGCCCAGAAGGTCGCACGCCAGCCGAGGATCTGGCCGATATAGGTGCCGAGGGGAACACCGGTGACGATGGCAACCGTCAGGCCCATGAACATCATGGCGATGGCCGAGGCACGGCGGTTTTCCGGCACCAGATCGGCGGCGATGGTCGAGCCGACCGAGAAGAAGACGCCGTGGGCAAAGGCTGCGAGCACACGGGCGACGAGCAGCAGCTCATAGCTCGGTGACAGTGCTGCAATCGTGTTGCCGACGATGAACAGGGCCATCAGGCCAAGCAGCAAAGGCTTTCTTTCGATCTTGCCGGTGAGCGCGGTGAGGACCGGCGCGCCAAAGGTGACGCCGAGCGCATAGACGCTGACGATCAGCCCGGCGAGCGGCAGGGTGATGCTGAGATCGCTCGCAACCGTCGGAAGAAGCCCGACAATCACGAATTCGGTGGTCCCGATCGCGTAAGCCGCGATCGTTAAGGCAAAGATGGCTAAGGGCATGACAACTTCCTCTCCGCCTCACCGTCCGTGTGAGGGGGCTGAGACAGCAACGCTGTCGGTTGATGGATTGCTGCGCCGCAATATGGCGGATGAGGACTTGCGGGATAATCCAGAGTATTGAAAAAATACCTTTGAACTCAATTCATAGGTTATTTCGACGTGGACAATCGCGCTGGGGAAATGGAAGTGTTTGTAGCGACGGCGGAATTGCAGAGCTTTTCCGCCGCGGGACGGCGGTTGAAACTCTCACCGTCAGCGGTCAGCAAGCTCGTGACCCGGATCGAGGACCGGCTCGGCACCCGTCTTATGGTGCGTTCCACCCGGGCGATGAAGCTCACCCCGGAAGGTGAGATCTATCTTGCACGGGCGCAGCGCATTCTGGCGGAGATTGCCGAGACCGAGCAGATCGTCGCTGGCGGCGGCAGGATGGTTCCGCGCGGGCTTCTTCGGGTCAACGCGTCGGTGGGGTTCGGTGAGCGATACCTGCTGCCGCTCATTCCAGCGTTTCTGGATCTCTATCCCGACGTTCAGCTCGACGTCTCGCTAACAGACGGCGTCATCGGGCTGATCGAGGAGCGTACGGATATCGCCATACGCTCGGGCCCGATGAGTGACTCGGCACTCAAGGCGAGGAAATTGTTGGAGAGCCGGCGCGTGATCGTCGCCTCTCCTGCCTACCTCAAAACGCATGGCGTCCCGAAAACGCCACAGGATCTTGCGGATCACAACTGCTTCAGCTTCAACTTCCGGCGTAGCCTCAATGAGTGGCCGTTCCGCGACCCGGGATCATCCGAGGTCTATCGTCTGCCTGTTTCGGGCAATACGTCGGTCAACAGCGGCATGATCATGCGCCGCCTCTGTCTTGCCGGCAGCGGGCTCGGACGGGTCGGCCAGTTCCATGTCCAACCGGATATCGACGCAGGTGTGCTCATCCCCGTGCTTGAGAATTACAATCCCGAAGACATCGAATTGATTCATGCGGTTTTTGTCGGACACGACCATCTTGCGGCTCGCATCCGCGCGTTCATCGATTTTTTGGCGGAACACGTCAGTGGAGAAAGAAACGAGAAATCGATCTCGTAAGGAGATGTCACATTAACGGCGAATACTACCCTGTACTCATCGAGGAAAAATCTCGTAGTAAGGAGAATCAATGACTTGGGTTGTGCAAAAACCAACCTTGTTGGTCAGCCCAACGGCTATACTCAGTTAATGTGACATCCCCCCTTTGGTGCCGACGTAGAGCGCATCGCCGCAAACAGCCATGGCGCGGGCAGCCGGCACACGGGCGAACACCGCCACGCGGGCTCCGGGTGCGGCGTGAACAATTTGGCCAAGGCACTGTGGGACCAAACCAGCGGTGGCAAGGCTGGCCAGGGCTAAGGACCGGAACGGCTTGTCGAGGTGCATCATGTCCTCGCAACCGGATCGACCAGCTCATTTATGCACCCACCGCTGAGTTTGGAAACTCACGAGTTCGCGGGAACTGGCGAGATCATGGATAGTGCAACCCGCGCTCTGCCAGGATCCGCTGGCCACGAGGATCAGACCCCTGCTCTCCCCTGCGCCCGGCGCTCCCCGCGGCAACTGGCATCGTGCTGTCCTCTTCCCTACGGGTTCAAGAGCATTGGGGCAGCAAGCGCTTATCGATTGGTGGGCCAGCCCAGTAGGTGTGAGGAACGGCCCATCATCACCCTGATGAAGTGCAGCACCAGCTGGCGCACCTTAGGCGCCGGCTGATTACTTCGGCAGGCGCTCCAGCTCGATCCGCGAGGCAGTGCCAGTGGCATGAAGAGTATGCTGCGGATGGTGCGCAGAGCCTAGTTAGAACCTTGGCCGCACTATCGGGTGATCCGCCAGGAGGGCTTCGACCCGGCAAGCGTTGGCCTCGTGCTACGGGCGATCAGCAACATCCAAGCCTAAACCACCTATCGAAGCTTGGCTGAGATGTCTACTCGATGACCAAACTTGCGATCTCAACGAGCCCTCTGCCTGCATGACAAGCACTAGAGATCGAACATTCCGATAGCCCTGATCCGGCTGGGTTTGCTAGACCGAACCCAGCCGACACCCCAATAGCCGTCTGGCTGCTGGGGAGAAATTGCGATTGCAGACTTGAGGAGCTGATGATGTTACGTCAATTTGGAGCCGGTCTTCTGGGCGTTGTGGCCGCGAGCCTCCCGCTGGCTCTTTCCGCACAGGAAGCCCCGCAGCACATCAGCCCCAAGGTCATGGTGATTACCATGTTTGCCGGTGAGGCCAAGCCCTGGCTGGATAATGAGCGATTCACCCGGAAAGTAGCGGTTCCTGGCCTGTCCAAGGCCTTTCCCGAGGTGTCGTGCACTGACGCCGGTCTGTGCCTGATGACCACCAGCATGGGCTATGCCAATGCGGCCAGTTCCGTTTCGGCTCTGATCTACAGTGGCCGCTTTGACCTCTCACAGACCTACTTCCTGATTGCCGGTATTGCCGGTGTTGATCCTGCCGATGGGACCCTGGGATCGGCCCACTGGGCACGCTTTGCGGTCGATGGGGGCCTACAGAATGCGATCGACGCCCGCGAAATGCCCAGTGACTGGAGCACCGGCTATGTCGCCATTGGCGCGAGCCGACCGGGCGAGAAGGTCGAACTCAGGTACGGAAGCGAAGTCTACCGGTTGAACGAGGAGCTTCTGCAGAAGGCGTACAGCCTGACCAAGAATGTGGAACTGAACGATGGCGACGCCGCCAAAGCCTATCGGGCGCGATATGCAGCCGCTCCGGCGAACGCAGCGCCAAGTGTGAGCATCTGCGATACGATCTCCATGGATACCTGGTGGCACGGTTCGAAGCTCGGTGCGGCCATGGAGGCATGGGCGAAGCTGATCACGAACGGCGAGGCCAACTATTGCACCACACAACAGGAGGATAATGCGACCCTCACGGCCCTTCGGCGCGGCGCGGACGCCAATCTCCTCAACTTCGACCGGATCGCCATCCTTCGGACCGCGTCGAACTTTGATCGGGAAGGATCAGGCCAGACCCCCGTGGAGTCCCTGACGGCAAAGTCGGGCGGCTATATTCCGTCGGTCACGAACGCGTATCGGGTTGGCGGCAAGTTCGCTCATACGATTGTAACAGATTGGCAGAGCTGGAATGCAGGGGTTCCGAAGTAAGGCTGCTAGCGTCGCCCATCCGGCCCTTCACAGAACTGGGTGGGCGGTCACAATCATGCGGGGATCGCAGCACTTAAACTTTGCCTTAGCATTTGCTGAAAGCAGAGGCCCGAGGTGCTCGTGAGCGCAAATGGATGAAGCAGGTTATCATCGACACTGACCCTGGCTCAGATGACGGGGTCGCCATCTTGACGGCCTTGGGCTCTCCTCTGATCGAAGTCCTCGGAGTCTGCGCTGTCGCCGGCAACGTTCCCCTTCATCATACTGTCCGAAATGTTCGCAAGATCCTGGAGCTTGCCGAGCGTCAGGACGTCAAGGCATTCACCGGAGCCGAGGCTCCTCTGACGCGTTCTCTGTTCACGGCTGAGTACGTGCACGGCAAGACAGGATTCGACGGATACGATCTGCCGGAACCAACGATGCCTATTCAGCCTCAGCATGCGGCTGACTTCATCATTCAAGAGGTCATGAGCCGGCCACCGAAGTCCATAACGATCTGTGCCCTTGGCCCCTTGACGAATATAGCAATGGTCCTGGAGCGGGACGGACGCATAGCCGAGCGAATCGAACAGATCGTCTGGATGGGCGGTGCTTTGTCGGAAGGCGGCAATGTGACTCCTGCAGCCGAGTTCAACTGCTACTCTGTTGCCGCTTGAGCTAACACAAAGGGCCCTTTCCGCCGCCTTGAGTGGGATCGGGATGTGCCGCCGTTGATCCGGGACTTCAGAAGCGGTGAGGCGCTGAAGGTCAGAGTTCGACTGGGCTCGACCGGTACTGTCTCGCCTGTCTTGGGATTGCGCCCGATCCGACCGCTCTTTTGGCGCACATTCAAGAGGCCAAAGCCCGACAGCTTCACGCTCTCACCCGATACAAGCGCATCTCCGATGGCCCCAAGAACCTGCCCGACCAACTCCGCGGATGCGGCTCGGGAGAGGCTCACCGTGTTGCAAACCACCTTGGCCAGATCGGTCCGGGAGATCGTCTTGCCCACCATGAGAATCCCTTGGGCTCTCGCTGAAGAAAAAGGCCGCTGTTGCCAGCGACCTGAGGTGCAGAGGACCTACCTCTGAAAGGAACGACGCCGTGGGTAGAGAAGCATCGACCCGCAATGGCATTATCAAATAGCGCCCGTAAATGAAATGAAATTTCTTCAGACGGCCTATGCGAGCAATGCATGAACAGTATGCACTCAGTGGGTGCCGCGACAGGAGGCGTAGGCTAGCCTGCAATTGTTTATGGCGATCACAGCAGGCTCAGGCCTGTCACCCAGCAAAGGTGATTTCTGGAGCAATGATCTGCCCATAGAATGGCAAACCTGAATTTCTTACCCAGGGGGTTTTCCAGCACCTGATCCCGCCATGGGTGTCCGCGCGTAGACCAGACGCCGGTGCCACGGGCACCAGCTTGAGCCCTCCTGCGTCTCACTTCCGCAGAAGATTGCTTTGAAATGCTCGTCCGAGACGATGAAACGGCACTGCCGCGTCTGAAGTTTAAACAGCGTGGTTCGGGTCTGCGGTGACGGCTCTCTGATCTCAGGCATGGTTCCGGCATCCAGTCCAGGGACCAGGGTGCAACACGAGGAGGGATCAGGAGAGTTCCACGCCTACTTGAACTATCAGCAATTAGATTGATGCTCCCGGGATTGCGGAGGTCACCGCGCCGCGAGGCGCTTGGGGATCCTTCCCACTCCGCCAATGGCTCAGAGATCGGTATAACCCTTGTGGCGCTGGGCTCTTGCCCAGCCTTCCAGCGCGTCCAAGGCTTGGCTCTCACTGGAGAAGTTCTCGACCTTTTCCTGGCCCTTCGACCCCACGAAACCCTCGTTGCGCACCAGCCGGATCGGGCCGAACAGGTCCCGTTCGATCATCAGGCTGAAGAACCGCGTCCTGCCCTGCTCCGGCTCGCGCCGATAAAGCACCAGGTGGTGCTTGATGGGTGACCGGGCGTCAGGCATCGTGGGAGAATTCTTAGTCGGGTTTGCCCTTCTGGAGCGTCTTCTCCATCTCGCGCATCATCGCGGCCTCGATCTCGTCGAGGTTGACCTTGACGACGCCACCATCAGTCTGAGCCTTCGCCCGGGTCACCGGCACCTGCTTGGTCTTGGGTCGGGTGAAACTACGCTCAGCATAAACCCACCCACCACAGAGGTCCTGCGGTATCCCTAATACCGCCGACGGTAATAAGCCCTAGGATAGCCGTAGTATGGGCGCCCGTAATAGGGGCGACGATAGCCATAGTATCGCCGCCCGTAGTAGCCGCCACGGTAGTAGTAGCGGGGCGCAGCATAATAGCCGCGATAGTAGTTCGGTCGACAGTTGCCATAGGGTCCCCGGTGAAAGCCAGGGCCGCAGCCCTGCGCTGCCGCGGCGGGCGCGAAGCCGATCCTACCCTGCTCCAGTGAGACCATCCCGAGCCAGGCACCGAGCAAAAGGGCAGCAAACGTTATCAGTCTCAGCGGTTTCATGACACGCGCTCCTTGGATCGAGGATGCTCGACGTTGGCGGTGTTCAACACGCCAGGCCCTCGCAAGACGCGATGGCGATTATAGAAACATACCAAAGCGCTGTCGCCTCAATGTTGAGGGACACTGCCTTTCCAACTTAGCACAAAAAACGGCTTAAAGGCCAGGAACGGGTCAACCTTTCACCTTCCGGCTGCCCAACGAACGTCGGCTCATGACCGCCGAAGCGGACCAAGTGCCTACGTCTCAGGAGTGCCAAAAGGCGACGTTCCGGTCTCCTGACTCGGCGCTACTACTCGCCCGAGATGTTCTGGTGGAGCCGGCGGTGCCGCATCCCTCGGGAGAAATACCGCTCGATGTGTTTGGCGCCAGGCGTCGCAGTGATGTCCCGGTCGTCAGAACGACCCGAAAACCGAGCCCAGCACCAGGACGGCGACAAGGGCGATGATGCAACTGACGATCACGGTCATCACCATGTCCAGATAGCTTTCACCGTGGGTCAGGCCGCTGATTTGAAGGAGCAGTAACACCGTGCCGTTGTGGGGAAGGGCGTCCAGCGTTCCAGCGCTCATCGTCGTGATCCGGTGCATCAATTCGGGATCGATGTTGTGCTCACTGGCAAGGCGCATGAAGTCGCCGCCGAAAGCATTGAGAACGATTGCCATCCCGCCGGACGCGGTACCGGTCAATCCCGCCAGCACATTCATCGCGACGGAAAGCGAGACCAGCGGTCCTCCCTGGATCGCGAAGACCGCATCGCGAACCGTCTCGAACGCCGGTAGTGCAGCAACGACCGCACCGAAGCCGACGAGACTGGCGATCATCAGCATCGGCAAGGCCGCGGAGTTCGCGCCGGCGTCCAGGCTTTCGCGGGGGGATGGCAGGCGCCGGAAGTTGACGAGAAGGACAGTCAGGTTTGCGGCCGCCAAGGCAACGATGACCGACCAGACGCCGCTCACGGCCCCGAAGGACGTCCCGCCCCACCGGGGCTCGGACAGGAACGAGAAGTCGAGGCGCGGGAACACGACAAGCGACATCAGGAAGTTCGTGACGATGACGACGACGAGGGGCAGCACGGCCAGGACGAAGGGCGGCCCGTTCTCGGCCCGCTGGCCATGCTGCAACTCGGCCGGGTCGAAGTCGCCCGCCGGCGCCGCCTGCTCGCGAACCATCTCGTCAATGACAGGAGTGGTTCCCGTCCCGCCGGTGTAGCCTTCACCAGCCTTGCGCGCGGCGGCCTCGGCCCGGCCGAGCCACCACATGCCAAAGGCGACGATGATCGCCGACGCTATGAGGCTCAGCCCAGGGGCCGCGAAGGTCGTCGTGCCGAAGTAAGGCATCGGAATGGCGTTGTTGACCGAGGGGGTTCCCGGCATCACCGACATGGTGAACGTGAAGGCACCAAGCCCGATGGCCGCTGGCATCAGGCGGGCCGGGAGGTCCGCGGCCTTGAACATCTCCCGCGCCATCGGTACAAGAACGAAGAAGGCGACGAAGACGCTGACACCTCCATAGGTGACGACGGCCGAGGCGAGCACGACCGCAAGCATCGTCCGGCGCACCCCCAACTGCTTGGTCAGGAAGCGCGCGATCGCGCTGATCGAACCGCTGTCGTCCATGAGCTTGCCGAACAGACCGCCGAGCAGGAACATCGGAAACCATTGCGCGACAAACCGTGCAGCCCCGCCCATGTAGGTCTGCGTCCAATGGGCAAGCAGCGGCTCACCGGAGATCAGGGCAGCCAGAAGTGCCGCGGCCGGGGCAACCATGAGGACGCTCCATCCCCGGTAGGCCAGCCACATGAGCAGCGCGAGTGCGACCAATATCCCGATGAGACCCATGACAGACCTTCTTTCCAGGAACTGGGGTGCAGCGGCTCAATTGCCGCTGAGACGTCCAGGCTCCGGCCCGGAACTCACCAAGTGGCCGGTTCCGCGCATGTCATGGCAGGTCCCATGGCAGCTCAGAGGGCAACGGACAGGGCAGCGAGGCCATAAAGGCCAATGGCCGCCCCACCACCACCACGCAGGACGCGCGGGCCCAGTTGTCCGCCCTTAATGCCGGCCAGCAGTGCAGCGCCGGTTCCGATGCCGATCAGCAGGACCGTCCCCATCACGAAGCCGGCTGCGTAAGCGAGACCGGATGCTCCGGCAGGCATCTCGGCTCCATGGGCATAACCGTGGAAGACGGCAAGCACGGCGATAAGGCCTGCGCCCGTTAGGGATGACAGATGAGACGGATAGGCGACGGCAAGCCCTAGTGCGACCAGGGAGCCGGCGATCCAGACCTCGAAGGACGGGAGGTCGAACCCGGTCATCCCGAGAACGGCCGCTCCTGCCATGACGGAGATGAATGTCAACGGCAGCAGCCACAGGGCTCTCCCGCCGATTAGGGCGGCCAATAGGCCGACGGACACCATGGCCAGGACATGGTCGATCCCGCTGATGGGGTGAGCGATGCCATAGGTGAACCCTGCCGCATCACCGTGCCCGGTATGCGCAAGCGCAGCGGTTGGAGCCAACATGACGGCCGAAGCCAGTGCCGCAATGATAGGACGAATCATGGCTTTCTCCTTCTCGCTCAAGGACAATCCTGGGCCTGCTCCCCTGCGCCGGGGAACGAACCGGGAAACAGATGGACCGCAACAGATCTTGCGTCGGACCTCCGGCGATCGAACCGGTCCTGCACGGCGCGCATATCTTCCCCCCTCTCGGGACGCCTGACCATTGGGAAAAACCCTTGGATCGTGCGGGGACAATACGGGGCGGGACCGATCGGAACGCTGGTCTTGAGCTAACTGCCGGCACCGCCGGCATGACACGTCCCCTGCACGCGGGGAGCCGCCTCTGAATCGCAGCCGAATGTTTTCGATGTTTCTGCTGACATTTCCGGCAGGGGTTCAGGGTTACACCCGATGGACGGGCGGCTCCCCGGGGATACACTCTCGGCCAGCAGCGGTTCGCATCGTTGCTAAGCCGATCGAATGACGGTCATCGAGCCCCACTTGAGCCCATGCCCCAGCGTCTGTGGCCTGGGGAACAAGACCTGGAGGAAGCGATGCAACTCACCCCGCGCGAGTTCGACAAACTCCTCATTTACATGATGGCCGATGTCGCCTTGAAACGAAAAGCCAAGGGCCTGAAGCTCAACTATCCGGAGGCCGTCGCGGTCATATCCGCCGTTGCGCTCGACGGCGCCCGAGCCGGCAAGACGATCGAGGACGTGACCAAGGACGCCAGCGGGGCATTGACCGCTGCCGATGTCATGGACGGTGTCCCCGATCTCATTCCCATTGTGCAGGTCGAAGCCATCTTCACTGACGGGAGCCGTCTCGTCACCGTTCACAGGCCGATTCAATAACCGGGATGTTTCGTTCAACGAGGAGGTGGCAAGATGGGTGGACCGAAGACAGGACCGGCCGTTGACCCCGACGTTGACCCGGCGACATTCGACGTACCGGTCGGCGGCTACGTTTGCAGCCCGGCGCCAATCACCTTTGATGACGACAGGGCGGAGACGACGCTCAAGGTGCGCAATACCGGCGACCGACCGATCCAAGTCGGGTCGCATTTTCACTTTTTCGAGGTCAATCCTGCCTTGGAGTTCGACCGTCCCGCGGCGTTCGGTCTCCACCTCAACATTCCATCATCCACGGCAACCCGCTTCGAGCCCGGCGACGAGCGCGAGGTGCAGCTCGTCCCCTATGGCGGCGAGCGTGCCGTCTTCGGGTTCAACAATCTCGTCGACGGTCCGACGGCCGGAAATGATGCCGCCAAACGCAAGGCAGCGGCCGTGGCGCTGGCTGAGCAGCGGGGCTACCGCTCGTCGCCACCGACATCCTGAACCGGACCTTGGTTCGGAGGGACGCATCGATCCACTTGTCTGGAGGCTTTCATGCCAACCATCTCGCGACAGGAATACGTCGGCCTTTTCGGCCCGACGACCGGCGACCGCATCCGCCTGGGCGATACCGGCTTGTTCATCGAGATCGAACGCGATCTGCGTGGCGGCCACGGCGACGAGATTGTCTTCGGCGGCGGCAAGAGCATGCGCGAAGGCATGGGCATGGACAACCAGGTGACGCGAGCAAACGGCGCCCCCGATCTGGTGATTACCAACGTGACCATCGTCGACGCCGTCCTCGGTGTGGTGAAAGCCGATATCGGGATCAAGGACGGCCGCATCTGTGCCATTGGCAAGGCCGGCAATCGCCAGACGATGGACCGGATCACGCCCGGCCTCGAGATCGGGCTCGCCACCGATGCGATCTCGGGATCGCATCTGATCCTGACGCCCGGCGGCATCGACACGCACATTCACTTCATCAGCCCCCAACAGGCCCAAGCGGCGCTTTCGAACGGCACCACCACGCTGATCGGCGGAGGCACCGGCCCGTCGGATGGCTCCAATGCCACGTCGGTCACGTCTGGTCCCGGGAACGTCACGATGATGTTGCGGGCGTTCGAAGGCTGGCCGATCAATGTCGGCATCCTTGGCAAGGGCCACGGGCATGGCAAGGCCGCGCTGGTCGAACAGATCGAGGCCGGCGCCGTCGGCTTCAAGTGCCACGAGGACTGGGGCACCAGCCCCGCAGCTCTGCGCTCGGCGCTCGCGGTCGCCGACGACATGGACGTCCAGGTCTGCATCCACACCGATACGCTCAATGAATCCGGGTTCGTCGACGACTCGATTGCGGCATTCGAGGGCCGCGCCGTGCACTCCTTCCATACCGAAGGTTCGGGCGGTGGCCATGCCCCGGACATCATCAAGATCGCCGGCCTCCCCAACGTCCTTCCGTCCTCGACCAACCCCACGCTCCCCTACGGGATCAACTCGCAGGCAGAGCTCTACGACATGATCATGGTGTGCCACCACCTCAGTCCCGACATCCCGTCGGACGTAGCATTCACCGAAAGCCGCATCCGGGCCGAGACCATCGCGGCGGAGAACGTTCTCCAGGACATGGGCGTGATCTCGATGTTCTCGAGCGATTCCCAGGCGATGGGCCGGATCGGCGAGTGCTGGCTGCGGTGCATCCAGACGGCGGATGCGATGAAGACCCAGCGCGGCAAACTCCCTGAGGATGCCTCGGGCAACGACAACCACCGGGTGCTGCGCTATGTCGCCAAAATCACGATCAATCCGGCGATCACCCATGGCATCGCCGACATGCTCGGCTCGATCGAGGTCGGCAAGATCGCCGACCTCGTGCTGTGGGAACCGGCCTTCTTCGGGGCGAAGCCGAGGATGGTCATCAAGGGCGGGTTCATCAGTTGGGCAGTCATGGGCGACCCCAATGCATCCCTGCCCACGCCGCAGCCGGTTTACTACAGACCAATGTTCGGCGCCTATGGCAATGCCCTGCCGGAGACCTGCATCACCTTCGTGTCTGGTGCGGCACACGCCTCCGGGGTTAAGGAACGGCTGGGACTGCGGCGGCAGGTTCATCCGGTCGGGAACGTGCGCAAGATCGGCAAACGCGACATGGTCCGCAATACCGGCACCCCCAACATCGAAGTGAACCCAGAGACATTCGCCGTCACCGTCGACGGCACGCACGCGACGGTGCCGCCATTGAAGTCGGTTTCCCTGAACCAGAAGTATTTCTTTAGCTGACAGGATCGTCGCATGGTCATCATCGAAACGGTTTTGGGCAATATCGGCGATCCGGAATGGGCTGCCCGTCTGAAGGATGCCGAGATCGACGTGCTGCATCTCGATCAATGGGAGGCGCAGAAGAGCCGCTTCCGAAAGGCCAGCAGGAAGGGTTCGGTGCTGGCTGTCTCCCTCAGCCGGGACACCCATATCCGCGACGGCGACGTGATGCTGTGGGATCCGCAGGTTCCTCTAGCCGTCATTGCCAGGATCGAGCTGCGCGACGTCATGATCGTGCATCTGGATGACCTTATGCACGCTGCCCCCGAGGTGGCGATGCGGACCTGCATCGAGCTCGGTCACGCCATGGGCAACCAGCATTGGCCGGCCCTGGTCAAGGGTCATGTCGTCTACGTGCCGCTGACGATTGACCGCAAGGTGATGGATTCGGTCATGCGAACGCACGCCTTCGAGCACGTCCAGTACGAATTCGCGCCCGGCACGGAGGTCATCTCGTATCTCACCCCCCACGAGTCGCGCCGGCTCTTCGGCGGGGCCGAGGGCCCGGTGCATTCGCATGTTCATGAACACGGAGGGCATGTCCATGAACACGGAGGGTCGGCACATTCCCACCGAGAGCATCGCCATGGCTGATGCTGCCACGACGGTCCAGGTGTCGGCGCTCGCACACATGCTGCAATTCGGCGACTCGATGTTCCCGATCGGCGGATTCGCCTTCTCGTCCGGGCTGGAATCGGCGGTCCAGAAAGGCGTAGTCACCGATGCATCGACCCTGCTCGCGTTCACCCTAACGGCGGTTCAACAGGCGGCTCGCGGCGACGGGATCGCCTTGATCGCCGCCCATCGAGCGGCAATGGCAGGCGACGTCACCGAGCTCATTCGCATCGATGAGGCGGTCTACGCCCGCAAGCTCTCAGACGAGGCGCGGACCATGTCGGTGCGCATGGGCAGGAAGTTCACCGAAATGGGCGTGCATGTCCTGGGCGCTCCGCTGCTCCACGTGTGGCATGACCGTATCCGGAAGGGACAGGGACACGGATGTTACCCGGTCGCGCTGGCGATCAACTTTGCTGTCCAGGACCTGTCCGAGCTTCACGCCTTCGCAGTGCACCACTACGGGATCGCGGCACCCATTCTCGGCGCGGCGCTGCGGCTGATGAAGGTGAGCCATCTCGAGACGCAGAGGATCCTCTATGAACTGAGCGAGCACATCGAGGCGGCCCACGAGCGAGCGGCCAAGGCGCGCCTGACGGACATGTCCGGCTACGCGCCCCTCATGGAGATCCTGGCCGCGGTCCACATCAAGGCACACGTGCGCCTGTTCATGAATTGATGGGAGAGGCGAATGACCAAGAAAACCACGCGCATCGGCATCGGCGGCCCCGTCGGCTCCGGGAAGACCGCGATCGTTGAGGCGATTACCCCACGGTTGCTCGAGCGCGGCATCAAGGTCCTCATCATCACGAACGACGTGGTCACGACCGAGGATGCCAAGCACGTGCAGCGCTCCCTCAAGGGAGTCCTGTTGCAGGAACACATCCTCGGAGTGGAGACCGGCGCGTGTCCCCACACGGCCGTCCGCGAGGACCCGAGCATGAACCTCGCGGCGGTCGAGGACATGGAGGAGCGCTTTCCGGACAGCGACGTGATGTTGATCGAAAGCGGGGGCGACAACCTGACCCTCACCTTCTCGCCGGCGCTCGTCGACTACTTCATCTACGTCATCGACGTTGCGGCGGGGGATAAGATCCCGCGGAAGAACGGGCCCGGCATCACGCATTCCGACATCCTGGTCATCAACAAGACCGATCTCGCCCCCTACGTCGGGGCAAGCCTCGATGTGATGCGGGACGACTCGACCCTGATGCGGGGTGGAAAGCCTTTCCTGTTCACCAACTGCAAGACCGAGGAGGGCATCCCGGAACTGGTCGAGATGATCGAACGGGAGTTCCTGTTCGACATCAATGTGGCCGAGAGGGCATCGGCATGATACAGGCGGGCTCGCCGCCGTGGGCGGCGGCCGAAGCCCTAGGCGCGTCCGTTCCGGAACTGGCCGCGTTCCAGGACGAGCCGGCTCAGATGAAGAGCGGCACCGTTGGCAAGACGGGCTACCTGCGGCTTGGGTTCGAGACCCGCGGCAGCCGGACCATCCTGGCGACCCTCGAGCGCCGTGTCCCGTACCTGGCCCAGCGTGCGCTGTATTGCGACCAGGAAATACCCGGTCTGGCCACCGTGTTTCTCATCACGACCACGGGTTGCATTCTCCAGGGAGACCGGATGGCCCTCGACCTCCAACTCGGTCATGGGGCGCAGGCGCAGGTTACGTCACAATCGGCCACCAAGATCCATGGGATGGATGCCAACTACGCGGTCCAAACTCAGACTGTTACGCTGGCTGAGGACGCCTACCTCGAGTTTGTTCCCGAGCCCATCATCCCTCATCGGCGTGCACGCTTTGTCAGCAACACACAGGTCTGCGTTGCACCGTCGGCCACGTTGCTCCTGTCGGAGATCCTCCAGCCCGGCCGGAAGCATCATCATCCTGACGAATGTTTTGGCGCAACCGTGATCTCGCTGTCGGTTGCGGCGGTGCGCCCGGATGGCCGCACGTTGTTCACGGAAAAACTCGTGATCGAGCCCGAGTGCTTTGCGATGCGGCAGACGGGTGTGATGAATGCCTTTGATGTGTTTGGCAACGTGATCCTTTGCACGCCCAAGGACAAGGCGGAGCGCATCCTTGAGCGGGCGGAGGCTGACGTTCAAATGGCTGACGGCGTGGCTTTCGGGGCTTGCCGGCTGCCGAATGACGCAGGCCTAGTCTACAAGGTGCTGGGCCACGATACGGCCCGGGTGAAGGCCAAGGTGCGGGAGTTCTGGGGAGTCGTGCGCAAGGAAGTCACCGGTGCGGACCTCCCGCCGCCGTTCCTATGGCGATGACAGGACAGTCGGCCTTGTGGCAATGCGTCGTTGGAGGACATAGCCGTATCGTGGAGGTGACGATGCAGGGGCTTCTTGCAAAATGGGACATCCTGTGCACGTCGTCGGCTGTCTTGCGGTTCGTGGACGCCAACCTGCGTGGCATCGGGCAGGTGATGTTCCAGGACAACCCGCTGACTGGCCTTCTCTTCCTCATCGCCATTGCCTGGGGCTCATACGCGGCTGGCGTGCCGCACGTGGCGATCGCGGGTGTGGTCGCCGTCATCATCGCGACCTTGACGGCTTATTGGCTTCGGCTCGACCCAGCGTCCATAGCAGCGGGCCTTTACGGCTATAACGGAGTGCTCGTCGGGCTCGCCTTGGCGACGTTTCTCGCGCCCGGAACGTTACTCTGGGGCTACGTGGTGCTGGGAGCGGCGGTCTCGGTCGTCGCCACGTGCGGGATCGCCAACGCATTAAAGCCCTGGGGTGCCTCCGCCCTGACCTTTCCGTTCGTTGTCGTCACATGGCTGCTTCTGCTGGCGTCCTACGGCTTTTCTGGGCTGATGGGCACGGCGCTCCCGACCGGCAGTGTTGTCGTTCCCTTCCAGGCCTACGAGGCAAGCCCGCTCCAGGTGATAGATCTTGTCGGAGGAACCCTCCTGAGCATTTCGCAGGTCTTCCTGAAGGCGAGCGGCCTTGCGGCCTTGATTTTCCTCATCGGCCTCGCGGTGAATTCCCTCGCCTCGGCTGTGTTCGCCCTCGGGGGCGCAATCTTGGCGGTCCTGACTGCCCATCTCCTGGGCGCCGAGAGCAGCTTGATCACCGGGGGCCTTCTCGGCTTCAGCCCGGTCCTGACGGCGATTGCGCTCGGAACGGTCCTCTATCGGCCAAGTGGTCGCGCCGCCATGTATGCTGCGGTAGGAACCGTGTTCACGGTGATCGCACAATCGGCCCTGAACGTTGCCTTGATGCCATTGGCCATCCCGGCACTGACCGCCCCCTTCGTGCTCGTGACATGGCTGTTCTTCCTTCCACGGAGCAGTGTCGAATCATCTTCATCAACTGTCCCCGGTGCCATCGACGCCAGCCCGCCGTGACACGTGCATTGACCTCTGTGCGCGGACGGGCGCTGTCGGCTGCCGCTCACGGTGATGAACCATCCTGGCCGTTCCACTGGGGGCCTCCTGGTCTGTCTCGCCTTCCTCGGCTGGAGTGCGTGTGTGCCCGGTCCCCGAACCCGGCCGGCGGCTGACCTGAATGATTTCGGTGGAGAGCGGCGATGAAGGTGGCGATCTTCGAGGAAGCGGAGTGGGAGCGCCAAGCCTATGCGGACCTGGGACCGGACTACGACGTGACGGCCGTTCCCGATCCCCTGAGTGCGCGTACGTTCGCGCAGGCCGATGCGGAGATCGTCTCGACCCGCACTGGATTGGACCTCGGCGCCGACATGCTCTGGCGGTTTCCAAGGCTGAGGATGGTGGCCACACGCTCTACCGGCTTCGATCCTGTCGATCGGGAATTCTGCCGCAGGAACGGGATCGTCGTCTGCAACGTACCGGGCTACGGCGACGTGACGGTGGCCGAGCATGCCTTCGCCCTTCTGCTGTCCATCGGTCGCCACCTGCCCGCTGCCGTCGACCGCACCCGACGCGGAGACTTCTCGCAGGCCGGGCTGCGGGGCTTCGAACTCTCGGGCAAGACCCTCGGGGTGATCGGGACGGGCCGCATCGGTCGCTGTGCGATCCCGGGGCCGCGCAGGCGCTCGGATTCCGGTACGAGGCGTTCGATGCGGTCCTGCGGCAGGCGGACGTGGTGACACTGCACGTGCCCGCAACCCCGTAGACGACCGGCCTCCTCTCGGACCGGGAGTTCGGTCTGATGAGGAAAGGTACCGTCCTAATCAACACCGCCCGCGGCGAGATCGTCGACGCTCCGGCCCTCGTCCGCCCTTGTCGAGGGGAAGCTCGCAGGAGCCGGCCTCGACGTGCTGCCGGACGAGACCCTGGTCGGGGACGAGGCCCGCCTCTTCGCCGAGGGCACGGAAGGCCAGCATGACTTGCGTGCCCTCGTGGCCAGTCAAGTGCTCCTCCGGTTTCCGAACGTGCTCGTGACGCCTCACAATGCCTACAACACGAACGAGGCCGTGCGGCGGATCATCGACACGACCATCTCCGATATCGAGTCCTCTGCGGCAGGCCAGCCCGGGAACGTGGTGTTGGACTGACGCAGCCAATCGGACGCCATGCGTGAAGGCAGCCTTCCCGTTTCGTGCCGCCGGGCACGGGCGCCACGCCCGCGACCGGCTCGGGAAGGATGATTGAGACGCCTTCTGCTGGAGACATTCTTTCTGTCTGAAGGCCATCGCGGCTCGTGGTTTCGGCTGGGTTGCAGCCCGTCCGGGCCGCCCGCATCAACGGGACCGCCGGACAACCCACATCGCGAGGATGCGCCCCATGGCCTTTTTTCGCGGCGCGTCGGGGATACCCGGACACACAGTCAGGGCATCACCCGATAGTCCGTGCGGTTGCGATGCGGGAGAATGGCGCGAGCGTACCGTCCGAAGGGGAGGATGGACATGCGATGGCCCGATGTCGACGGGAACTCCAAGACCCTTGTCACCCTGGGCCTGGTGGCCGAGGCGGCGGCGGATCTCGACAGGGCCCGGTGCCGCTGCACGCAAGCCCGGGAGATCCTGACGGGCGTGCGCGAGAGGCTCGACCGGGTGCTCGACGATGCCTTCCGCGAGGGCTCGTTCCGTCCGATCGAGGATCTCTTCCGCGAGGAGGAGGCTGCATTGGCCCGGTACGAAGAGGCCGCGGCGCGGCTGGCCGCGGCCAGGGAACGCTGTGCCGGCCTGCGGGTGGCGCTGGCCACCGAGCGGGAGCTGATGCGGCAGCTAGATCCGGGTCATCGCCCTCACTGACGGCAGCGGAACCCGGCAGATCAGCGCGGTTTAACGAGCCCGGAGAACCCCGCAAGGGCCAGCAGGCTCAACACCCATCCCACGAGGGACTGGAAGTGATGGTAATGCAGTGCAGCCTCCCCTGAAGGCTTCAGCGGATCCGGCCGCCAGTACGTCTTCTGGTCCATCTCGAGCACGGGCAGCAGCACGTCGAGCGAGTAGATCCAAGCGTTGAACCGAGGATAGCTCGACGCCTCCCATTGGCGCCGGAAGCACGCAAGCTGGGTCTCGCCCTGATCGGCGAGTCCGCTCGCGACCTCCTGGCGCGCGGCGAGGAGGCGCTGATCGGATCGACCCACTCCGCACAGCGTCCACTCGCGCGAGCGCAGGACGACCGGGCTGTTCGGCTTGAAGGCACCCTGCCGCTCGGCATAGCCGAAAACACCGACGCCGAGGGCCCAGAAGACCGCAAGCCAGGCCAATGCGAGCAGGGGCTGGCGTCCATAGACGACCGTGATCGCGAGAAGGCCGTCCTTGGCCGCGAGGGCCGCACGCCAGAGGCGATTGCGCGCACGCTTGCGGCGCGCATGCCGCTGTTGCCGCTCCTTCTCGATCAGGACCGCATTGGCATCCTCGTCATGCCCCATCTCGCGCAGGACCGACGCGAGTTGCTCGTAGGGTTGCGGCCAGAAGTCCTCGCCCCAGCGTTCCGGCACCTGCCGCGACAGCCAGTCGAGACGGCTTTCGGCGTCCACCGGCGCGCCGATGAAGGCCCCATAGCGGCACCGGTTCAACCGGAGGTCGCCCTTCCGGGGCCAGCACAGCGCCTCGTCATGCATCGTCCCGACGGACGCACCCGTCAGGTCAAGCGCTCCGTCGATCCTGGCGTCCTGCCGCAGGAAGAATGCCCCCGATTTCGGCACGGCTGAGTTGCAAGGCATCATCGCTGGGGTTGGCGATCCCCATGGACGTACAGTTCAAGTCCCCCGCGATGCTGGCTCCCAGCAAGCGCACCTCGCCATCCACAGTGGCGGAGCGCAGCAGAACGCTGCCGCCGACGTCGATCGCCTCGGCCGCGATGGCAACGTCGTCCGGTTGGAAGACTTTGGCCCCGGTACCATCGAAGTCGGCCACGAGCCGCGCGCCCCGCAAATTGATGCCGCCACGAACATCCGTGCCGCGGGCAAGGACATTGCGCACCTCAATGCCCTCGGCATTGAGGGCAAAGCTCCCGAGCGACTTGATGACGGCGCCATCGCACACGAGATTGCCGCCCAGCCCTGCGTCGGTCAGGCGGATCTCGCCGTCGACGCGGACTCCGCGCAGGTACAGCCCACCGCGTACGTCGAGCCGCTCCGCCTGAAGGCCAGGCAGTGACGAACCGTCGAGAAACGCACGGTCGATGACGGCAGACGTGAACACCGGTACGGCGTCGAAGCGGCAGTCCTTCAGCCCAATGTCGCGAGGCACCCGGCATGCCTCGAGGTCGAGAATGCCCTGGATCCATGCGCCGCTGAGCCTGACGCCCTTCTCGTGCGGCCGGTGCCCCTCGTCGCCTCCGAGGATGAGGAAGCGCAGGAACGGCGCCCGAATGGCCCGTGCCGCATCGTCCGAGGTCGGCGGCGTGCCGTCGCCGAGGCGATCGAGGCTGCCGCTGAGGAGCCGGGACAGGACCTCCTCCTCGGCTGGCAGGAGGGGTCGCAAGGCGTCGAGACGGGTCACGCCGGACGTCCCGGACACCCCTTCGACGCTCCCCGGACCAATCCGCCCGTCCTTCATGGAACGGCCGCCGGGGACTTTCCCCTCATCCATCGGGCTCTGGGGAACCAATGCCGCGGCGCCGATGGCTGATGCGCAGGCGAAGGACCGGGAAAGACAGGAACAGATGTTGAAGTACCCTCTGATTCTCGGTCGCTCATTGGTGGTCGCGAAGCCTCTTGCGGAATTCCCCGGGGCGCCGGTGCCCAGGCTCATGCCTGACATCACCAGTGATCCGGCTCTTCGGCGGACCCCGGGTGACCTTCAGCGGGTCGCTGGCCGGGAACGTGTCCTCGAGTTCCTCGTCCAGATCCCGATCCAGTTCCTCGCGCCGCTCCTCGGCCGTCGGCTCGCGTGGGTTGCGTGCCATGTCGCGTCCTCATCAAGTCGCGTCAGCCGCCGTGCCCCGCATTCCCGGCAATCTGCCATCGGGAAAAGAGAAGCCGTCGCGAAACGGCTCAGGTGGCAGCCTCGTAGGAGGTATCATCGGGAGCGGGAACGGGCTGCGTATCGAAACTTACGTATCGGTGGGCTCGGCGCAATCGGGCATAACCCTGATTTCGGGCCGGGCGAATCCTACCCGAACCTGGAATGCAGCGCCGGGCCGGTCCCGGGCCAACCGGTCCGGCACCCGCCGGACGGCTGTCCCAAGGAGTTGCGACGTGACGACCGCAGGATTCCCATGCCCCTCCCCCACCTGCTTGCCCGCCGGGCATCGTGCCCGGCCCTTTCCGCGTAGGTGCAGCGGATGCGCTCAGTTGCTCCGAAGCACGTGGTGCACCGTCGCAGCAAGTTCTTGTCCCAGGACGTGGCGGCATGATTGCACTGTACCGATCAATCGTCCCCGGTCAGAGCGGGCCGCTCGCATTGCGCCGTGCGATCTTCAGCACCATCAGCATGATGCCGGCCGCAGCAATGAGAACCCCGAGCATCGCCCGCCCCATCGAGCCGTCCTCGAAGGACAGTGCGGCCAGCACAACACCGCAGATGATGAGGATGAGTCCCGCGACCTTCTTGAACAGGAGGATGGAATTCCCGGATGCCTGTGTGATCATGATGCATTCCCTCAATGAGCCGAAAACCGATCTTGCCCTGCCGCGCTCCCGGGGGCGGGAGCATCCCGTGCCGATGGGAGCGGAGTTGATCAGGACGCATGTCTGCACCGGGGTCGCACAGGATCCACTGGTCGTCGATCGGATCGGAGTCGCGAAGACGGGTGCGGCGGCTGCGCAGCCGCCGCACCGATGGCAACACCCGTCGCTAGCCCGGCCAGCCCCCAGCCCCACGGGTTGGGGCGTCGATAGTAGATGGGCCGGCCCCAATAGGCGGACCCGTCCGCAGTTCCGGGAATAGTCGCGTGCATGTCTCCACCGCCGGCCATCCCACCAGCAGGAATAGACCCAATGCCCCGCCATACCGGCCCCGCCCAACGGCGGTCCCTCTCCCAGCGGACGGGACGCGTACGAACCGGGCGGAACTGCCAGCCGGAGCGAACCGCCGGCCTGAAGCTGCCGCCGTGGATGCCTGGGGAAGCCGGCCACTGCTGGGCAAACGCTTCCCCGGCCATGAGGGTGACGAGCAGGAGGGCGGACGCGAGCAGGACGATCAGACCGCGCATGGCAGTCTCTCTGTTTCCGGTTGCTCCCGGAACTAACGCGGCCGCTCTGGGTGCCGTTGCTCAGGTCGAATACCGAGAAAGCGCGGAAAGAATACCGAGCCGCCCTGGGCGAGGTGCTGGTCCTCCGGCGGCGGGCCTCCCGGGAGGCTCAAATCGGCGCCCGGGTTGCCCAAGCTTGCCCCCTCCTGAGACGCCCTGGCTGCCACCTACCGGGGATTGGTTTTTGGCATGCAGACTCAGGCCGTTCCTGGCCTCTGTTCGGGGTAAGACCCGATACCCTCGTCGCGCGGATCCGGTACTCTTCCGGCTTGTTGCGGCCCGCCTTGGGTCGCCGTGCGAGGAGGAGAGCCATGTCTGAGCTGGTGGTCGTCGGGTTCGACAACCCGCAGGACGCGGACCGGGTCCTGACGGAACTGATCCGCATGAAGAAGGAATACCTGATCGACCTCGAGGACGCGGTCGTCGCCATCCGCGACACGGGCGGCGTGATCCGGATCAAGCAGAGCGTCAACCTAGTGAGCCTCGGCGCCGCCGGGGGTGGCCTGCGCGGAGCTATGTGGGGCAGCCTGATAGGCCTGCTGTTCCTCAACCCGCTCGCGGGTTTGGCCATCGGCGGCGCCGTCGGGGCCGGCTCGGGCGCCCTGTCGGGGGGCATGATGGATTACGGCATCAACGACGACTTCATCAAGTCGATCGGCGACACCCTGAAGCCCGACACCTCGGCCCTGTTCCTGCTGATCCGCAAATCGCAGCCCGAGAAGGTTCTCGCCGAGCTGTCGGGGTTCAAGGGACACGTGATCCGGTCCTCGCTGTCGCCGGAGCAGGAAGCCAAGCTCCAGGCGGCGCTCTCGAAGGCTCATCCGCCGAGCCCGAGTGAGGGCGTCGAGGCCGCGAGCGCCGTGGCGGCACAGCCGACCTGATACGGCAAACCACCCGGGAAAGGAGATCGCCATGCTGTCCCGACGTTCCCTTCTGACCGGATTGCTCGGCGCGGTGGTGGCCATCCCGCTCGGCACGATCGCAACGACCGATGCGGAAGCCCAGCCGCGGCCCGACCGTCGTCCTGAACAGCCAAGGCGCGGCCGACCGCCGCCACGCCGGCGGGAGCGACGGCCGAGGCCCCGCCCTGGCTTTGTCTGGGTGCCGGGCCGCTGGATCTGGAGCGCCCGCCGCGGCCGCTGGGTCTGGGTGTCGGGCCATTGGGTTCGCCGCAGGGGCCGTCGGTAGACGGTCACTGACGCCGTCAGCGACCGTCTGGGCGGGATCCCCGAGGCGTGAACGGTAAAGGAGCCTGCCATGCGCTTCCGTCGGAACCGCTTGCCGCCGCGGCTGTTCGCCTTGCGCTGGATCCTGCTCGGCGTCACGGTCCTGATAGTTGCCGCGCTCGCAGTCGGCGCGACGTTTTGAGGGCCCGGGGCGGCTTCCAGTGGGGCCAACGGCATTTCGTGAGCCCTCGGCCGTGTCCCGGCCGAGGGCAAGGCCAGGGAGGGTCCGATGAGGAAAGCCGCCGCCATCGTCGTCACAGCAATTGTGGTCGCCGCCATGGCGACCCAGACGGTTGCGGCGCAGGGGGATCGGGCCTCTGACTTCGAACGGGCGCTGCGGGCGCTGTTCGACAGCATAGATAGGAACGGCGACGGCCTGATCGATGGAGCCGAAACGAGGCGCTTCGCCGACGCAACCTTCGCCACGTTGGATGCCGACGGCAACCTAAGGCTCACCTACACCGAGTTCCAACAGTTCGATTTCGGACTGGGCGCCCTGGCGGAGCGTCATGACCGGCAGAAGCTGTACGCCGATGCCCGTGAACGCATCTGGCAGCGGTGGCGCCATCCGCGGCCGAGGGAGGTGACCAGGGCCGCCTTTCGCCAGCACCTGCGCGGCGACCTCCTGCGCGTCTCCCGCGGACACTCCGGCGTGAGCTACGCGGAATTCCAGCAGGCGCCCTTCGTTCAGGATCTCGCGACGGCTTTCAGGTGATGCCGCGTCTCCGGACAAACCGCGACAACCCATTCGTCCGTGGGAGACAGCGATGATGACATGTTTGAAGTGGATGATCTCCTCTAGCCTGACCCTTGCCGCGATCGGCCTTGCGCCGCTGCACGTTCAGGCCGCCGTGCCGGCCGGGGAGATCGACCAGGCGATGTGGGCGGTCTTCGGGATCATAGACCGCAACGGAAACGGCCGCATCGAGGCCGTCGAGCTCAACCGCTATGTGGCCAACGTCTTCGCCGCGATGGACACTGCCAGGGACGGCCGGCTCACGCGAAAGGAGTTCGACGGGTTGAGCCTCGGCCTCCTCCCCCTGGCGCAACGCCATGGCCGGATGGCGCAATACGCGGCGGCACGCGAGCGCATCTGGACCCGGTGGCGGAACAGGGGAAGCGCAACGATGAGCCGGGCCAAGTTCCGGCTCGGCGCCAAGAACGAGCTGTCGAAGGTTGGAGCACGCGGGCAGTTCATGGCCCTGACCTTCGTTGAATTCAAGCAGGCCCGGTTCGTGCGCGAGCTCACGGCCTCGCTGCGGTAGGCGAGAATGGGCAAGGACCGATGCTGGCGTTCAGTACTGGATCCTCACGAAAGCCGGTCCCTCGCATGTCGATCCTCCCTCCGGGCGGTCCGCGCCCGCCCACTCTCCCGCACCTGAACCCTTGGGCCATCGGATCATGCCCCGCCGCGTCCGGCACTACGCCGCCCCAGCCTTCCGAGGAAAGGCATAACCGAGCCATGCGCCACCGTGCCCGATGAGATCGATCCCGAGCAGCAGCCCGAAGACCCAGAGCCCTGTCTTCGGGAACTCGGCCAGGGCGATGAGACCTGCCACGATACCGAAGGCGCCTGACACCAGCATCACCCAGCCGCTCTCCGGCCAGCGTCTCCATCCGAGGATGATCCTGACGACGCCCGACAGCAGGAGCAGCAGGCCGAGCCCATAGGTGAGCAGCAGTTCGCCCGAACGGACGGACCGTGCAACACCAGGCGCCGCGACTATCTCACCTGCACCGGGCCCGCCGAGGAGAACCATGCCGACAGCCACGTACAGGAGGCCGAGCAGGATCTGCCACGTCAGGACGCCCCAGCCCCTCGTCCACACGGCGTGGACGATCTCGAAGGTGCCGACGGCAATGGCAGCCGCCCCGAGGAAGGCCGAACTGACGAGGGAGGCAAACGCGACGTCGGCCAGGACGGTAACTCCCGCCAGGATCATGACGGCACCGAGCATAGGGCGAACCCAACTGGGAGGTCTCATCGGGGGGCCTTCCGTGACGTCTGAGGTGGTATCCGGGAGCGTCATGACTTCCTCCTCGACCATGATCTCGGCCGCAACGGGCAATGCGAGGCCGCGCCGGTTGCCGTCCATCATTCGCCCGACACAAGCTCCGGCCGTGGGACCGATGCTTCGGCGCGGGAGCCGAACAGCCGGGCTTTGCTGCGTTCTCGGACGGTCTGGACCATCACGTAGAGGGCCGGGATCAGCACGAGCCCGATCACGGTCCCGATGAGCAATCCGCCGAACAGGGTCATGCCGATGGAGCGGCGGCTGCCCGCCCCGGCGCCCGTTGCAACGACGAGCGGGATCACGCCGAGGATCGACGCGAAGGCCGTCATGAGCACGGGACGGTAGCGCTGGCTGGTGCCCTCGGCAGCGGCCTCGCGGATGCCCATGCCCTCCTCCCGCCGCGCCTTGGCGAACTCGACGATCAGGATCGCGTTCTTGGCCGCCAAGCCGATGAGCAGAACGAGGCCGATCTGGGCGTAGACGTCGATGGCGATCCCGGCGAGCCCCAGGCTCGCGAGCGCGCCGAGGACCGCCACCGACACCGACAGCATGACGGCCACCGGCACGCTCCAGCTCTCGTACTGGGCGACCAGGAACAGGTAGGTGAAGACGATGCCCATCACGAGGATGATTGCCGTCTGATTGCCCGCCTGCCGCTCCTGCAAGGCGAGGCCCGCCCACTCAAAGCCGAAGCCCGCCGGCAATGTCTCCCGCGCCACCGACTCCATCGCGGCCAATGCATGCCCGGTGCTCGTTCCCGGGGCCGCCTGGCCATTGATCGAGGCCGCGGGGAACAGGTTGTAGCGGCTGATCGCATTGGGGCCAAAGGAGGTCGACACCGTCACCAGCGTTTGCAGCGGCACGAGCTCGCCACGCTGGCTGCGCACGTGCAGGCGCTGGATGTCCCCGACGCGGCCGCGGAATTCCGGCTCGTCCTGGATGCGGACCTGATAGACGCGCGAGAGGATGTTGAAGTCGTCGACGTAGGCCGAGCCCAGATGCGCCTGCAACGTCGCGAAGATCCCGGCCGGCGAGACACCGAGAAGCTCCGCCCGCTTGCGGTCGATGTCGAGATAGACCTGGGGCACGTCCGCCCTGAAGGTGCTGAACACGCCCGTCAGGCCCGGCGTCTGATTGGCTTCGAAGATCAAGCCCCGCATGGCCTCGGCGAGCTCTTGCTGGCTTTGGCCGGCGCGGGCCTGGAGACGCAGGTCGAAGCCGCCCGTGGTGCCGAGACCGGGGATCGCGGGCGGATTGAACGGAACGACGGTGGCCGCGGGAAGTCCGGCGAACTGTGTGCGCAGGTGGGTCAGGATGCCGTCGATGCTCTCGGCCCGACCACTGCGCTCGCCCCACGGCACGAGGGCGGCGATCACCATGCCGGCCTCGGAGCCGCCTCCGCCGATCATGCTGCTGCCGGCGATACCGATGACGTTGGCGACACCGGGGGTCTCGCGTAGGATCCCGGTGACCTCGCCGAGCACCGCCTCCGTGCGTTCGAGGGATGCGGCGTTCGGCAGTTGCACGTTCACGAAGAGATAGCCGAGATCCTCGGACGGGATGAACCCGGTCGGCAGCAGGCGGAACAGGCCGTAGATGCCCCCGAAGATCGCGACCACCAGCACCGAGGCGAGCACGAGTTGCCGTCCGAGGCGCGCCAGCAACCCGAGATACCAGTTGCGCGAGGTGTCGAGCGCGCGGTTGAACGCCGCGAACACCCGGCCGCGGTTCTCGGCCGGCGGCCGCAGCAGAAGGGCGCACAGCGCCGGGCTCAAGGTGAGGGCATTGATCGTGGAGAAGGTGATCGTAACCAGGATGGTGACGGCGAACTGGCGGTAGAGCTGGCCCGTGATCCCGGCCAGAAACCCGATCGGCACGAACAGGGCTGCGAGCACCAGGGTGGTGGCGACAATCGGTCCGGTGACCTGGCGCATCGTGCGGCGGGTCGCCTCGACGACGTCAACGCCCTCCTCCTTCATCACGCGCTGCACGTTCTCGACCACGATGATGGCGTCGTCGACCACGAGGCTGATGGCGAGCACGATCGCGAACAGGGTGATGGTGTTGGCGGAGTAGCCCAGCAGGTAGAGCACCGCGAAGCCGCCGACGAGGGAGACTGGGATCGTCAGCGTCGGGATCAGGGTCGCTCGCCAGTCCTGGAGGAACAGGTACGTGACGAGGACCACCAGCACGAAGGTGATCATGAGCGTGATGATGATCTCGCGGATCGTCTCGCTCACGAAGGCGGTGGTATCGAATACCACCGTGTAGGCGAGATCCTCCGGGAACTGCGTCGAAAGGCGCTGGATCTCATCCTGCACGGCCCTTGAGACCGCCAGCGCGTTGGCGTCGGGTGATTGGTACACAACCAGGGTCGCGCTCGGCTGCCCATTGAACCGCGAGGTGGAGTCGTAGGACTGCGCCCCGAGTTCGAGCCGAGCCACGTCACGCAGGCGGACGATCGCGCCGTTGGCATTCGTGCGCACCACGATGGCCCTGAACTCGTCGGGACTCGCCAGCCGCCCGCGGGCCATCACCGTCATCTGGAGCTGCTGGCCCAGCTGGGCCGGCGCGGAGCCGATCAGGCCGGCCGAGGCCTGGGCGTTCTGCGCCTGGATCGCCGCGATCAGGTCGGAGGCCGTGATGCCGAGCGCCTGCATGCGGTCGGGGTTCATCCACACCCGCATGCTGTAGACCGGGCCGAAGATGGCGGCCTCGCCGACGCCGGCCACGCGCGCAAGAGCATCCCGTACGTTGATCGAGGCATAGTTGCTGATGAAGATCTCATCATGCGTCCCCTTGGGCGAGTAGACCGCGATGCCCATCAGCATGCTGGTCGAGCGGCTGCGCACCGAGACCCCAGTCTGCGTCACGGCCGGCGGCAGGCGCGGGGCTGCGAGCGCGACGCGGTTCTGGACGTTCACCTGGGCGATGGCCGGATCGGTGCCGACCGCGAAGGTAACCGTGAGCGAATAGACGCCGTTGTTGGTGCTCGAGGACGCCATATATAGCATGTCCTCGACCCCGTTGACCTGATCCTCGATCGGCGCCCCGATGCTGTCCATGACGACCTCGGCATTGGCGCCCGGGTAGGCAGCCGTGACCTGGACCTCCGGTGGCGTGATTGGCGGAAACTGCGCCACCGGGATCTGCGTCAGGGCCAGCAGTCCGGCGAGCAGCATCACGACGGCAATCACCATGGCGAAACGGGGCCGATCGATGAACAGGGATGAGATCATCGCACAGCCGCTCCCGTGCTTGGGCCAGGCACGATACCCTGCGCAGGGATGACACTGACCTGAGCGCCCGGCCGGGCGTTCCGGAAACCCTGCACGATCAGGCGCTCGCCACCTTGCAGCCCGTCCTCCACCGTCCAGTTCTGGCCGATCTGCGGGCCCGTCCGGATGCGCCGCAGGGCCACCTTGTCGCCCTCCTCCAGGATCAGGACGAAGCGGCCCTCACGGTCGAGCTGCACGGCCCCGACCGGCACGACGGGACGGCGTCGCGGATCGGACGGACGGACCACGACGGTCACGAATTGGCCCGGCACCAGTAGGGCGTCCGGGTTCGGGAAGCGCGCCCGGACCGGAAGCGTTCCGGTGGTCGGATCGATCTCGTTGCCGGCGAACTCGATCTCGCCCTTACCCGGGTAGTCGCGGCCATTGGAGAGCCGCAATGTCGGGATGAATCCCTTGGCCAATTCCTCCTTGCTGGCGTCGCCTGCCGCGCTCCGGAAGTCGAGGATGGCGCGGTCGCTGACGGAAAAGACTACCCGGATCGGATCGACCTGAACCACACGGGCGAGCGCCCCGGACGCGGGGCCGACGAAGCTCCCCACGGCGAAGGCGGCGGCCCCGATCCGCCCCACGATCGGTGCCCTGATGGTGGTGTAGCCGAGGTTCAGGTCGGCCCGGCGCACGCTGGCCTCGGCGGCCATCACGTTGGCCTGGGCCGTGTCGCGGGCGGCCTGGATCTCCTCCAGGGCGGCTTGCGACACCGCCTGGGTCCGGCGCAGCTCCTGGTTGCGTTGCAGCCGTCCCTCAGCGTCCCGAAGGGCCGCCTGCGCCCCGGCGAGGCTCGCGCGTGCGGCCGAAAGGGCTGCCTCGTAGGCACCATCCTCGAGGATGAAGAGTTCCTGCCACTCGCGCACCTCCTGCCCTTCGGCAAACGGACGTGCCTCGATGAAGCCCTCGACCCGGGCCCGGATGTCGACGGCGTTCACAGCCTCGACGCGCCCGACGAACTCCGACGACGGGGATGCGTCCTCGATCAGCACGGGCATCACGCCGACCGCAGGCAGCGGCGCCTGGGCGAGCGCCGGGCCGCCGATCGCCAGCGCGGCCAATCCGCGGATCAGGCAGCTTGGTCGAGCCAGCCGGCCAGGAAGCGAAACAGGAGCGCGAGCAGGGCACAGATCACGCTGCCGACAAGGTCTGCGGTGACCGTCATCTGGAGATTCGCCAGACCCAGGGCCGTCGCGATCGCGAGGATCAGCATCAGGACCGCGGTGCCGAGCAGGATCCAGCTCAGGCCATACAGCAGAAGGGCCGAGATGTTGAACCCTATGCGAATACGCATGTTTCGCTCCCATCGCGGTCGACCTGCCCTTCCTGTGGCGGATCCTTGCCTGGCGGCGCACCAAGGGCATGCGGTCTCCCGCCGACGGCGTGGCCCGCAAGAGAGTACTGCTCGCGGGCCACGACACCATCGGGTGTAACCCCGATCGGCCGCGGTAATTCTCCCGAGAACGCGTTGAAAAAGCAGCCTGCGCCGCACCGCCATACTGCCGCAATCGGCTGTGCGACCGTCATCCGCGGGCGTTGCCTCCGCCGCGCCGGAGGTTGGTTGAAACCGACCCGCTTGGGGTTCCGCACTGACGATCTCGTGGTTTCCCCCAATATCCGAACACGCATCCATGGTTGATTCTGTCGGCATCCGCGACACGTCGCGGGTGTGCGATCCGTAATCGAGAAGGAAAGGTCCGATGAGAAAGATCATGACAGCCTTCGCCACCGCTGCGCTCACGCTCTCCGTCGCAGCGTGCGAAACCCCGGGTGAGCGGGCCGTCGGCGGTGCCGCCATTGGCGGCCTCGCGGGAGCCGCAATCGGCGGTGTGGCCACGGGCCGGGCCGGCGGCGCCCTGGCCGGAGGGGCGATCGGTGCGGCGGGAGGCGCCATCGTCGGCAGCGCGACCGCCCCGCGCAGTCCGTGTCCCTACGGCACCTTCCGCGATCGGTGGGGCAATCTCCGCTGCCGCTGAGCACCGGACAGGCGGGAACGGGGAGAAATCCCTGTCCATTTCCGCCTTCCAGAGAACCAGTCATCGCAAAGCCACTCCGACGTCGACCTGGTGGGTCTTGCAGATGGCGTGCCATGGTTAGTGCACGCGATCATCCACGGTCGGGACGGGATGCATACCTTCCGGACCACCTGGGCACGCATGCGCCCCCTGCTTGTGCCCGCATTAACATGGGTTTATTCTCCGAGCTCGATTGCCAGCCTCGCGATTCTGGTCGGAAGGATGAAATCGCGAGGCTGGCAATCGGGGAGTGGGAGAGTGTTCCTTCCATCAGGGAGGCTTCCTGCGGGAAGCGCCGTCCCGCTTCCGCCGAGATCTCCGGCCCTTGCGTTTTGGTAAGCCCGTCAGCGTGCCCCGAAACACAACCTGAGCAGGAGGCGACATGTTCTCCTCAATGGAAATCAGCGTCCCAACCCTCGGGGTGTCCGGCCGCGGCGGAACCCGCCGATCGATCATTATCATCGCCGTGTCCACGGTCGGCCTCTCCCTCCTGACCACGTGGATGGCCCTGTTCTGGCATGCCTACGGGGTCCGACACGAGATAGCTCATCACGGCCTGGCGACAGCCATGACAGCAGCCAACGCGGTCGAGCGCGAGGTGCAGGGCATGGGGTATCTCCTCAAGGGGCTGTCGCGCTCGCCGCTGCTCCAGACCGGCGACCTCGAAGGGTTCTATCGTCAGCTCCAGGCGACTCCCCGGCCGGACGGGGCTTGGTTCACCCTTTGGGACCGTGACAGGGTGCTTCTCAGGACCAGGGACCCCTTCGGGGCCACCCTGCCCCGCATCAATGAACTACCCGGCATCCGCGATCGCCTTGAGGTCGTCCGTACCGAGGGACTCAGCATGTCGGACCGCATGCCCTCCCCGGTCACCGGGCACTGGATCGTCTCGGTCAGCCTTCGGCTGGACGACGCAAACGGCGAGATGAACCGTGTGCTGTCGCTACTCGTGCCGGAGGAGCATCTCAACCAGGCTGTCCAGGACGCCGTCCGCCCGACCGAGTGGGAGACGGTTCTTCTCGATCGCAAGCTCCAGCGGCTCGTCACCGGGGCGGCCAGTCCCATCGCCACCTCGTCACCCCCATTGGCGTGGCTGGTCTCCAGGCGCAACCGTCAGCTCGAGACAATCGAAGGCCACCTCGCCACCTTCGAACGGTCGCCCAAGACCGGTTATACGGCCGTTTCGGTGCTTCCTGCGGCCGTGTCCAACGCCCCCATCCTCGGCGCGCTCTACCAATCGTCGCTCGCCAGCCTCGCCCTGCTCCTGGTCGGGGGCGCCGCGGTCCGGGCCCTGCTGCGCAACGTGGGACCGGTCGATTCCCTCAGGCTCACGGCTTCGGCCACGCAGACCGAGCTCCTGGCTGCCAACCAGCGCCTAGCCGAGCTCTTGGAGAGCATGAGCGATTGCCACATCACAATCGACCGCTCCTACCGCATCACGTTCATCAATGCTGCGACCTTGCGCTGGTGCGGCCGGCCGCGGGACGAGATCGTCGGGCGGTCCTACCTCGACCTCATCGGGCGCAAGGGAGACTGCGTGGCCGCGGCGGTCCAGGCTGTCGAGCACCGGAACCCCTTCCACGGCGAGATTAGGTCCGGGCTGCGCCCCGACCGCGTCATCGACCTGCGTGTGTTCCCCTCACCCGAGGGCGCCAGCGTCTACTTCAGCGACATCACCGACCGGTTTCTCGCCCACCGCGCCACCGTCGAGGAGCGGGAACTCCTCCAGGCCTCGCTCGATGCCCTGACCAAGCAGATCGCCATCCTCGACGGGAACGGCCGCATCCTTGCCGTGAACCAGGCTTGGCGCCGCTTTGTCGACGGCACGGGAACCGGCGTTCCCGCGCACGGCATCGGGGCTAGGTATCTTGACATCGCTGTGCCGGATGAGCGGCGGTTCAGCGCGATGGAGGACGTGATCGCGGGGATCCGCCCGAACTTCCAGGCCCTCTACCAGACCCCCTCCCCCGAAGGCGACCGTTGGTTCACGATCCGTGCCCGCCGCTTCCGGATCGGGGACAAGGCCCGCATCGTCGTGTCCCACGAGGACATCACGGAGCTGAGTGCCGCCCGGGCCGCGGTGAGCGAGCTGTCGGAGCGCCTGCTGACGCTTCAGGACGAGGAGCGCCAGCGCATCGCCTCCGAACTCCACGACTCCACGACGCAGTACCTGGTCGCGGTCGGGCTCAACCTGATGAAGATCGAGCGGCTTCTGCCGCAACGGGACGGGCAACGGCTGCTCGGCGAGATCGACTGCCTGCTGGAGGAGGCGCTCAAGGAGTTGCGTCTGTTCACCTACCTGCTCCATCCAGCCAGCCTCGAGGAGAGCGGTTTCCCCGAGGCTATCCAGGCCTTCGCCGACGGCTTCTCGGACCGCACCGGCCTGGAGGTCACGTGCCGGATCGACAGGGGTGCGGACGAGCTGCGGGTGGAGGTCCGCCGGGCCCTGTTCCGGATCGTCCAGGAGGCCTTATCGAACGTCCACCGCCATGCCGGCGCCACGAGGGTCGTCGTCGACCTGCGCACCCCCCCGGGGGAGGTCGTCCTGTGTGTAGCGGACGACGGGCACGGGATGCAGGCGAAGCCGACCGCGCCGGAAACTGCCAGACCGACCCTGGGCGTCGGCATTCCGGGCATGCGCATCCGCCTGCACCAGTTCGGCGGCACCCTCCGGATCCGGACCGGGCGCACCGGAACCGTGATCCGCGCTCGCGTACCCCACGACCTGGACAACTTGGCCAGCCATGATCACTAGGCATGGGAAGGACTGGCACTACGCTCCATCCGCCTTGGGACTCTCGTCGCAGGATCTCGGGGTTTTACCCGAGTGTCACGGCAGGCCTTCGGGTGTATGAATGGCGAAATCGCCGCGAATGGCCCGGTGCTCGACCATGCTCCGCCTCCTGATCGCTGATGACCATGATGTCGTCCGCTCCGGCCTTCACGCCATCCTGAGCAGCCAGCCTGGATGGGAGGTTGTTGCCGAGGCCGAGGACGGCAAGCGCGCGGTCGAACTGGCAGCGGAGACGCAGCCGACTGTCGCCATCCTCGACTATCAGCTCCCGTTCATGAACGGCATCGACGCGACCCACGAAATCCGGGCGTTCCAGCCCGAGACCGAGGTGCTCATCTTCACCATGCACGAGAGCGAGCTGCTGATCCGCGAACTCCTCGAGGCGGGCGCCAGGGGCTACCTGCTCAAATCCGACGCGCGGCGTTTCCTGATCGCAGCCGTCGAGACCCTGGCCCGGCATCAGCCGTTCTTCACCGGGCGGGTCTCGGAGACCCTGCTGAACGCCTATCTCGCCAACGGGCACCCAACCGGCGACGTCCTGACGCATCGGGAGCGCGGCGTGGTGCAGCTCATCGCGGAGGGGCGCACGAACAAGGAGGCGGCCCAGCTCCTCGCCATTAACCTGAAGACCGTTGAGAGTCACCGCGCCGCCGCCATGCGCAAGCTCAACGCGCATACGTCCGCCGACCTGGTCCGCTACGCCATCCGCAACAAGCTAGTCGAGCCCTAGGCGGCTCCTGGCACTGGCATGACGGACGAAACCTCCCTGTCCGGTCGGGTCCACCAGGAGCCATCCTACCTCGACGCGATCCTGCCGATCGTCGCCCTTGCCGTGCTGATCGGGGGAGCGATGGCCCTGTTCGGGCTCGCCGCGACCGAGGGGCCGTTGCAGGTGGCCTTGATCCTTGCCGCCATGATCGCCGCCCTGATCGGGCTCGGGAACGGCCACCGTTGGGAGGACGTCGAGGCCGTAGGACGCAGGGGCATGGCCTCGATGGTCGGCGTCACCTACATCCTTCTGGCTACCGGTGCCCTCATCGGCACCTGGAACCTGTCGGGCACGATCCCGACCCTGGTGTTCTACGGCCTCCGGCTCTTCCATCCCGATTGGTTCTACCTTGCCGCGGCTATGAGCTGCGCTGTCCTTGCCTTCAGCATCGGCAGCACCTGGGCCACGGCCGGCACCGTTGGGGTGGGGCTGATGGGATTGGCCACCCTGGTCGGGGTCTCGCCCGTGATCACGGCGGGTGCCGTCATCTCGGGAACCTTCTTCGGGGCCAAGCTCTCCCCACGCTCGCCCAGCACCGTCCTGGTTGCCGAGCTCACCGGGAACACCATGCCCACCCACCTCTGCTACCAAGCCAAAACATCGGCCCCCACGTTCATCCTCGCTATCGTGATCTTCGCGATCCTCGGCCTGGCGGACGGCACCGACGGGGCCGGCGACGCCGTAATTGCCTCGGAGCTGGCGGCGCTCGACACCCTGTTCAGGATCACGCCGCTCAACCTGTTGCCCCTCGTGCTCCTGTTCGCCCTGTCCGCCTTCGGGGTTCCAGCCTCCCTGGCGATCATGGCTGCTGCGCTGTTCGCGGGACTGATGGCGCCGGTCCTGCAACCCAACGCCGTCTTAACCTTCGTCGGCTCAACAGATCTCGGCACGCCGGCCGCCTTCCTCAAGGGCGTATGGCAGGCGATGGCGACCGGTTACCAGGCCAACTCGGGCATTCCCGCTGTTGACGGCCTGCTGACGCGCGGCGGCATGGACAGCATGCTCATGACCATCTGGCTGATCCTGGGCGCGCTCACCTATGGAAGCCTGCTCAAGGAGTTCGGTCTGCTCTCCAAACTCGTGATGCCGACGATCCGGATGTCCCGAACGCCGGCACAGCTCATCGCCGCGGTTGCGGTCACCGCATTCGCGCTCAACGTCATCGTCGGCGACCGGTACGTGGCCGTGATCCTGCCCGCCCGGCTGTTCCGGGACGAGTTCGAGAGACGCGGTATTCCGGGCACGAGCCTGTCGCATACCATCGCCGATGCCGGAACGGTTACGTCCCCGCTCGTGCCCTGGAACTCGTGCGGCGCCTACATGGCGGCCGTGCTCGGCATACCCACCCTGCTCTACCTGCCGTTCTGCTTCTTCAACATCGCAAGTCCCCTGCTGGCGCTGGCGCTTGCCTTCAAGGCCGCACGGCGGCCTTAGGAAAGCAGGCGCATGGAACCCAATCTGACCTCTGGCAATCTCGCTGTCCTGTCGGTCACGCTCAACCTCGCGCTTGGCCTCGTCCTTGGCGCGTCAATCGGTCTTGAGCGGCAGTGGCGGCAGCGCCACGCCGGGTTGGCCACCCATGCCCTGGTGGCAGTCGGCGCGGCCGCGTTCACATCCGTGCCGGGGCTGCTCCCCTCTGTCGGAGACGCGACCCGCATGGGCGCCCAGGTCGTCACGGACATCGGCTTTCTCGGTGCCGGGCTGATCATGCGCGACGGCCTGAGCGTGCGCGGTCTCAGCACGGCCGCCACAGTCTGGGCGACCGGCGCGGTCGGGGTGCTGGCCGGCTATGGTCTGCCATCGAGGCCGCGGAGACCGCCGTCTTCATCATCGGAGCCAACCTCCTGCTCTCACGTGCGGGCTCCTGGATCGAGCGATTGCGGCCGGAGCCCGGGATGGCCGAGCGGTTCTACGTCATCGAGCTCACATGCGCGGCCAGGGACGAGGCGACCGTGCGCACCCAGCTCCTCCAGGCGGTGAGCGCCCGCGGACTGCGGCTGCAAGGCCTCGAGAGCCACACTGCGGAAGGATCGTCGCGGGTCGAGGTCCAGGCAACCGTCTACACGGCCCGCCAGGAGGATACCCTCGTAGAACTGCTCGTCAGCGAGCTCAGCCGGCTGCCGCACATCCACGCGACCGGCTGGACCTCCGCGGCTCCCCCGGAGTGAGACGGTGCCGGAAGGGTCACCGTCCGATCGCATCCTTCCTCAGGGCATCCGCCTCGCCGATGGACGGGTCCGGTGGCCCGAACAGGATCGCCATCCATCGGGTGTCCGGATGCCGGGCGCAGAAGGTCAGGACCGCGACCGCGATCGGGACGCCGATGAAGGTTCCCGACAGGCCCCACAGGAACGTCCACAGGAAGATCGAGAACAGGACAATGGACGGCGACATCGACAGGGCCGTGCCGGACAGGCGCGGTTCGACGTAGCTGCCGACCACCGCCTGGATCACGTTGAGGCTGGCGAACACCGCCACGACGGCCTGCCAGCTCCCGAACTCCACCATCGCGAGCAGGGTCGGGAACAGGGTGGCGATGATGGGACCGATGAACGGGATGTAGTTGAGCACGAAGGCGATGACCCCCACTCCCGCGCGAGCGGCAGGCCGAACAGGGTCGCGAAGAGCCAGACGAGGACGCCGGTCAGCAGGCTCATCAGGGTCCGCACCGCCATGAACCTCCTGAACTTGGCGGCCGCGGCCGCGCTGCCTTCGCCCAGGAGCCGGGCGATCGTGCGGTTCGGCAGCGCCTCGATCTTGCGGGCGGTGCCATCCACCTCCAGCAGGCCAATGATCACGTAGACCAGCACCACCACCCAGAAGCTCAGGGTCGTGTTCACCTGGCTGGTGAACCTCTGCATGAGGGCCAGGAGCCACCCCACGTTGAAATGATCCGCCCACAGGCTCGCAACCGCGATCCCGTGCTCCTCGAGCCAGAGCGTCGTCCGGTCGTAGTAGGCCTGAAGGCGGCCAATGTCGGCGACGATCCAATGCCCCACGCGCCCGAAGGCCCAGGCGGCCAGGGAGGCGAACGCGGTGAACGTCGTGACGAGCACCACGACCGTGGCGGCCAGGGCAACGAGCCGGGGCATCCTCGCCTGGAACCGGCGCTGCAACGGCCACAGGAGGGCGATCAGGAACAGGGCGAAGGCGACCGGCGCGAACACCGCCCTGGCGACGGACAGGGCGGCGAGCACGGCCACCACGCCGATCACGCCCGTCCAGGCATTGAGGATCCTTGCCTTCGTCATGCGCCTGTCATCCCGAACCGTGTGCGCACGGCATTCGACCAAGCCCGAGGCGCCGCGTCAATCAAGGCGAGTACCCCGCTCCCGTCAGGATTCATGCCCGCGTCCTCTCGGCCATCGCGCGCCCCGATCTCGGGGTTCATCCGCATAGGCAGGCGGCCCGGTCGGGAGGAAACTGGGGTCGGCTCTGGCATTGCCGGGGAGACGCCGCATGCCGCTTCGGACATGGCAAACGACCCTTTGCTCCTTTGTGATCGCAGGCGCCCTCGTCGGTGCGGCAGGTTCCGCGACGGTCACGCCGGCCCTCGCCCAGGGGCCTTCCGCCCCGGCCGACTTCACGGCCATCGCGCGCGAGAGGATGCCGGCGGTCATCGCCATCACGGCCCGGCAGCGGGTCCGGGAACGGGAGACTGCCCCGGCCCTGCCGGAGGACCTGCCGTTCCGCGAGTTCTTCCGCCGTTACTTCGAGGAGCGCATGGACCCGCGGGAGGCCCTCGGGGCCGGTTTCGTGATCAGCCCGGGCGGCCACGTGGTGACCAACGATCACGTCATGGGCAATGCCGAGGAGGTCCAGGTCGTGTTCGGGACCAGCACCCGCGGTCCGGTGCGCCTCGTCGGCCGCGATCCCGCTACCGACTTGGCGGTGCTGAAGGTCGATCCGCCTCCCCGCATGATGGTGACCGCATGGGGCGACTCCGATGCGGCCGAACCCGGCTCGTGGGCCATCGCCATCGGTAGCCCCTTCGGGCTCGGCGGCACGGTCAGGGTCGGCGTGATCTCAGCGCAGTCCCGCGACATCCGGTCGGGGCCGTACGATGACTACCTCCAGACGGATGCCTTGATCAACCGCGGCAATTCCGGCGGCCCGCTGTTCAACGCCCGCGGCGAGGTGATCGGTGTCGACACGGCGATCTTCTCGCCCATCGGTGGCAATGTCGGCATCGGTTTTGCCGTACCGTCCCGTGTCACCAGGAGCGTCACCGACCAGTTGATCCGGACCGGATGGGTCGAGCGCGGGCACATCGGGGTGAGCTTGCAGGAACTCACCCCCGCGAATGCCCAGGCGCTCGGCCGCCCGAACGAGATGGGCGTGCTCGTTGCCGCGGTGGAACCCGGCGGCCCGGCCGCACGGGCAGGACTGAGGGTCGGCGACATCGTCACGGCCTTCAGCGGCAATCCGGTCGAGAGCGGACGCCACCTGTCGCGGGCGGTTGCGGCGGCGAAGCCCGGCACCGAGGCCCGGATCACCGTCTTCGGCGACGGGCGGACGAAGGAGCTGGCATGACCATCGGGCCGCGGCCGGACGGGCAGCCGCAGCAGGCCGCACTCAAGGGCTCGAGTGCCGGTGGCAGGCGGCTCGGCATGGCCCTGGCCCCGGTGCCGGAGGCGGCCCGCGGCCGGCTCGGCCTCGAGCTGGGAACGTCGGGTCTCCTGATCCAGCAGGTCGAGCCCGGCAGTCCCGCGGCCGAAACCGGGCTGCGGCCGGTAGACGCCATCGTCTCGGCCAGCAACCGGCCCGTGACCGCCCCCGCCGAAGTCGCGAATGCCTGGACTGAGGCCCAGGGGCAGAACAGGCCAGTCCTGCTGCGGATCAACCGCGACCGGCAGTCGCTGTTCGTGGCCGTTGGGGGATGACAGCGTGGTGAGCGTTCGCCGCGCCCCCGTCCCGGCAGCCGTTCATGCAGCGTTCGGGGTCGCGCCTGGACCATGAGCCATGGCGCCCGATCCCCGTGAGGTTCTTCGTCGATGACGCGTTCAGCCACAATCCGCATCCTGATCGCCGATGATCACGCCGAGGTGCGGTCCAGCCTTCGCGCGATCCTCAGCGGGCAGCCAGGGTGGGAGATTGTGGCGGAAGCCGCCAACGGCCTTCAGGCGGTTGAACTCGCCGCCGAGACCCGCCCGGATGTCGCGATTCTGGATTACCGGCTTCCGCTCCAGAACGGCATCGAGGCCGCCCGGGCGATCCGCGCGTCATGCCCTGCGACCGAAGTGCTGCTCTTCACCATACATGGGGGCAGGCAACTGATTCGGAAGCTGCTTGAGGCCGGTGCCCGCGGCTACCTATCCAAGTCCGAGGCGCGCCGGTACCTGATCGCGGCGGTCGAGGCGCTGTCGCGGCACGAACCCTTCTTCCCGGACAGTGTGCCGAGGGACCTCCTAGACGCGTGCCTCGGCAAGCGTGCCGCCGAGCCGGATTGACGAAGGGACAATCGGGAGCAGGCCCCTGCCGGCGCCCAGCCGGGAGCGGACTGCAAGGGCAGTCGATCAAATCAGCCCGGCTCAGGGTTTCTTCCTTGATGGTTCGGGGTTTTTCCCAATGGCAAGTGCAATCGGTGGGGGCGAACCTCAAGGATCGTCCCGTGACGGGACCGGGCTTGATTTTGCCGCTCGGACCCGGCTCGGGGCACCGAGGAGCGCACCTTGAGGCTGATCACCCGTGCAGGGCTGAAGCGAGTTGCGGTCGGCGCAGGCCTCCTCGTGACGCTGACCATGTTCCTCGTCGTCGCCGGTCTCTCGTTCCGGGCCTATGACGCCCTTCGCGCCCCGCCGTTGGAGGCTTGGCACACCTTCGTGCCGGACGAACCCGATGCCGACGCCATCGATGCCATGGACTGGGCAGGGTATCTCCGGGTGGAGGGGCAACTCATCGCCGACGTGAGGCGGGAGGTCTTCCGCCCTCCGGAAGCCGGTGCGGCGATCCCGCTGGACCGCTATGTCACCGGCAGTGCCGTCGACCCGCAGACGTTTGGGACCGACTGGAACCGCTCCTATGTCATGGAGCCTGACGGCATTCCGATCGGAGCTGCCGTGCTCCTGCACGGGCTCACCGACGCCCCCTACAGCATGCGCCATCTCGCCGCCGTCTACCGCGACCGCGGCTTCGTCGCCGTCGGCATCCGCCTGCCTGGCCACGGCACCGTTCCCGCAGCGCTCACGGAGGTGGAGTGGGAGGACTGGTTGGCGGCGGCCCGGCTCGCCGTGCGGGAGGCCGTCCGCCGCGCCGGGCCGGGCAAGCCCCTGCACGTCGTCGGGTTCTCGAACGGCGGCGCGCTCGCGCTGAAGTATGCCCTTGATGCACTCGAGGACGAGCGGCTGGCACGGCCGGAGCGGCTCGTCCTTCTCTCTCCGATGATCGGCATCACCGCCTTCGCGCGCTACGCCGGGCTGGCCGGGTTGCCCGCCTTCTTTCCGGCCTTCGCCAAGGCCGCTTGGCTCGGCATTCTTCCCGAGTTCAATCCATTCAAGTACAATTCGTTTCCCGTGAACGGGGCACGCCAGTCGTACCAGGTGACCCAGGCGCTCCAGGGCCAGCTCCAGCGGGCGGAGGCCAGCGGCACGATTGCCAGGCTCCCGCCGATCCACACGTTCCAGTCGGTCGCCGACTTCACGGTCAGCACCCGCGCCATCGTCTCGAACCTCTACGCGCGGCTGCCGAACAACGGCAGCGAGCTGACGCTGTTCGACCTCAATCGGGCGGTCAAGCTCGGTCCGCTCATCGCCCGATCGGCGGAGACGGCCGTCGACCGAATCCTGCCGCCTGCCCCGCGGAGATTCCGGACGACGCTCATCACGAATGCCGACACGTCCTCGCTGGAAGCCGTCGAGAGGGCGACGGAGAGCGGCGCGACGGCCGAGACGGTTACGGCACTCGGCCTCGCGTTCCCGCTGACCGCCTTCTCGCTGTCCCACGTCGCCCTTCCGTTTCCGGAGACGGATCCGCTCTACGGCTCGCAACCGGGCCCGGGCGAGAGCTTCGGCGTCAACCTCGGCACCCTGACGCCCCGGGGCGAGCGCGGCGTCCTTGTGGTACCGCTCGATGCGCTGGTGCGGATCTCGTCCAACCCGTTCTACCCGTACATCGCGCGCAGGGTTGCCGAAGGGATCGACCGGATGCCGCGGCAGGCCCCCTGACCACGCGTGATCCGCACATGCAGGGCTTCGACGCCACCGCATCAGCCCGACGGCCCCATCGTGGGCCGGCGCCGCAGCATGATCGCGGCAGCCGGCTTGGTGCCGGAGACGGGTGGGCGAACCCTGCCGATTACCGGCTCTCCGCACGGCGCTTTGCCGCTAGGTCGCTGTATCGGATGATCGTTTCGCGGATCGTCCCAAGCTGGTGGATGAGCAGGCATCGCCCGTGGTTGTGCTGGTCGTTGTAGCTGCCTGGGATCTGCACGGACTGGGTGAGGATCACGTTGCGAAAGATGTTCCGCTCGCGCAGCCCGAAGTTCACCTGCAAGTACTGCTGCACCTTCTCATGCCATTCCGCACGTCGCCGCTGCCATTTCTCGAAATCGGCATCGCTCTCGACCACGGCGTTGAAGACTTGGGAGCTCCCCTCGTCGAAATAGGACGACAGTTCGTCCAGCGCCCTTTCGGTATCCGCGATGCCTCTCAGCTCCGTCCTGCCGCTCGCGGCATAATCCAGCAGCCACCACATGATCATGGTACCGGCGATCGCAATGGCAATGGCGAAGGGCAGATACGCGAAGGGGCCGTCCGCATCGATCAGGATACCGAACTTGAGCATCGCAAAGTCCAGCAGCCCGCCGGCGGCGACCGTTAGGGACGGCAAGATATATCGGCGATGCCCGCCGGCGGCGGAGAAGGCTGCCGTGAGTTCCTTGAGCTGTGCCATTCGATCCGTTCCCACGCTGAGGTCAGGGAAAGGGGATTCGATCGGATGCGTGCAACGCACCTCATTCTTGCATTTGTTGCTCGGGAGGCAATTCCCAATGGACGCAAGCAAGATCCCGTCGATCGGTGCCGGCGCCGTGCACCCCATGTTCCTGCGTCTGGAGCGCGGCCCCAAGGGGTGCAGGGATGGTGACGGGAAGTCGGCCGGAGCGGCTTCCGCCACGGCCGAGGAATCGCCAAGGGACCTGTGCGGGCATTCCTCGCGGTGGGTCAGGGATTTCCCCAATTGAAAATACCCGCGGGACGCGCAAACTCCCGGTCATGCGCAGCGACGCCGATGTGCTTGGACTTCCCCGCTCAAGCACGTCGGCAGTTCCCCGCATGTCCCTGGAATGAAGGATCGAGCCATGGACTTGCGGAGCCACCAGCCACGGCAATGGGACGTGCTCAAGTGGCGTTGGCTGAGTGGCGGGACACCCTCGCGCGGGAGGTTGCAGGATGGGCGATCTTGCGAAGGCATTCCTGCGGATGGGCCGGATCGGATTCTGGGCGCAGGTGGGCATCGGCGTGGTCTCCGTCGCCATGGCCATCTCCGCCATCGTCTTGGACCGCAGGACGGGTATGGGGACGCGCGATAACCCAACGCTGATCCAATACCTCACTGGCGTAAGCTTGCTCGGGTTGGCGTTCACGACAGCCTGGTCCTATCGGTACATCTTGCTCGCGGACCGCATCGCCGATCCGGCACGCGGCCTATCCATGGCCTCGCTGCGGCAGATCGTATGGACGGGCGTCGCGGCAAGTGCAATGAGCCTTGTCCTCTCGATGCTCATCATTCTGTTCGAGGCTGTGCAACTGTTCCTATACTTCCTCCGTGCACCGCAAGCTGGCATCAACGTGATCCAGACCACAGATGGGCCGGCGACGTGGGTTTCGGCGGGCGATATCCTCAGCCTGACAGTCGTCATCCTCATGACCTTCATCGAGGTTCTCGTGCTCGCACTGGGCCTTTGGCTGCTGTTCACCACGACAACGTACCCGGCCGAGGAACCTGCTCCCCAGGAGGCACATGACGAGGTCTTGTCGCAGTGACTCAAACTGATCACGAAGAATCCGGTCGAACGGATTCCCCGGGGGCGCGGTCCGCCCCGCATCACGCGATCATCGCATGTCCCCGGGGCACCTCGCGAACGGGTGGCCGTTGCCCCGTTGTTGGGTTCGCCGGCCACGAGCCGGGACATGCACCCATGCCTTCAGGAGGGATCCATGATCGTTGAGGATGTCATGGCCACACCGGTGATCAGCGTCGAACCATCCGCCACCGTCGCTGAAGCAGCAAGGCTCATGCTGGCGGATCGGATCAGCGGCCTTCCGGTCACCACCCGGGACGGCACGCTCGTCGGGATGATCAGCGAAGGTGACCTCCTGCGCCGGGGGGAGCTGGGCACCGACCGCAAGCGGTCCTCATGGCTGGAGTTCCTCGTCGGTCCCGGAACGCTGGCCGACGAATATGTCAGGACCCACGGCCGCAAGGTCGAGCAGGTGATGTCGGGTGATCCCGTGACGACGCGCCGGGATGCGCCGCTCGAGGAGGTCGTCACGGCGATGGGCCGCCACGGCATCAAGCGGCTGCCGGTGCTCGAGAGCCGCAAGGTGGTCGGGATCGTGGCACGCTCCGACGTCCTGCGGGCCCTGGCGCGGACCATGCCGACGAATGCCTCATACTGCGTCACCGATGATCGGATCCGGGAGGCCGTACTGGTGAAATTGGACGAGCAGAAGTGGGGCAGCAAATTCATCAGGGTGCGCGTCGAGAACGGGGTAGTGACCTTGACCGGCACCATCTTCGATGAACGCGAGCGGCAGGCGGCCAAGGTGGTAGCCGAGAACGTGCCCGGTGTGAAGGCGGTGGTTGATCAGATAGCGTGGATCGAGCCTTTCTCGGGAATGGTGGTCCTTCCGGAGGAGAGTGGGACCCATACATGAGTTCTCCACAGCGGATGGTTTGGAGTACATCGCCACTGGAAGGTCCGCAGCGGGTCGAGGGGTGGGATGGCAGTGGTATTTTGAGAATACCGCTAAAGGCCTTGTTCTTGTTGATGTTGGACCCGAGAGACACGTGAGGCCGCCGGAGAAATTCTAGAGTTCCCTGCCTCTCTCACATCCGCATTGCCTCCACACATTTCCCGTAAAGCACGGTATAATCCCCAACACGAAGGGAGTTGCGCCCGAACTGGTCTGGAGAACAGCCATGGCCGACACTGTAACACGTCCAGTGATCTTATGGGACACCCTGAAACTCTCAGCCAAGCCCTTGCGAAGCCGAAGCGATATTCTGGTCGTGGCTGATGTGAAGGTTCAGGAGAGAGGGCACAAGCGTTCTGACGAGTACAGGATCAACTTTGAGCTTAACCGGCATCATGGCCTCGTGTCCGTTGATACCGAAGTCATGGAAACAGCGGGGCGAGATGGTCCCCACTGGAGATACTCAGGTAGGCGCGATGTGGTCATGGCGGTTAGGGACCACTTCCTCACCACGCAGCTATATGCACACGTGGCTGGGCAACTGGGGTGGGTCCCAAACCCAAGTGTTGAGCTAGTTAAAGAACCTTTGGACCCATGAACTAATTGGCCAATGCACGCTGGAACGTTGCCTATCCAGGGTTGTTTGTCCCTGCCTTCACGGTTCCTCCTGTTCGTGATGGTTTCTCCCTCTGGTGAAGGCTTGAGCCCTGAGTGTGTCTTGGGGCTTTCTTTTGCTGGGCTTCATTTTGGTTGGAGCCCCCTCACACGAAGCTCAAGGCGGATTGCACGTAATCGCCCCCGAAGCTCAAGTTCACGGCGGTGGAACTCCTCCTCAAGTTTTGTCAGTTCGCGTATTAGGGAACCGTACTCTGACACCAACTCCGCATCATCCTGACCCGCTAGTGTGGACGGAGATTTGAGCCCGGTTTGGACGATTGAACGAACCTGCCTGACCGTCGGTGGGCCAAACCCGGCAAGCGTCATCAGGAGATCGTCTGAGAGAGCAGCCACTTCCAAGAGGGAGGGTCGGCGGCCACCAAACTCAGCCAGGATACTTTGCTGTGCCTGAAACCTTACGGATGTATTTGACAAGCCGTTTTCGATAGCAGACAGCTCTTTTGTCTTTCGCCACTGCCCTGCAGTCGTTCGCGTCCAACCGCTCACTGTTCGATTGGAGTGCGCCAGGGCCTGACGAGAGGCGCGCTGGGGCTGCCTGGATTGCAAGAGCGCAGACGGCTCGGGCCTACCGGCGAGTGGATTGGCAGGGCTGGTTTTGCTATAGTTGACAGGCTCGGGTGCCCCCGGAGCGAAGAGCAGGGCGTGAGGTTGCAACCCTGCCGCGCAGCTTAGGATCGTCGCACCTCATTGGCGGCACCCGAGCACCCTTTCGGCGCTCGCTTTTTCCAGGTGGCCACCGACTTGCCGCGCTTGTTCCTGATACGGACGAAGAAAGCCCGCAGGGGACCAGGTACGCCGGAGATCACCCAAGCGGCTTCAACCAGCATTGACCGGGCGTGGGCCCGTCCCTGTTTGCTGATGCGGCCATGGTAGGCGGGCTTGTCGCCGGACTGCCGCACCTTCGGATTGAGGCCGAAGTAGCTCACCAGCTTTTGCGGCGAGGAGAACCGCTTGATGTCGCCGATCGCCGCCAGCACGCTCATGGCCACCGTGGCATTCACCCCCGTGATCGTCATCAAGCGCCTTCTGGGCGAGGCTCTTGTCCAGCTCCGCGAGCTCGGCCCCAAGCCGATCCAGTTCACCGGCATGGCGTAGCACGACACGACGCTGATCCTCGGCGAGCGGGAGGGCCTCCGACCAGGCCCTTCCGCGTTTCGAGAACAGGCTGCCTTGATAGGGTGGGATCAGGTGAGCGTGCAGAACCGCGTGGATCCGGTTCTTGAGGCGGGTCATCTGCGCGACCAGTTGGGGGCGTTCTGCCGAGACACGGCGGCGGGCCTCGGTCTCCTCGTCCGGCATCCAGACTGCGGGCAGGAACCCGCTGGCATGGAGCTTCGCCAGCACGCGAGCATCAATCTTGTCGGTCTTGACCTTAGCCCAGGCGATCGCCCGCACCAGGTTGGGATTGGCAATCACCACCCGTGCCACGAACGGCGACAGCAGGCGCACGATGGCGCTGGTGTTGCCGTCGGCTCCAGGACGACCTCGTCGTCAGGCCTCAGGGACTGGGCGAACCGCCGCAGGCGGCTGCGTTCAAGATCCACCTTGCCAGCATCCCGGATAACTCCGTTCTCCAGGATTGCCATCTGGGCGAAGGACCGATGGACATCGAGAGCAATGATCCTCATCTCCGGCTCCTGTTCGGTTGCTCAACCTCGGGAGCCGGTGGGCCACACGACAACTACGGATCCGCGCTCGCAGCGCACCCGGGCCAGTCGAAGGGGCGGCCAGATAACAACACGAGCTCTCAGCTCACAGATATTTTCGGCCTGCCCACCTTCCGTGCTCCCGACACCCCTATCCCGGTGTGCTGATGGTAACCGACCCTTCAGCCGTCTGAAAGGCGGATCGAGGTGTCGCGCCTATTCATGCCCGATAACAACATCGTTGAGCAGGATCACCGACGTATCAAGCGGTTGGTTCGCCCTGGGCTGGGCTTCAAGAGCTTCACGACGGCCTCACGGACAATCGCGGGCTACGAGGTCATGGCGATGATCCGCAAAGGACAGGTTGACCGTGCACCCGCGAATGACATGGGCACTCAGCGCGACTTCATTGCCGCGCTCTTCGGCACGGCTGCTTGACCTGAGGTCCATTCCGACTCGTGCGTGACCTATGTCAGGGGTTGCAACGGAACCGGCTCGTGACAGAAGAGCATGCCATAGTTCTGTATCGGCATATGGTCGAGGCGATTGCCTTTCCGGGCGATCTCGTGAGTGACGAGGTCGGCCGGAATACCCTTGAGACCGGATTCATGCAGGCGTGCTGCCGGAGCGGCATTACCGTCTCGTGGATGAGCTTTCCACCACGTAGGAGCGGATCCGCGTCCTCCCGTGGCTGAGATCCCGTTGGCCGACACCGGAGTGCTCCGCCGCTTCTGCTGTCACCTCTTCGCTGACGGAGGCCGAATGGTCGCCGGTGGTCAGGTTGGCGGCCGATCCGGAAAGGTCATCTCTGGTCGACACACCGGACCATCCCTCCGCTCGCCAGGAGTCGGCGCGCTCGTCCATGTCGATGGTGCCTGCGTCGTCGAGGATGTCGAGCACACGCTCATACTGCTCATCGCTGGCATCGACCGAGATCAGGTAACCACCGCGGTTGAGGCCCTCCGCATAGGTGTGCCGGTCCGCGTCAGGCAGAAACCAACCACCCAAAGCGCCCCAGAATCCCCCTGGCTCGGTACGGCGGGCTGCGGCGGGATCATCCGGTGGATCACGCTCGTCACCAGGCATGAAGCGGATGCTGTCGCGGGGTAGCCCGGCATCCACCAGACGCTCGATGGCGTCCTCGGCATTGCTGCGCCTGTCGAAGAAGGCTGTCACCACCTTCCGGGACAATGAAGAACCTGTGGGTATGCTGGACGTCATCGGTCTGTCTCCTCCTCGATGATGATCTAACTATCTGAAGCTCATGGTTCTGCGGTCTTCCGGTTCACTGCTCCCTCCGCCATCTCAGTCGCCTGCCTCGCGCCCTGGACCTTCTTAGCCCGTGCCTCGCAATGCGTGCGAAGCTCCTTCAGTTCTTCTTCCGTGAGGTGCTCGATGCCGATAAACGTGTTCTGGGCAGCACTGGCCCGGATCAACTCGTCGAGCTTGGTCTGCATTGCCGCCCCGTCACGGTTCTGAGTGTTCTGGATCAGGAACACCATCAGGAACGTGACAATCATGGTGCCGGTGTTGATCACCAACTGCCAAGCATCTGAGAAGTGAAAGGTCGGTCCAGTGATGGCCCAGCCGACCACCACCACTACGCATAAAGCGAAGGTGACCGGCTTGCCGGTCGCATGCGCCTCATGTTCGGCAAAGCCACTGAAGGTCTGGGACAGAGACATCGGCCCCTCCATCAGGAGCCAAGCCAAGCGGCAGTGCTAAGGTGGCCCCGGGCTAAACATTGTCCGCCTGCTTGCCGACCATCGTCAACCCAACGGAAGGCCGGAGCACCGGTCGTCGCAGAGGTCGATCGTCACTCCACCTCAGCGTTGGACCGTGGAACACCGCCGCCTGCCCGGCGCGATCGCCTGAGCCTGAACCGCGTTTGGTTTGGAGGCGGTGGGCCTGCCCACGTTCGAGCATTCACAGCTTAGGTATAGACTGGGCCGGTTCGCCGCGATCCGGTCCATGCCTGCCGTCCGTTCATGCACCGGGTCTACCCAAAGCCGGGCCGTCGGCTCCAGGTCACCTAGATCGAGGAGCCGCTCCGACCTGCTACAGCATGGTAGAGCGCCAGCACAACGATCACTCCGATGACAGCGAGGACCATGCTCCAGAGGTTGAAGCCGGTCACGCCAACATGCCCGATGGCGTTGAAGATGAAGCCGCCAACCACAGCCCCGACGATGCCGAGCACAATGTCGAGGATGACGCCCTCGCCCGATTTGTTCACGATCTTGCTTGCGATGAAGCCCGCAATGAGGCCGAGAACCAGCCAGCCGATGATCGACATGCCACTCACCCGTGCTGCCTCCGAACTAACGGTGACGCGTGAATAGAGTTCGGGCGCTTCGTAGAACGCCTCATCGGGAGTGGAACAAGAACTGATGGTGGGCGCCTCCCTCAAGCGGTGTCCAACACCGCCACTGTGGCACACCAAGCCCGTTGGGAGCGTCCACCCTATTGGAACCCATCTAGCGCTCGCCCGTGGCCGCACTCGAGCGCTCAAGAACAATTCGCAGCTGATCCAGTTCCGCTCCAAAGCCCTGCCAATCTCCCGCCTTCAGCCGCTCCATCGCCTGCTGGTAGTGGCTGAGAGCCTCCCGGGCGCGGTCGGCTTTCGGACGGACCGTCACATCTCGGGACGGTGCCCCGGCCTGCTGTGAGGCGTGCACCGGTTCCGGGAACAGAGCCGCCAGGGCCTGAGGGAGCGTTTCCTCCATGACAACCTGGTCGCCATAGGCAGCGATCACGCGCTTGAGTTCCGGAATCTGTCCCGTCGATGCGCGCAGATACAATGGTGATACATATAGAATGGAATTCTCGATTGGGATCACATGGAGGTTCCCGCGGATGACGCGCGAGCCGAGCTGGTTCCAGAGGGAGAGTTGCTGCGATATCGCAGTATTCTGATTGATGCGGGCTTCGATCTGGAACGGCCCGTAGACGAGCTTGTCCTTAGAAAATTCGAACACGATCATCTCGCCGTAATGGGGCGGATCGCACCGGGCGGCCAGCCAGGCAATCATGTTCTCGCGCTGGCTCGGCACCATTGGGAGCATCAGAATGTTCTCGGCCGCAGGCTCGCCGGGCAGGCGCATGATCATATAATAGGGTGCCATCGTGCCAGAGCCACCGTCGGTCGGCTGGCGGGGAAACTGCCAGAGATCCTCCCGATTATAGAACACCTCCGGCGCTTCCATGTGGTACGCCCCGTATGTGCGCGCCTGGATGAGGAATAGATCCTCCGGGTAGCGAATATGCCTCTGCAAGTCCGGCGGCAGGGCCGCAAAGGCCTTGAACAAACCTGGAAAGATGCGCTGATAGGTTGTGGCAATCGGGTCTGAGGGATCGGCCAGGTACAGGTCGACAGAACCGTTGTAGGCATCAACCACGACCTTGACGGAGTTGCGGATATAATTGAGCCCTCCACCTCCGTCATAAGGGACGGCGTATGGGAAGTAATCGCTCGTCGTGTAGGCATCCTGCACCCAGAAGAGACGACCATCGCTGACCACAGGGTAAGGGTTGTGGTCGAGGCGGAGAAATGGCGCAATCGTCTCCACGCGCTCTTTGATGGTCCGTCGGAACATGACCCGGCTCTCGGCGGTGGCGTAGCTGCTGATCAGAATGTTTGGGTCGCTGAAATACCAAGCGAAGAGGACCCTCCGCGCCGCACTTCCCACCGGGACCCCACCATTGCCGCCATACGGCGCATAGACATTCTCTTTGCCCTTGGGGTAATCGAATTCCGGGGTGCTGCCCTGGACGAGAACGTAGGTGTCGGTCAGTTCGCCGTAATAGATGCGGGGCTCGCGAACGGGAGGGCCCCCGGTCGCGATGGGCGGAATGTCTCCGAGATAGAAGACCGGCAGCCCTTCGGCGCTTTTGCGGGTAACCGGGCTCATGATCACACCATTCCCATGCGTGAACAGCACATGGCGGTTGACCCAGGTCTGAGCATTGGCGGGCAGGAGGTTGGAAGCGAGTTCGCGAGCCGACAGCATCACCTGCCGGTATGCGCCGTCGAGCCAGTAACGATCGACATCGACGTCCCCGAACTTATAGTAGGTCCGGATTTCCTGCAGTTGACGATAGGTAGCCATCAACGGTTGCTCATCCCATAGCCGGATATTGTCGATGGTCGCCTGATTGGTCTGGATCGAGGCGGACGTGAGGCTCTGCTCGACCGGGAAGGCTCTGGTGGTTATGCGATGGAGGTTATAGGCCTGTCGGGTGAGCGTGATGTTCTGCTGGATGTAGGGCTTCTCCAGCTCCAGCTCGTTGGGTTTCACGACCAGGCGCTCAAACAGGACGGGAAATACCTCGCCCAGGACGAAGGCACTCCCGAACACCAGCGCTGCCGCGACGAGCGGGAGCTTGTAAGTGCGGACCGACACATTGGTCCACGACACAACAGCGGCAATAACCGCAAGTCCCATCAGCAGCCAGAGGACCGGCAGTCCAACGTGCACATCCGTATAACTGGCTCCCACCACGACGCCATTGTCACCGTAAAGCAGGAGATAGCGGTCCAGCGCGTAAGACCACGCTTTGACAGCAAAGAAGACGCCGAGCAAAGCAGAGCCATGGGCAATTGCCGTCCGGGACATTACTCGGCGGTGACCGTCGAGCTCGATATGGCCACGCACCCAATATACGGTTCCGGCACTGAGAACGCTCAGGCTAAGCGTCAGCAGCATCCAGTTTCTGAGAGCGAGATAAGCTGGGAGCAAGAAGAGATAGAAGCTGACATCGTTGCCAAAGACCGGATCGCGTTGGCCGTCGGGCACCTGATAGACAAATCGTAGGAGAACACCCCAATTGGTCATCGCCCAAACGGCCAATAGAGCTCCGAGGATGACGGCCGCACTCAGGAGGACAAGAGGGAGGCGTCTAAGCACGATGTCTGGCACACCCGCCGATGTCTGCGGGTAGCCCGTGCCTCGGGCCAGCTCGAGGAAGCGTCCCGTCTCTAACTTCGCAAATCGGGATGCGAGCCAGCCGTTCCACCCGATGATGATTGCGGTTGTCCCAAAGACCGTCAGGAACAACAAGGCCTTGGTCCTGAGAACCGTCCAGAACACATCGGCGTAGCCGAGCGCCGAAAACCATGTCCAGTCGACCACGAGGTCGAGGACTATGTCCAATACGATCAGGCAGGTCACGATCACGGCTGCCGCGACGGCCGTGCGTCTCCAGGGCATGATCCACCTCCGTCTGGTGGCTCCCACGGGCCCCGTCCCAGCAGGGCGCACCCGAAGTTTGTGGACTCAGTATATGCGCTTTTGGACCTTGGTGTCAGTGGAGATAATGGCGCCGCGGGATTCCGGGTGGTCGCGCAGCGCCTGGCGAGCTGCGGAGGGTGGCTGCGAAGGAACGGAGATCGAAGCGAGTGAAACTTAGCAGCATTGACGTTCTCGATCATGCAGGGGCTGAAATTGGCCCCGGCTCGACTAATGCCCAAGCAGCACTTGCCGGTTTCAGCTCATCGTTACCATCCGCACACCCCTGCACACTACGAATCTGTCCCAAAGGACTTGGCTATCCGGTCCGTGGCTGATGCTACGGCCGGACAAGGGCATCTCAGTCCGCCGTGCCGAAGCGCTCGGCGTCAGCAGGGCGACCATCAGGCGCGAGCGAGCCTTGAAGAATGGCGTGGTCAAGATCGACGGACTCTATGTGAGCGGCAAGCCGCGGCCGGATGGCCAGCGAGCATCACGCGGCCGCGGACGCAAAGGCGAGCTCAAGACCTTGAAAAGCCCAGCGCTCGTGGCTGTAAAGAGGCCGCCGCCCTGAGCCCCGGCTCACTCTTGGCCAGGTTCGGGTCGCAGTGATTGAGGATCAGTCTGAGCCCAGAGCTGCCCCGGTTCTCACCGCATCCAGCGAGCCCATGGCTCATCTGATGAGAGACGAACGGAAAGCCTTCGCCCCAATGGGCAGCGCGTTCGCAGGTCCTGCTACCGGTTTACCGCAATCCCCGCCTGGCCCAAGAACAATGAGGCGGACAGCCGGGGCTCCGAGAAGGATGGCATGTAGACACGCCTTTACCAAGTTGGCGCACCTGGGCGTTATTGGTTTTTGTAGCGCTCCTCGGGATTGCGCGCGCATCAGATTATAACCCGGCCCCTGATTGCACGTATTGGTTGTATTTACAATGTCTGCGCAACGATCAGGATTCCTACTCATCCTGTTCATCCTGGCAGGGCCCGCAAGAAGGGCATGCCCGTGAAAGCTACATCCACCGGATTTACAGGCCCTCGCTCGAACCCCACATCTTGGGAGAGGGAGAGACGATGGCTGACAAGAAGGACCTCACACGACCACCCATCGCTGGCGCCAGTCCGGCTTCGAGGATCGACTCGTTCCTGGACGACGCTAAGCGTCTTGGGCCACTGGCCGGCAATGCTCCCCGGGCTCGGCTCGTGTTTGCTCTCGACGCCACAATGAGCCGGCAGCCGACCTGGGATCTGGCCTGTCGCGTTCAGGGCGAAATGTTTGCCGCGGCCAGTGCGGCCGGCGGCCTCTCTGTGCAGCTGGTGTATTTCCGAGGCTTCGGTGAGTGCCGCGCATCGCGTTGGGTCGCTGATCCGCGGGCCCTCACCGACCTCATGACCAAGATCAGCTGCCGGGGTGGTCAAACCCAGATCGCGCGGGTGCTCCGCCACGTCCGGACAGAGGCAGGCCAGAGCCCGTTGAAAGTTCTTGTTTACGTTGGTGATGCCATGGAGGAGCCGATCGATGACCTCTGTGCCATGGCGGGAGAACTCGGTCTCCTCGGAATCAAGGCTTTCATGTTCCACGAGGGGCACGACCCAGATGCGGCCCGCGCCTTTCAAGAAATTGCCCGCCTGAGCGGCGGAGCTTACTCCCGGTTCGATGCCGGAACTCCTCAGGTCCTGTCCGAACTCCTGCGCGCCGCAGCCGCCTATGCGACTGGCGGTGTTGCAGGTCTTGCGGAGTTGACTGCCGGCAGCGCACAAGCTCGGGGCCTGCTCACTGCCATCACTGAGCGTAAGCCGTGATGCTGCTGTATGGCATTGCGGCCGTTGCGGTTCTGTGGTGGTTCATGAGCAACTTTGCACATGCCAACCCTGCTACTCTGGCGAGGTTTCTTAAGGTCATTGGCGGGGTAGTGGCATTGTGCCTTGCGGGCCTGCTCGCGGTGCGGGGGCGGATCGACATGGCCCTGCTGATCGGAAGCTTCGGCGCCTGGCTCCTCGGATGGAACCGCCTTGCCTTCCCCAGTCTGGGGGGACGCGCCCAGCGGGCCTCCGGCCACATGTCACGCGTTCGTTCGCAGCTGATTCAAATGACACTGGATCACGATACGGGCGAAATGGAGGGCTCAGTGCTTGCCGGTGCCTTCGAAGGACAGCAACTCGGGTCCCTGGATGAGGCTCGCCTGCGGGATCTGCTGGCCGAGTGTCACGCGCGCGATCCTGATGGTGTTCGCCTTCTCGAGGCCTATCTCGACCGCCGTTCTCCTCGTTGGCGTGAACACGCTCAGACCGGAGAGGCGCCGCAGGCAGACGCTCCCTTCCCATCGGGCGCGATTACCCCCGAGGAAGCCTATCGGATCCTGGATCTCCATCCAGGGGCCAGTCCCGATGAGATCCGGCAGGCCCATCGGACCCTGATGAAGAAGCTCCACCCGGACCAAGGTGGTTCGACCTATCTCGCGGCGCGTGTCAACCAAGCCAAGGACGTTCTGTTGAAACGGGGCTACAGGTAATCGCGGAGGTGCGTGCTTGCTGCGTCCTTCGTTCCGCGTGTTTGGACGCAATCCGTGTATCCGGTGCCGATCGGCTGGCTCTCTGAAAGCTACGCTTCATCCCAACAGCTAAAGTGTTGATATAATTAGGTATGACGGAAACAGAGAAAGTTAAAGTGGAGATTACTACGGCATGCCCTTAAGATGTTCCGTCTTTCTCGGACGGGATCAAAAGCGGCTTCGTTTGGGATCGGATCGCGGAGGCTTGTAGTAGCCTCCTCTCATCAGCCGAGCTGCTAATGCCAGTAGTGTGGTGAAGGTTCTGCAAATCGCCTGATCGGGGCGG